>NZ_CP109000.1:7407220-8037745 GCF_036226605.1 Streptomyces sp. NBC_00704
CTGGTGGCGCTGGACCGGATCGACATGACGGCCCTGCTGGTGCTGGCCGCCGTCACCGGCACGATCGCCACCGTCGACGCGCCGGCCTGCGCCCTGCTCGGCAACGACCTCGTGCCGGCGGCGGACCTCCCCTCCGCGATCGGCGTGGGCGCACTGGTCCACAGCGCGGGCCGGCTCCTCGGGACCGCGCTGGCCGGGGTGACGTCGGCCTCCTGGGCAGCGGCGCCGCCTACGCCGCCAACGGACTGTCGTTCCTCTTCGTCGCCTCGGTGATCCCCTTCCTGCGGCCCGTGCACCGGCCGGCCGCCCAGGAACCCCGTCCCGCCGCCGGGCGGGCGCAGGGGCCGGACCAGCCGGAGATGACCGTGCGGGAGGGGCTCGCGTTCTTCGCCCGCCGGCCCCGGCTGGTGGCCCTCGCGGGCATCGCGGGCGTCAGCGCCGTCCTCGGCCGGAACTACGGCCTGACCCTCGCCGTACTGGTCACCGGGCCGCTCGCGCTCGGCGCGGGCTCGTTCGGCGCCGTCTCCACGGTCCTGGCCGTCGGCGGGATCGTGGGCGCCGTGCTGGGCGCCCGGCTGCGGCGGCCCTCCGTACGGCTGGTCGGCGTGCTGGCGGCCGTGGGCGCGGTTCTCCAGGCGGCGGCCGGACTGTCGCCCTCGCTGGCCGTCCTGCTCGTGCTCGTCCTGCCCATGGCGGCGGCCGAGTCCGTGTCCGAGACCGCCGGGACGACCGTCCTGCAGACCGACCCGCCGCCGCACCTGCGCGGGCGGGTCCTGGGCGTGTGGAGCGCCATCGGCACCGTGTGGGGCCTGGCGGGCCCGCCCGTGCTGGGCCTGCTCATGGAGGTCGCGGGAGCCCGCGGCGCGCTCGTGGGCGGCGGACTGCTCGCCGCCGTGGCGATCACCGCGGCACTGGCCGTGCACGCACGGCGCACCCCGCCCGCGGTGACGGTGCCGTTCGGGCCGGGGGAGCTCGCCGGCCGCGAGGCGCTCGACACGGCCGCCTGACCGGCGCGGACACCGGTCCGGGGGCCGCGGCGGTCGCCCCGTCCGCCCGGCCCGTGCCGACGCCGGCCGCGGACCCCGCCGCTCACCGCGGTGTTACGTGATCGCTCCAAGGGGTACCGGGGGACGGTCGACGCGCAGGGCGTCGTCGGCGGTACCAGGAGGCTGGGATGGACGAAGCCCGCAAGGAAGAGCCCGCGACGGTCGCTTCGGTCGACCGGATCGAGAACCCGTGGGGCGGACGCACCCCCTACGACCGCCACCGCTCCTGGCCCCCGCGCGTGGACACCCATCTCGAAGCCGGCGTCGCACCGGACCAGGTGCAGCGGTGGGTCCAGGCCGCCTCGATCCTGCACTCCGACGGCGACGCCATGGACGTCGCCGTCGCGGACGGCCGTATGGTGGGCGTGCGCGGCCGCGCGGACGACCGCGTCAACCGCGGCCGGCTCGGCCCCAAGGACCTGTTCGGCTGGCAGGCCAACGCGTCGCGGGACCGGCTGACCAGGCCGCTGATCCGCGAGGGCGGCCGCCTGGTGGAGTGCGACTGGGACACCGCGATGAACCGGATCGTGACCCGTTCGCGGGAGCTGCTGGAGGAACGCGGACCCGGCTCGATCGGCTTCTACACCTCCGGTCAGCTGTTCCTGGAGGAGTACTACACGCTGGCGGTCCTGGCCCGGGCGGGCATCGGCACCAACCACCTGGACGGCAACACCCGCCTGTGCACCGCGACCGCCGGCGAGGCGCTGAAGGAGTCCTTCGGCTGCGACGGCCAGCCCGGCTGCTACGACGACTTCGACCACGCCGACGTGATCGCGCTCTTCGGGCACAACATCGCCGAGACGCAGCCCGTGCAGTGGATGCGGCTGCTCGACCGTCTGGAGGGCGGCGACCCGCCCCGGCTGATCTGCGTCGACCCGCGCCCCACCCGCGTGGCCGGGCGCGCGGCCGTGCACCTCGCCCCGCGCGTCGGAACCAACGTGGCCCTGCTCAACGCGCTCCTGCACGAGATCATCCGCACCGACCGGGTCGACCACGACTACATCGAGGCCCACACGGTCGGCTTCGAGGAGCTCGCGTCCCGCGTGAAGGAGTGCACCCCCGAGTGGGCCGCCGCCGTCTGCGACGTGCCCGCCGCCCGCATCGTCGAGGCCGCCGAGATCCTGGGCACGGCCGACCGGCTGGTCTCCACGGTCCTCCAGGGCGTCTACCAGTCCCACCAGGCCACCGCCGCCGCCGTACAGGTCAACAACCTGCACCTGATCCGCGGCATGCTGGGGCGGCCGGGCGCCGGCGTGCTCCAGATGAACGGCCAGCCCACCGCGCAGAACACCCGCGAATGCGGCGCCGACGGCGACCTGCCGGGATTCCGCAACTGGCAGAACGACAGCCACGTCGCCGACCTGGCCGAGGTGTGGAACGTCGAGCCCGACACCATCCCGCACTACGCCCCGCCGACCCACGCGATGCAGATCTTCCGCTACGCCGAGCAGGGCTCGATCCGCATGCTGTGGATCAGCGGCACCAACCCCGCGGTGTCGCTGCCCGAGCTGTCCCGGATCCGCTCGGTCCTGCGGCAGGAGCGCCTCTTCGTGGTCGTGCAGGACCTGTTCCGCACCGAGACCGCCCAGCTCGCCGACGTGGTGCTGCCCGCCGCCACCTGGGCCGAGAAGACCGGCACCGCCACCAACGCCGACCGCACCGTGCACCTGTCCGGCAAGGCCGTCGAACCGCCCGGCGAGGCCCGCCCGGACCTGGACGTCTTCCTCGACTACGCAGCCCGCATGGACTTCCGCGACAAGGACGGCGGCCCGCTGATCACCTGGCACGACCCGGAGTCGGCCTTCGAGGCGTGGAAACGGTGCAGCGCCGGCCGGCCGTGCGACTACACCGGCATCACCTACGACAAGCTGCGCGACGCCGGCGGCGTGCAGTGGCCGTGCAACGAGCAGGCCCCCGACGGCACGCCACGCCTCTACACCGACGGCATCACCTGGGCGCACCCCGACGTCTGCGAGAGCTACGGCAAGGACCTGGAGACCGGCGCCTCGGACGAGCCCGTCGAGTACCGCTCCCTCAACCCGGACGGCAAGGCCGTGATCAGGGCGGCCGCCTACAGCCCCCCGCACGAGACGCCCGACGCGGACCACCCCTTCCAGCTGACCACCGGCCGCACCCTCTACCACTTCCACACGCGCACCAAGACGGGCCGGGCGCCCCAGCTGAACGCGGCCGCCCCCGACGTGTGGGTGGAGGCGTCCGCCGCGGACGCGGACGACCTCGGACTGGCCGAAGGAGACCTGGTCGAGGTCGGCACCCCCCGCGGCGCCCTGCGCGGCCGGCTGCGCGTCACCGGCATCCGGCCGGGCCTGCTGTTCGTGCCCTTCCACTACGGATACTGGGACACCGCGGCGGGCGAGGGCCCGAGCGCCGGGCAACCCGGGCGCGCGGCCAACGAGACGACCGTCACCGACTGGGACCCGGCCTCCAAACAGCCCCTGTTCAAGACCGCCGCCGCCTCACTGCGCCTGGTGGAACGCGCCGGCGGACGCCCCGCGCCCGCCCCGACCACCACGGCCTCGGCCCCCGCCCGCGCCGACGCGGCGCCGCCCACGGTCGGCGGCGCGGCCGCCCTCGCCACGGAGACGGCCGACGTGACCCCCGGCACCACCAGTGGAAGGGGCAACCGGTGAACGGCGTCAACCTCACCCTGCGCACCCTGCACCACGGCGAGAAGCACCTCGCCGGGCAGCTCACCGCGGCGGCCGAACGCCACCGCACCGAGCACGAGATCCACCATGTCGCCACCGACCTCGCCGCCTGGTCGCGCGAACACGTCGCCCGCCTGTCCGAGGCCGCCGACGGCCGGGGGATCCATCTGAGCGGCTCCTCCGGGGCGTCCACGGCCGGCGTCCTGTCCGCCCTGCGCGAGAAGACGGCCGAGGCCATGGCCCACCGGCCCGAGCCCGGCCTGCTGCTCCTGCGCGACCTGCGGGAGCTCCACCTCGGCGCGGCGGAGAACTCCCTGCACTGGGAGATGCTCGCGCAGGCCGCACAGGCGGGCCGGGACGCGGATCTGCTGGCCCTCGTCTCGCAGTGCCACCCGCAGACCCTGCGCCAGATGCGTTGGACCAACACCATGATCAAGAACCTCGCCCCGCAGATCCTCACGAGCCTGTGACGAGCCTGTGAAGGCAGGCGTCCTGGCGGTGCCCGGATCCTGCCGCGGTCCGGCGCCGAGTCCGGTGATCACCTCCCGCTGGTCACCTGCCGGGGTGACACGCCGCTGATCGCACCGCTCGCCCGGCCGTCACCGCACCGCTCGGGCAGCCGTCACCGCGGCGGCCGCCGCCCGGCGGCGTTCTCGCGGCTCATCGGCCCCCACGAGCCGCGCTGTCCGCGGATGACCCGGTCCGCCTCCGCGATCACCCGCCGGTCGATCCAGCCCAGCGGCCGGACGTCGACCACCAGCGGCTCGTTGTCGGGCCCGCGGCCGGTCTCGCGCGCCGTCAGCACCCAGGGGCGGGTCCGGGCGTCCTTGATCCGCGGCAGGTGCGAATAGTCGTACAGGCGCCGGGCCACCCACACGCGGGCGGGCCGGTCGCCCCACCACTCCTCGACGTCCAGCGTGTTCGCGGAGAGCCCGGGCATCGGCACGCCGGTCAACTCGTCCGTGCTGGACTCCGAGGCCAGGTCGCGTGCGGGGCCCAGCGACCAGCGCACGTACAGGCCGCGCCGGGCGGTGACCAGCTCGGTCAGCTCGTCCAGTGAGGTGTAGACGGGCATCGACGGGGTGCCTGGCATGGGTCCGGCCGTCCTGTTCGCTCGGTGGGTGGTGCGCGCTGTCACCAGGTCCCCACACGCGCCGTTCCTCACACCCGATCGCCTGGTGGGACGAGAGAGGCGTGTGTGGAGAGCCTGTGCCTGGGCACCCAGTGTTTCGGAAAGCCGCGCCCCGTCATGAGGGCGCCCTGCGGAACGGAGAGTGCGATGACGGCGGATGCATGGGCGCCTCAGTCCGAGGTTCCGGCGTTCACCCCGCCCGGCGTGTACGCCCCTCAGTGGGACACCAGGCTGCTGACGCGCGCCCTGTCCCGCGAGGACATCGGCGCGGCCACCGAGGTGCTGGACCTGGGGACGGGCTCGGGAGCCCTCGCCGTGCAGGCCGCGCGGCTCGGCGCGCGGGTGACCGCGGTGGACATCTCGCGGCTCGCCGTGCTGACCGCGCGGATCAACGCCCTGATGGCCGGCCAGCGGGTCCGTTTTCGCCGCGGCGACCTCACGACCGCCGTGCCGGGCCGCTCGTACGACCTCGTGGTGAGCAATCCGCCGTACGTGCCGTCGCCCGACGTGACGCTGCCGCGGCGCGGCATCGCCCGCGCGTGGGACGCGGGCCGGGACGGCCGCGCGTTCATCGACCGGATCTGCGCGGAGGCGCCCTCGGTCCTGAACCCCGGGGGCGCTCTGCTGCTCGTCCACTCCAGCCTGTGCGGCACCGACGCCACCCTGGAACGACTGGCCGACGCGGGGCTGACCGCCACGGTCACCGACCGGGCCGCCGTGCCCTACGGGCCCGTGCTGCGCTCCCGGCGGCGGTGGCTCGTCCAGCAGGGCCTGCTGGACGGCGACGAGGACCGCGAGGAACTGGTCGTCGTCCGCGCCGAACGCGCCTGAGCGGGCGACCCCGCCCGTGACCCGTCCGGAGCACGCGGAGAACGCGCCCCGGAGCATGCCGGAAGAAGACCGAGCGACCGAAGACCGAAGACCGAAGACCGAGGGCCGAGAACCGAGGACCGAGGGCCGAGGACCGAGGAGGGAACAGACGTGACCGAGGACCCCACCAGCAAGCATCCCCGCCCCGACTTCCCGGACCAGGAGCAGGAGCATCCCGGCTGGACCGGCCCCATGGACCCGCCGCCCGACCACGGCGAGGAGTCCTACGAGGGCAGCGGACTGCTGCGCGACCACAAAGCGGTCGTGACCGGCGGCGACTCCGGCATCGGCCGGGCGGTGGCGCTCGCGTTCGCCCGGGAGGGCGCCGACGTGCTGTTCACCCACCTGCCCGAGGAGGAGAAGGACGCGCGGGAGACCGCCGCCCTGGTCGAGGGCGCGGGCCGCCGGGCCGTCGCGGTGGCCTGCGACATCCGCTCGGAGGACGAGTGCCGGGCGCTGGTGGACCGGGCCGTGGAGGAGTTCGGGCGCATCGACGTCCTCGTCAACAACGCCGCCTACCAGATGTCGCAGCCCGACGGCATCGGCGCCATCTCGACGGAGCAGTTCGACCGCGTCGTACGGACGAACCTGTACGGCATGTTCTGGCTGTGCAAGATGGCGCTGCCGCACATCCCCGCCGGCGGCTCGATCATCAACACCACGTCGGTGCAGGCCTACAAGCCCAGCCCGCACCTGCTGGACTACGCGATGACCAAGGGAGCCATCGTGACGTTCACCCAGGGGCTCGCGCAGATGGTGGCCGGGGACGGCGTCCGGGTCAACGCGGTCGCGCCGGGCCCGGTGTGGACGCCGCTCATTCCGGCGACGATGCCGGACACGTCCGCGTTCGGCAAGCAGTCCCCGCTGGGACGCCCCGCCCAGCCGGCCGAGATGGCGCCCGCCTACGTCTTCCTCGCCTCCTCGCGGGCGAGCTTCATCACGGCGGAGATCCTCAACGCCACCGGGGGCACCCCCCTGCCGTGACAGGGCGACCGCCCGCGCGGCGGCCGAGGCAGGCCGCCCGGCGCCCCGCCCGGCGCCCCGCCCGGCCCGGACGCCCGTGCCGGACGGCGTGCCGACCGCCTGCCGCGGGCGTAGCGTCCCTGTAGGGGCGGGGACCGGGCACGCCCGGCGGGCCCGTTCGCGCACCGAGGGGAGCGCGGGGCCGGCGCCGGCCCTCCGGGACCTCCCCCTCCCGAAGCTGGAGGTGCCTCGTGACCAGCGCGGCCGGTCCGGCCGTCGGCGACGGCGAGCTGGACGCCGAGTTCGCGGAGACGGTGCGTCGCACCGGCGCGTCCATCGGCGCCCTGTTCCTCCTCGAGCCCGGCGGGCGGCTGCTGCGCCTCGGCCTGTTGTGCGGGGCGCCGGCCGAGTTCGCCGCGCCGTGGACGCACGTCTCCATGGCCGCTCCCGCGCCGGTCGCCGAGGCGGTCCGCGAAGACCGGATGGTGTGGGTGGGCAGCCAGGAGCAGATGGCCCGCTCCTACCCGCGCACCGCGATGGTGCTGCCCTTCCCGCTGGCGTTGGTCGCGGCGCCGGTCACGGGCGGCCGCCGCTGGGGCTCGCTGCTGCTGATCTGGCCGGCCTCCCGGCCGCCGTACATGACCGCGCGGGAGAGGGGCAACATCGCGTCCGGCTGCGGGCGGCTGGCCCGGCTGCTGGACGACGCCGACGCGCACGGCCGCAGCCCGGCCGCCCGCGGCCCGGCCGACGGCGACCGGCCGCGCGTGGTGACCGCCGGGACCGGCAGCCCGGGCGGCCCGGCGATGGCCGCCGCCGACTTCGCCGAGCGCCTGCCCGGCGGCAGCTGCTCGCTGGACCTGGAAGGACGCCTCACCTACCTCAGCTCCGGCGCCTGCGAACTGCTGGGCTGCGACGCCGGACTGCTGCTCGGTACACTGCCGTGGCAGTCCCTGCGCTGGCTCGACGACCCGACCTACGAGGACCGCTACCGGGCGGCGGTGATCAGCCGTGAGCCCGTCTCGTTCACCGTGTGCCGCCCGCCGGGCCACTGGCTCGACATCCACCTGTATCCCGACGCCAGCGGCATCAGCGCCCGCATCCTGCCCAGCGGTGAGCAGCCCCCGGCCCCCGCGGAGCCCGTCCGCTCCTCGCGCTCCGTGGCGCCGGCCCGCGCCGGACGGCTGTACCAGCTCACGCACCTGGCGGCCGCCCTCACCGAGGTCGTCGGCGTCCAGGACGTCATCGACCTGGTCGCGGACCAGATCATGCCCGCCTTCGGCGCGCAGGGGCTGGTGCTGTCCCGGGCCGACGCCGGCCGGCTGCGGATCACCGGCCACCGCGGTTACAGCCGGGAGACCGTCGAGCGTCTCGACGGCCTGCCGCTCGACACCGACTTCACACCGGCCGGCCGGGCCCTGAGCAGCGGCATTCCCGCGTTCTTCGCCGATCCCGGGGAGATGCGGCGCATCTACCCCGAGGCGCCGCTGGTCAGCGGCAAGCAGGCCTGGGCGTTCCTGCCGCTGATCATCTCCGGACGTCCCGTGGGCTGCTGCGTCCTGTCCTACGACCGGCCGCACGCGTTCCCGTCCGAGGAACGGGCCGTCCTGACGTCCCTCGCCGGGCTGGTCGCCCAGGCCCTGGACCGGGCCAGCCTCTACGACACCAAGCTGGAGCTGGCCCACGGCCTCCAGCAGGCCCTGCTCCCGCGCACCCTTCCCCAGCTTGCCGGTCTGCGGGTCGCGGCCCGCTATGTGCCCGCCACCCGGGGCATGGACATCGGCGGGGACTTCTACGACCTGATCCGGCTCGGCGACACGGCGGCCGCCGCGGTCATCGGCGACGTACAGGGGCACAACGTGGCCGCCGCCGCCCTGATGGGGCAGGTGCGCACCGGCGTCTACGCCCACGCCACCCTGGGCGCGTCACCGGACCAGGTGCTCGCCCGGACCAACCGGCTGCTCACCGACCTCGCGCCCGACCTGTTCACCAGCTGCCTCTACGCCCACCTGGACCTGGCCCGCGGCCGCGTGAGCCTCGCCGGCGCCGGGCATCCGCCGCCCCTGCTCCGCCTCGCCGACGGCGCCACCGCGCCGGTCGGCCTGGTCCCGGGCCCTCTCCTCGGCATCGATCCCGACGCCGTCTTCCCCGTCACCGAGTTCCCGATCCCCCCGGGCTCGACGCTGGCCTTCTACACCGACGGCCTGGTCGAGACGCCGGGCGTCGACCTCGACGACTCCATCGCCGAACTGGCACGGCTGCTCGGCTCGGCGGACGACCGTGACCTGGAACTGCTCATCGACCACCTGCTGAGGAAGGGCAAGGCGGTCGGACAGCGCACCGACGACATCGCGCTCCTTCTGCTCCAGCCGGACCGATGAATGGGCGTGGGGACGATTGGAGCGACCGGAGTCGGGGGTACCCGTGGGCCGCACAGACCGCCCGAAGCCACTCGGAGGTGATCGGAGTGACAACCTCTCCCAGGTCGTCGATGGAAACGCATCCCGACATCGTCGCCATGCGCAACCGTCATGAGATGGCGGAGCGGGCCACCAGCACGCCGAAGGCGCAGGCCGTCGAGGCCCTGGCCCTGCTCACCGGCGTCTACCTGGCGGCCTCCCCCTGGATCGCGGGCTTCCAGAACCTGTCCGCGCTCGCGGTGAACAACCTGATCGTCGGCATCGCGTACGCCCTGCTGATGAGCGGCGGCTTCGGCCGCGCCTACGAACGCACCCACAGCATGGCGTGGGCGGCCTGCGCGCTGGGCGCGTGGACCATCGTGTCGCCCTGGGTCGTCGCCGGTGACGTCAGCACGACCAGGACGGTGGTGAACAACGTGATCGTCGGGATCGTCGGCCTGCTGCTGGGCATGGCGGCGAGCGCGATCGCGAACGACCGGGGTCCCTCGCGGGGCGAGCGAGGGAGGTCCATGCCGTAGGGCACGCCGCGACAGCCCGGACCCGGCGCGAACCGGTCCGGGCTGCCCCTGTGCCGGGACGTGCGCGGGGACAGGGGTGGCGCGGCGTTCTGCGCGCCCCGCCATGCTCGTCTGAGAAGCGGTCGCGACAGACGTGCGCGCTGCGTAGATTATGTGACGGTATGTGGGGAACTCGGTCGGGGCAATCAGCCGCCGAATCCGCTCGGCACACGGATCCGACCACTGAACGGACCGCTGGGCGGGCATTCGGGCACATCCCGAGGAGCGAACGTGAGTATGCGTATCGGAGTGGAAGAAGAGTTCCACGTCCTGGAGGTGGAGAGCGGGCTCCTGGTGCCGCGCGCCGACGCCGTACTGCGACGGCTCCCCAAACGGACCTTCACCACCGAACTGCACCGGTCCACGGTCGAGTCCAACAGCGGTGTGCACACGTCCCTCGACGACCTCCACGCAGACCTCGCCGGGACGAGACGGCGCCTCGACCGGGCGGCCGCCTCCTCCGGGCTCGCCGTGATGGCCGCGGGCACCGCCCCGCTGGCCCCGGCCGCCTCCGCCCGCCCCACCGCCGACGCGCGCTACCTCCACATGAGCGAGGAATACCGCAAGGTCGCCGACGAACAGCTCATCTGCGGCGCACAGGTCCACGTGGACGTCCCCGACCGGGACACGGCCGTACGCGCCATGTGCACGGTGGCGCCCTGGCTGCCCGTCCTCCTCGCCCTCTCCGCCAGCTCCCCGTTCTGGCAGGGCGCCGACACCGGCTACGCGAGCTGGCGCACCCTGCTCTGGCAGCGCTGGCCCACCGCCGGACCGGCCGGATGCTACGCGAACGCCGCCGAGTACGACGCCGCCGTGCAGGACTTCGTCCGGGCCGGCGTGATCAGCGACGCCGGGATGATCTACTACGACGTCCGCCCCTCCGACCACCTGCGCACCCTCGAACTGCGCATCTGCGACGCCTGCCCGCGCGCGGAGACCGTCGTGCTCGTCGCCGGCCTCTTCCGCGCCCTCGTCACCGAGGCGCGCGAGCGACTGGAATCCGGCCGCGAGCCGCACTGCGACGGCCGGCACGAATGGCTGCGCGGCGCCGCCTGGCGGGCCGCCCGCTCCGGCCTCGAAGGAACGCTCGTGGACCCGGAGACCCACCGGGACGCGCCCGCGGAACAGGTGCTGCGCAAGCTCCTCGCCCGGCTTCGTCCCGCGCTGGAGGCCCACGGCGACTGGGACACCGTGCGGACCCTCGCGCACCAGGCGCTCGCCGACGGCAGCGCCGCCCGCCGCATCCGCCGCACCGCCCAGGAGGAGGACCTCCTGGCCTGCGTCGACATGCTCGTCGCCGAGACACGCGGCGAACGCGCGCACCGCGGCGCCACGCGACCCGTTCCCGCGGGCGGCGCCCGCTCCGCCGCCCGCCCCCGGGCGCTGCCCCAGGTCACCCAGGCCATCGGCCGCTGACGGCCCGGCCGCCGGCACGCGGACCCGTGTCCCACCCGCTCACCGAACCGCTCAGAAAGGGCTTCATCATGTCCACCAGCACGACCCGGGCTCACGCCTGTCCGCGGAAAGGGGGCGGTACGCCATGTGCGGTCTGAGCGGAGAGATCCGCTTCGACGGCCGACGCCCTGATCTGGCGGCCGTCGAGCGCATGAGCGAACGCCTCGCCGACCGGGGACCCGACGGCCACGGCGTCTGGACACGGGGCGCGGTGGCCCTCGGACACCGCCGCCTGAAGATCATCGACCTGTCCGACCTGGGCGCCCAGCCGATGACGGACGCCCGCGGCGAGATCACCGGCGTCTTCAACGGCTGCGTCTACAACTACCGCGAACTGCGCGACGAACTGCGCGGCCTCGGCCACCGCTTCGCGTCGACGTCCGACACCGAAGTCGTCCTCAAGGCCTACCTGCAGTGGGGAACCGACTGCGTCCAGCACTTCCACGGCATGTTCGCCTTCGCGCTCGTCGAGCACCGCAGCGGCCGCGTGGTGCTGGCCCGCGACCGGCTCGGCATCAAGCCGCTCTACCTGTCCGGGACGCCGGACCGCCTGCGGTTCGCCTCGTCGCTGCCCGCGCTCCTCGCCGCCGGGGACGTGGACACCTCCCTCGACCCGACGGCCGTCCACCAGTACCTCAGCTGGCACGCCACGGTCGCGCCGCCGCGCACCGTGCTCAACGGCGTGCGCAAACTGCCCCCGGCCACCGTCCGGGTCGTCGAGCCGGACGGCTCCCACCGCGACCACCGCTACTGGCAGCCCTCGTACACGCGCCGCCCCGAGCACGCCGGCATGGGCGCCAACGAATGGCGCGACGCCGTGCTGGAAGGGCTGCGCACCGCCGTGCGGCGGCGCATGGTCTCCGACGTCCAGGTCGGCGTCCTGCTCTCCGGCGGACTGGACTCCAGCCTCATCGTGGCGCTGCTCGCCGACGAGGGACAGCGCGACCTGATGACGTTCAGCGTGGGATTCGAGTCGGAGGGCGGGGAGGAGGGCGACGAGTTCCGCTACTCGGACCTCGTGGCCCGCGAGTTCGCCACCGACCACCGCCGCCTCATGGTGCCCTCCGACCGGGTCTCCACCGCCCTGGACGGGGCGATCGCCGCCATGAGCGAGCCGATGACCAGCCACGACGTGGTCGCCTTCTACCTGCTGTCCGAACAGGTGTCGAAGGACGTCAAGGTCGTGCAGAGCGGACAGGGCGCCGACGAGGTGTTCGCCGGCTACCACTGGTACCCGGAACTGGCCGCGGCCGCCCGCGAGGACGAACCCGAGCAGTACGCCGAGACCTACTTCGACCGGCCGCACGCCGACTTCGCCCGCATCCTCCAGCCGCACATGCTGCCCCCCGAGGACGTCTCGGGACGCTTCGTCCGCGAGCACATGGCGGTCCCCGGCGCCGAGACCGCGCTGGACGCGGCGCTGCGCCTCGACACGCACGTGATGCTGGTCGACGACCCCGTCAAGCGCGTCGACAACATGACCATGGCCTGGGGCCTGGAGGCCCGCGTGCCCTTCCTCGACCACGAGCTGGTGGAACTGGCCGCCGCCTGCCCGCCTGAACTCAAACTCGCCGACGGCGGCAAGGGCGTCCTCAAGGAGGCCGGCCGCAAGCTCCTGCCGCGCGAGGTCGTCGACCGCCCCAAGGGCTACTTCCCGGTCCCGGCGATCCGCCACATGGCCGGTCCCGTCCTGGAGCGCGTGCGCGAGGCGCTGCGGGCGCCCGAGGCGAAGGAACGCGGGCTGTTCCAGCAGTCCTACGTCGACGAACTGCTCGCGGCGCCCGACCACCACCGGACCAAGCGCGGAGCGAACGCCCTGTGGCAGACGGCTTTGCTGGAGATATGGCTTCAGACACACGGAATCAGGTGAGCGGCGACCGCGCCGGCCGCACCGGCGCGCCGCCCGCCGCCCCGCCGGGCGGCGTGCGCGCGCTGACGTTCCGCCCTGCCCTCACCCGGCCCGCGGACCCGCCGTCCCCGGACGCCGACGCGGGGAGCGCCGGGTGCGCCGCCGCACCGGCCCTCGTGCCGCTGCCCGACGCGGCCGGCCCGCGCGACGCGGTGAGCCGGCTGCGCTCGCACGGTTGCTGGTACCCCTCGGCCGCCGCCGACGGCGCCGAGGCCGCCTTCATCTGCGACCGGGGCGGCGTGCCCCAGCTGTGGGCGGGCCCGGTCGGCGCCGGCGAGGTGCGGCTGCTCGACTCCTCGCCGGATCCGGTCACCGAGGTCTCCTGGTCGCCGGACGGCCGCTGGATCGCCTACACCACCGCACCGGGCGGCGGCGAGCACACCCGCGTGCTGTGCGTGCGGCCCGACGGCAGCGGCCGGCGCGTCCTGGCCGGCGCCGACCCCGACAGCACCGCCCACCTGGGCTGCTGGGCGCACGACGGCTCCGCCCTCGCCGTCACGGTCGCCGCGCCCGCCGCACGCCCCTTCGACGACGGCCAGAAGCGCCCGCCCCCGGAGCACGCCCCGGGCGACGGCCACCCCGACGCCGTCCTCCCGTCCGCCGGCTGGACGGACCGGGACGGTCACGCCACGCTCCTCGGCCGAGCCGTCTACGACGCCGCGACGGCGACGGGAGCGCCGACCGCGGGAGGAGAGACGGACGGGGGAGGGGACCCGGACGGGATCCGCCGGAGCGGCGTCCCGGCCGCGGGAGCGGCCGTACGGGCCGACGGCGGACTGTCGGTGTACCTGATCGACCCCGACGGCCACACCTCGCCCGTGCTGCTCACCACCGAGACGCACGCGGCCACCCTGCGCGCCTGCGACCTCAGCCGCGACGGCCGGTTCGTGCTCCTGCGCCGGGGCCCGCGCGGCCGGCGCGAGGCGGTGGTGCGGCGCACGGACGACTCCACGACGACCTTCGCGCTGCCCGTCGCCGACGGAGACCCCTGGATCGGCAGGTTCTCACCCGACGGCCGCACCCTGTGGCTGCGCAGCAACGCCGGCCGGGAGTACGCGGCGCTCCTCGCGGTGGTCCTCGACGGCGACGGCGCCCCGGCCGGGACGTCCGTCGTCGCGGAGCGGCAGGACAGCGACCTCGAACTCCTGACCGTGGCCCACGACGGCCGCACCGTCGCCCTGGCCTGGAACGCCCAGGGCGCGAGCGAGCTGGAACTCGTCGAGACCTCCGCGGCACCGCACGCCGGGCGGCGCCCCGCCCCCGACGCCACCGGCCCCGCCCGACCGGTGCCGCTGCCCCACGAGGTCGTCACCCGCGTCACCGGGGCCGGCGCCGGACGCCTCCTGCTGGCGCTGTCCGGGTCCCAGCGCCGGCCGGGCGTGTGGTGGGCCCACGGGGGCGTGTCCCTGCTGCGCACGCCCTGGTCGTCGAAGGACGAGGACGCCGTCGCCCCGGGCCGTTCGCCCGTCCGGCCCGTCCCGCTGCGGCTCACGGCCCGCGACGGCCTGCCCCTGAGCGGCTGGTACTACAGGGCGCCCGGACGCCCCGCGGGCGAGCCCGCGCCCTGCGTGATCCATCTGCACGGCGGGCCCGAGGAACAGGAACGCCCGGTCCTCCATCCGCTGTACCACGAGCTGACCGGGCGCGGCCTGGACGTGTTCGCACCCGACGTGCGCGGCTCCTCCGGCCACGGCCGGTCGTTCGTCGACGCCGACCTCGGCGCCGGCCGCTTCGCCGCGCTGGACGACGTGGCCGACTGCGCGGCCCACGCGGTGACGGCCGGCCCCGCCGACCCGACGCGGCTGGCCGTCATGGGCCGCTCCTACGGCGGCTACCTCACGTTCGCCTCACTCGTGTGGCACCCGGAACTGTTCCGCACCGGCGTCGCCGTCTGCGGCATGTCGGACCTCCTGACGTTCTTCGCGGGCACCGAGCCCTGGCTCGCGGAGTCGGCGGCGCACAAGTACGGCCACCCTGAGCGCGACCGCGAGCTGCTGCGCGCCCTGTCGCCCATGAGCCGCGTCGACGCGCTGCGGGTCCCGGTGCTCGCCGTGCACGGTGAGCACGACACCAACGTGCCCGTGCAGGAGTCCCGGCAGTTCGTCCGCGCGGCCCGCGAGCGGGGCGTCGCCGCCGAGCTGCTCACCCTGCGCGACGAGGGCCACGACTTCCTGCGGGCGGACAACCGCCGGCTGTTCCGCCGCAGCGCCGCGGACTGGCTGGAACGCCATCTGCGCCGGTGAGGGGGTTGGTCGGGCGGCGCCGGGCCGGGGCCGGAGGAAGGGGGGCCGGGGCGGGGAAGGCAAGAGGCAGGCGGCGGCGCTCGACCTCCCCAGGCATCGCGCCGCCACCTGCCGACCGGCTCCGGCTACCCCGCGATCCGCGCTCTACTCCCACGTGTTCCTCTTTGCTCGACAAGTGACCCCCGACCGCTCGCCATTGACCGCCCACCGCTCGCCGATGACCGCCCGCCGATCACTGTCGTCCGCTTACGGGCGCCGGCCTGTCCGCCGCGCCCGCGGCTCCCCGGAGCGTCCACGGGTTTCCCAGAACCTTCGGGGATTCCCAGGGCTCCCAACGTCTCCCACGGGTCCGCATCCAGACTGGGCGCGGTGCGTTCACGCGCCCGTGAGTCCACCGGCGGCGCGTGCCGCCCCGCACTCGCGGGCGCGCGAGCGGCGCCGGCGCGCCCGGTCCGCCGCCCGCAGCCAGACCGCCCCGAGCACCAGGGCCAGGGCCGCCTCGACCACGTCGCCGCCGTAGTACATCAGCCGGGCCCCCTGGTGCAGATCGGCCGCCGCGAAGCGCACGCCGGGCGGTCCCGCGGCGTACAGGGTCTTCGCCAGGACCGCGTGGGCGGCCCCGGCCGCCAGCAGCGTGCCGCCGCGCAGGGCGACGCTCCGGGGCCGGCGCACCGGGTCGATCTGGCACACGGCGAAGGAGAAGAGCAGACCGGCCGCCAGCAGATGCGCGTGCAGCAGCCCGTCGTACAGCGGACGCCCGTGCACGGCCGCGAACAGCCCCGTCCGGTACAGCAGCCACATGCCGCCGACGTCCACCACCGCGGCCACCGGCGGGAAGACGAGCGCGCCGACGACCCGCGTGTGCGTGAGACCCACCAGAGCCCGGCGCGCCCGACCGGGGGACAGACAGCGCAGGGCGAGCGTCACCGGACGCGCGGACACGAGCAGCAGCGGGGCCGCCATGCCGACGAGCAGGTGCCGGACCATGTGGCCCGTGAACGGACCGTCCGGCAGCGCGCCCACCGCCGCCCACACGAGCAGGAGGCACCCGGCTGCGAACCGGGCGTCCCGCCACCGGGGCCAGCCGTCCCCCCGGCCGCGCAGCCGTGCCGCGCCCGCCGTGTAGGCGACCGCGGCGGCCAGTACGACCAGTGCGGCCAGCACGGTCAGGGCGGCCGACGCCCCGCCCGCCACGGGAGCCGTCCCCGGATGGACGTGCGCGAGGGTCACGAGGCCGGCCCGCCCCGGCTCCGGCGGTTCGCCCGCACCACCAGCACACCGCCGAGGAGCAGCAGGACCAGGCCGCCCGCGTTCCAGCCCCAGTCGTAGGGCGCGAGGTCGACGCCGTAGCGGACCTGGTGCACCCGCAGCACCTTGTGGTCCACGAGCCCGTCGAACAGCTGGAAGGCCCCCAGCCCCAGGAAGAACCCCGCCCACGCGTGGGGAGGCGAGAGGTCCCGGCGCCGGCGCAGATCGGCGAACAGGAAGAACCCGGCGACGAGCGCCAGCAGCTCCGCCGTGTGCAGCAACCCGTCCGACAGCAGGCCCACGGCCGTGGTGGACCGGTCGTAGAAGTGATGCCAGGCCAGGATCTGGTGGAAGACGATCTCGTCGACCGCGGCCATCACCGCCGCACCGATCAGCGCGCACACCGCCGTCGACCGCCCCCGACCGTCCCGCGCGGCCTCCCGCACCCCGCTCATCCGCGCACCGCGCCGGCCGCGCCGTGCGTTCCGGCAGGCCGCGCGCCGGGTCGCGGTGCGCGCTCGGCCCTGGACGGCGTCCGTTCCCTCATGACCGGCCTCCCCATCGGGATCGGGTGTGGTGCGTCGCGTGCGCGCGAGGCTCTCCTGGTGGCGGCTCCCGCGGGCGGCCCGGGTACCCCGGCCGGGCCACGGTCACTCCGCCGCCGTGCCGCCGTCGCTCCGCCGCCCGGCAGGCCGGCGGCGAGACCGGGCCGCGGAGGTCCCCGGCCGTGGATGGCAGGATGGTTGGTATGGACATCCGTCGCAGGAACAACATCCGGATCACCGGCCGCCCGGACGGACCGACGGTGGTGCTGGCGCACGGCTTCGGCTGCGACCAGAACATGTGGCGTCTGACCGTCCCCGCCCTGGAGGAGCACTACCGGGTCGTGCTGTTCGACTACGTCGGCTCCGGCGGATCGGAGCTGAGCGCGTGGGACGAGAAGCGGTACTCGTCCCTCGCGGGCTACGCCCAGGACGTCGTGGACGTCTGCGAGGAACTGGACCTGCGTGACGCGGTCCTGGTCGGGCACTCGGTCAGCGCCATGGTGGGAGTGCTGGCCGCGCGTGCGGCGCCGGAGCGGATCGGATCGCTGGTGATGGTGGCCCCGTCGCCGTGCTACATCGACTCCGACGGCTACCGCGGCGGCTTCAGCGCGGAGGACATCGACGAGCTGCTGGAATCTCTGGAATCGAACTACCTGGGCTGGTCCGCCGCCATGGCACCGGTGATCATGGGCAACCCCGATCGGCCGGAACTCGGCGAGGAGCTGACCAACAGCTTCTGCGCCACCGACCCCGAGATCGCCCGGGTCTTCGCCCGGACCACGTTCCTGTCCGACTCCCGCGACGATCTCGAGAGCGTCACCGTGCCGACCCTGGTCCTGGAATGCGCCTCGGACGTCATCGCCCCGCGCGAGGTCGGCGCCTATGTGCACGCCCGGATCCCCGGCTCCGCCCTGGTGACGCTTCAGGCCACCGGGCACTGCCCCCAGCTGTCGGCGCCGCGGGAGACCAACGCCGCCATCCTCGGCTTCCTGCGCGGCCTGCGGTGATGTGCCCCTCGGGAGACCCTCCGGAGCCCTGCGAGGCGCGGGACGTCCCGTCGACCGACGCGGCGTTCAGCGCCCTGCTGGAGGACAGCGTCGAGGACCTGTACGAGTCCGCGCCGTGCGGATACCTGTCGACGCTGATGGACGGCACCGTCGCCAAGATCAACGCCACGCTGCTGGGCTGGCTGGGCCTGGAGCGACGGCACGTGGTGGGCCACAAGCGGTTCGCCGACCTGCTCACCGTGGGCGGCAAGCTCTACCACGAGACGCACTTCGCGCCGCTGCTGCAGATGAAGGGCGAGATCAGCGGCATCGCGCTCGAGATGAGCAGGGCCGACGGCGGCCGGATGCCCGTCCTGGTCTCCTCCGTGGTCAAGTACGGCAGCGAGGGCGAGCCGCTGCTGATCCGCACGACCGTCTTCGACGCCTCCGACCGCCGCGCCTACGAGGAGGAGCTGCTGCGCCGCAAGCGGGAGGCGGAGCGGGCGCACCGCCAGGCCGAGGCCGACCGCGCCCGGTTGCAGGAGGCCCTGGCCGTGCTCCAGCGGTCCCTGCTGCCCGCGGCCCTGCCGGCGGTGCCGGGCGTGGAAACGGCCACGTACTACCACACCGCCGCCCCCGACCGGCTCGGCGGCGACTTCTACGACCTCTTCGCCCTCGACGGCTCCCGCTGGGCGTTCTTCCTCGGCGACGTGTGCGGCAAGGGCCCCAAGGCCGCCGCGGTCACTTCCCTGACCCGCTACACCCTGCGGGCCGCGGCCCTGCACGACCCCGACCCGGTCACCGCGCTCACCACCCTGAACACGGTGCTGCACGAGCGCTACACGGGCGGGGACCCCCGCTACTGCACCGCGATCTTCGGGATCCTCACCCCCGACCCGCGGACCGGGCGCGTCGCCGTCAGCCTGGCGTCCGGCGGCCATCCGCCCGCCCTGGTGATCCGCGGCGACGGCGGCACGGACTTCCTGCCCACTCCCGGAGGCCTCCTGGTCGGCGCGCTGCCCCACGCGTCCTTCACCCCCGCCGCCACCACACTCGGCCCCGGTGACACGCTCCTCCTCTACACCGACGGGCTGACCGAGGCGCGCACCGGACCCGACCGCGCCGAGCTGTACGGCGACCGGGCCCTCCTCGACTTCGTCGCCGCCCACGCGACCGCGTCGCCGAAGGGGATCGTCGACGCGCTGACAGACCTGCTGGAGAGCCTCGGGGACGGGGTCGACGACGACACCGCCCTGCTCGCCGTCGGCGTACCCCGCACCCCCGAGCCGTCCAGCCCGGCCGCGGACCACCGGAGAGGAAGACTGTGAAGATCGCCGCCCGCGACGCGTCCACCGGTCCCGTGCTCGAGATCGTCGGTGATCTCGACTACGGCACGGCGCACGAACTGCGCGAACGCGTCTCCCGGACGACACTGAGGGCCGGCCAGCGCCTGGTGCTGGACCTGTCACGGCTGGAGTTCTGCGACTCCAGCGGCATCACCGCCCTGATCGCGGCCCGCAACCACGCGGCCGCCGCCGGCGCCGACATTGCCCTGACCGGCGTCCCCGCCAACACCCTGCGCATCCTGCGCATCGTCGGGCTCGACCAGGTCTTCGCCGTCCACCCCGACGCGCGGTCCGCGACCGAGGCGGCGCCGTCGTCTTCCGCCGAGGTGCTCCGGGACGCCGGGCCGGGCGGCGCCTGACCTGGCGGTCCGGGACGCCTCTCGGCGGGCCGCGCCGCGGGCCCGTCCCCGGAACGGGGTGTGAGGCGGCCGGGACCGGGGACTTGGAGAGCATGCCGGGGCCAGCGGCGTTCCCATGGGGCTGACCCGGCCCAGGCTTCTCTGGTTCGGACCGCGTGCCGGAGGAGCCGTCCCACCGGTGTGACGGCCGCCCATCAGCATGCCCACGGCCTCGCCGACGGTGTGCCGGGCGGCGACGGCCCGCTCCCTCCGGAAGGCGGGCGGCGCCGCGTCAGCGCACGACGTCGAAGACGTTCTTCTGCAGCCCGTTGGCATACGCCTGGTGCTCGACGAGCCTCAGCTTCTGGGTGTCCTTGTCGGTGTCGCTGAAGAGCCGCTTGCCCGCTCCGAGGAGGAGGGGGAAGACGAGCAGGTGGTAGCGGTCGATCAGGCCGGCGTCCGACAGCGCCCGGTTCAGGGTGGCGCTGCCGTGGACGATGATCGGGCCGCCCTCGCCCTCCTTCAGCGCGGCGACGTCGTCGAGCGAGCGCAGGATCGTCGTCTCGCCCCAGTCCGACACCAGGTCGTCCTCGCCCAGGGTGGTGGAGACCACGTACTTCGGCATCCCCTTGTAGTCGGCGAACTCCGGCATGCCGGGCCACACCGGGCTGAACGCCTCGTAACTCGTCCGGCCCAGCAGCATCGCGGTGGCCTCCTGCTGCTCGCGGCCCTTGATCTCGAACGCCTCGGGGAGGAACTCGACGTCCTTGAAGGTCCAGCCGGAGTTGCGGTAGCCGGGCTCGCCGCCCGGAGCCTCCACCACGCCGTCGAGGGAGATGAAAGCGGTGCTGATCAGAGTGCGCATCGTGGGTCCTCGGGTCTCGGGTTCGGTCTGCGGTGGACGGGGCGGCGCCTGGGCGTCCGCATCGCGCGGTCGCCGCGCCCCGCCATGATCTACGACCCCCGCTCCGCCCGAAACTCATCGGCCGCCCCCGGAGCGTCGGACGCCCGGCCGATCGCGCCCCCTGACGACGCGCCGTCCACCGGCCAGACGGGCGGACTGGCCGGCCCGGAGGGACGGAGCGAAAGGCGGCACCCGGCCGCGGGCGCCGGCATTCCCGGGCGCGGCCGGCCGGGCCACACCGGACCGGACCGGACAGGACCGGACCCGCAGACCCCGCCGGACTCCACGCCCCGCCGGCCCCGCAGAACGCCCCTGCGCACCGGCCGGATCCGCCGGACCCGCCGACCTCGACGCCCCGTCGGGCGGTCGCGAAAAGGTGAGCCGGCCGGGCCGGGGGCCGGGCATGATGCCCCGTGTGGATCACGTCCTGTACGGTCTCGCCGCCAACCCCGCGCTCCCGCCCGAGTTCGTCGACCGGCTCATCGCGGTCGCGGACGCCGACGTCGCCTGGCGCCTGGCCGACCGGCCGGACCTCGGCCACGCACAGGCGCTCGCCCTGTTCGCGCGGGTGCCCGAGTGCGGGGTGCAGCTCGCGTACGCGGGCCGGCTGACCGCCGCCGACGTCGACCCCGTCGCGCGGCCGGACGTCGCACTCGCCCTGCTCGACGAGGGTGCGGGCGCGCCGCACTGGGCGCGACTCCTCGCGGCGGATCCGGACCCCGCCCACCGGGGGAAGCTGGCCGCCTGCCCCGGTCTCCCGGCCGACGTCGTGGAGACGCTGGCCGCGGATCCGGACGTGTGCGTCGTCGCCGAACTGGCGTTGTGGACCGCGTCCGAGGCGATCGCCGGGCTCGCGCGCCATCCGCACGCCGATGTGCGCCGCTCGGCGGCCGCCAACGAGGCGACGCCGCCGGACGTGCTCGCGGCGCTCGTCACCGGACACGGCCTGCCGCCGGTGCTCCGCTGCGCGGTCTGCGAGCAGGAGGCCACGCCCTTCGTGCACGACCGGAACTGCGCGCGCCCCGGCTGCACCTTGCCGTCGGGCGCCTCGTGCGACGGGTCCCACGAGTCCGCCGTGCACGACATACGGTGGGCGGCCCTGCGCAACCCGGCGACGCCCGCCGAGGCCGTCGCCGGCTTCGCGGACCATCCCTCGATGCTGCTGCGCCAGTCGCTCGCCGCCCGTCCCGGCCTGCCCGCTTCCGTGTACCGCGGGCTCGCCGCGGATCCCGTTCCCGGCGTCCGCGCCGACGTGGCCGGGAACCCCGCGATCGACGACGCCGCCACGCGCACCCTGGCCGGCGATCGCGACCCCGACGTGCGGCGCGGGCTGGCCCACAACCCGCGACTGCCGCTCGACGTCCTCGCGCGGCTGGCCGACTCCGTCAGGGTCGGCGCGACCCTGCTCCCGCGCATCGCGGCCGCCGCCCCCGACGAGGTCCCGCGGCTGGCGAGCTCGCCGAGCGCGGCCGTCCGCATGTTCCTGGCCCGACGCCGCGATCTGCCGCCGGAGATCCGTGACGGGCTGGCCGAGGACCCGGACGCCAAGGTGGTCAGGTCGGTCGCCTCGCACCCGGGCCTCGGCGAGGCGCGCCTGCGCGCCATGGTGGACCGGCACGGGGCCCGGGTCCTCGTCGCGGTGGCGGCCAACCCGGGCGCCGGCCCGGCACTGCTGGAGCATCTGGTCCGCCACGATCCGCCCGTGCCGAAGGTGTTCCGCGAGATCGCCGCGCATCCGAACGCCTCGCCCGGCGCCCTGCTCGCGTGTCTGAAGGACAGTCGGGCGAGGCCCGTCGCCGTCGGCCGTGCGGCACTCCCGACGGCGGTCGTCGTGGAACTGCTCGACGACCCCGATCCGAGCGTGGCGGCGGCCGCGGCCGCCAACCCGTCGCTGCCCCGCGCCGTCGTCGAGGGTCTGCTTTCCGGGACGTGAGCGGTTCCTCCGCGTTCGGCGGGGCGACGGCCGCCGTCACCGGTTTTGCGGCCGCTCGCGCCGAGCAAGATCAGGAGGTGGCCGGTTCGGACGAACCAGCGAAAGCATGCGGCGTGTTGACGGCCTGGACCGGCCGGCGCCGACAGTGGCTCCAGGAGGAACCCGTGGCCGTCGCCCCCATCGCGGAGATCGACATGTTCGCCACCTCGGACCGGCGCACGCGCCACGAGCAGTACCGGATCCTGCGGGACATGGGCGGCGTCGTCCGGCTGCGCGACCCCGACGTGTACGCGGTGGTGCGCTACGACGAGGTGAAGGCGGCGCTCGGCGACCACGAGGCCTTCGTCTCCGGTGAGGGCGTGGGATTCGATCCCGGGGTCAACCGGCTCATGCGGGGCGTCACGCTGGTCAGCGATCCGCCCGAGCACGGTGTGCTGCGCTCCGTCGTCGGCGCGGGCCTGCGCCCCGGTCCGCTGCGGGCGCGCGGGGAGGAGATCGCCCGCAAGGCGCGCGACCTGGTCGCCCGGGCCGTCGCCGAGGGCGAGGTCGACGGCGTCACCGCTCTGGCCCAGGCGCTGCCGATGCTCGTCATCCCCGACTACCTCGGCCTGCCCGAACGCAACCGTGAACACCTCTACGCGTGGGGGCAGGTGGGCAACGACCTGCTGGGTCCGGCCTCGGAACGCACCCCGCACAACGCGGAGATGACCCGGCGTCTGTTCGCGTTCGCCCACGAGCTGGCGGCGAACCGGGAGCTCGCGCCCGGCAGTCCGGGAGCCGCCATGCTCGAGGCGGCCGACCGGGGTGTCATCGCCGAGGAGAAGTGCCCGCTCCTGCTGGTGGACTTCATCGGACCGTCACTGGAGACGACCGCCGCGGCGATCGGACATCTGCTCGTGGCCTTCGCCGAGCACCCCGGCCAGTGGGACGCGCTCCGCGCCGAACCCGGGCTGGTCGCCTCGGCGGTCAACGAGGTGCTCAGGCTGGAGACCCCCGTACGCGGACTCACCCGCGTCGCGTCGCGCGACACGGAGCTGGGCGGCGTGACCGTCCCGCAGGGCGCGCGCATATGGGCCCTGTTCGCCTCCGCGAACCGCGACGAACGCAAGTGGGAGCGCGCGGACGAGTTCGACCTGCGCCGCAACCCGCTCGACCACCTCGGATTCGGCTACGGCGTGCACAACTGCGTCGGCCAGGGCGCCGCCCGTGTGGAGCTGCACGCCTTCGTCCACGCGCTGCTGGACTGCGTCGAACGCGTCGAACTCACCGGCGATCCGGTGATCGCCGAGAACACGATCCTCAACACGTACGCCGAGGTCCCCCTCCGGCTGGTGGCGAGGAAGCCCGCCTGACGCCCGGCCCGGCGCCCCGCCGCGACACCGAACGCCCCGCGACGCCCGGTCTCCCCACGCCGGGCCGGTCCGCGCGGGCGTCGTCCCGGCTCAGCGGACGTAGGCGTCGCACAGCCCTCGGACGGAGGCCGGCACGGGTGACCGGTGGGACCAGCCGCACACGGTGCGCAGGTCGTACGTGGGCCGCGGCTGCCGCTGCCGCTCCCGGGCCTCGCGGGGGCGGGCGGGCCGTGCCGGGCGCTCGGCGTGCCGGAGCGGTCCGGCCGGCGCGGCGGACCGGGGCCGCACGGGACGGGCGTGCGCCACACCGCTGCGCGGCCTGACCGGCCACTGGGCGCGCGGCGGCCGGCGCCCCACGTCCCTCCCGCCCGCGGGCCGACGCGGCGTGCCGGACCGGTGGCGGGCGGGCGGACGCGGTGTCGCACCGGCGGCCGTGTCGACGAGGGCGCTGAGGGCGGGCGCCTGCCCGGGGTCCGCCACGGGGGAGGGCATGCGGGCGGCGGCCGGGGCCGGGCGGGGCGGTGGCGGGGATCCGGCGGGGAGGGAGACACAGCCTCCGGCGAGGAGGACGGCCGTCAGGACGGCGGCGAGGGCGAGAGGGCGGCGCATGCTCCCAGGGTGGCGGCCGAGCGGCCTCCCCGGTGCCGACCTGGCGGCAGGTCACCGGCACGGGTGACGCGCGGTGGCCTCGCGGGTGGGCCGCACGCCCGGCGGAGGGGCCGGGGCCGGCATGTGATGCTGGGGCCATGACTGAGAGAGGCGAGGTGGCCGTCGTCCGCCGGCCGGGCCGGGACGCTGCCGCCGAGGACGGGTTCGCCGCGTTGCTGGCGGCCTACCACCTGCGGACGCAGACCGAGAAGGGCGAGGCCGTCACCGGCGTGGACGCACTGCCGGACCGCTACCGGGCGGAGATCTCCGACCCGCGGACCGCGTTCGCCGACGACGTCGTGCTGACGGCCCTCCACGGCGGCGTCGCCGTAGGGTGCCTCGTGCTGACCGCGCCCGCCGACGGCCGCTCGGAGATCAAGCGAGTGTGGACCGACCCGGAGCACCGGGGCCGTGGCATCGCCTCCGCGCTGCTGCGCGCCGCGCTCGCGGCCGCCGCGGCCGACGGCACGAGCGCGGTGCGGCTCTCGGTGTGGGCATGGCGCACCGAGGCCGTCTCGCTGTACGAGCGCCTCGGCTTCACCGTCACCGAGTCCTGGGACGAGCGCGAGCGGCTGGTCTGCATGCAGCGCGTGATCTGAGCGCCGCCCCGGCGGGCGGGCGCGCGGCCGGGGGCCGCCCCGGCGGGCCGACGCGGACCCCGGCCGTCGGCCCTCACTCCCCGGCGACGCGCAGCAGCAGCTTCCCCGTCGAGGTGCGCCCGCCCATGAGCCGGTGCGCCTCGGCGGCGTCCGCCAGCGCGAACTCCGCGGTGACCGGCAGGCTCACGCCGCCGTCCGAGACGGTGCGGAAGGAGCGCTCGGCGAGCGCGCGCAGCGCGTCGGGCGCGGACCGCGCGAGCGTCAGGATGGAGAAGCCGCTGACGGACAGGCCCCGGGCGTACAGCTCGGGCTGCCCGACCTGCCACGGCGCGGCCCCGCTCGCGTTGCCGAAGGACACCAGGCGTCCGAAGACGGCCAGCGCGTCCAGGCCGCGGCGCAGGGTGTCGCCGCCCACCGGATCGAGGACGAGGTCGACTCCCCGGCCGCCGGTGGCGCGGCGGACGTCGTCGGCGAAGGCGTCGCCGGTGAACACCTCGTCATAGCCGTGCGCGAGCGCGTGCCCGGCCTTGGCCGCCGAGGACACCACCCCGTACACGGCGCCCGCGCCCGCCGCCCTCGCCAACTGCCCGGCCACCGTGCCGACGCCGCCCGCCGCGCCCTGCACCAGCACGCTCTCGCCGGCCCGCAGCCGCCCGACCTCGTGGACCAGGGCGTGCGCGGTCGGCACCACCGTGGGGAGGGCGGCGGCGCTGCGCAGGTCCAGGCCCGCCGGGAGCGGGAAGACGGTGACGGCGTCGGCGACGACCACCTCCGCGTAGGCCCCGCCCTCCACCAGCGCGGCGACCTCCTGCCCGGGCCGCAGCCCCCGGACGCCCTCGCCGACGGCCCGGATCCGGCCGGAGACCTCCAGACCGGGCCGGAACGGCAGCGACGGCACCCGGTATCCCTCGGCGCGTGCCTTGAGGTCGGCGAAGTTCACGCCCGCGTAGGCGGCGTCGACGGTGACCTGGCCGGGTCCGGGCTCGGGCGTCCCGGCCCGGACGAGCCGCAGCACCTCGGGGCCGCCGTACTCCTGGAACTCGATCGCGCGCATGGCGGATCACCGCACCCTTCGATGAGTGTTCAATGGAAAGCGAACACCAGGACTGTATGATATCCATCGAACACTCGACAACCGGCCGGGCCGTTCCGCGAGTCGGACGGCCGGGGCAGGCGGCGACGGGAGGGCCATGGCGAAGGACGCGGCGGGCGGTTCGCACCGCGCGGCCCCCGTGCACACGGATCCCGAGGAGGTGTCCGTGCTCACCGCGCTGTCCGCGGTCTCCGACCCCGTGCGCATCACCCTGATCCGCGAACTGGCGAACTCCCCTGACTGGACGCGCAGTTGCGGTAGTTTCGACGTGCCCGTCGGCAAGGCGGCGCTCAGTCACCACTTCTCGGTCCTGCGCGGCGCCGGCCTGGTGGAGCAGCGCGACGAGGGCCCGAAACGGCTCAACCGGCTGCGCCGCGAGGAGTTCGAGGCGCGCTTCCCCGGACTGCTCGCCCTGCTCCTTGCGGACGACGCCGCCGACGCCCGCGGGTGACGGCACACCCACACCGGCGCGGTGCGCGCCGGACGACCCTGGACGACACGAACGAACGGTGGACGCACACGTGCCTGGACAAGCCCACACCCCCGCGGACGTCGCCGCACCCGGGACGCCCCGGACGCCGCGGACGATGACGGCGTGGACGACACGGGGCGACGGCATCGACCGGCTGTCCGCGGTCCGCGTCCCCCTACCGGAGCCCGGTCCGACCGAGGTGCTGGTGAAGACGGCGGCCGTGTCGCTCAACTACCGCGACCTGCTGGTGGTGGGCGGCGTCGACCACTGGTCGCCCGACCGGGACGTGGTGCCCGTCTCCGACGGCGTCGGCTCCGTCGCCGCGGTCGGCTCCGAGGTGACCCGCTGGCAGCCGGGCGACCGGGTCTCGGCCGGGTTCCTGCCCCGGTGGCGGTCGGGTCCGCTCACCGAGGACACCTATGTGTCACCGGTCGGCGGGCCGGTCAACCGCGGCATGCTCGCCGAGTACGTCCTCGTCGAACAGGACGAGGCGGTGCGCACCGCACAGAGCCTGGACGACGTGCACGCGGCCACGCTGCCCGTCGCCGGGGTGACCGCCTGGCACGCCGTCGGCCGCCGCAGCCGGGTCCGGCCCGGCGAGACGGTGCTCGTCCACGGCACCGGCGGAGTCGCCCTGTTCGCCGCGCAGTTGACGCTGGCCCTGGGGGCGACCCCCGTCGTCACCTCCGGCAGCGACGAGAAACTCGACAGGCTCCGCGCGCTCGGCGTCGACCGCACGATCAACTACCGGCGCACCGAGGACCTCGCGGCGGAGGTCCTCCGGATGACCGGCGGCGAGGGTGTGGACCATGTCGTCGAGACCGTCGGCGGCGACAACCTGAACCGCTCGCTGGAGGCGGTCAAGGTGGGCGGCAGCATCAGCTTCATCGGCCTCATCGCCGGACGCGAGGCGAACATCGACGTCTACCGGTTCGTCACCAAGAACGTCACCGTCCACGGCATCGAGACCGGCTCCCTGGACATGCTCGAAGAGCTGGTGGCCTTCGTCGACGAACACGGCATCACGCCCGTGATCGACTCCGTCCACCCGGCCGAGCGGGTTCAGGACGCGTTGCGCCACCTCGAAGGCGGCGGCCACTTCGGCAAGATCGTCGTCACCTTGCCGGGCGCGACGGCGCCTCGCGCCGCTTCCGCCGTCCCCGGTCGTCAATCGGCCCGGCCCGGATCCCGGTGAGGAGTGTTTCGTGAACATCGGTGAGATCGCCCGGCGGGCCGGTGTCTCGCGGAGCACCGTGTCGTACGTCCTGAGCGGGAAGCGTCCGGTGTCGGAGGAGACGCGTCGCAGGATCCAGCGGGTGATCGACGAGCTGGGGTATCGGCCCAATGCGAGTGCGCGGGCGCTGGCGAACGGGCGGACCAGCACGATCGGGCTGGTGTTCCCGCCGGCGGGCGACCATTACACCGGGATGCAGCTCGACTTCATCGGCAGTGTGGTGGAGGCCGCGGCGGCCTGTGACTACGACGTGCTGCTGTCGCCGAGCGGTGTGGACAGCGACCGTTCGTTCCAGCGGCTGCTTGGGGAGCGGCGGGTGGACGGGGCGATCCTGATGGAGATCCGGCTCCGGGACGACCGGGTGGATCATCTGGCCGCTCTGGGGTTTCCGTCGGTGGCGATCGGCCGTACCGCCGAGCCGGACGGTGACTGGTGGGTGGGCCTGGACCACACGGCGCTGGCGGCGGCCTGCGTCCACCACCTCGCCGATCTCGGCCATCGCCGGGTGGCGTTCGTCAACCGTCCCGAGCAGTTGGTGCGGGCGGGGTACGAGTCGGCGCACCGTGGTCTGGAGGGGTTCACGAAGGCGGCGGCCGAGCGCGGGCTGGGCGTGCGGACGTACTGCTGCGGGGACGACGCCGCGTCGGGGCAGGCGTGCATGGAGCGGATCCTGCACGACGATCCGGCCACCACGGGCGTGGTCACCCTGAACGAGGCGGCGCTGGGCGGTCTGTACCGGGCTCTGGCGGAGGCGGGCCGTCACGTGCCGCGTGACTTCTCGGTCACCGGCGTGGTGGCGGGCCGGTGGGCGGAGACGGTGACCCCGCGGCTGACCGCGGCGGACGTGCCGGCCGAGGAGATGGGCCGCCTCGCCGTCGACCTCCTCGTCGAACGCCTCGACCACCCCGGCGCCCCGCCCCGCCACCACCTCCTCGCCCCGCCCATCTCCCTGCGCGCCAGCACCGGCCCCGCCACCGCACACACGGCCGACGGCTGAACGGCCGGCGGCGCGGGCCGGACGGCGGGCAACGGACGGCGGACGGGGCGAGCCCCGGGAACGGCGACATAACGACCGGTCGGTAATGTGCCGGGCATGACTACCTCCGCCCTCGGACCGCTCGCCGGCCGACGCTGTCACCACCCGCTCAACTCCCTGCACGCGACGCACTACTTCGCGCCCGAACTGGGTCGGGAACTGGGCGCGCTGGGCATCACCCATCCGCGGGCCGTCAACTTCGCCGCACGAGCGGCCGCGCTCGGCCCGGTCGGGGCGGGCGCCGTGACCGCGGCCTTCTACAACTACAAGCACGACCTCGTGGCCCGGCACGTGCCCGCCGTGTGGTCGGTCGCCGGCCCCGCCGACGTGCTCGCCGCCCGTCTGCGCGCCGTCGACGCGACGCTGCGCCGCCTGCTGGGGGAGGAGGCCGTGGCGTCCGCGGAGATGGCGGAGGCGGCCGGGCTGGCGCTGCGCGCCGCCGAGGCGTGCGGACGCGGCGCCCGGCCCCTGTACTCGGCCCACGCCGACCTGCCCGTCCCCGGTGAGCCGCACCTCGCGTACTGGCACGCGGCGACCCTGCTGCGCGAGCACCGGGGCGACGGCCACCTGGCCGTGCTGATGTCCGCGGGGCTCGACGGGCTGGAGGCGACGGTGACGCACACCTCCACCGGCCGGGGCATGACGCCGAAGTGGGTGCGGGCCACCCGCGGCTGGAGCGAGGACGAGTGGAACGCGGCGGCCGGCCGCCTGCGCGAGCGCGGACTGCTGGACGAGGAGGGCGAGCTGACCGAGCGGGGCGTCGCGCTCCGCGAGGACGTCGAGCGGGAGACGGACCGCGTCGACCTGGCGCCGTACGAGCACCTGGGCGCGCAGGGCGTGGCCCGCCTGACGGACCTCGCCTCGGCGTTCGCCCGCGCCGCCGCGGCCGCGGGCGCGTTCCCGGCGGACCTCCTCGGCAAGCGCTGACCCGGTCCGGCCGCGCGGCCGGACCGCAGCGAGGCCGCACGGGAGGCCGGGCGGGGAGGCCGCGGCCCTCCCGTCACTCGGGGGCGGGCGCTCCCGGCGGGACCAGCTGCCGGGAGCGCAGGTGCTCCCGCAGGGCCTGCGCGGTGTTGCTGACGTGCAGCAGCGCGGCGGCCTGGCTGAGGGCGCCGTCGCGGGTGGTGAGCGCCGCGTAGATCGCCTCGTGCTCGGCGAGCGTCCGGCCCGCGGCCTCGTCGTCGGTCAGACCACGCCGTATCCGCGCCCGCAGCGTGCGGCCGGAGATGCCCTCCAGGAGGGTCAGCAGGCTCTCGTTGCCCGTCGCGGCGATCACCGCGCGGTGGAACGCGGCGTCGTGCGCGTTGAGCAGTTCGACGTCGTCGCGGGCCTCGCGCATGGCGTCCAGGTGGCTCTTGACCTCGGCCAGTTGGTCGTCGGAGATGCGGGCCGCGGCCAACGCGGTGGCGGCCGGTTCGAGGAGCCGGCGTACCTCCATGAGGTCCTGGAGCGCCGCGGAGTCGCCCTGCAGCAACTCGACCGCCCCGCCCAGGCCCGCCAGGAGCAGGCTGGGCTGAAGGCTGGTGACGTAGGTGCCGTCGCCCCGCCGCACCTCCAGGACCCGCGCCACGGCCAGGGCCTTGACCGCCTCGCGGGCGAGGTTGCGGGACAGGCCCAGCTGGGCGGCCAGATCCGCCTCGGGCGGCAGTTTCGACCCCGGTGGCAGGGCGCCGGTGCGGATCAGCTCACGAATGCGTTCGATGGCCTTGTCCGTCAGCGACACCGCGTACTCCTCACCCGCTCCCGCCGGAACCTTCGGGAGCGGCCTCGATGATACGGGGGCGCGGCGGCGGCAGACCCGGCCGCTCAGCCGGGATTGCCCTCGCCCTCGGTGGTGACCTCGAAGGCGTTGAGGTAGGTGCAGACCAGCTGGTAGAAGCCGACCGTGAGGACCAGGTCGGAGAGCTGCTCGACGGTGAGGAAGGACAGCGCCAGCGTCCGGTCGGCGTCGGTGAGGCCGTGCCGCTCCAGGAGCCGGTCGGTCAGCGCGAGGACCGCCGCCTGCTCCGCCGGCAGCCCCTGCGGCGAACCGGTCCCGGCGGCGGCGGCGACCGCGGCCTCGTCGAGACCGAGGCCGCGCCCGATCCGCTCGTGGTGGTGGACCTCGTACGGCGCCCCGTAGACGTGTCCGACGCGCAGGACGGCCAGTTCGCGCAGGGGGTGCGGGAGCGCGCCGCGGGCGATCGCGTCGCCCAGCCGCACCAGGTCGGGAGCCAGCGCCGGCGAGTGGAACACCATGCGGTACACGTTGAGGGCGGACCGCTCCTCGGCGATCTCCCGTGCCCTGGGGGGAAGCGCGCTCAGGTCGGGGTAGTCCATGGTCGTGGGTCTCCTCCTCGATGCGGGGCCGCCGGCCCACCCGCCGCCGCACGGTCCGGCGACGCGGGCGGGCGACCGCCGACGGGCACACCAGGACGGCCGCGACGCCTGGCACGCGCCGCGGACCTCATGATGACAGCGGCGCCGCCCTCACCGCGGCTCCCCGGCCGCACGCCGGTCGCCGAGGGCGCCGAAGGCCTCCAGGATGCGTTCGGCGGCCAGCGTCGCCGTCAGCTCCCCGTCCCTGACCCGCTGTTCGAGGACCGGTGCGAGGGCCCGCACCGAAGGGTCGGCGTGCAGCCGGCCGAGGAGTTCGTCGCGCACCATGCTCCAGGTCCAGTCGACCTGCTGCTCGCGCCGTTTGGCGGCCAGCCGGCCGGTGGAGTCCAGCAGCGTGCGGTGCTGCTCCAGGCGTTCCCACACGGTGTCCAGGCCCGCGGACTCCCGGGCGCTGCAACTCAGCACGGGCGGCGACCACACGGCGTCCCTGCCGTGCATCAGACGCAGCGCGCCCGCCAACTCCCGTGCGGCGGCGCGCGCGTCACGCTCGTGCGGGCCGTCCGCCTTGTTGACGGCGATCACGTCGGCCAGTTCCAGGACGCCCTTCTTGATGCCCTGCAACTGGTCGCCGGTGCGGGCGAGGGTCAGCAGCAGGAAGGAGTCCACCATGTCCGCCACCGCCGTCTCGGACTGCCCGACCCCGACCGTCTCGACGAGGACGACGTCGAAACCGGCCGCCTCCATCACCACGATCGACTCGCGTGTCGCCTTGGCGACCCCGCCGAGGGTGCCCGCGGTGGGGGAGGGGCGTACGAACGCGGCCGGGTCGACGGCCAGACGCTCCATCCGGGTCTTGTCGCCCAGGATCGAACCGCCCGTGCGGCTCGACGACGGATCCACCGCGAGCACCGCCACCCGGTGCCCGAGCGACGTCAGCAGGGTGCCGAACGCGTCGATGAACGTCGACTTGCCGACGCCCGGCACCCCGCTGACGCCGATCCTGCGGGCCCGGCCGCTGTGCGGGAGCAGCCCGGTCAGCAACTCCTGCGCCAGCGCCCGGTGCTGGGGCCGGGTGGACTCGACGAGGGTGATGGCGCGCGCGACGATCGCGCGCTTCCCGTCGAGCACACCCTTCACATACGTGTCGAGGTCGATGGCCATGGGCGTCAGAGGCCGTGTCCGAGGTCGTCCGACAGACGCTCCACCAGGTCGTACGCCGCGTCCGGGATGACCGTGCCGGGCGGGAAGACGGCCGCGGCGCCCATCTCCAGGAGCGTGGGCACGTCCTGCGGCGGGATGACGCCGCCGACGACGATCATGATGTCCTCGCGTCCCTCCTCGGCCAGTTGCTCGCGCAGCGCCGGCACGAGCGTGAGGTGTCCGGCGGCCAGCGACGACACCCCGACGATGTGCACGTCGGCCTCGACGGCCTGCCGGGCCACCTCGCCCGGCGTCTGGAACAGCGGGCCGACGTCCACGTCGAAGCCGAGGTCGGCGAAGGCGGTCGCGATCACCTTCTGGCCGCGGTCGTGCCCGTCCTGGCCCATCTTGGCGACCAGGATGCGCGGGCGGCGCCCCTCGGCCTCCTCGAAGGCGGACACGAGGTCACGGGTGCGGTCCACGGACGGGGACTCGCCTGCTTCGTTGCGGTACACGCCGGAGATCGTACGGATCTGGCTCGCGTGACGCCCGTACACCTTCTCCAGGGCGTCCGAGATCTCCCCGACGGTGGCCATGGCGCGGGCCGCGTTCACGGCCAGCTCCAGCAGGTTGCCCTCGCCGCCGGCGGCCCGGGTCAGCGCGTCGAGCGCGTCCCGGCACGCGGCGTCGTCCCGCTCCGCGCGCAGCCGCCGCAGCTTCTCGATCTGCTGCGTGCGCACCGAGGAGTTGTCGACCTTGAGGACGTCGATCTCCTCGTCGGTCTCCACCCGGTACTTGTTGACGCCGATCACCGGCTGACGGCCCGAGTCGATGCGGGCCTGGGTGCGGGCGGCGGCCTCCTCGATACGCAGCTTCGGAATGCCCGCGTCGATGGCCTTCGCCATGCCGCCCGCCTGCTCGACCTCCTGGATGTGCTGCCAGGCACGGCGGGCCAGGTCGTACGTCAGCTTCTCCACGTACGCGCTGCCGCCCCAGGGGTCGATGGTCCGGGTGGTGCCGGACTCCTGCTGGATGAGCAGCTGGGTGTTGCGGGCGATGCGCGCCGAGAAGTCCGTCGGCAGCGCCAGCGCCTCGTCGAGGGCGTTGGTGTGCAGCGACTGGGTGTGGCCCTGCGTCGCCGCCATCGCCTCGACACACGTGCGCGTGACGTTGTTGAAGACGTCCTGCGCGGTCAGGGACCAGCCGGAGGTCTGCGAATGGGTGCGCAGCGACAGCGACTTGGCGTTCTGCGGATCGAACTGCCGCACCAGCTTCGCCCACAGCAGGCGCGCCGCCCGCAGCTTGGCGATCTCCATGAAGAAGTTCATGCCGATCGCCCAGAAGAAGGACAGCCGGGGGGCGAACGCGTCGACGTCCAGGCCCGCTTCACGGCCCGCGCGGATGTACTCCACGCCGTCGGCGAGGGTGTACGCCAGCTCCAGGTCGGCCGTCGCGCCCGCCTCCTGGATGTGGTAGCCGGAGATGGAGATGGAGTTGTACCGCGGCATCCGCTGCGAGGTGTAGGCGAAGATGTCGGAGATGATCCGCATCGACGGCTTCGGCGGATAGATGTAGGTGTTGCGGACCATGAACTCCTTGAGGATGTCGTTCTGGATGGTCCCGGCCAGCTTCTCGGGCGGCACGCCCTGTTCCTCCGCCGCCACGATGTACAGCGCCAGCACCGGCAGCACGGCGCCGTTCATCGTCATCGACACGCTCATCTTGTCCAACGGGATGCCGTCGAACAGCTGCCGCATGTCGTAGATCGAGTCGATGGCCACGCCCGCCATGCCGACGTCACCGGTCACGCGCGGGTGGTCGCTGTCGTAGCCGCGGTGCGTGGGCAGGTCGAAGGCGACCGACAGCCCCTTCTGGCCGGCCGCGAGGTTGCGCCGGTAGAAGGCGTTGGACTCCTCGGCAGTGGAGAAGCCCGCGTACTGGCGGATCGTCCAGGGCTGGTTGACGTACATCGTCGGGTACGGCCCGCGCAGGTACGGCGCGACGCCCGGATAGGTGCCCAGGAAATCCAGGCCCTCCAGGTCCTGGCCCGTGTACAGCGGCTTGACGCGGATGCCCTCCGGGGTCTCCCACAGCAGGTCGTCCCCACCGGCCGCCTTCTTCACGGCCGTACGCCACTCGTCGGCGCCGCCCCCGGCGGCCGGGGCCCCCAGCTCGATCCCGGAGAAGTCGGGGATACCCATCAGGACACAACTCCCATGCGGTCGAGGGTGGCGGACAGCACCGCGACGGCGTCACAGCCCGCGAACACGTACGCGTCGACGCCGGCGTACGACGCCGGACGCCCGGCGAGGAACACGTGCGCGGCGCCGGCGGCCCGCAGCCGCGCGGCCTCGGCCTCGGCCTGCTCCTCGTACAGCGCGTCACTGGAGCACAGGCACACCTCGGTGGCGCCGCTGTCCTCGAACGCGCCCCCGACGACGGGCTCGACGCCGCCCGCCTGGAACAGGTTGGCGGCGAACGTCAGCCGCGCGGTGTGCGCGGCGGCCGGTCCGAGCGCCGCCAGGTGGATCCGCGGCCGTGCGCCGGTCGCCGCGAGATGGGCGTCGGAGCGCGCCCGCAGCGCCTCGAAGGCCTCGTCACGACGCACCCTCGGCAGACCGCCGGAGCGCGGCTCGGGCCCCCTCTCGCGCACCACCGGCTTCTCGGCGAGGAACGGGAACTCGCTCACGCCGGTGACGGGCTCGCGCCGCTCGGCGATCCCCGCGCCGCGCGCCTGCCAGGTGTCGGCCAGGGCCCGCGGCAGACTCCCCGAGCGCAGCACGGCGGCCTGACCGCCGTCGCGCTCGATCCCCTGGAAGAACTCCCAGCCCGCACGGGCCAGTTCGTCCGTCAGCCGCTCCACGTACCAGGAGCCGCCGGCCGGGTCGATCACCCGGGCCAGGTGCGACTCCTCGATGAGGATCGTGGAGGTGTTGCGGGCGATCCGCCGGGCGAACGCGTCCGGCAGCCCCAGCGCGTCGTCGAAGGGCAGCACCGTGACGGCGTCCGCGCCGCCCGCGCCCGCCGCGAGGGTGGCGACCGTGGTGCGCAGCATGTTCACCCACGGGTCCCGGCGCGACATCATCACCGGAGAGGTCACGGCGTGCTGCAGTTGTGCGTCGGCGCCCGGCGCCCCGCACACCTCGGCGACCCGCGCCCACAGCCGGCGCGCGGCCCGCAGCTTCGCGATCGTCAGGAACTGGTCCGCCGTCGCCGCGTACCGGAACTCCAGCTGTCGGCAGGCCTGGCCGACGCTCAGCCCGGCCGCGGTCAGCTCCCGCAGGTACGCCACACCGGTCGCCAGCGAGGCGCCCAGCTCCTGCGCCGCCGAGCCGCCCGCCTCGTGGTAGGGCAGCGCGTCCACCGTCAGCGCCCGAAGCCCCGGATACTCCTCGGCGCACCGCCGGGCGAGCCCGGCCGCCGGGCCGAAGTCGGCCGCCCGGCCCGTGCGGGCCTCGTGACCGAGGGGATCCGCGCCCAGGTTGCCGCGCACCGCGTCCGCGGCGACGCCCCGCTCCGCACACAGCCGCAGGAACTCCCGTGCGGCGGGCTCGACTTCGGCGCCGGCGTCGAGCACGACGGGGGCCAGGTCGAGAAGGACGCCGTCGAGGACCTGCGCGAGCGAGGTCACGGGAACGCCGCCCTCGCCCACGACCAGCCACAGGGAGGTGACGCCGTTCTCCAGGTCCGCGAGCACCGCGCCGCCGTCGGCGGCGGCGTGCCGCTGCCGCACGTCCCACCCCCCGGCGGTGTTGCCCTCCGGCCTGCCGCCCCGCACATACGGAGCGAACCCGGGGTAGCCCGGCTCGGGTGCGCGATCGTGCGCGGTGTAGAGGGGACGGGTGCGCAGCCCGTCCTCCAGCGCGGTGGACAGGGCTTCCTCGGCGTGAGCTTCCCCGACGTCCTTGCCCGACTTGCGCAGCACGCCCGCGATGAGGCGCTGCCACTGCTCGTGGGTGGCGTCAGGGAACTCGCCGGCCAGCTCAAGCCCGTCGTCAGGCAGGACCGTCATGCTCGGATGCTAGGCCAGACACGGAGAGGAACTGCAGAGGGCATGGCTGTGACCTTTCCCTCCCGGGCATTGTGACCTGGCACTCGCCGCGCCGTCCCGCCCCGCGCACGCGCCCGGCGTAGTACTCATGGGGGAGTCCCGTACGCCTGGAGCGTCCCACGCTTCCGTCACCCCTTGGAGCCTCGATGACCGTTCGTCGTGTCGTGCCCGTCCTCCGCTCGGAGTCGGTCGAGGAGAGCCGTGAGTTCTACGGGCTGCTGGGCTTCGAGGAGGTCATGAACCACGGCTGGATCACGACGCTCGCCGCGCCCTCCGCGCCGCAGGCGCAGATCAGCTTCATGACGGCCGACCTGACCGCGCCCGTCACACCGGACCTGAGCGTGGAGGTGGACGACGTGGACGCCGCCTACGCGCTCGTGCGCGCCGGCGGCGCGGAGATCGTGCACCCGTTGCAGGACGAGGAGTGGGGCGTCCGGCGCTTCTTCGTCCGCGACCCGGCCGGCCGGGTGGTCAACGTCCTCAGCCACCGCTGATCCGGCCCGGCCGGCACCACGGGTTCGGAGGTACCGTGGGCCGGTGCCCGTGCTGACGCGGCTGAACGCCGACCACGCTCCCGCGGTGCTGGCCTTCGAGCTGGCGAACCGCGACTACTTCGCCGCCGCGGTCGGCGACCGCGGCGACGAGTTCTTCGCCCGGTACGCCGACCGTCACCGCGCGCTGCTGGCCGAGCAGGCGGCCGGCGTCTGCGTGTTCTACGTCCTGGTGGCCGAGGACGGCTCGGTCCTGGGCCGGTTCAACCTGTACGACCTCGAGGACGGCGTCGCCGCACTGGGGTACCGGGTCGCGCGCGGCGTCGCCGGCCGGGGCGTGGCGACGGCGGCCGTGGAGGAGCTGTGCCGGCTGGCGGCGGCACGGCACGGACTGCGCGCCCTGCGGGCGGCCGCGGCGAACGACAACGCCGCTTCCCGGAAAGTGCTGGTCAAGGCCAGGTTCGTCCCGACCGGTCCGGCCGGCCCGGCGGACGTGGGCGGCAAGCCGGGCACCTGGTACCGGCGCGATCTGGCGCCACGGACGCCGGGTCAGTGGCCGAGCCGGTAGTCGAACCAGATCCGGTGGGTGCCGTCCGCGTCGACGGCGATGCCGCCGGCGCCGGTGATCCCGGTCAGTTCGCCGGTCCCGCTGCCCGGCACGACGGCGAAGTACTCGTTCTCCCGGCTGTCACCCAGGGTGGACGCGGCGTGCGCGAAGTTGAAGGAGCCCGCCCGGCCGTGCAGGGTCCCCTCGAAGGACTCCATGGCGACGTACGTGCCCGTGGCGGTGGACGGGTCGTAGGCGGCCGTGAACAAGGTGGCCGAACGGCCCGCGATCTCGCCCTCGAACGACTTGGTCATGGTGGCCACCCCGACCGGCGCGGCGGTCTCGACCGCGGGGCCCGGCACCGGGGCCGGCGTGAAGTCGGCGACTGTGAACGTTCCTGAAGCTCGCATGCCCGGATCGTAGGGGGTGCCGCTGACAGTCACGCCGGGCCGCGGCACGAGTCATGCGCCGGCGGGGGCAGGGGCGGCCTCGTCTCCGGCGGTCTGCGCGGGCGCCGTCGCCTCCGGCGCTTCGACGGCGGTGTAGAACACGGAGGAGCCCTGCTTGGTGCGCTGCGCCTGGGTCTTCGCGACGAGGCCCTCCAGGGTGGTGCGCACGACGGTGGTCCTGACGGTGCGCTGCGGATGCGCGTCGCCGAGGGCGGTGGCGATCTCGGCGGCCGAACGCGGTTCGCGCTGCTGGGCGAGATGGGCGCGCACCAGGTCGACCAGCGTCGGCTGCGGCGACTTCGCCGCCTCCTCGCGCCCGGTGTCCTTCTTGGCCGTGCTCCTCTTGGCCGTGCTCTTCTTCGCCGTGGCCGTCTTGACCGCGGCCTTCTTCGCCGGGGCGGTCTCCACCGCCGCCGTCTTCGGTGCGTCCGTGTCCACCGCGGCCGCCTTGGCGGTGTCCGTTCCGGCGGCGGCCCGCTTGCGGGTGGCGGGCTTCTCCGGCGAACGGGCGGACCGCGAGGCGGTCTTCTTCGACTGCGGCCGCTTACGGGCGCCCGAGGCGACGGCCGACCTGCCGCGGGGCGCGGGTACCGAAGGGCTTTCGGCGGACTCGCCCGCTTCGGCCGGCGCCGGCGCCGCGCCGATGGCCTGCCGGATGCTGAGCAGTACGCCGTGGTCCCGTTCGAGGGCCGCCAACTGCTCCTGAAGGGCGGTGATCTCCGCGCCGACCCGGTCCCGTTCCTTGGCGTTGCGCTCGAGGTCGGCGGTCACCTGAGCGGTGTACTGCGAGGTGAGTTCGTTGGCGGAGGCGTTCTCGGACATGAAGCACACGACCTTTCCTCGGCGGGAGGCAGCGGACGAACTGCCCTGCCCGGTCGCCGGCCCGGCGGCACGTCGACCCGGCGGACCGGGGTCCACCCGGCCGGGCGGCGACACATGACCGGCTGCGGCACTGCTGGAGAGATAGTACGGACAACCGGAGTGAATGGTCCTCGGGTGTGCCGCGGTGACAACCCGTTCGAGGGCCGCGTCCTCTCAGGACGGCCGGCCCAGCGACCAGCCTGCTACGTCCGCGAGCCGGCCGCGCCACAGGGGCATGACGACGGGATGCCTCGCCGCGGAGACGGCGGTCGCGTCGCGCAGGTGGATCCACTGGGGAAGCCGTTGCGGACCGGAGTGCCCCTGGCGGTCGGCGACGGCCCGGTCCACCTCCTCGGGGAAGTGCTTCAGGAGCCGTGCGCCGGGTCCGTCGAAGGTGCGCAGGCTGTGCGCCCACTCCGCGGTCCAGGCCTCGTGCGAGATCAGCTCGCCGTGGAGGAAGCCGCCGCCCACGGTGAGCGTGACGGGCAGGGCGGCCTCCGGGTCCTGCCCGATCAGGCGCACCAGCATCTGGAGTTGGACGTCCGGCGTGGGTTCGGTGACGACCGGGGCGGCCGGCTGGTGCAGGGGATCGTGCTCAGTGGTCATGACCGGCTGTCCTTGGGCGTCGGGGGCGGGACGGATGTCTCCTTCCCCCTGCGCCCCGCAGGCATGTCCCGCTCGCGCGGGCGGGGCCGGTCACAGCCGCAGGACGATCAGGGCGGTGTCGTCCGTGGTGCCGCTGGCGGGCAGCAGGTCGCCCAGAAGCGCGTCCGCCAGCGTCTCGGGAGCGCGGTGGCGGTGGTGGGCGAGGGATTCGGCGAGGCGGGCCAGACCCCTGTCGATGTCCTCGCCACGGCGCTCGATGAGGCCGTCGGTGTACAGGACCAGGGTGCTGCCCTCGACGAAGGCGAGCCGGGCCTGCGGCCGGGGCAGGTGCTCGGGACGGGCGGCCAGCGGGGGATCGGTCGCCCGGTCGAGGAACGTGACCGCGCCGTCGGGGCGCACCAGGGCGGGCGGCGGATGGCCCGCGCAGCTGTACGTGATGGTGCGGCTCTCGCGGTCGATGAACGTCGTCACGACGGTCGTCGCCTCGGCGCCCTCGACGAAGCGCGCGTACAGGCCGACGGCTTCCAGGGCCCGGGCCGGGCCGTCGGCCACGCGGCAGGCGGCGCTCAGGGCGCTGCGCAGCTGACCCATGACGCAGGCGGCCGCGAGACCGTGGCCCACGACGTCGCCGACGGCGACCGCCAGGTTGTCGTCGGGCAGGTCGACCAGGTCGTACCAGTCGCCGCAGACGTTGAGCGCGCCGACGGCGGGTCTGTAGCGGACGGCCGCCTCGTGCGGCCCGGTCGGACCGGGCGCGGGCAGCATCGCCGCCTGAAGCGCCAGGGCGACCTCCCGCTCACGGGCGTGCGCCCGGCGCAGGCGCTCGTTGACCTCCTGCAGTTCACGGGCCCGGGTGTACAGCTCGGCCTCCAGCACCCGGCCCCGGTCGCCGCGGTCGCGGCCGCCGCGGGCGTGGATGAGCTCGGTGACCTCCTCCACCCGGTGCACCACGAGCACCACCTGCCCGTCCGCGTCGTGGACGGGCGCGTTCACCGGGCTCCAGTAGTGCTCCTGCCATACGCCGGGCCGCAGGGGGTCCTCGATGTCGTAGCGCAGCAGTGCCATGGTGTCGCGCTCGCCGGTGTCGACCACGCGCAGCATCGACTCCCGGGTCTCCCGCATGCCGGCCGCCGCCGGGTCGTTCGGGTTCTCGGGGAAGACGTCGAAGATGTAGCGGCCCAGCAGCTGCTCGCGGGTGCGCCCGGCCAGCCGCAGGAAGTCGTCGTTGGCGTCGGCGTACACCAGGTCCGGCGTCAGCAGCGCCACCATGCCGGGCAGGGCGTGGAAGACCGCCGCGTAGTCGATCTGCGGTTCCGTCATGTCCTGCCCGCCTGCCTGGGTACCGAGCGACACTGTGCCTTTCCACCATAGAAGGGTGGAAGTCGTCCTACCCGGATATGACGTGCTCGCGTCCCCGGAGCGCGCCGCCGGGGCGGCCCGCCGGGGGAGGGGGGAAGCGGGCACGCGCCCGGGGGCCCGCGTCAGGCGCCGGTGCGGGGCAGGCGTACGACCTGGACGAAGAAGTCGTCGATCTGGCGGACGGCGGCGATGAACTGGTCGAGGTCGACGGGCTTGGTGACGTAGGCGTTGGCGTGCAGGCGGTAGCTGCGCAGGATGTCCTCCTCGGCCGCCGAGGTGGTGAGGACGACGACGGGGATGTGCGAGAGGTCCGGGTCGGACTTGATCTTCTCCAGCACCTGGCGGCCGTCGTACTTGGGCAGGTTGAGGTCGAGGAGGATGAGGTCGGGCCGGGGCGCGTCCGTGTGGCCGGCGCGGCGGTAGAGGAAGTCGAGCGCCTCCTCGCCGTCGCGCACCACGTGCAGGGTGTTGCCGATCTTGTTGTCCTCGAACGCCTCGCGGGTCATCAGCTCGTCGCCGGGGTCGTCCTCGACGAGGAGGACGTCGACGGGGGTGGCGGAGGGGAGGGTCATGTCAGGCCTTCTTCTCGGTGTGCGCGCCGGTGGCGGCGTCGGTGGCGGGCGCGGCCGTGGCGGGTGCGGCCGTCGGGGCGGTGGAGACGGGGAGGGTGAAGCAGAAGCGGGTGCCCTCGGTGTGGCCGGTGTCGAGCCAGATCCTGCCGCCGTGGTACTCGACGATCTTCTTGCACAGGGCCAGGCCGATGCCGGTGCCTCCGTAGGCGTCCCGGCTGTGCAGCCGCTGGAAGATGACGAAGACCTTCTCCGCGAACTGGGCCGGGACGCCGATGCCGTTGTCGGTGACGGACAGCCGCCAGGTGTCCGGGGCCTCCGGGTCCGGCCCGCTGGTGACGCGCACCTCGGGCGTGCGGTCCGGGTGACGGAACTTGAGCGCGTTGCCGACGAGGTTCTGCCACAGCATGGTGAACAGCGTCGGGTCGCCGACGACCTCGGGCAGGTGCTCCGGCCGGTCGACGCGGGCGCCGGACTCCTCGACGGCCGTCGTGAGGTTCGTCAGCGCCTTGTCGAGGGTCTGGCCGAGGGCGACCGGCAACTGGGCGTCGTTGACGCGCCCGACCCGGGAGAAGGTGAGCAGGTCGTTGATGAGGACCTGCATGCGTTTGGCGCCGTCGACGGCGAAGTCGACGTACTGAAGCCCCCGCTCGTCGAGCTTGTCGCCGTACCGCTTCTCCAGGAGCTGGCAGAAGGAGGCGACCTTGCGCAGCGGTTCCTGGAGGTCGTGCGAGGCGACATAGGCGAACTGCTCCAACTCCGCGTTGGAGCGCCGCAGTTCGACGGCCTGCGCGTCCAGGTCGGCGGCCTGGCGGGTGAGCGCGTCCCGCTGCCCGCGGGAGGCTTCCAGCTCGGCCACGATCTGCTGGCGCATGCCCTCCACGTCCGCGGCCACCGCGGCCAGGTCGGCCGGCCCGTCCGCGCTGATGACATGGTCGAAGTCGCCGTCGGCCACCTGCCGGGACGCCCGGCGCAGCGCCTCCAGCGGCCGGGTCACGAGGATGCGGACGAGTACGGCCAGGGTCAGCCCCGTCAGCAGGAACACGGCCACCATCGCGCCCAGGACCGCGTTGCGCACCTTGCGCTCGTGCGCCAGCCTGGCCCGGCCGTCGCGGACGGCCCGCGCCAGGTCCGCGTTCTGCTTCGTCCACAGCGCGCGCAGGTGGTCGAAGGACTCCTTGCCGCGGTCCGCGGCGGGCTGGTCGACCGGTCGGGGCCGGCCGGGGACGATCGAGGCGGCGAGCGGTTCGGCGTAGTCGCTCCGCCAGTCGGCCGCGCCCTGCTCGACCGCCTCCAGGTCGGCGAGGAGCGCGGGCCGGCCGACGACGAGGGCGCGCAGCCGGGCGGCCGCCCCCGTCTCGTCGTGCTTGCCCCTGATGTACGGCTCCAGGAACTGCCGGTCGGCCGCGCTCGCGTACCCGCGGACCCCGCTCTCCTGGTTGACCAGCGCCGCCTGGAGGCGGTAGGCCTCGGTCTGGGCCGGCTGGACGCGCTGGAGGAGCTGGTCGCTCACCTGCGCCGTCCGGTCCAGCATGTTCGCGCCCACCACCGTGCCGACCACCACGACCAGCATCATCAGCGCCAGGACCAGGTAGAACCAGCTCTGCACGGTGAGCCTGCGCCCCGTCCAGGTCCTCGTCCCCGCCGTCACGTGCGCCGTCCTTCGTTCCGCCACCGTTCGCCCCACTCGTTCAGTTCCAGCTCAGGTGGACCAGCGCCACGTCGTCGTCCAGGCCGCCCTGCGATTCCGCCAGGGCCCCGACCCGCTCGATCAGCCGGTCCACGAACGGCTCCGGCGCCAGTGCCGCGCCCTCCCGGGCCAGGGCCAGCAGTCCGTCCTCGCCGAGCCGCTCGGCTCCGCGGCCCACGTGCCCCTCGAAGAGGCCGTCCGTGAACAGCACCACGCCCGCGCCCGCGGGCACCTCCACCTCCGCCACCGGCCGGCGCGCTCCGCCGGGTACGACGCCCAGCGCCGGACCGCCGGGCGGCTCCACCCACTCGGTCCCGCGGCCGGTGCGCAGCAGCAGTCCGTGGTGGCCCGCCCGCACCAGCCGGGCGCGCTGCTGTCCCGGCGTCGCGGTGAGGCTGACGAGCGTGGCGAAGACGTCGCTGCGGGCGCGCTCCGCCAGCAGGATCTCCTCCAGCCGTTCCACCTGCTCGGCGCCCGTGACGCCGCAGAACACCAGGGTGCGCCAGGCGATGCGCAGTGCGACGCCGAGGGCGGCCTCGTCCGGACCGTGCCCGGAGACGTCGCCGACCAGCGCGTGCAGGGTGCCGTCGGGGCTCTGCACGATGTCGTAGAAGTCGCCGCCGAGCAGCGCCTGCGCCCGTCCGGGCAGATACCGGGCGACGACGTCGACGTCGTCGCCGCGCAGCAGGGGGCGGGGCAGCAGCCCGCGCTCCAGGCGGGCGTTCTCCTGCGCCTGCATCCGGCTGGCCTGCAACGCGACGGCGGCCTGTTCGCCGTGCTTGCGCTGGATGGCGTAGCGCACGGCCCGCCCGAACAGCTCGGGCTCCACCCGCCCCTTGACCAGGTAGTCCTGCGCGCCGCCCGCGACCGCCGCCAGCCCGGTCAGTTCCTCGGCCAGTCCGGTGAGCACCACGATGGCCACCTGGTCGCCGTGCGCCTTGACGCGGGACACGGCCTCCAGGCCCTGGGCGTCAGGCAGGTGCAGGTCGAGCAGCACGCAGTCGGGCGTCTCGGCCGCGAGCGCCTCGACGGCCTCCGCCATCGAGCGCACCCAGCGCAGCCGCATCTTCAGCGCGCTGTCGGCGACCAGCTCCTCCACCAGCAGGGCGTCGCCCGGATCGTCCTCGACCAGGAGGACGGACGGCTCCCACCACTCCCACTCGGCGACGCCGTCCCACCGCGCGTCCGACGGCAGCTCCGCGTCCCCGGCTCGCGACGACATCATGGCCTCGCCCTTCCCACCCATACGCGCCGCATTTCCCCACGATATTGTCGGACGACAACAGTCGAGAGGATACCCGTACGGGTGAGGCCGCCCGCCGCGGGCGCACGGGTCCGTCGCGGCCCGGGGCGACCGCGGCGCCGGGGCGGGCAACCGCCCTGCCCCACAGGGTAGTTCGCGGCGGACGGATCCGTGCCCGGCGGGGCGTCGGCGACCGGATCGGGCCGCGGTCGCGGCTGCCGGTTCGGTCGCGGCCGCGACCTCGCTGCGGCGTGCGGGTCAGGGGCGTCCGCGCGCGACCGCGGCCCGCCGCGCCAGGGAGTCGAGGACGACCGCGACGTACAGCACCCCGCCCGTGACGATGAACTGGATGGGCGACTCGACGCCCAGCAGCGCCATGCCCGAGGCGATCGACTGGATGACCAGCACCCCCAGCAGCGCGGACCAGGGCGAGCCGCGCCCGCCGAACAGGCTCGTGCCGCCGATGACGGCGGCGGCGACCGCGTTGATCAGCAGCATCCCGGAGCCCGGGGCCTGGCTCGCCGAGGTGAGCCGCGAGGCCACGAACAGGCCGCCGACCGCCGCCAGGGTCCCCGACGTCATGAACACCGCGATCCGTACGCGGGTCACGTCGACACCCGCCCGCCGCGCCGCCTCGACGCCGCTGCCGAGCGCCAGGACCCGCCGGCCGTAGGGCGTGCGGCGCAGGAAGAGGTCCGAGGCGACGATCACCGCGAGGAAGAGCAGCAGCGCCAGCGGCACGCCCTCGAACCGCGCGAGGACGACGACGGCGGTGAACGAGGCCACGGCCAGGAGCGCGGTGCGCACCCACACGCGGCTCGCGGGCCCGCACGGCATCCCGGCCGCCGCGCGCCGCCCGCGGTCGCGGAGGGAGACGAGCAGGTACGCGAGCGTGGCCAGCGCGGCGACACCGTATCCGGCGACGGCGGCGTCGAAGTACCGGCTGGTCAGCGTGGCCACCAGCCCGGTCTCACTGAAGTTGACGGACGTCTCCGTCCCCAGCAGGTAGAGCATCACGCCGTTCCAGGCCAGCAGGCCGGCCAGGGTGACGACGAACGCCGGCACGCCGATCTTGGCGAACGAGAACCCGTGGAGGGCCCCGGCGGCCGCGCCGCAGGCCACCGCGACGAGCACGGCGAGCCACTCGGGCATCCCGAGGTTCACGTTCAGCGACGCGAACACCGCGCCCGCGAGGCCGGCGAGCGAGCCCACCGACAGGTCGATCTCGCCGATCAGCAGCACGAAGACGATGCCGACGGCGATGATGCCGGTCCCCACGATGTCCACGCTGAGGACGGAGAGGTTGCGCGGCGACAGGAAGTTGTGGTTGAGGCCCTGGAAGACCGCCCAGGTGACCGCCAGGGCGAGCAGGACGGGAACGGGGCCGAGTTCGCCTTCGAGCAGTCTGCGCCCCGCCGTCCGGGCGTGCTCCCCGATCCGCCCGCCGGGCCCCGGCGGCCCCTCGGCCGATGGCGGACCGGACGGTGCGGTCTCGGCTTGCGGACCGCCGGGCCGTCCGGAGCCGGGCCGTCCGGAGCCGGGCCGGCCGGACACGGCGGACGCCGGGTCGGCGGTGTGCCTGCGGGGGCGCCGCGCCCACCCCGCGCCCCTCACGGCCAGGTCTCTTCCGGATGGGTGCCGCGCTGGGCGACGGAGTTGTCCGCCGCGCCGGTGATGGAGGAGATGATCTGTTCCTGGGAGGTCGTGTTCACGTCGAAGAGACCGTTGTTGCGGCCCAGCCGCAGGACGGCGACCCGGTCGGCGACGGCCTTGATGTCGCCCATGTTGTGGCTGATGAGGAGGACCCCGAGGCCCTGGTCGCGCAGGGCCTCGATGAGGTCGAGGAGCTGGCTGGTCTGCTCGACGCCGAGGGAGGCGGTGGGTTCGTCGAGGAGCAGCAGCCGGGGCTCGCCGAGCAGCGAGCGGGTGATCGCGACGACCTGTCGCTGGCCGCCGGACAGGGAGGCCACCGGAACCCGCACGTCGGGGATGCGGATGGACAGGGTGTGCAGCAGTTCGCGGGTGCGGCGCTCCATCTCCACCTCGTCCAGCACGCCGAACCGGTGGATCTCCCGGCCGAGGAAGAGGTTGCCGACGACGTCCAGGTTGTCGCACATCGCGAGGTCCTGGTAGACGGTGGCGATGCCGAGGACATGGGCGTCCTGGGGGCGTCTGATCTGGGCGGTCCTGCCCTGCCACTCGATGATCCCCCGGTCGGCGGGGCCGACCCCCGAGATCACCTTGACCAGAGTGGACTTGCCCGCGGCGTTGTCGCCCATCAGGGCGACCACCTCGCCGCCGCTGACCTCCAGCTCGACGTCGACCAGCGCCTGGACGGCGGCGAACCGCTTGGACACGCCGCGCAGCCTCAGCAGGGGCGGAGCCGGCACGGGACCACCTCCTTCCTCTCTCCGGGCGTCCCGTTCACGGAGTGAGTCCGGCCCTGGCGCACGCGGACCGCAGGTTCGGGGGGCAGATCTGAGCGATGGTGTACATACCGTCCTTCACCAGAGTGTCCTTGATGTCACCGGCCGTCACCGGGACCGGCGGGAGCAGGACGGCGGGGATGTCCTTGACGGAGGCGTTGTCGACGGTCCCGGTGGCGATGGAGTCCACCGGCTCGCCGCGCCCCAGGGCGACGGCCATCCGCACGGCGGCGTCCGTCGCCGACCTGTAGGGCTTGTAGACGGTCATGTACTGGTCGCCCGCGACGATGCGCCGCACGGCGGCGAGGTCGGCGTCCTGCCCGGTGACCGGGGGCAGCGGTTCGACCTGGGTGGCGTGCAGCGCGGAGATCACGGCGCCGGCGAGACTGTCGTTGGCGGCCAGGACCCCGTCGATGCGGTCCGCGCCCAGGGCGGCGACGGCGGCCCGCATGTCGGCGAAGGCGTTCTCCGGCCGCCAGCCGACGGTGTCGTAGGACTTGCCGATCCGCACCTTGCCCGAGAGGACGGAGAGCGCCCCGCGTTCGAACCAGCCGGCGTTGGGGTCGGTCGTGGCGCCGTTCATCATGACGATCTGGCCGCCGTGGGCCTTCGCGCCCATCGCCCTGAGCAGCGCGGTCCCCTGCAGTTCGCCGACCTTCGCGCCGTCGAAGGTGACGTACCCGGAGATCGGGCCCTGCGCGAGCCGGTCGTAGGCCACGACCGGGATCCCGGCCCGGTGGGCGGCCTCCACCGACGGGCGCAGCAGCTGCGGGTCGACGGCCGCGACGATCAGGACGTCCACCCCTCTGGTGATCATGGATTCGAGCTGCTGCCGCTGCACGGCCGGATCGGGGGTGGCGGCCACGACCGTCGGGCAGTCCGGGCACAGCTGCCTGACCTTCTTCTCGATGAGGGGCTTGTCGAACTGGCCGAAGCGGGAGGCGCCGCCCCCGGGGAGCAGCAGGCCGACGGTGGGACGGTCACCGCCCCCGCCGCCGTCCGAGCCGCCCGTGGTGCACGCCCCGGCCAGGGTCAGGGCGGCGGCGATCGCCACGGCCGTGAGCGCACGGGCGCGGAACCTGCCCTTCACGGCCGGTAGGCCGACACCGAGACCCATCGTCGCTTCCTCAGGAATGGGGAATTGTCCGGTTCTCTCATGAAATGAGTATCCGCTGCCAAGCGTAGCCAAGCCCCCGTTGCGGTTCCGTCCGGGGCGGTGCGCCCGGTGCTTCGCCCCGCTCCCCGTCTCCGGCGGGCGGGGCTTCTCGAGGCCGGCGATCCAGCCGGACGGGGCCGAGAAGGGGCATGGGCGGCGGCGTGCGGATCGTGCGGAGTGCGCCGGCCGCCCCTTCCGGCCGCCCGCCAGGGCTTTCCGGCGCGCTGCCCGTACCGCCTGTTCCCGCAGGTGGCGCGGGCGTTTCGGGCCGCGCCCGGCCGGGCCCGGGAAAGCCCGTGAAGCAGGGTGTTGCACGCCTTGACAAGGGTTCTGGGACGCCCTCAGACTGGCGTTGCGCTTACCGCAATCCGTTTCGCTATACGCACCGAGGTGTCATGATGATTCCCGCGTGCCGACTCGCGGACCTTCCGCGAGGTGAGGCCTTCCGGCTCGACGTCGATCCGCCGGTGTCGGTGTTCCACACCGACGACGGCGAGGTCTTCGCCATCGACGACACCTGCACCCACCAGGACGCCTCGCTCGCCGACGGCTGGCTGGAGGGCTGCGAGGTGGAATGCCCGCTGCATGCCTCCACGTTCGATCTGCGCACCGGCGCGGTCGACTCGCCGCCGGCGAAGCTGCCGGTCCGCACGCACGAGGTCTTCGTCGAGGACGGCATGGTCTACGTCCGGCTCTCCACGGCGGCGCCCAACCTGCCGCCGTGCGTCTCCGCCCGGCTCGCCGGGGGTCCCGCGTGAGAACCGTCGCCGTGGTCGGCGCCTCCCTCGCCGGCCTCTCGGCGGCACGCTCCCTGCGCAAGCAGGGCTACGACGGACGCCTCGTCGTCATCGGGGACGAGACCCACCGCCCCTATGACCGGCCCCCGCTGTCCAAGGAGTTCCTCTCCGGCGCCCTGGGGGAGACGGATCTCGCCCTGGAGACGGAGGACGAGGATCTGGGCGCGCAGTGGATGCTGGGCGCCCGCGCCGTCGGCCTGGACCGCGCGGAGCGCGCCCTCGCGCTCACCGACGGACGACGCGTGCGGGCCGACGGCATCGTCCTCGCCACCGGCGCGGCGGCGCGCACCCTGCCCGGCTCCGAGGGCCTGGCCGGGGTGCACACCCTGCGCACCCTGGACGACGCCCGCGCCCTGCGCGACGAACTGGCGGGCGGCGGACGCCTGGTCGTCATCGGCGGCGGGTTCATCGGCGCAGAGGTCGCCTCCACCGCCCGCGCGCTCGGCCTCGACGTGACGGTCGTCGAAGCGGCTCCGACGCCCCTGGCCGGACCGCTCGGCCGGGCCATGGGCGCCGTGGTCTCCGGTCTGCACACCGACCACGGCGTCCGCCTGTTGTGCGGCGTCGGCGTCAAGGGGCTCAGCGGCGAGCGCCGGGTCGACGCCGTGCTGCTGGAGGACGGCCGCTCGCTCCCGGCCGACCTCGTCGTCGTCGGCGTGGGCGCGTCCCCCTGCGTCGATTGGCTCCAGGGCTCCGGCGTCACGCTCGACAACGGCGTCAAGTGCGGCGCGGACGGGCGGACCAGCCTGGCCGGCGTCGTCGCGGTCGGCGACTGCGCCAACTGGTACGACCCCCGCGCGGGGGCCCACCGCCGCGTCGAGCACTGGACCGGCGCGCGCGAACGCCCCGACGCGGCCGTCGCCACGCTGCTGGCCGGCGGCGCGGTCGAACCCGGCGTGCCCAGGCCGCCCTACTTCTGGTCGGACCAGTACGGCGTGAAGATCCAGTTCGCCGGCCACGCGGCCGAGGCCGACAGCGTCACCGTCGAGGCGGGCGCCGCGGACGACCGCGACGTGCTGGCCGTCTACCGGCGCGCCGGTCACGCCGTCGCCGTGCTCGGCATGAACCAGCCCCGGCTGTTCACCCGCTGGCGCAAGCAGCTCGGCGCTCCCCTGTGAACACCCCGACCGGCCGTCGCGGCGCCGCCGCGCCACGCTGACCCCTCGCGCAGTCCCGCGCCCGCGATGGCGCTCTTCCCGTCCTGCCGCACACCCCCGAGGCGCGCGGCCCCGCCCCTCCCCGACGTTTCCCGAGGAGTGCACCGTGACCTCGACCAGACTGCCGGACAGCCTGATCGCCACCCTTCCCGGCTCCTCCTACACGGACCCCGGAGTCTTCGCCCAGGAGCAGGAGCACATCTTCGAGGCCATGTGGTTCTGCGTGACCCGTGCCTCCGAGCTGGCGAAACCGGGCGCGTTCCGGACCGTCGACGTGGGCCGGGAGAGCGTCCTGGTCACCCGGGCGCGGGACGGTTCGGTCAAGGCCTTCTTCAATGTCTGCCGGCATCGGGGGGCGCGGTTGTGCACGCAGGAGAGCGGGGAGGTCAGGCGGGCGTTCCAGTGTCCGTATCACGCGTGGACGTACGGTCTGGACGGCGGGCTGGTGGCGGCGCCGAATTTGACGTCGATGCCGGACGTGGACCGGAGTGCGTACGGTCTGGCGGCGGTGCATGTGCGGGAGTGGCTGGGTTATGTGTGGGTGTGCCTCGCGCAGGAGCCGCCGTCCTTCGAGGAGGAGGTCATGGGCGCGGTGGTCGAGCGGCTCGGTGACGTGGGGTCGATCGAGCGGTACGGCGTCGAGGGGCTTTCGGTGGGGCGGCGGATCAGGTACGACGTGCGGGCGAACTGGAAGCTGATCATCGAGAACTTCATGGAGTGCTATCACTGTGCGACGATCCATCCCGAACTCACGGAGGTGCTGCCGGAGTTCGCGGACGGGTATGCCGCTCAGTACTACGTGGGGCACGGTGCGCAGTTCGGGGAGGAGGTGCGGGGGTTCACCGTCGACGGCTCGGAGGGGCTGGAGCGCATTCCGGGGGTGTCCGAGGAGCAGGACCGGCGCTATTACGCGATCACCGTGCGGCCGCAGGTCTTCGTCAACCTGGTTCCCGATCATGTGATCTTCCACCGTATGTATCCGGTGGCCGCCGACCGCACGGTCGTCGAGTGTGACTGGCTCTACCTGCCGCATGTCGTGGAGAGCGGCATGGACGTGGGCCGGTCCGTGGAGCTCTTCGACCGGGTCAACCGGCAGGACTTCGACGCCTGCGAGCGCACACAGCCCGGCATGGGTTCACGGCTGTACGCCAAGGGCGGTGTCCTGGTGCCCAGCGAGCACCACATCGGCGCGTTCCACGACTGGGTGAACGAGCGCCTGGGCGGCGGACGGCAGCCGGGGCAGCGGACGGACGGGACGGTCAGCCCAGGTAGCCCATGCGGTGGCTGATCTCCTCCGCGCCCTTCAGCAGGACCGGCGACAGCTCGTGCAGGCGTTCCTCGGTGAGCCGGTAGGAGGGGCCGGAGGCGCTCAGCGCGGCGATGACCCGGCCTTCCCGGTCGCGGACCGGCGCCGCCATGGCGTGCAGGCCGATCTCCAGCTCCTCCAGGGTGAAGGCGTAACCCCGCTCGCGGGCGTCGGCGAGGTTCTTCTCCAGCTTCGCCTTCGCGGTGATGGTGCGCTGGGTGACCTTCTTCAGTCCGGCCTCGGACAGCAGCGCGGCGCGTTCCGGGGCGGGCAGATGCGCCAGCAGGATCTTGCCGCTCGACGTGGCGTGCAGCGGCGTCAGCTCCCCGACCCAGTTGTGCGCGGTGACGGCCCCCGGGCCGCGGACCTCGTACAGGTTGATCGCGTACTGCTCCTGCATGACGGCGATGTTGACGGTCTCGCCGATCTCCTCGGCGAGCCGCTCGCAGACGGGGCGGCCCTGCTGCGTGATGTCGATGCGCCCGGTGACCGCGCCGGCCAGGCGCACGATGCCGAAGCCCAGCCGGTACTTGCCGCGCTCGCCGGCCTGCTCGACCAGGCCGCGGGCCTCCAGGGCGCCGAGCAGCCGGAACGCGGTGGACTTGTGAACGTCGATCTCGCCGGCGACCTCGCTGACGCCCGCCTCGCCCCGCTGGGCCAGGATCTCCAGGACGCTGATGGCGCGGTCCACCGACTGCACTCCGCCGGCCTGCGGATGGGTTGTCTCGGTGTCTGTGCTGTGGTTGCTCACAACGAAACTATACGCGTAGTAAACAACGCGGGTGCAAGTGCCGGGCGGGCCGCCACCCTTTCACAAGTTGCGATGCACGCAACCTGGTGCGCATGACGCTACTGGCGTTAGCATGCGTCGCGTATCTACGGCGCGAGTGAGGCGAGGCTCCATGGCTCCTGTGCAGTACGACTTCGTCATCGTGGGCGGTGGTTCGGCGGGCTGTGCGCTGGCGAACAGGCTGTCGGCGGATCCGGGGAACCGGGTGCTGGTACTGGAGGCGGGCCGGCCGGACTACCCGTGGGACGTGTTCATCCACATGCCGGCCGCGCTGACGTACCCGATCGGGAGCCGGTTCTACGACTGGAAGTACGAGTCGGAGCCCGAGCCGCACATGGGCGGCCGGCGGGTCTACCACGCGCGGGGCAAGGTGCTGGGCGGGTCCAGCAGCATCAACGGCATGATCTTCCAGCGGGGCAACCCCATGGACTACGAACGCTGGGCCGCCGATCCGGGGATGGAGGCCTGGGACTACGCGCACTGCCTGCCGTACTTCAAGCGGATGGAGACCTGCCTCGCGGCCGATCCCGACGACGAGTTCCGCGGCCACGACGGCCCCCTCGTCCTGGAACGCGGCCCGGCGACGAACCCGCTCTTCGGCGCGTTCCTCAAGGCCACCGAGGAAGCCGGCCACGCCCCGACCGACGACGTCAACGGCTACCGGCAGGAGGGCTTCGCCCGCTTCGACCGCAACGTCCACCGCGGACGGCGCCTGTCGGCGTCCAAGGCGTACCTCAAGCCCGCCAGGAAACGCCCCAACCTCACCGTGCGCACCCGCGCCCTGGCCACCCGCGTCCTCTTCGAGGGCAAACGGGCCGTCGGCGTCGAGTACCGGCGCGGCAGGGGCGCCCCGCAGCAGGTGCGCGCACGGGAGGTCGTGCTGTGCGGCGGCGCGATCAACTCCCCGCAGCTGCTCCAGTTGTCCGGCGTCGGCAACGCGGACGAGCTGCGCGCCCTGGGCATCGACGTCGTGCACGACCTGCCGGGTGTGGGGGAGAACCTCCAGGACCACCTGGAGGTCTACATCCAGTACGCCTGCAAGCAGCCGGTGTCGATGCAGCCGTACCTGGCGAAATGGCGCGCCCCCTTCATCGGTCTGCAGTGGCTGCTGCGGAAGGGGCCCGCGGCCACGAACCACTTCGAGGCCGGCGGCTTCTGCCGCAGCAACGAGGAGGTGGCCTATCCGAACCTGATGTTCCACTTCCTGCCGATCGCGGTCCGCTACGACGGCTCGGTACCGGCCGGCGGCCACGGCTACCAGGTGCACGTCGGTCCCATGTACTCCGACGCGGTGGGCTCGGTGAAGATCAGGAGCCGGGACCCGCGGGAACACCCCGCCCTGCGCTTCAACTACCTGTCCACCGAGCAGGACCGCCGGGAGTGGATCGAGGCGGTCCGGGTGGCCCGCACGCTTCTCAACCAGCCCGCGCTGGCGCCCTACAACGGCGGGGAGGTCTCGCCGGGGCCGTCCGTCGCGTCCGACGAGGAGATCCTCGCCTGGGTCGCGAAGGACGGGGAGACGGCGCTGCATCCGTCGTGCACCTGCAAGATGGGCACCGACGACATGTCCGTCGTCGACCCCGCCGACCTGCGCGTGCACGGCGTGGAAGGGCTGCGGGTGGTGGACGCCTCGGTCATGCCGTACGTGACCAACGGCAACATCTACGCGCCGGTCATGATGATCGCGGAGAAGGCCGCCGACCTCATCCTCGGCAAGGAGCCGCTGCCCGCCTCCACCGCCGCGTACTACCGCCACCGCGACGCCCGCAAGCCGGCGGAGTAGGCGTTGGCCGCCGCAGGACTGCGCACGCTGCTCGGCCGCGTCCGCTACGAGGTGCTGCCCGCGAAGGCCACCGAGGACGAGGTCCTCGCCCACGTCCCGCGCGACGTCGTCGTCACCGTGACGGCGTCGCCGGTCAAGGGCCTGGAGCCGACCCTCGACCTCACCGCCCGCCTGGCCGCGCACGGCCGCCGCGTCGTGCCGCACGTCCCCGCGAGGCTGCTGCGCGACGACGTCCACCTCAAGGACGTCGTCGACCGGCTGCGCGAGGCAGACGTGGACGACGTCTTCGTCCCGGCGGGCGACGCCGATCCGCCCGCCGGGTCCTACCACGGCGCCCTGCCGGTGCTGCGACGGCTGGGCGAACTGGGCAGCCCCTTCGCCCGCGTGGGCATCACGGGCTACCCGGAGAGCCACCCCCTCATCCACGACGACCTCACCGTCCAGGCGATGTGGGACAAGCGCGAACACGCCACGTACATCGTGAGCAACCTCTGCTTCGACCCACGCGTGCTGGGAGAGTGGATCGCCCGCATCAGGGCCCGCGACGTGGTCCTGCCCGTCCATCTCGGCGTCGCCGGGCCGGTGCAGCGGGCCAAGCTGCTGGCCATGGCGACGAAGATCGGCGTGGGGGAGTCGGCCCGCTTCCTGACCAGGCACCCCTCCTGGTTCCTGCGCTTCGCCGCGCCCGGCGGCTACTCGCCCGAGCCGCTGCTCACCCGCGCCGGGCCGGCGCTGGCCGCGCCCTCCGCGGGGGTGGCGGGACTGCACCTGTTCACCTTCAACCAGATCGCCGAGACGGAGCGCTGGCGGCGGGCGCTGCTGGACCGGCTGGCCGGCTGAGCGACGGCCGGCGCGGGCGGGCACCCGCCGCGTCCACCGGCACACGCGTGTGCGCCCGCGGCGGCACACACGCGTGTGCGGCCGTGTCGGCGGCCCCTGCGGCGGCCTCAGGCCCCGCCGGCCCGGAGGCCGTCGCGCAACCAGCCCGACCACCTCGTCCTCGGAGCGCCCGAGGGCGTGCACCTGGGACACGAGCGAGCGCACGCGTTCCAGCAGACGGGCGCGGGCCGCGGTGCCCGCGAGAACCGTCGCCCCGCGGCCGCGGCGCAGTCCGATCAGCCCTTCGTCGCGCAGCCGGAGACGAGGGGTCAGGCGCGGTCGATGTGCACGTTCGTCGACTTGACGCGGGCGGTGGCCTCCACCCCCACCTCCAGCCCCAACTCCTCGACGGCCTCCCGTGTCAGCAGCGACACCAGCCGGTGCGGCCCGGCCTGGATCTCCACCTGGGCCGCCACGTCGCCCAGCTTCACGGCCGTCACGATCCCGGGGAAGGCGTTGCGGACCGACGTGTACGACACGTCCTCCCCGGCGCCGCCGCCCGCCGCCAGCTCCACCGAGAAGGCGGCCAGGTCCCTGCCGTCGATGAGGCGACGTCCGCTCTCGTCCCGGTGGGTGGCCACCCGGCCCGCGTCGGCCCACCGCCGTGCGGTGTCGGGACTCACGCCGAGGAGCCGGGCCGCCTGGCCGATCGTGTAGGACTGCATACCCGTCAAGATAGGCGATCGCCGCCGCCGGTCCCTCCCGTGCGGCCCGCCCCGGCGTCCCCCGGCGCGGAGGGCGTTGTCAGTGGTCGCGGGCAGGATGTCGGTCATGACGACACCAGTTGCAGTGATCGCCGACGCCGCCGCCTACGCGCAGGCGGTCGAGGACGCCGTGCGCGCTTCGGCCGCCTACTACGAGGCCGGGACGTCGGCGCTCGACGACGACTCCTACGACCGGCTGGTGCGCGCCGTCGCGGCCTGGGAGGCCGAGCACCCGGACGAGGTGCTCGCCGACTCGCCGACCGGCAAGGTGGCCGGCGGCGCCGTGGAGGGCGACGTCCCGCACACGGCCGCCATGCTGAGCCTGGACAACGTCTTCTCACCCGAGGAGTTCACGGCCTGGACGGCCTCGCTGGCCCGCCGCCTGGGCCGGGACGTCGAGCGGTACAGCGTGGAGCCCAAGCTCGACGGCCTGGCGATCGCGGCCCGCTACACCGGCGGCCGTCTGACACGGCTGGTCACCCGGGGAGACGGGACGGCCGGGGAGGACGTCTCGCACGCGATCGGCACGATCGAGGGCCTGCCCGCCGAGCTGACCGAACCCGTCACGGTGGAGGTGCGCGGCGAGGTCCTGATGACGACCGGCCAGTTCGAGCACGCCAACGAGGTGCGCACCGCACACGGCGGAGCGCCGTTCGCCAACCCGCGCAACGCCGCCGCCGGCACCCTGCGCGCGAAGGAACGCGCCTACACCGTGCCCATGACGTTCTTCGGCTACGGACTGCTGCCGCTCGCCGACACCGAGCCCGCCCTGGCCGCGACCCTGCGGGAGTGCGCGCACAGCGACCTGATGAGCAGGACCGCCGCGTACGGCGTGAACACCACGGCCGCCACCGCCGTGCCCGGCGTCACCGCCGACACGGTCACGGCCGTCCTGCACCGCGTGTCGGAGATCGCCGCGCTGCGCCCGTCGCTGCCCTTCGGGATCGACGGGATCGTCGTCAAGGCCGACCTGGCCGCGGACCAGCGAGCCGCGGGCTCCGGTTCACGCGCCCCGCGCTGGGCGATCGCCTTCAAACTGCGCGCCGTCGAGAAGATCACCCGGCTGCTGGCGGTCGAGTGGAACGTCGGCCGCACCGGCATCATCGCCCCGCGTGCCGTCCTGGAACCGGTGCAGATCGACGGCTCGACCATCACCTACGCGACGCTCCACAACCCGGCCGACATCACCCGCCGCGACCTGCGGCTCGGGGACCGGGTGATGGTTCACCGGGCCGGCGACGTCATCCCCCGCATCGAGGCGCCCGTGGTCCATCTGCGCACCGGCGACGAACAGCCGATCGTCTTCCCCGAGACGTGCCCGCGCTGCGGATCGGGCATCGACACCGGCGAGCAGCGCTGGCGCTGCGAGAGCGGCCGCAACTGCCATCTCGTCGCGTCCCTCTCCTACGCCGCCGGACGCGACCAGCTCGACATCGAAGGCCTCGGCCACACCCGCGTCGTCCAGCTCGTCGAGGCGGGCCTCGTCGCCGACCTCGCCGACCTGTTCACCCTCACCCGCGAGCAACTGCTCGGCCTGGAGCGCATGGGGGAGACGAGCACCGACAAGCTGCTCGCGGCGCTCGCCGCGGCGAAGGCCCAGCCGCTGTCGAGAGTGCTGTGCGCGCTCGGCGTGCGCGGCACGGGCCGTTCCATGTCCCGCCGGATCGCCCGGCACTTCGCCGACATGGACCACCTGCGCGCCGCGGACGCCGAGGCCGTCCGGCAGGTCGACGGGATCGGCGCCGAGAAGGCCCCCTCGATCGTCGCCGAACTCGCCGAACTCGCGCCGCTCATCGAGAAACTGGCCGCGGCCGGGGTCAACATGACCGAGCCCGGCGCGGTCCCGCCCGCCCCGCCGGCCACCACCGCGGACGGTGACGCCCGGAGAGACGGCGACGGCGACGGCGACGGTACGCACACCGCGACCGACACGGAGACGCCGACCGGCCGGGAAGCCGGGCCCGGTGCGGGCGGGCCGCTGGCCGGGATGACCGTGGTCGTCACCGGCGCGATGACCGGCGCACTCGAGAAGCTCAGCCGCAACGAGATGAACGAGTTGATCGAACGGGCCGGCGGCCGCGCGTCCTCCAGCGTGTCGAAGCGGACGACCCTGGTCGTGGCCGGAGAGGGCGCCGGCTCCAAGCGCGCCAAGGCCGAGGCCCTCGGCGTCCGGCTCGCGGCGCCCGACGAGTTCGCGGCCCTGGTAGCGGACCACCTCGACACGGCGGCCGCCGTCCGGGAGCAGAGCGCCTGAGCCGAACCGCGCACGCGGTCCGCTCACCTGGCCGGGCCACCCGGTCCGGCGCCTCGGTGCGCTCACCTGGCGCGGTCCACACTCCACAGCGGGAGGAGCTCGAAGAACTCGACGGCGTCGCGGCGCCACCGCCCGCGCCACGCGGTGGCCAGCGCGCGGGCCCGTTCGGCGTGCCGTCGCATGTCGGCGCGCATCCGGTCCGCCGCACCACTGCTCTCGGCGATCTCCCGCACCACGGCCACCGTCTCCGGTGTGCAGGACCGGTCGCCGAGCGCGGCCTCCACCACGGCGCGGTCGGCGCCGCTCACCACGGACAGCAGGGCGCGCACGGTGTAGCTCTGCTTGCCGTCGCGCAGGTCCCCGCCGGTCGGCTTGCCCAGGACGGCCGCGTCCCCGAACAGGTCGAGGTAGTCGTCGCGCATCTGCCCGCAGATCCCGACCAGCCGCGCGTAGTCGCCCAGTTCCCGTTCGAAGGGCTCGGGCCGCTCGCCCGCGGCCAGCAGCCCGAGCCTCATGGGCGCGAGGATCGAGTAGCGGGCGGACTTGTAGTCGGCCACCGCGTGCAGGACGTCCTCGTCCGGGGCGGGGCCGAAGTCCCGCTCCAGATCGGCGATCTGACCCATGAAGGTGTCGGCGGCCGCCCGCGTCTGCGCCTCGGCCATGGCCTGCCGCACGGCGGGCGGCGCCGGCGCGTCGAGGAGGACCCGCAACGACAGGGCGAGCGCCAGGTCGCCCGCGAGGACGGTGAGGCCGAGGGCCGTCCGCGGGTGACCGGGGAACCGGTCACGGTAGGCGTAGTACGTGGAGGGACCGCCCCGGCGGGTGGGGCTGTCGTCGATGAGGTCGTCGTGGATCAGACCGTGGGCGTGCAGCAGCTCGATGCTCAGCGCGGCCGCGTCGAGCGCCTCGGCCGGCTCCTCCGACACCAGGCGGGCCGCCTCGTGGAGCAGGACGACCCGCATCCGCTTGCCGCCGCGCAGGGCCAGATCGCGCACCAGCGCCAGGCACTCCGGGGCGAAGCGGCTGAACGACGGCGCGTCGAGCCGGGCGCCCAGCGAATCGAAGTACTCCTCGAACAGCGCGTTGAACCGCCTCTCGTGACCGGCGACGCGACGGAGGACTTGTTCGGTCATGACGGGGTCTTCCTGGTCGGACGGCGAGACGGACGAGGACGTCAGCTTGCCATCCGCCGGTCGCCGTCCCCCGACCGGGCACGTCGCGCACGCCCCATGAGTGAGGGGCAGTCACAGCCGGCCGACCGTGACTGCCCCTCATTCGTGGAACACACCGTCGGCGACCGGACGCGACGCCCCGGTCGCCGGGCTCACCGGATCAGCGACAGCGCGGCCGCGGTCACCGAGGCGAGGCACGCGCCGACGGCCACGGTCCAGGCCACACAGCGCCGGCGCAGCTCCCGGTAGCGCGACTCGTACTCGCCGCGCAGCGAACGGCAGCGGGCCGCGATCCGCTCCAGGTCGCGCCGCGCGTGGTGCAGGCTGTCGGCGACGTACCGCTGCTCGACGTCGGCCCGCTGGGAGGTGGTCAGCCACTCCATGGGCTCCACGAAGGCCTGCGCGCGTTCCTCGGCCACCGCGATGGTGGCCTGCCACAGCAGGTACCCCTCCGCCTGGTCGCCGATCCCGCCGGTTCGCGCGCCACCCTGTCTCGCCGCTTCGCCCATCGCCGCCTCCGGCGGATCGTCGCGGATCATCAACGGACCCCGTGCGCCTCGGCCTCGGCCATGGCGATGTCGGGGTGGTGCAGGTCGAACGCGGGGGACTCGCTGCGGATGCGCGGCAGGGTGGTGAAGTTGTGGCGCGGCGGCGGGCAGGAGGTGGCCCACTCCAGGGAGCGGCCGAAGCCCCACGGGTCGTCGACGCCGACGGGCTTGCCGTACCGGCCCGTTCGCCACACGTTGTAGAGGAACGGCAGCATCGACAGGCCGAGGAGGAAGGAACTGATCGTCGAGATGGTGTTCAGGGCGGTGAACCCGTCCGCGGCCAGGTAGTCCGCGTAGCGGCGCGGCATGCCCTCGGCGCCCAGCCAGTGCTGGATGAGGAAGGTGCCGTGGAAGCCGACGAACAGCGTCCAGAAGGTGATCTTGCCGAGGCGCTCGTCGAGCATCCTGCCGGTGAACTTCGGCCACCAGAAGTGGAATCCGGCGAACATCGCGAAGACGACGGTGCCGAAGACGACGTAGTGGAAGTGCGCCACCACGAAGTACGAGTCCGACACGTGGAAGTCCATCGGCGGCGACGCCAGGATGACGCCGGTCAGACCGCCGAAGAGGAACGTCACGAGGAACCCCGTCGCCCACAGCATCGGCGTCTCGAAGGACACCGACCCCTTCCACATGGTGCCGATCCAGTTGAAGAACTTCACGCCGGTCGGCACGGCGATGAGGAACGTCATGAAGGAGAAGAACGGCAGCAGCACCCCGCCGGTGACGAACATGTGGTGCGCCCACACCGTCACGGACAGACCGGCGATGGAGATGGTCGCGGCCACGAGCCCCATGTAGCCGAAGATCGGCTTGCGGGAGAAGACCGGGATGACCTCGGTGACGATGCCGAAGAACGGCAGGGCGATGATGTACACCTCGGGATGGCCGAAGAACCAGAAGAGGTGCTGCCACAGCAGTGGGCCGCCGTTGGCCGCGTCGAAGATGTGGGCGCCGAACTTGCGGTCCGCCTCCAGGGCGAACAGGGCGGCCGCCAGGACGGGGAAGGCGAACAGGACGAGGACGGCCGTCAGCAGCACGTTCCAGGTGAAGATCGGCATGCGGAACATCGTCATGCCCGGCGCGCGCATGCAGATGATCGTGGTGATGAAGTTGACCGCGCCGAGGATGGTGCCGAAACCGGAGAACGCCAGACCCATGATCCACAGATCGGAACCGAGGCCGGGGCTGCGGACGGCGTCCGACAGCGGGGTGTAGGCGAACCAGCCGAAGTCGGCGGCGCCCTGCGGGGTGAGGAAGCCGCCCACGGCGATGGAGGACCCGAACAGGTAGAGCCAGTAGGCGAACATGTTCAGCCGCGGGAACGCCACGTCGGGCGCGCCGATCTGGAGCGGCATGATCCAGTTCGTGAAACCGGCGAACAGCGGCGTCGCGAACATCAGCAGCATGACCGTGCCGTGCATCGTGAACAGCTGGTTGTACTGCTCGGGAGAGACGATCTGGAGCCCCGGGCGGGCCAGCTCGGCGCGGATGAGCAGGGCCATCACGCCTCCGATGAGGAAGAACGCGAAGGACGTGGTCAGGTACATCGTGCCGATGGTCTTGTGGTCGGTGGTCGTCAGCCACTTCACGACGACGTTGCCGGGCTGCCTGCCCCTGACCGGCACCTCGGTGTCGTAGGCGGCGGCAGCCGAGCGGTCCGGATCGTTCAGAATCGTCACAGCCAGTCTCTCCAGGTCTCCGCGGTCCGCCCCCGCACATGCGTGAATCAGGGCCATCCTCGCGAGTCGCGGCGGCGGGCGAAGCCCGGCCGGGGCCGACACACGCCCGAACGGGCGGTTGTCACACACGGTTGGCGTAATCGGCCCCCGGCGCGCCGTCCCCCGCGGGACCGGGCGGCGCGGCGCGCTCGACCGGTGATCCACACCGGGAAACGTGGGTAGACGGGTCGCCATGGCTGAAGTCGTGCAGGCGGGACTGTGGGGGCTGCTGGCGGGCTCGGCGCTGCTGGTCGGCGCCGCGCTGGGGTACGGGCTGCGAGTCCCGCAGAAGGTGATCGCGACGGTGATGGCCTTCGGCGCGGGCGTGCTGCTGTCGGCGGTCTCCTTCGAGCTGGTGGGCGAGGCGTACGACGAGGCGGGGCTAGCTCCCGCGGCCGTCGGCACCCTCGCCGGCGCGCTGGCCTACACGGGCGGCAACGTGTGGCTGGCCCGCCGCGGCGCGCGGCACCGCAAGCGCTCGGGACACGCGGGGGCGCAGGCCCAGCCCTCGGAGAGCGAGCAGAGCGGATCCGGGACGGCGCTCGCGCTCGGCGCCCTCCTCGACGGGGTGCCGGAGTCCGCGGTGATCGGCGTGAGCCTGCTGGACGGGGGCGCGGTCAGCCTGGTGACGGTGGCCGCCGTCTTCATCAGCAACGTCCCCGAGGGGCTGTCCAGTTCGGCCGGGATGAAGAGGGCCGGCCGCACCGGAAGGTACGTGTTCGGCGTCTGGGCGGCGATCGCGGCGGCCGGTACCCTCTCGGCCGTCCTCGGCTACACCGTCGTCGGTTCCTTCTCGCCCGCGGTGATCGCCGCGGTGACGGCGGTGGCGGCCGGGGCCATCCTCGCCATGATCGCCGACACGATGATCCCCGAGGCGTTCGACGACGCCCACCTGGCCATCGGGCTCATCACCGTGTGCGGCTTCCTGGTCTCCTTCGCCCTCTCCCACGCCTGACCGCCCCGCGGGCCGAGACCGGCGACGCGCACGGCGTCCGCCGGTCCTCAGACGTCGCTCCCGGCCGCGGCCTCCACCTCGGCCCTGAGGGCGTTACGCAGCCGCCGCAGGTCGTCCGCCGGCCGGCCCAGGCCGTTCAGTTGCAGCCGGGCCGCCTCGGTGCGGGCGTCCCGGTGCACCCGGTAGGCGAGGTCGGCCGACTGACGCACCATCCACTGACCGTACGAGAGCAGCCGTGCCGCGCGGGCCCGTGCCCCTACGAGGTCGGCGTCGGCGAGGGGCAGTTCCAGGAGCCGTGCGCGCAGCCGCAGGAGGGCCGTGGCGGCGGCACCGCAGGCCCGGGCGGCCCGGTCCGGGACGGCGCCGGGCTCGCCGCAGGCGGCCACCGCCGCGTCCGCCCCGCCCTGGGCGGCCACCGCCTCGTCCAGCACCACGAGCAGCGCCGCCGCCTGGGCCGCCCGCGGCGGACGCGGCGGAACGGGAGGCCGGGGGAGCGTGCGGCGGCGCAGGCCCAGGCGCGCCAGGAGCCGGCCGCCGGGCGGGCCTCCGCTCCGGCCGGAGGGCGCCGGCGCCGGGACGGGGGCGGGGAGACCGGTCGAGGACATGACTCCTCCTGGGACAGGAAGCGCTGCGCACGCTCCTTGAAGTGTCCCGCTCCCGGTCGCCGAACGGCGGGAGAGCGCCCGCGCCCGCCTCGCCGCCGCCCTGTGCGACCGCCGGGCGCGCCCCCCAGGCGCGTCCGTGCGAGCGAGGACGACGGAGTCCTGAAAGACCTGATGAACGCGCCGGGGCGGGGTAGACGGTTGCGGCAAGGTCCCCTCATACGAAAGTGATGCCGGTTCCATGGCCGAGACACGAGACGTCGTCGAACTCATTCTTCAGGACCACCGGAGAATGGAAGATCTCTTTCGCCTGATGCGCAGTGTGGAAGCGGACCGGGCCGCCGCCCTCAAGGAGTTCGCCGACCTGCTGATCGCGCACGCGCTGGCGGAGGAGGCGAAGGTGTACCCCGCCCTCAAGCGCTACAAGAAGATCGAGGACGAAGAGGTCGAGCACGGCGAGGAGGAGCACGAGGAGGGCAACAAGGCGCTCCTCGAACTCCTGGAGGTCGACGAGGTCGGCTCCGAGGAGTGGGACGAGAAGCTGGAGGAACTCGTCGAGGCCGTCACCCACCACGCCGACGAGGAGGAACGCACCATCCTCAACGGCGCACGCGAGAACGTGGCCATGGAGCGGCGCGAGGAACTCGGCGGGGAGTTCCTGGAGGAGCGGGAGCGGCAGCTGAAGGCGGGCTGCGGCGCCGTGGACAACGTGCGCCGCATCGTCCACTCCTGAGCGGCGCCCGGCCGCGCCCGGCCACGCTCACGGCACACGGTCGCCATGGCCGGAGCCCGTCCCACTCACCGAGGGACGGGCTCCGGGCGCGCGTGATCCGCGCAGCCCTCGGCCTGCGGATCCCCCCGGCCTCTTCCGGCCGCCTGTTCCGACGCCCTGACCCCCCGGTGCGCGGGGCGGTCCGGGCCGGTGCGGGTCAGGGACGGGCGGGAGCCCGCAGGGCGAGGAGGGCGACGTCGTCGTCGTTGGCCTGCGGGCGGACCCGTCGCAGCAACTGGTCGGTGAAGGACGCCAGCGGCCGGTGGGCGAGGGCGGCGGCGTGCTGCCGCAGCCGGTTGAGACCCTCGTCGAGCGTGTGGCCGGGCTCCTCGATGAGGCCGTCCGTGTACAGGACCAGGGTGGATCCGGGCGGCAGCAGGGCGGTGGCGTCGGCGCGGGGCCTGCGCGCCCCGGTGCCCAGCAGGATGCCGTGACCCTCGGTGAGGTACTCGGCCAGGCCGTCGTGGCTGATCAGCAGCGGCGGCGGATGCCCGGCGTTGGTCCAGGTCAGTTTCCACCGGCCCGCGTCCTCCTCCTGGATCTTGGCGAGGATGAGGGTGGCCATGGCGACGTCGGTGATGTGCATGACGGCCTCGTCGAGGCGGTCCACGATCGCGCTGGGCGGTTCCTGAAGCGCCCAGGCGTAGGCGCGCAGCATGTTGCGCACCTGGGCCATCCCGGCCGCCGCCTCCAGGTCGTGTCCGACGACGTCGCCGACGGCCAGCGCGGTGGATCCGTCGGACAGGCGGAAGGCGTCGTACCAGTCGCCCCCCACCTGAGAGGCGTCGGGCGCGGGCAGGTAGCGCACCGTCATCTGCAGCCCGGGCACGCGCGGCATCTGGGGCAGCAGATGGTTCTGCATCGTCTCGGCGACCTTGCGCTGACGCTGGTAGAGCCGCGCGTTGTCGAGGGCCAGACCGGCGCGGCGGGCGATGTCCTCGATCAGGGGGAGGTCGGCGGGGTTGTAGTTCCCCGGCTGTGCGGCGCGGCCGAGGGTCAGGGCCCCGAGGACGGCGCGGGTGCTGCGGATGGGGGCGATGGCCGCGGAGTGGATGCCGGTGGCGTCGAACAGACGGCGCTGCTCGACCGCGATGCCGGAGTCCGGCGCCCCCTGGTAGGTCTGCGGGCCGGCCAGTGTCGAGGCCACCCCGCGCAGCGCCCTCGACAGGGGCATCGGGGATTCCTCGGGGATCGGCGGCATCGGCCCCTCGAGTTCGTCGTGACGCGTCAGGGAGACGCCGTCCGACTCGACCACGACGGTGCGCCACACCTCGTCCCGCTCGGTGATGAGGTCGATGATGACCCAGTCCGCGAGCCGCGGCACGACCAGGGTCACCAGCCGCCGCAGCGCCTCGTCGACGTCCAGGGTGGAGGTCAGCTGGGTGGTGGTCGCGGCGAGCAGGGCGAGGCGTTCGAGCTCCGGCAGCAGTGTGGCCGCGGGCGCGGGCGCCGTGTCCGTCTCTTCCAGGTGGCGCGGGTGGAAGATGACGAGGGTGCAGTTTTCGAGGCCGGTGAAGTCGAGGGGGGTTATCAGCCAGGAGATGGGCAGCACGGATCCGTCCGCGCGGGCGAAGTGGTCCTCGTCGGCCTGGGCGGGCCGTCCGGCGTGGAAGGCCTGCCGCATGCTGCACTGGGTTCTCGGCAGGGGCTGACCGTGGGCGTCGCGGTGCAGCAGGTCGTGCGCGTCATGGCCGACGAGGTCCTCGGGGGACCAGTCCAGGAGCTTTTCCGTCCGCGAGTTCATCGCCAGGACGCGGCCCTGCTCGTCCACCACGTACGCCCCGGCCCTGACGGCCTCCAGCACGTCGGTGAGCGGGGTGGCAGGCGCCCCCGGACGCCGCGTCGCGCGGGTCTCCGATTGCTCCGATCCTGCCATGCCCATGATCTCCCTGCTCGACTGGCGCATCACCGGTGGGCGACGTCCGCTTTCCCGACTGCCCACGACTCCGCGAACGAAGCCGCCGGACGACGCCCGTCCGGCCGGGGCAGCCCCCGGGTCGATCATGACGTACCCGGAGCCCGGCCGGCTCCTCGCGGGGTGCGGCGGGCCTGCGCCGGCCCGCGACGCAGGCCTGCTGTCCCGCACGACCCTGTCGCCACCCGGCATCACCCGCCGCCACCCGACCCCGAGCGGCATGGGCCGGCGATCCGGCGATCCGGCGTGGCGGCGATCCGGTGTGGCTGCGTGGCGGGCGGGCGGACGGCCGTCGGAGATGATCGCGCCGGTTCGATAGAACCGCCCGTACCCGGGAAGACGCCTGTTGATCTTCGTTGGCGTCCTCGGGAGGAAGCATCACCATGGCCGTACCCGTCCGTGCTTCGCGTTCCGCGCGCCGCCCCCGTCGGTTCGAACTGCGGGCCACAGCGCTGTACTTCGCCCTTGCCGCCGTCCTCCTGGCACTGGTGGGCACGGTCGCGCGCACCGCGGCGGCCGCCGTCGAGCACCGTCCCGCCTGGATCGCCGCCCTCGTCCTCGTCGGCGTCGGCAGCGTCGCGGCCGGCCGCCGCGGGGGGCGCCGGATATCGGCGGCGAGGCTGGCGCGCCGCGCCGCGAAGGCCCTGGACGAGGCCACGATGACGGCGGTCGACGCCCTCGACGCGCCCGCACCCGCCCCGGCCCCCGTTCCCGCGGCGGCCGGGGCGCCGGCGTACGAGGGGCATTCCGGCGCCGAGCGCACCGTCGCCCTCGTCGGACCCGCGGCGCAGCCCTGCGCCGACGCCGGGGAGATCGGCTACGAGGAACTGGACCCCTACGAGTTCGAGGAGGCGATAGCCGAGCTGTGCCGGCGCGACGGCTGCCCGGACGTGGACGTCGTGGGCGGGGCGGGCGATCTGGGCGCCGACGTCCTGGCCAGGACGCCGGACGGCCGGCTGGTCGTGATCCAGTGCAAGAGGTACTGCGACACCAACCGGGTCGGATCCCAGGACATGCAGCGGTTCGGCGGCACCTGTTTCACCGTGCACGGGGCGGACGTCGCCGTCGTGGTCACCACCAGCGACTTCACCGCCCCCGCGGTCGAGTACGCCGAGCAGTGCGGCATCGTGTGCGTGGACGGCGCGGAACTCCTGCGCTGGCAGGAGGGCGGTGGCCCGCGGCCGTGGGACCGCGAGCGCGCGGCCGGCTGACCCGCCCCGCTCGCGGGGCCACACCCCCGGCGCGGAACCGGGGAACGCGCGGCCGCGGTCCGTCGAGGTCGAACGGGACGGCATCCGGATCCCGCTCACCGGCCCCGAGCCGGCTGCGAGTCGGCTGCGAGCCGGCCCCGGGCGGCCCCTGGCCCTTCCGCCGCATCCGCGCCAGGTAGTTCACGATCGTGACCGCCGGCCGCCCGGCGACGGCGCGCGCGGCCCCGGCCTCCGGCTCCCGCGCCTCCGCCGCCGACGACCGCCGGAACTCTCACCCGCCACCTGGCCCGCCCCGTCTCCGCGGCCCCGTTCTCGCAGGTCCGCACGTGAACGCGGTCACGACCCTTGCGCCGGACGTGGGAGCGGCGGCGTGTCCCCCATCACTGCGTGAGTCCCCCTAAAGCGGGCAGCAGAGTCTTTACGCACGGAAAGCACCTGCCGCCTCACTCTGCGCGCAGGGCGTCTCACGCAAGACAGGTAAGGAACTGCAGTGGCTGACGTACTCACCGACGGGCAGCCCGAACCACCTCGGTCCGGGCAGGTCGAGATCACCGGACTACCCACCCAGGTCCGCCAGGACCTGACGCACAGACTGAGGCGGAACAAGCGTCCCTTCCGCGACGAGGACGTGCAGGTCGTCGAGCCTCCGCTGCTCCGGCGAGCCGTCGGCGCCTCCGCGCTCGGCAACTGCATGGAGTGGTTCGACTTCGGCGTCTACAGCTACCTCGCCGCCACCATCGGCAAGGTCTTCTTCCCCGGGGCGTCCCCTGCCGCGCAGGTGATCTCGTCCTTCGCCACCTTCGCCGCGGCCTTCGTCGTGCGCCCGCTCGGCGGACTCGTCTTCGGGCCCCTCGGAGACCGCCTCGGCCGCCAGAAGGTGCTCGCCACCACCATGATCATGATGGCGGCCGGCACGTTCGCCATCGGCATCATCCCCGGTTACGCCACCATCGGCATCGCCGCGCCGATCCTGCTGCTGCTGTCGCGGATGGTGCAGGGCTTCTCCACCGGCGGCGAGTACGGGGGCGCCACCACCTTCGTCGCCGAGTACTCGCCCGACCGGCGGCGCGGATTCCTCTCCAGCTGGCTCGACTTCGGCACCTTCGTCGGCTACGCACTGGGATCCGCCCTGGTCACCACGTTGAACTTCGCCCTCACCGACGCGCAGATGCTGTCCTGGGGCTGGCGGATCCCGTTCCTGATCGCGGGCCCGCTCGGTGTCATCGGCCTCTACATGCGGCTCAAGCTGGAGGAGTCGCCCGCCTTCCAGCAGCAGCTCGACGAGCACGAGCAGAGCCTCGCCAAGGAGTCGGCGGGCACCGAGTTCAAGGCCATCGTCAAGGACCACTGGCGGGCCCTGCTCATCTGCATGGGGCTGGTGCTGCTCTACAACGTCACCAACTACATGGTCACGGGCTTCCTGCCGACCTACCAGACCGAGACCCTGGGCCGTTCCAGCAGTTCCGCGGACGTGCTCGTGCTGATCGGCATGGTGTGGATCGTGCTGCTGATCACCTTCCTGGGCCGGCTCAGCGACCGCGTCGGCCGCCGCCCCCTGTACGGCTACTCGGCGGCGGCCATGATCGTGCTCGCCGTCCCCGCGTTCCTGCTCATCAAGATGGACGGGACGTGGCCGCCCGTGTTCGGCGTGCTGATCCTCTCCACCCTGCTGGCCTGCTTCGCCGCGCCGAGCGCCGCGACGCTGCCCGCGCTGTTCCCGACCGCCGTGCGGTACGCCGCGATGGGCATCGGCTTCAACTTCGCGGTGGCCGCGTTCGGCGGCACCACCCCGCTCGTCACGGAGGCGCTGGTGAGCGTCACCGGAAACGACATGGTGCCCGCGTACTACCTCATGGCGGCCGGCGTCATCGGACTGATCACGGTCCGTTTCCTGCCGGAGAGCGCCCAGGTCTCCCTGCGCGGCTCCCAGCCGATGGTGGGATCCAAGAAGGAACGGCGCGAACTGATCGCCACCTCGCATGAGTTGTACCGGGTCGGCCGGGAGAGGTCCCACCGCTGACCCGCCCCGCCGGGCCGCGCCGTGACCCCCCGCGCCGCGCTGTGACCCGGCCCGCCGGCCGGGCGGCGTCCCGCTGTCGCACGTTTCCCGCCCCCGCGCGGTACGGGCCCTACCCGTGCGGTCCGTCGCGCCGAGGGCCCCTGGACGGTGACGCCCCGGAGGGCCGGCTCGCGCCGGCCGCGTCGGACGCGTCGGCCCGGTCCGCGGGGGACGGCGGCCGGTCGGCCGGCGGGGCCGGTGGCAGGGGCGGCAGGCCCGCGGCGAGGTCCGGGAGCAGCACCGGCTCCAGCCGTATCCGCTCCTGGACGGCGAGGTACCGCTCCAGTGCCGGCGGCCGGTAGCGCGGGTCGCGGTCGCGGCGCTCCTTGGCGGGCACCGCCAGGAACTCGTTGCCGTCCGGCTCGCCCCCGGCGTTCGCGGCCTCTCCGATGGGCCGGTGCAGCGGCTTGGCCAGCCGGTACCAGCCGTTGCGCGAGGTGTGCAGTTCGCCGAGGGCGTCGGGCCGTACCCGGAAGTCGGTGCTCTCCTCGGGTCTCATCACCTCGGGGCCCACCTCGCCGAGCACCTCGGCCTCGAACTCCAGCCCGTGCCGGCGGGCCTGATCGACCATCCACAGCAGGGCGATGTCGGACAACCCGGTCTGCCGATAGCTGCCGCCCACGTCGCAGTGCACCCCGGCGAACCAGACCTGCTGGAGTTCCTGGCCCTCCCCGACGGCCCCCGGCTGCCGGTGCCACAGGGCCGGCCGGAACGCCGAACGCTGCTCGTCGACGGCCAGCGCGTGGAACGCGGCCCTGACCCAACTGCTCAACTCGGTGTTGTGGAAAGCCCATCGGCGGTTGAACCGGTTCACCGCCGGCCGCAGCGACGGGGCGTCCGGGACCGGGATGCCGAGCGCGCCGACCGTGTCCCACACCCCGATGAAGCGGATCTCCGTCTCGCGCGCGTAGGAGCGGCGGAACAGCGTGGCCGCCGCGCCGTTGGGCCGCTCGACGCGGTCCCGGTACAGGGCCCAGGCCTCGGGGATCCGGTCGGCGTGGTCCCGGCGCAGGATGCCGCTGTTGCGCAGGAGGCCCGCCAGACTGCGGGCGGTGAACGCGCCCCGGCTGAAGCCGAAGAGGAACAGCTCGTCGTCGGGCTCGTACGTCTCGACGAGGAACCGGTAGGCGTCGACGACGTTCTGCGACAGGCCCGCGCCGAAGGCGCCGCCGCGCAGCCGGTCCCGCCGCCGGGTGCCGACCCCGCTGTGGTAGTAGACGCGTTGCTCCTTGCCGGCGGCGAACCCCGGGCGTACGGACAGCGCGACCTTGGCGACGTTGGTTCTGCTCGGCTGGTCGGCGAAGTTCCATGTGCCGTCGCAGCAGACGACGAGGCGCTTGGCCATGACCACCTCCTGGCGAGCGCACAGTGGTGTCCGGCACCACGTTCCATGCTCGCACCGCCGGTCCGGCCACGCCATCCGTCGACGGGTGGCGCATGTCGACATAGCGACTACGCTGATGAGTTGGGTCGGACGCGGCCCTCGGGAGACGCGTCGGACGTGGTGCAAGCGGTCCACGCGAGCACCCACCGGCCCCGCAGCGGCTGCACCCGCCGACGGTGACGCCGCATCCCCGCGCAGCCCGCGCCGCCCCCGCGGAACGCCCCGCCCGAGCGACGCGCCTGCCGGGCCCCGTACCGCGCACAAGCCCTGACGGCACGCGCCCCGGAGGGACGTCTGCCCCGTGGGCGGTCCGGCCGGCCAGGCACGAGGAGGAACCGGTCATGAGCGAGCCGGGAACCGTGGCACTCACCGTCGAGCACGCGGGTTCGGTCCGGGCGATCGCCTTCAGCCCGGACGGCGCCCGGTTCGCCTCCGGCGGCGAGGACACCGTCCTGCGGGTGCGCCCGGTCGGCATCGGCGTCCCCGTCGACATGAGCGTCGACGGGTTCGTGACCGGCGTCGCGTTCAGTCCGGACGGCGCCCGGATCGCCCTGGCCGACTTCGAGCAGGTGCTCCTGCTGGACGCCTCCGGCGGCCCGGCCCTGTGGCAGGGGCCCCTGGATCCCGGCCACTCGGTCAACAGCGTGCGGTTCACCCCGGACGGGCGGGTGATCGCCGCCACCGACACGCTGATCGCCGTCCTCGACCAGGCCACCGGCGCGATCGGCCGCCGGATCACCGTGGACCCGCCGCTGATCGCCGACGTCGACCTGAGCCGGGACGGCGCCCGCATCGCGCTGGCCGTCGACGAACGCCACGGCGGAGACCACCGCCGGGCGGGATCCGCACGGGTCGTGGACCTCGCCACCGGCGCGGAACTCGGACGGCTGACGCCCGACGACGCCGTGCTCGCGGTCGCGTTCGCCCCCGACGGGTCGACGGTGGTGTGCTGCGCCGCCGACGACACCACCCGGATGTTCGAGGCGCAGGGCGGCGCACAGCTGTGGCCCGCCCCGGACGAGATCGACGACCAGGTCACCGCCCCGAGCTGCGTGGCCTTCGACCCCAGGGGACGGTGGACCGTCGTCGGCGGGTCCGACGGGTTCGCCCGCGTCCTGGACGCCGAGACCGGAGTGGAGAAGTGCCGGGCCCCCAAGCTCACCCCGGGCGCGCCGGACCCTGGCTTCGGGGCCGTCACCCATGTGGCGTTCAGCCCCAACGGCCGGCTCGCGGCCAGCGCCTCCATCGACGCCGTCGTGCGGCTCTTCGACCTCGACGGCAAGGAGCTGTACGCCGTCACCACCGATGAGCGCGAGGTGCTCACGATGACGTTCAGTCCCGACGGACACCGGCTCGGCGTCGGATGCTTCGACCGCGCGCTGGTCATCGACAACGGCACGTCCGACGGAGGGTGACGCGCCATGGACGCCCGGGAACTCCTGCACCAGGTCACCGGCCTGCTGTCCACGCTGACCGAGGACGCCGTGGAAGGCCTGGCCCGCGTCCTCCCCGAGCCGGCCGACGAACCGTCCGCCGCCGGCACCGTGCTCGCCGGCCGCCTCCTCGGCGTGCACGACCGCCTGCCCGCGGGGAACTCCCTGGTGGAGCTGGTGCGGGAGATGGCGGGCGACCTGGCCGGCGACTCCCCGGAGCCGCTGAGACTGCACGGCTGGCGGCGGGAGCCCGGCGCGCCCGTGGGAGTGGCGCTGGTGCTGACCGACCCGGCCGGAGCGGCGGCCGGCCGCGCCGTCCTCGGGGTGACCCCGGGCGGCCCGGTGTTCGACGTGGTCGTCACCCCCGGGACGACGCTGTCCCTGCCGCCCACGACCGCGCGGGAGTGGACCCTGGAGGCCGCCGTCACGGCTCCCCAGGGCTGGGGCGCCTCCTTCGGACCCGGAGCGCCCGCCCCGCCGCCCGGCGCGGCCCCGCCGCCCACCGGCGCGGCCACGATCGGACTGCGGCGCACCGGACGGCTCGCCGTCGGCATGAGCGACGGGCCGGGGATGGCCGTGGAGGGCGTGTCCCTCCAGGTGACCGCCGCGCCGGGGGCCCCCACGGGCGTGGAGGTCGGGCTGCGCCACCTCACCGCCGCCGTCCTGCCCGCCGCCCTCGCCGACCTCGTCGGCCTAGGCGGGTCGAGCCCGATGAGCGGCGGATCCGACGCGGTCGACGTCACCCTCAGGGCGGACCGGGTCGACGGCCTGCGCTTCGCCGGGAACGGCGGCCTGCGCGTCCCGCTGCCGCTGCGACTGAACGCGCCGGGCGTGTCCACCCGCGACGCCGCCCTCCAGCTGACCTCCGACGGGGGCCGCCCGGAGCTGGGACTGTCCGTCTCGCTCACCGCCGCGCTGCCCGGACTGCCGCTGCGGGTCTTCCTCGACGGTGCGGGCATCGCCCTGCCCGTGTCGCTGGCCCCGGGCTCCCGCCCCGGTCTCGAACCGCGCCCGCGCGAGCTGTTCCCGGAGAGCGTGGGCACCGAGCTGAAGCTGCCGCCGGTGTCCGGCGGGGGAGTGGTGCGGCGCACCGGCGACAACGGGTACGCGGGGCTGATCTCGATCGACCTCGGCGTGCTGAGCGTCCAGGCCGTCGCCCTGTTCCGGCCGCCCGACAAGGACGTCCCCACCAGCTTCCTGGTGCTGCTGTCGGCCCAGTTCCCGCCGCCCGGGATCCAGGTGGGGCTGGGGTTCGCGCTGGACGCGGTCGGCGGGCTGGTCGGCGTCAACCGGCGTGCCGACGCCACCGCGCTCCAGCAGCTCGTCGGCGCCGGAAACGCCGACCACGTGCTGTTCCCGGAACACGCGGTGGAACGCGCGAAGGAGATCATCGCGTCCCTCGGCGCGGCGTTCCCGGTGGCCGCCGGGCGGTTCCTGGTCGGGCCGATGGTCCGCCTCACCTGGAGCGCGGGCCGGGTGTCGCTGTCCGGCGCGGTCATCCTCGAACTGCCCGCCCCCGTCCGGGCGATCATCCTCGGCCGCCTCCTCGTCGGGCTGCCCGACCCCGAGGTGCCGGTGGTCCGCCTCCAGGCGAGCGTGCTCGGCCGGATCGAGCCGTCCGTCCCCCTCGTCGAACTGCTGGTGTCGCTGTCCGGTTCGTGGATCGCCGGGCTGACCGTGCGCGGCGAGCTGTACCTGCTGGTGCGCGGCGGCCGGCGACCCGAGTTCGTGCTGTCCGCGGGCGGCTTCCACCCCCGCTACACCCGGCCCGCCGGAGTGCCCGCGCTGAGCCGCCTCCAGGTCGACCTGGCCCCCGGCAACGGCTTCGGACTGCGCATGGAGGCCTACTTCGCCGTCACCTCGAACGCGGTGATGTTCGGCGGCCAGGTGCAGTTGGAGGCCATGATCGCCGGCTGCGGGGTGCAGGGCTGGCTCGGCCTGGACGCCCTGTTCGTCTTCGACCCAGTGTTCTCGTTCACCGTGCACGCGCGGGCCGGGGTCGCGGTGCGCGCGTTCGGCCGCCGACTGGCGGGAATCGCCCTGGACTTCACCCTGGAGGGCCCGGCGCCCTGGCACGCGTTCGGCACCGGCAGCATCTCGGTGCTGTTCTGGGACGTCGACCTGGACTTCGACGTCCGCTGGGGGTCGCCGCCGGCGGTCGCGGCCCGGCCCGGACGCGATCCGACCGAGGCGCTGACGGTCGAGCTGGCGCAGTCGAAGGCCTGGGCGGCGCAGCGGCCGGCCGCCGAACGCACCGCGCTCGTCTTCACCCGCGCGGCGAACGAGAAACTGAACCAGGGGAGTCTCGTCCATCCGGACGCCACCCTGCGCGTCACCCAGCGGGTGGTCCCGCTCGGCGTGCCGATCTCCCGGTTCGAACGACGGCCGGTGCCGGCCCAGACGTGGACGATCAGGGAGATCACCCTCGGCGGCACCCGCACCGCCGCCGAACTCGACTCGCTTCCCGAGCAGTTCGTGCCCGGCGAGTTCTTCGACCTCACCGAGGAGGAGCAGTTCACCCGGCCCGCGTTCGCCGACCACGCCGGCGGGGTCGTCGCACACGCCGACGGCATCCGCGTCGCACCCGGACGCCGGGCCGAGGACGGGTACGAGACGGCGTACGAACCGCCGCTGCACAAGCGGGAGTTCTCGCGCTGGCCCGGACTCCTGCACCGCGAGGCGGTCTACGGCGTCAGCGCCGCCGAACGGCTGCACCGCTGGCGCACGCGTGAAGCGGCCGTCCGGATACGCCCGCCCACGCGGAGCCTGGCCGCCGCCGACACCCTGGAGCCGCTGCTCGACGACGTCACCCTGGTCGACGCCACCGCCGACGCCTGGCAGACCGCCCGCGGGCGGCTCGCCCGACCGCAGGAGCCGCTGCGGCTCGTCGAGCGCTGGGAACTGCACCCGTGAGCGCGCCCCACGCGCGTCGCGCGCCACGACCCGACGACCCGGTCCGGAGCGACGCATGAGCACGCGATGGTTCTTCTCCTCGGCGCGGATCGGCGCCGGCGCCACGGCCACCGGGCAGGCGCTGCCCACCTCGGTGCGGTTCGGCCGGGACGTCGACGGCCGCCACGAGGAGCCGTCGGTGACGGGACCCACGCTGTCGCTGGCCGGGCCGGGCGACGTGTACGGCTTCGACCGCTCGACGGTGCTGCGGGAGGAACCGCCGCCCGGCACGCCCGACGCCCCCGAGAACGTGCTCGCCGGAGTCGAACTGGCCCACGCGGACCTGCCCTGGCTGCTGTCCTCGGGCACGGCGGCCACGCGTGACGGACCCGTCCCGCAGCCGTGGATCGCACTGGTCGTGCTGGCCGACGACGAGGCGGCCCCGCCCCGCGACGCGCGCCCCCTGCCCGTCCTCACCGCCCCGGCCGCCGCCCTGCCCCCGCCCGGCGAACGGTGGGCCTGGGCCCACGTCGAGGCACGCCTGCCCGACACCGTCGTCGACGCCGCCGACGCCCGGCGGCTCGTCGAACAAGGGCTGCGCGCCCACTCGGCCGACGTCGTGGCACGACTGCTGTGCCCGCGCCGGCTGACCCCCGGCCGCGGCTGGATCGCCGCCGTGGTGCCCGCCACCGCCGCCGGGCGGGACGCGGGCCTGGAGGCGGCGTCCGGCGCGGCGGCCACCGCGGACGCCTGGCCCATCGCCGGCCGGGACACCGTCGACCTGCCCGTCTACCACTGGTGGACCTTCCGCACCGGCGCCGCGGGCACCTTCCCGGAACTGGCCCAACGACTGCGCTTCCGGCCCGCCGCCGAGGCCGGAATCGGCGGGCGCACCATCGACGTCGGCCGGCGCCGGCCCCCCGAGATGGCCGTCGGACCGGCCGAGGTGACCCTGGACGGCGCACTGCGGGCGCCCGGCACGGCCGCGCCCGAGGCGTGGACCGACCCCGCCGTCCGCGACCTGTTCCGCGCCGTCGTCCGCGCACGCCTCGACGCACCGGCACACCGCCGCACCGACGTCGCCACCACGCGCGAGGCCGAGGCGGACGCCGTGGCCACCGACGGCGGCGGGACCGGGGACGAGGGGCGGCCCGCGGAACCCGCCGAGGGACCGCCCGCCGACCGGGACGTCACCGCCGTCGCCCCGCCGCTGTACGGCAGCCACCACACGGGCCGCCAGACCGTGCCCGCCGAGGCGGACAGCTGGCTGACCACGCTGAACCTGGAGGTGCGCCGCCGGGTGGCCGCCGCGCTCGGCGCGCGCTACGTGCAACTGGAACAGGAGTTCCTGATGGCCCGCGCCTGGGAGCAGGTCGGGGAGATCCGCCGGGCCAACCGGCTGCTGGCGGCCGGGGAACTGGCCGCCGCCGCGGCCGAACGGGCCCAGCGCAAACACCTCGACCGGCTGTCCCCGGCCGACCTCGTCACCCTCATGGCGCCGGCCGGCGGACGCGTCAGACTGTCCGCCGGCGACGCGGCCGCCGCCCCCACGACCACCCTGGCCGCACTGCTGGCCTCGGCGCACGACGAGGTGCCCGCGGGCACGGCGGGCACCTCCTTCACCCGGCTGACCCGCCGCAACGGCGCACCGGCCCGCCGCGCCCGGCGCACCGCCGGCGGCGCCCCGCAGGACGCACCGGCGCCCGAACCCGTCCTCGTCCAGGGACTGCGCAGGATGGGCGTGATGGGCGACGACGCCCCCGACGCCGGCCTGCCCGGCGAACTGCGCGACCGGATCAGCCCCACCCGCCTGCACCTGCTGCGCCTGGCCGACCGCATCCCCGCCGACTTCTGGACGGACCGCGCGGAGACCGACGACCGCCCGCTGCGGCCGATCATGGCCCACCCGAGGTTCACCGTGCCGATCGCCGAGGAGATCCTGGCCCGCTGGCCGGAATGGGCGCTGCCCGGCATCGGCTCCCTGCCGCCCGACTCGGTGACCCTCCTGGAGACGAACCCCGAGTTCATCGCCGCGCTGCTCGTCGGCCTCAACCACGAGTTCAACCGCGAGCTGCTGTGGCGGGAGTTCCCCACCGACCAGCGCGGCACCCCCTTCGCCCGGTTCTGGCCCGGCGACGGCGCGGACGTCGAGGAGATCGCGCTGTGGCCCCCGGAGAGCCCGCTCGGCAGCGGTCTGCGCACCGGCGGCACGGGCGACCTGGTGATGCTCGTGCGCGCGGAACTGCTGCGCCGCTTCCCCGGCACCGCCCTGCACGCCGTACGCGGGGTGGGCGGCAGACTGCCCGCCGACTTCGACGGGGTGCCGGCCACCCCCCTGGCGCTGGACGAGTCCACCGTGCTCTACCTCTTCCCCGGCCTCGACGAGACACGGGCCCGCGCCGAGGACTGGTTCTTCGTGTTCCGCGAGCCGATGCACGGCACCCGGTTCGGATTCGACTCCGGCAAGCAGCCCGCCCCGATGACGTCCTGGGCCGACCTCGCCTGGTCCGCCGTGGGCACGGCCCCCCTCGCGTGCGTGCGCCTGGACCCCGCACCGCCCGCCCCCGACCCACCACCGCCCGACGCCGCGCAATGGGGCCGCGACGCCGCCGACATGGCTCGCATCGCCTTCCAGCGGCCGTTCCAACTCGCCTTCAAGGCAGCCACGTTGCTGAACCAGTGACCACCGCCCCCCACCGCGCCACCCCGCGCCGACGACAGGAGCACCGCGGTCATGACCGACACCTTCGCCGCCCGCGCCCAGTTGACGCGCGCACGCAGAGAAGCGGATGCCGCACAGGCCCTCGCCGACGAACAACTCGCCGTGGTGCGCCGCCTCCAGGACGCCGTGCGGGCCGGCCTCCCGGACCCCGTCCAACTCGGCCAACGCCCCGGTGTCGAACTGCTCGCCGAAGCCGAGGCGGCCCACGCGGAACTGCGGCGCACGGCCGACGGGCTGAACTCCCTGATCCCCGCGGCGGAAGACGACCTCCGACGCGCCCTGGGGGAGGAGGCCCCGCTGTTCGCCGCCGACAACAGCGCGCCGATCGCGTGCGTACCGGTGCGGGTGGAGACGATCTGGTGGGAGCCGAGCACGCTACGGGTGCGGATCTATCCGGACGACGTCCTGCTCTCCCCGTTCGACCCCGGGCTGACCCCGGCCGAGAAGGCCGCCGCCGACGCGTACTGGAGCGACCCCTCGCCGCAGGCCTGGCAGGAGACCCTCACCGCGCTGCGCCCGGCACGCGCCTCCTGGGCGGTGCGCGCCGCCCGCCCCGGCGCCCCGCCGGCCGCTCCGCGCCCCGACGACCCCCTGCAACGGCCGCGCCGGACGGTCCCGATGCCCCGGCGGTGGCGCTTCCTCGGCCTGCGGGACGGCGAGGTGGTGGTGGACAAGCTCGGCCGCCCGGTGCCCGACCCGCTGCCGATCGGTCTCCTGCGCGACGAGGAGGAGGGCTGGGAGACCGACTGGTTCGAGGCGGTCAAGGCGGGCATGGGCGTCGAGCTGATCCTCCCGCCGGGCGCCCCCGAGAGCCTGGACGAACTGCTCGTCACCGGGGTGCGCGACGACTCCCCGGCGGACGGCGCGGCCCGGCTGCGCGACCTGCTGCACGGCCACCGGTTCAGCGACGGACTCGGTCTGCTGCCGCCCGGCACCCCCACCAACAACACCCCGCGCGCCCGCTCCGGCTGGTCCTCGGCCCCCGCCTACCCGGGCCCCGAACCCGACCCGGCGCAGGGCGAGCGCCCCGCCGCCGACACGCTGGCGACCGCGCTCGCGCTGCCCGACCCCGGCTTCCTGCGCGGCTGTTCCGGCGCGGACGACGCCGACGCCGACGCCGTCGCCGCCCTCACCCTCCTCACCTGGCCGACGCTCGGCCAGGGCTTCGCCGAGGCCGCGATGAGCCTCGTGGACCTGGGCACCCGGCAGGACCGCGTCGTCGCGCCGGAACGGCCGTGGCGCGCGGTCCGCGACCACCTGGCCGAGCACGTCCGCAGCCGCGGGCCGCTGCCGACGCTCCGGGTCGGCCGCCAGCCGTACGGCGTGCTCCCCGTCACCGCGCTGGACGACTGGCGCGCGCAACGCGCCGACGACGTCGACGCCCTGCTCGCGCCGTGGCTCCAGCGGCTGCGACGACGCTGGCGCGCGGCGGTGGACGACGAGGAGGCCATCGACCCGATCCCGCGGGTGCGGCCCGGAGAGCCGGTCGACCAGGTCGCGGTGGAGGCGTTGCAACGGCTGCCCGTGGCGACGGGTCTGGCGATGCGCCGCATGTCCGGTCCCGCGTTCGCCGTGCCCGCGACGCCCCGCGACGAGCCCCCCGCCCGGCCGGGCCTGCCCGGCCTGCCGCCCGACAGCCTGCTGCGGTGGACGGCGTCCGGCGACGGCTGGACCTCCCTGGGCTGGGACCGGGACGAAAGGACCGGCGTCCCGGAGTTCGTCGCCAGGCTCACCCCGGACCCGGTCGGCTTCCCGGCCCGCGCCGCAGCCACCGCGGACTACCTCGGCGCGGTCCGCGCCTTCCTGGCGGGCGAACTGGACGCCGGGAGCTATGACCGCGCATGGCCGGTCGACCTCTCCTCGGGCCGCGAGACCCCGCCCCGCCGCAGCACGTTCTTCGACCTTCCGCAGGACACGGAGGAGACGGGGAAGGGGGAGACGGAGACTGAGGAGCCGGGGGAGACGACCGGGACGGACGAGGCCGCCGGGACGGACGAGGCGTCCGGCGGAGAGGGCACCGGCGGAGAGGGGACCGAGGGAGACGGGACCGGCGGCGGGGGAGAGGCGCCGCCGGAGGGCGAGCAGCCGCCGGACGTGACGCCCGAGGCCCCACCGGACGCGAGCGGAGTGCTCGACGCCCTGCTGTTCCTGCCCAACTGGTCGGCCTTCACGAGCGGCGGCGACGGCGGTGCCGGCGACGACGACCCCCTGCGCCGGGCGCTGGCCGCCACCGCCGACACGGACGCACTCGTGGCCGACACGCTGGAGGGACTGGGCGAGCGGGAACGCCCCCGGCGCATCGCGGACGCCGCCCGCGCCGCCGCCGCGCTGCCCCGCCTGGAGCAGGCGCTGCGGACCCTGGCGGCCGTCCCGGTGGCCCGGCTGCCCGAACTGCTCCTGGAGGTCGTGGACGTCCACGCGCACCGACTGGACGCGTGGATCACCTCACTGGCCTCACGGCGGCTGGCCGACCTGCGGGCGTCGGGCGTCGACGGCGTCCGGTTCGCCTGTTACGGCTGGGTGGAGAACCTGCTCCCGCCCGGCGAACGGGAAGAGGTCGACATCCGGCTGGACGACGTCGACACCACCGTCGAGGTCTCCGCCGCGGACGGCTACATCCACGCCCCCTCGCTCCAGCACGCGGCCACCGCGGCCGTCCTGCGGTCGGGCTTCCTCAGCGACCCCGACGAGCAGACCTACGCCGTCGCCCTCACCTCCCGCCGTGCCCGCGTCGCCCGCCGGCTGCTGGGCGGTGTGCGCCAGGGACAGAACCTGGGCTCCCTGCTGGGCTACCGGTTCGAACGGACCCTGCACGACGCCGAGGCGGACCACCTCGTCGAACGCTTCCGCCGCCAGTTCCCCCTTCCGGTCGTGCCCGACCCACCCGCCGAGGCGTCCGCGGCACAGCTGTGGGCGCGCAGCGCGGAGGCCGTCTCCGCGCGCAACGTCGTCGACGGTATGGCGCTCGTGCGGGCCGGGGCCGGCGCGCCCGACCTGCCCAGCGTCATCGACGGGGCGCCGGTGGTCCCGCCGGGCGACCGGGCCGTCGTCGCCCCGCTGCTCGACGACCTCGCCGACGCCCTGGACGCCGTGGGCGACGTGGTGCTGGCCGAGAGCGTGCACCAACTGGTGGGAGGCAACCCCGTCCGCGCGGGACTCACCGCCGACACGCTGGGCCGCGGCGAGGACGTCCCCGACACGTTCCGCGTCCTGCGCACCCCGCACCGCGCCCGCGCGCTCACCCACCGGTTGGCCGCGCTGCTGCCGGCCGAGCCGGGCACCCCCACCCAGTGGCCCGGCGACCCGCTCGCCGCGCTGCAACCCGCGCTGGAGTCGTGGGTCGCCCACCTGCTGGGCCCGGCGTCCGACTGGACACTGACCGGAACACTCGGCACGCCTTCCGACGACGGACACGACGGCGACGGACACGACGGCGACCGACAGGACGGCGACCGACAGGACGGCGACGGTCAGGCTGGCGGGAACCCGGGTGCCGGCGAGAGCAGCGTCGGAGAGGGCGGCGACGGGCCGGGCACCGAAAGCCGGGGCGACGGACAGGCCGCCGGCGGCTCGGGCCCGGTCGGCGACGGCAACGACGGGGCGCGGACGTTCGCCGTGACGGCCGACCGGCTGGGGGCGGGAGCGCTGCGCACCGTCCTGGAGGTGGCCGCCGCCGAACCGGCCGGGCTGCGCGGCGCCGTCCAGGCCGTCCTCGGCGTCCCGCCCGGCACGGCGGTGACCTTCGCCGGCCCGGGCTGGAACGCCCTGCACGGGCGGGCGGTCAGGATCCGGTCGCTGCTGTCCACCGCCCAGCCCCTGCTCCCGGCCCATCTGCCCGCCGAACCCGGCACGGCCGCGGCCGACACGACCGCGCTGCGGACGCGGCTCGCCGCCTTCGCCGCGAGCCCCGCGACGGCCGGGCACCCCGCCCTGCCGGGTCTGCGCGAGCTGGCCGCCGCGCAGGTCACGCCGGACTCGGCCGAATCCTGGCTCGCCAAGGCCCGCGCGGCGCTGACCGAGGTGCTCGGCGCGGACCTGCCGCTCCTGCCCGACGTCACCGCGCCGAGCGGGCCGCCGGCCGGCCGCACCGGCCTGCCGGGCGCCGACGTCGAGGACTGGCTGCGGCGCAACGCGGCCGTGCGACCGACCGTGCGCACCCTGCACGAGACGCTGCTGCTCGCCGGAGCCCGGGCAGACCGCACCGAACCGCTGCGCGCGGCGCAGCATCCGACCGCCGAGGCCGACGCCTGGATCGGCGGCGCCTTCCCGGCCGGACGGCGTCCACCCGCCACCGTCCACCTCGTATGGCACGCACCGGCTGGCCTCACACCCGGCGCGGCCGTCGTCGGCGTCGTCCTGGACGAATGGATCGAGCTGCTGCCCGGATCCGACCAGCCGCCCCCGCCGGACGGCCCGGCGGCCGCGGACGGCGGCGTCGCGCAGACCGAACTGACCGGCGTCGCCTTCCACTACGACCGGCCGGACGCCAAGGCCCCGCACAGCCTGCTCGTCGCGGTGCCGCCGGACCTCGAACGCGGCTGGACCTCCGACGGCCTGGTGCAGGTGCTGCGCGAGACGCTCGAACTGGCGAAGCTGCGCGCCGTCGACCTGTCCGACCTGCCGCAGCTGGACGACCTGCTGCCGGGCATCCGGATCTCGCAGCACGGCGCGACCGGCCGGGCCCTCGCCCGCATCGAGACCCGCAGGCCGAACACCGACCCGGACGGGCCCTTCCGGCTGGAGCCCCGCCACCGCACCTCCGACGTCGAGTCCGGGCTGGCCGCGCGGGTGCACGACCCGCTGTGGCTGCTCACCCGGCAGTGGCAGTTCGGGGAGTTCGCCGCGCAGGACGCCGGATCCCCGGCCGTCGCCCGGATGAGCGGCGGCAGCACGCCCGTCGACGCCTGGCGGCCGGACGGCGCCGCGGACTGGGTGCCCTACGACCCCGGCCTCGGCCCGCTGGACTGCCAGATCGAGGACGAGCCCGTCCGGGTGGACGAGCGGCTGCGCGCCGAGGGTGGCGCCGCGCTGGTGAGGATGCTCGACGACGCGGGACTGCTCGACGCCGCCCGCCCGGCACTCGCCCCCCACCGGCTCCCGGCGGACGCGGCCGACGAGGCGGACGCGAGCCTGATCGGACTGCTCGACGGCAGGATGCCCGACGCGGCGGCGGTCGCGGCGGCGCTGGACGCGGGCTCCTTCGACGGCACGGCGGATCCGCGGATCGGTGAGACGGCGGCACGGTGGCGGGCCTGGTGGGCGGAGCGGCTCGCCGGGCGCGGCCCGGACTGCTTCGACCCGCACCGCTTCGAGTACGCGGCCGAACTCTCCACCGGCGGAACGGTGTTGCGCGCCGAGGAGTACCAGGGCGACGGGCTCGACTGGTACTGCCTGGATGTCGAGCCCGACCCGGACACCCCGGCGGCGCAGCCGGGACCGCGGCAGGCCTTCACCGAGGAGGGCCTGCCCTCGACGGTCCGCTACGGCGGGCTGCCCGCGGACCGGTTCTGGGAGATGGAGGACGCACGGGTCGACCTCGGCGCGGCGGACGTGTCCACGCTGGACACCGGCCGGCTGCTGCTGATCTCGTTCGCCACGGTCTACGGAAACGACTGGTTCCTGACGCCGCTGGAGGTGCCGGCGGCCTCCCTCACCGTCCTGGACCGGCTCGTGGTCCGCGACGTCTTCGGCCGCCACCACCTGATCGGCCGGGCCGGCCGGGACGACCCGGCCTGGTCGATGTTCACCCTGCACAGCCCCGACCCGGATCATCCGGCGGCGTCCGGACTGCTGATGCTCCCCACCGAGAGCGGCCAGGCGGGGCGGCCGGCGGAGCGCGTGGCGCTGAGCCGCGACGAACTGGCCAACCTGGCCTGGGCCGTGCAGCACCACTACACCGACGGCCGGGGCGAACAGGTCGACCGCCGCGACCGCGAGCCGGCCGGCCCGTCCGCCGAACCGCTCGCGGCCGGTGCCCCGCCCGCCTACGCCCTCCAGACCGACGTCCCCGGCTACTGGTATCCGCTCGTGCCGGAGGCGGTGCGCACCGCGCGGATCCGCTTCCGGCTGGCCGATCTCGCCGGTCCCGGTCCCGGCCCCCGGCCGGGCCCCCAGGGCCGTCTGCTCACGCCCGGTCTGTGGGTGCACGAGGAGGAGGTGCCGCGCGAGGGGGTGCAGGTCACCCGGCGCCCGGTGCTGGCCCGCTGGGTCGACGGCTCCTGGCACAGCTGGGTGCGCCGGGAGAAGTCCCCCGGCACGGGCGAGAGTTCCAGCGGTCTCGCCTTCGACACGGTGCGTCCCACGGAGCCCTGGCCCTGAGCGGTCCGGACACCTCCGAGGGAGGGGGCCGGGGCGCAGCGGGGGCCGGGCCCGGAGCCGCCCGGCCGGATACGGTGAGGCGATGACCGAGCCCCTGGCCGCCGACCTGCCCGCCGATCCGCCCGCCGACCCGTCGGCCGACGCAGCCACCCGCCTGCCCGCCGACGTGGCCGCCGCGCTGGAGACGATGCTCGACCCCGCGCGTCCCGTACATGTCGCGCTGCGGCGCCAGCTTCCGCATCTGAGTGTCCTGTCGCGCTGTTCCTGCGGGTGCGGCACCGCGTTCTTCGCCGTGCGCACCGACGAGGTGGAGGCCGCGCCCACCGGTCCCGGCACCGTCGTGGCGGCGTCGGCGCAGTTCCTCACCGAGGCGGGCGAGTACCCGGGCGAGGTCCTCGTCTTCACGCAGGACGGCTACCTGTCATGGCTGGAGGTCTGCTCGTGGAGCGACGACACCGAGGTGTCGCTCTCCGTTCCCGGCGCCTCGCTGTCGCCCTGCTGACCCACGGGTTGCGCGGAACCCACTCCTGCCGGCCCACCGGCCCACCGGCCCCGCGGCTCGTGGACCTGCGCACGGGTGCGGTCCCCCGGCACCGGCCGGGGGACCGCCGTGACCATCCGGCGCGGATCATGTGACCGTGGATGATGTCCCGGTCCTGGAGGGCTGTCGGCGCCGCGACCTGCTGTGCCCCGACCTACTGTGCCCCGACCTGCCGTGCCGTGGGCGTGCCGCCCATCGTGCTGAGCGCCGACCGGTAGGCGGCCTTCTTGTTGCCGTTGCGGTCGAACAGCAGCGGGTTCTCCCCCGAGCGCCAGGAGTCGCTGTCCCGGATGCCCCAGACGGTGATGCCCTTGCAGCGCGCGACGTTCAGGCATGCGCGCACCGTGTTGGCGTACGCGTTCGCCGGCGCCTGCGCGATGTCCAGTTCGGTGATCTGCACGTCCACACCGAGCGCGGCGAAGTTCGACAGCGTCGTCTGGAAGCTGCCGGGAGGTCCGCCGGCGCCGAAGTGGGACTGGAAGCCGACGCAGTCGATGGGCACGCCGCGCGACTTGAAGTCGCGGACCATGCGGTAGACGCCCTGGGTCTTGGCGGAGTTCCAGTCCTCGATGCTGTAGTCGTTGTAGCAGAGCTTGGCCGCCGGGTCGGCCGAGCGGGCGGTGCGGAAGGCCTGCTCGATGAATCCGTCGCCCAGCAGGTTCTGGAACACCGAGGAGCGGTGCCGGCCGCTGCCGTCGTCGGCGAAGGCCTCGTTGACCACGTCCCAGGCGTAGACGCGGCCCTTGTAGTGGTTGGCCACGGTGGTGATGTGGTTGTTCATGACGCCGCGCAGGGTGTTGGCGTCCCGGATGGAGCCGACCCAGCCGGGCAGTTGGGAGTGCCACACGAGCGTGTGGCCGCGCACGCGCTGGCCGTGGGCCGCAGCGTGGTTGACGATCTGGTCGCCGGGCCCGAAGTTGAACGAGCCGCGGGAGCGTTCGGTCGTGTCCCACTTCATCTCGTTCTCGGGGGTGATCGAGTTGAACTCGCGGTCCAGGATCCCGACGTACGTGCCGTCGCCGAGCCTGCCGGCGGCCACCGCGGCCCCGAAGTAGCGTCCGGACTGGGCGGCCTGCGCGCCGAGTGTGGAGGCCCGGACGGCGTCGTGTCCGTCGGACGCGGCGTTCGCGGCCCCCGGTGCGGCCAGGGCGGCCACGGCCAGCAGGGGTAACACCGAGGCTCGGCGTGCGCCGAGCCGTTTGAGCGGGTTCATGTCTCTCCTCGTGCGGTCGGGTGCGGGTGGATGGTGCGGTGGATGGTGCGGGTGGAGGTTCGGGGGGACTTCGGGCGGACGTCCGGCAGAAGGTTCGGCCGGACGGGGCAGGGGGACGGGGCCGGTTCAGGGCACGGACACCTCGAAGCGGGTGGCGCGGACCGCTCCGCCGAGCGCTCGGGTGGCGTGGTTGAAGAGGGCGAAGCGGTAGCCCATGAAGAACCGCCAGTCGTTGCCGAGGGAGAAGGCGGGGCCGAGGCGGACGAAGGCGGCGCCGTCGGTGCTGTAGGAGAAGACCGCGGACCGGGCCGCGCCGGGGCGGATGTCGGCGGCGGCGCGCAGTCGGACGCGGTTGCCGGCCAGGGGCGCGGAGGCCACCTCCCTCCCGGTGCCGGTGGTGTTCCAGCTGCCGTCCATGGTCAGCCCGTTGACCATCACGAGCCGGTTCACGCCGCCGTCGCGCCGGACGCCGATCCAGGCGGAGGAGTCGCGCAGCAGCGCGAGTCCGGTCCGGTCGCCGTCCCGCATGCCGGAGAGGTCGAGGTCGGCCGTGGCGGTGGAGGAGGGGCCCTGGATGCGGTGGGTGAGCGTGTTGCGGGCCCAGTAGAGGTCGTCGGTGACGGTCGCGGTGCGCAGGGTCAGTCCGTCGTTCACCGACCACCGGGTGTCGTCCGGGTTGTGGTTCCATTCCCACCTCGGCTTGAGCGTCGTCCCGTCGAAGGTGTCGACGCCCGTCATGGGGGTGACCTGGCGGGGCGGCGCGGGCAGTGAGGGAAGGGGGTACGAGGCGCCCCACGCGCCGTTCACCAGCTGGACGACGGGCCAGCCGTCCGAGGTCCAGGTGACGGGTGCGAGGACCGGCATCCGGCCGCCCGGGTAGGCGTCCACGAAGGCCATGTAGTACCAGGCGCCGTTCTGCGTCTGCACCAGCCCGCCCTGGTGCGGCACGCCGCCGCCGGGGACCGGGCCGCGCAGGTCGAGAAGGACCTGGCGCAGGGTGTACGGACCGAACGGGCCGCCCGACGACTTGAGAACGTACTGGCCGTTCGCCGGGCGGGTCAGGAAGATGTAGTACTGCCCGTTGATCTTGTAGAAACGGGAGCCCTCGAGGGTGCCGATGCCGGAGGGCGTCGTGAACACCTGCTGGGAGCGCACCTGTTGACGTCCGTCGGGGGACAACTGGGCCACGCTGATGGTGGTGTTTCCGTACGCCACGTACAGGGTGTCGTCGGTGTCCACGAGGAGGCCGGCGTCGTAGTACGGCGTGCCGATCGTCGTCAGCCGGCTCCAGGGCCCCTCGGCGGCGGGGGACGTGTAGACGTAGGTCCGGGCGAAGTCGATCTGGCCGAGCCAGTAGAAGGTCCTGTTGCCCGGCCGGTAGGCCAGCGACGACGCCCAGACGCCCCGGACGTAGCCGCGAGCGCCGTTGAGGTCGTACTTGGCGCCGAAGTCGAGCCGGGGCACCGAGTGTCCGGCGATCTCCCAGTTCACCAGGTCGTAGGAGCGCAGCACGGGGGCCCCGGGCGAGTAGTGCATCGTCGAGGCGGACGCGTAGTAGACGGCGCCGACCCGGATCACGTCGATGTCCGCGAAGTCCTGCCAGATCACGGGATTGGTGAAGGACGCCGAGGCGGCGGCGCGGGCCGCCTCGTGGGGGAGCAGGGCGCCCGCGGCGAGGCCGGTGGCGGCGGCCAGCACCCGGCGACGTCCCACGGGTTGATCAGGACATGACATGGTCATGGATCGATCTCTCTGTGAGGAGGGTGCGGTGCCGGGTGTCGGGGGCGATCCTTGAAGGTTCGATAGTGCGAACATCAATCGAATTGCCGAGCAATCAGGATCATAGGAGGCCGACAGCTCCCGTCAATATGCTCCGCATGATTCGCCATTCACATCGAAATCTTTCGGGATTCACACCGCTTCGACGGCGATGGCGCGAGGGCCACGATCCGAAAGCCCAGCGAAATCCCGAAACGCCCTGCACCTGTCGAAACCGCGGTGTTGACGGATCCGCGCTCCGGACATCCCCTGTCTGCCGCGCCCGGGAAAGGGAGCCGCGTGACCGTCCACGCCATCGCCGGGCGTCCTGTCACGCCTCCCGACGGATCCGGTCCGCTGCGGTCAGCTGCCGTACGGGCGGGAAGGCAGGCGGGCCGGGTCGCCGCCCGCCCGCTCGACCAGGGCGTGCACCGCCGCCAGTTCCGCGTCGTCGAGGCGCTGCACGTACACGATGCCGTCGAGGTGGTCCACCTCGTGCTGGAGGACGCGGGCGAGGACCTCGTCGGCCCGGACGGCGAGCACCCTGCCGTCGAGCAGGGTGGCGACCACGGTGACGACCCTGGGGCGCACGACGTCGGCTGCCGCCCCCTCGACGCGCAGCGACAGACAGCCCTCGCCGTACGTCCACGTCCCGTGCGACCCGACGATCCTCGGGTTGACCAGCATCTGGGGAACGACCCGGCCCAGGTTGTGCGCGAGTACCCGGACGGGAGCGCCCGCCTGGTTGGCGGCCAGCCCGACGCCACCGGCCCGCCGCATCACCGCCACCATGTGCAGGGCGAACCGCACGAGACCGGGGCTGATCACGGTCACCGGCTCGGCCGGCCGGTGCAGGACCGGCGTGCCGACCGGGACGACGCCCTGCCGGGAGAGCCGGCTCGCCCGCTCGGCGGGCCAGACGACCCGTTCCAGCAGCGAGTCCAGCGCACGCGCCGCGGCCGGTTCCCCGGCCGCCGGCGGCACCCCACGCCAGCCGGCGACCGCCTCGTCCAGCCGGCGCCTCGCGGCGTTCGGCAGCGGGAACCGACGGCCGCAGGAACAGGCCGCGTAACTCTCCGGCGCCGCGCCCGGGCCCGCGCCGACGACGACCTCGTTGAGGGGCGCGCAGCCCTGACCGTCGCGACGGCGGGGACACGCGGGCCCCGCGGTCACCCGCACGGGAGACGGCGCGCCACCGCCGCGACGCCCCGCCGTCGGGCCGTCATGTCGCCCCCTCTTCACGGCTGTTGCTGTCATCCTCGTCCTCGCTGTCGCCGCTGTCGCTGTCGCGGCTCGTGCTTTCCCCGTCCCCGTCCCCGTCGCCGTCGTCGTCGCCGCCGAGTGCCTCGCGCAGACGGCGGACCAGGTCGTCCGGCCAACCGAACCGGAGTGCCTGCTCATTGAGGGTCGCCAGGCCGTCCGCCCGCTGGCCCGGAGCGGCCAGACGCCCGCTCTCCTGCATCAGCCGCACGCTGAGGTCCGGATGTTCCGTCAGTGCCGCGCCCAACGCACCGTAGAAGTAGGCCACTTCGGACCGGGGGGAGAGCGCGAGCCGCGCCAGCGCGGTGTCCAGAAGGCCGCTGCCGTCGCCCTCGCTGAGGAAGTCGCGCATCAGGTCGTACATCCGCGCGGGCTCGGTCATCCGGCGCAGGGTCGTCTTCCCGCCGTCCCGCAACGCCATCTGCACCAGGTACAGATGCCCTCGGTAGGGGTTGAGAGCCGGCGTCATCCGGCAGGCGAGGACGAGCAGGTCCCGGGCGTCCTCGCTGATGATGGTGCGCGCGTTGCGTTCGAAGAAGCCGGTTCCGGCGGCCTCTCCCCGGGTCCTCGTGACGTTGACCCACTCGTTGAGCGTGTCGGCGACGAACGACAGCCGGCGCAACGGCGGAACGTCCCGGGCCTCGAAGTGCGGGACCCGGCCGGGGTCCTGTCGGATCTCCTCCTGCAGGGCCTTCATCTGACTGAGGACCAGCTCGGGGTAGCCCGCGGAGCGGGTGGCCAGGAAGTCGACCCCCTGCTCCGCGCTCTCCAGCTGTCCGAACTCGTTCAGCTGGTCCGGGGTGAGGAACACGCTGATCCTGCGCCCGACCCGCTCCTCCAACTGGCCCATGATCCAGCCGACGAGGGAGTCGCGCTCCGCCTCGGACGACCAGGTCAGACCGGCCCCCTCCAGATACTCCGGGCCGATCTTCGTTGTGGGGCGCGGCTCGGGAGCGGAGTGCCCCGCCGCCCGGTGACCGGTCGGCAGCAGGCGCTCGACCAGCTCCCGGTCCGCCCGCGAACTGCCCAGCAGCCGGAACAACGTGCCGTAGACGGCCGGCTCCTCGTCCAGGAGTCCCTCCAGCCGGTCGGCCAGCTCCACGACGCCCTTGTCGCCGAGCAGCAGGGTCATCCGGGAGTCGGTGAACCGCGAGACGCGGCCCGACAGGGTCAGGGCCAGCCGTGCCGCCTCGTCGGGCGCCGTGTCGCCCAGCGCGATCACGGCCAGCGCCCTGTCCTCCTCGGACAGCCCGTCGTCGCGCGCGATGCGGACGAGCGCCGCACGGCCCTCCGGTCCGGCGGTAGTGAGGTCGGCGATGAACTGGTTCTGCACCTGTTCGGGGTCCTTCGAGGCGGCGCTGCGGGCCAGCAGCGCACACGCCGCGTCCCCGGCGCCGGGGATCCTGCGCGCCAGCATGGCGGTGATCAGCTCGCCCTGGAACGGGTGCCCGGGAACGGCTTCGGCGGCGAGCGCCCTCAGCACGTCGTGCGACGTCGACGGATAGCCGCGGTGCAGGAGGCTCGTCGCGACCCGGCTGCGCACCCACGAGGGCGCCCCGGTGTCGGCGACCAGTTCGGCGGCCAGCTCCAGACACTCGCCCACCTCGACCAGCGCGATGATGGGCCGCATCTTCAGTTCGAGCGACAGCGGGGAACGGACCTGCCGCAGCAGCTCCCGCACACCGGCTCCGCCCACCTCGGCGATGGACCCGGCCAGCCGCCGCCGCTGGTCCCAGTACACGTCGCTCCGTTCCAGCATGGCCACGGCGCGCGGGACGACGGTCGTCTGACCGCGGCGGATGAGCGCCTCCACCAGCGTGACGCGCTGCGTCGCCGACAGATTGGGGTCGTCGAACAGATCCAGCCCCAGGGGAAGGACGTCGTCCTCGCCCACGGAGAGCAGCTCGGCGATCAGCGCGGCCCGCACGCCCCAGGACGTCAGCGGCGTCCCGGCCAGCTCCTTCGCCAGCCGGATCCGCTCCTCCCCGCCCGCGTGCACCACCGCCGAACCGACGGCGGCCCGGATGGTGCCGTGCACGCGCTGGTCGCGCAGGATCTGCAGCGCCAGCGCGCCGCCCACCCTGCTCTCGACGGGCACCGCGCCGACCAGCAGCTTCAGCTCCCCGACCCGGCGGGCGCCCTTGACGGCGGCGAGCAGGGCGGCCAGTCCGGCCGGGTCCTCGACGACGACCGCGGCCCTCGCGCACCAGGCCCGGTACGCGGCCGGAATGCCCTGGTCCGTGAGCGACGCCCGCACGATCTCCAGGCCGACGTCGTCACCGGTCTCGGCGAGGGCGGCGGCGGTCTTCATCCGGGCGGCCACTCCCGGATCGTCCGCGAGCAGGGCGTGCGCGGCCGCCACGGCCTCCGGCAGCCGCGCGCGCACGAGGTCGCCGAGGTGGATCAGGGCACGGTCCCGGTCGAACGCCCGCCAGCGCCGCGCGGCGGCGAGCACCCTGGACACCACGCGTTCGCGCAGCTCAGGACGTACCCGCGGGCCGGCGGCCGCGACGCACCGGCTCGCCAGGAACGTCTGCTCGAACCACGCGTCCGACGGCGAGTCGACGAGCAGGGCGACGAGCGTGTCCGGCTCCGCCATCAGGTCGGCGGTCAGCGGCCACACCTCCTGCCAGGACGCGTCGAACCAGCGATGCGCCTCCACTGCCTCCCGCAGCCCGTCCTCGCCCAGCGCCGCCACATGGGCCGCCGCGCAGAACTCGCCGAGCACCGGGTGGACGAACCGCAGCGCCGGCTCACCGCTGTCCGAGACGTCGTGGGCGAGCAGGCCGTCGAACATGTACTCCCAGATCAGCGGGTCCCGGCCGGGCGGCCTGATCCGGTCGGCCGCGGTGGGGCGCAGGCTGCGCCACGCCCACCAGCGGGCCTGTGCCTCGGACTCGGCGAGCGCGTACCGCGGGTGCTCGCGCAGGGCGGCGGCGAGTTCCGCGCGGGGGAAGCGGTCGACCCTCGAACGCCAGGGCCGGCCCAGCCGTCCGACCGCGTCGGCGAGGATGTCCAGCCGGAGTTTCGGTTCGGGCGGTTCGTCCGGGTCCACCGCCTGCCGGCCCGGGGCGCGCCACCGTCCGGAGAGCGCGCCCAGGATGACCGATCGGTAGATCTGCGCCCGGGTCGTCGGCAGCACCCGCACCTGGTCGCCCTCGGCGGCCAGGCTGCACAGGAACGCCGCCAGCAGGGGAACCCTGGCCAGATCCCGCAGCTCGGGACGGTCGAGCAGCTCGGCCTCCAGCTCCTCGCCGCGCGCCGGGTCGTCGGAGAACCAGCCGCGGGCGAACGCGAACACCTGCCCGGCGGAGAACCCGATGACCTCCGCGTGCAGGCATCCTCCGAGGCCGGAGGTGTGGGTGCGCAGCTGGCCGTAGGGCCGGGACGTGACCAGCAGCCGGTTCCCGTGCTCGACGAGGACGGGCAGCGCCTGCCGCACCTTCTCCCAGTCGGCGGTGCCGACCTCGTCCAGCGCGTCCAGGCACGCCACCAGCCGCCCGTCCGCGTGGGCGATGCGCACCACCGCGTCCGGGGCCGTGCCGTCGAGCGGGTCCGCCTCCTGCCGGACTGCCGCGACCAGCGCGTCCAGGACGCCGTCGCGGGTGACCCGGGCGGGCAGCAGCCTGCCCAGCGCCGCACAGTCCACCAGGACCGGCACCGGGACAGACGTCCAGGCGCCCGCGTCGTCGGCGAGCCGCTTCAGCGCGTCGCCGGCGATCGTCTCGGCATGAGTGTTCAGCAACCACGACTTGCCGTGTCCGGGCATGCCCCGCAGGACGACCGCCCGCCAGCTCGCCCTCAGCGGCGACCAGCGGATGACCCCGTCGAATCCCACGTCGCGCGGCCCCATCTCGTCGAGGGAGCCGTCGTGGCGCCCCGCCGCAGCGTCGCGCGCGTCGAGCGGCAGCACCCGCACGGAGGGGATCTGGTGGATGTCGGGCCTGCTCCCGCCCGGGGGAAGGATGGCGGGACGCCGGCCGACCGCTTCCCGCACCAGCCGCAGGAACGCCTCCGTCGCCCTCGCGGGATCGGTCGTGCGCGAGTCGTCGAGACGGGCGAACTCCCACCGCCGGTCGGTGTAGTGGAAGCGCTCGTTCGCCGCCCACAGGGCCGGGTGCCGCTCGCGCAGGACCGTGACGCCCACCGCCACCCCGCCGAGGGCGACGGGACCGGTGCGCTGCCCCTTGATCACCGCGACGACCCGGCCTTCGTCCACGTCGAGGAGGGCGCCGCCGCCGAACCCCTCGTCGACGACGGAGTCCTTGCACTTGAACACCGTGACCCGGCCGATCGGGCGGTCCGACTCCAGCTCCAGCCGCACGCTGTCGCGCGCGCAGCCGCCGCTCAGGCCCCGGGTGTAGCCCTCTCCGAGGACCCTCGCTCCGGGTCTGCCCTCGCCGAGCAGCACACAGGGATGCCCGTGCGCCGCGTCCGCGTCCACCCGCAGCAGGGCGAGGTCGGGAAGGTCCCACAGCCCGTCGTCGAGCGGCTCGCGCGGGTCCTGCCACTCGACGCCGAGCACGGCGACCGGGGAGTCGTTCCAGCGGACCGTGACGCCCTCGCCCGCCGCGCCGACCACATGGGCCGCCGTCACCACCAGCCCGGGGGCCGCGAAGAACCCCGATCCTGCCGGGTCGCCCCGCTCGTCGCAGATCAGGACCGTGCACGCGCGCAGGAGCTTTTCGAGGTGAGCGGTCATGACGCCGGCCCCGGCCGCTCGCGCGCCGTGCTTGTCGCCCGTCCGCGGCCCGCGGACTTCCGGCTCACCGCTCCGGCTCCCCGCTGCGCCCTGCGGCGGGCCTGCCGAACGCGGCGTCCCGGAAGACCGGAGGGCTTCCGTCCTGGGCGCGGGCGGTGTCGTGGTGCGAGCCGGGACGGCCGGGATCCCGCACGGCGCCGCCGCCGGACGAGCCGGCGCGCGGCCGGTGCCTGCGCAGGACCGCCACCGCCACCCGGGCGGCCTGCTCGGCGGCCCGCTGCTGGGAGCCCGAGGCGTCCGCCCTGTGCTTGTCCGCGTCGGCGTGATCGCTGACGCCGCGGATCACGAGGGCGTCCAACTGGCCGTTCAGATGGGCCGCGTGGGCCGCGCCGGAGCCCTCCATCTCGATGGCGCAGGCGCCGTTGTAGTGCTCGCGGATGTGTGCGGCGTACTCCGACCTGTCGTCGGCCAGGACCACGTCTCCGCAGGCGATCGGCTTGAAGTGCACCGGCACGTCCCGCATCTGCCGCAACGCGGACCGCGCCGCCTGCACCAGCCGGTGCGAGCCGTGCCAGGTCTGCGGCCGGGCGAGGAATCCCTGAGGGGTCCGCTTGCCGCCCTGGACCGCGTACACCTTCGTGCCCACCACGACGTCGCCGATGCCGATGTCGTCCCTGAGCCCTCCCGCGACTCCCACGAAGAGCACCGCCTCCGGGCGGAGCCAACCGACCAGCTGTGTGGTGAGCGCGGCGGCCGTCACGGCCCCCTCGCCGAGCTCCGCGATCGCCAGGTTCCAGGACGAGTCGTCGAGCGGGCCGCACTCGACCCGGGTGCCGTCCTCGTGGACGCGTTCCTCGGGGTGTGCGAGGTGGGTGCGCACGGCGTCGTACTCCACCGGGAGGGCTGTGAGGACGAGTGCGGTGGCGCGGGTCTCGGACACCCGGCCACGGTACTGCCAACTCGTCGCCGTACATACGGGATTGAGCACGTTTAATGAGGAAATCGTCGGCCCCCGAGGCAGGTGTGCGCTCGGACCGGGCCCCGGCTCGCGCCGACGGCGGCGGACGAACGGCGGGGGCGCGGAATTGTTCGGGGGCCGTGCCCGTTGTACGCGCTGTAGCGACAGTGGCCGACAGGCCGAGGGTGTGCGCGGGAGCACGGGGCGGCCCGGGCCACCGGCACGAGGTGGCCGCGGCCACCGGAGGGAAGGAGCCGACATGGCAGCGCAGACGCAGAGGGCCGTGCTCGCGGGGGGATGCTTCTGGGGGATGCAGGACCTGATCCGCAAGCTCCCGGGCGTCACGGAGACCCGGGTCGGATACACCGGGGGCGACGTGCCGAACGCGACGTACCGTAACCACGGCACGCACGCGGAGGCCATCGAGATCCACTTCGACGCCGGCCTCACCGACTACCGCGCGATCCTGGAGTTCTTCTTCCAGATCCACGACCCGAGCACCCGCAACCGCCAGGGCAACGACATCGGCCTCAGCTACCGCTCCGCGATCTACTACGTGGACGACGAGCAGAAGCGGATCGCCGAGGACACCATCGCGGACGTGGACGCCTCCGGACTGTGGCCGGGCAAGGTCGTCACCGAGGTCGAGCCGGTCGGGCCCTTCTGGGAGGCCGAGCCCGAGCACCAGGACTACCTGGAGCGCTACCCCGACGGATACACCTGCCACTTCCCTCGCCCGGGATGGCGGCTGCCCACCCGCGCGCAGAGCTGATCCGCCGGAGCCGAGCCGCCCGCTCCGCCGCCGGGCGGGACGGTTCACCGCGAGCCCGTGCCCACTGACGACACCCGGTGACCGCAGGGTGGTGGGCTCCCGGCTCCCGGCCTGGTTCCCGGCCCGCGGGCGCCCTCGGGCGCCATGGGCGGCCGTCCGGCAGGACCGGAGCCGGAGCCCGGCCGTGCGCGGACGGATCCCGGCGCGGACTCAGGGACTCAGCACTCGCCGACGCCCGGCAGCCAGGCGGCCGGGTCGTCGATGAAGATGTTGGACACGTAGCCGCCGAGCGCCGGGACGAACGCCCAGGCGTCGTTGACATGCCCCGCGGTGCTGACGGTGTCGCCCCTGGTCTGGCAGGACACCGTCACCTGCGTCGGTCCCGGCAGCACGGCCACGACGGGAGCGTCGAGACGCGGCGCCGCCCGCACGTTGACGCCGGTGCCCCAGGTGACGAAGGCGCCCGGCACCAGGTCGGGCACGACCGGCACGTCGGGCACGTCGGGCGCGTCGACCAGGATGGGCAGGCTCCAGGCCTGGGCCTCGTCGCAGCGCGGGTCGGCCACCACGGACAGGTGGAAGTGCGCCTCGTGGGGGTTGGGACCCGTGTACGGCCCCCACTGCCAGGTGCCGCTGGTGGCGATCCGCCGGTTGGCGATGACGTACTTGATCCGAGGATCGCGGCTGCCGAGCAACTGGTCGGCGACCGTCTGGATGTCGAGCCCGTGCGACGGATCGTGGGTGAAGTCCCGCGCGGTGACGATCCCCGGCCCGTACCAGGGGTTGTGGTCGCTGTCGCGCGTCTGGTGGGCCGCGTCGCCGATGGCGCCGTCGGCCGCGCGGCTGCGCTCCGGGAAACGCGCGTCGATCTGGTGCCGCAGCGTCTCCAGACTGTTCGCGACTCGCCAGGTCATCGCTGCCTCCTAGTCGATCCGGACCGGGGGGCCCGGGAATCCGTGGGACGGGCTGAGACGGAGGGGAACCGTCCTTCCTCGGGGCTGTCCTCTCGGAGGGACAGCGGCGACCGATGCCGGCGCCCGCCTCCACCGACGTTAGGGATGCGCCGTCAGCGCCGCGTCACCGTGCCGTCATCGGCCGTCAGCGTCGCGTCGTCGGCCGTCAGCGGCCATCCGTCCGGCGCGCCCGGCGCGCCGGGCGGTGGCGTTCGCGTATGGGCGGGGAGCCGCCCAGGGGCGGGGGAGTGGGGAGTTGCACGGCGGGTGTGCCCGTCGGAGACTGGTGCGGGCAGGGTCTCTCGGAGGCTGCGGATCCTGCGAAGCCGAGCGCGTCGGGCCGCGCCACGCCGGACGGCGCCCCGCGCTCCCCCCACTCTCGCCGCCACGCGGAAGACGCCACCATGCACCAGAGCATTCGCGACTACTGGATCAGCTTCAACGACCCGCTCGAGGGGCGCGTCCACTTCATGTACCAGGACACCAAGGGGTACGTGAGCACCGGCATCGGCAACAAGATCGACGAGACGCGAAGGGACAACTCCGCCCCCACCGCGGAGGAACGGGCCGCCTCGCTCGCCTCCGCGGGCCGGCTGCGCTGGCTGGTCAACGGCACGGACACCGAGGCCGGCCCCGACGAGATCGCCGCCGAATGGGACACCGTGAAGTCGCATCTGGAGCTGGCGGCCTCCGGACACCTCGCCTTCCAACCGCCCCTGACGAGCCTTCATGTCGAGGACGAGGAGATCGACCGGCACGTCTTCGAGAAACTGGACGAGATGGAGGCCGTGCTGACGTCGCGCCCGGAGTTCGCCGACTTCGGCTCGTGGCCGGCCAACGCGCAGCTCGCCACCCTGAGCATGTGCTGGGCACTCGGCCCGGCATTCCACTTCCCCAAGTTCCAGGGGCACGTTGCCGAGCGCAACTGGGTCGGCGCCGCCGACGAAAGCCACTTCACCCCGGACGTCGGCACGATCGTCATCCGCAACAAGCTCGACCGCGCGCACTTCCTGCTGGCCGACACGGTGGAGACCCAGGGGCTGCCCGTCGAGCAGCTCGCCCTGAGCCTCTCCGACGTCTTCGGCGTCCAGGGCGCGCTTCTCGCGCTGGGGTTCAGGCCCCTGAGCCAGGACGGCTTCGACGGTCCCCGCACCCAGGGCAAGGTGAGGGAGTTCCAGTCGGCGAACGGCCTCGCCGAGACGGGCGCCTTCGACGACCCGGACACGGTCGGCAGCCTGGCCGGCCGGCTCGCGGGCCTCGGATTCATCGTCGTCTGATCCCGGCGACGCGACGACGATGTCGCCGGCCTCGCGTCGTGCGGCGGACCCGCGGACCCGCGGACCGGCTGACCGGAGTCGCCGTCGAGCGCCTTCGAGCGTCGTGCGTCGGCGCTCGACGACGACCGCGCTCACGGGCGGGCGTAGGGCCGGGTGATGACCTCCATGTTGTGGCCGGAGGGATCGGCGAAGTAGGCGCCGCGGCCGCCGAACAGCCGGTTGATCCGGCCCGGTTCGGTGTGGCCGGGATCCGCGTGGTAGGTGACTCCGACCGCTTCCAGCCGCGCGATCACGGCGTCGAACCGCTCGTCGGGGACCAGGAAGGCGTAGTGCTGCGACTGGATCGGCTCGTCGCGCTTCTCGTAGTAGTCGAGCGTGACGCCGTTGCCGAGGTCGACGGGCAGGAACGGCCCGAAGGGGGCTCCGACTTCGAGGCCCAGGACAACGGCGATGAACTCGGCGGACAGCCGCCGGTCGCGGGCGTACACGGCGGTGTGGTTCAACTGGACGGCGACGGACGGCGTGGCGTGGGGCTGGGCTTGGGCGTGTGGCATCGGTGGGGTGTCTCCGGTCGTGGATTTGCTGGACGGGGCGCCGCGCACGGGCGCCGGGAGCAAGGACACGAAGACGGCGGCGGGCTCCTCGCCCGCCTCGCGCTCACGCCGAGGCCGGGAACCTCACTCGTGCGTGGCACATGGCCGACCCGGCAGTCACCCGGCCGACCTTAATGACCGTCACGGGCCGGGGCAACACCTCCCCTGCTCGACAACGGCGGTGTGACGGCCTCCTACTGCTCCTCGCCCTCGTCGACCGGGATCCGGCGCGCCCCGACCGTTTCGGGTCCTGCACACGCGCTGAGACGGCAGGCTTCCCCGGCACGCGGGGGGTCCCGGTCGGCGCCGGCCGTGCGCTCGGACCCGGACCCGGACCCGGACCCGGAGCGGGACCGGGACCGGGATTCGGGACCGGACCCGGAGAGCCCGGCCCCCCCTGGTCTGTCAGGCCAACTGCATGATCGGGGCCGGGAGTTCGCCCGATCCGCGGACGATCAGCCGGGTGGGGACGGTGACGGTGCGGGCCCGGGAGCGGTCGCCGTCCAGCCGGGCCAGCGCGATGGTCGCCGCCGCTGTGCCGAGTTCCTCCGGGTCCTGTGCGACGACGGTGAGCGCCGGTTCGAGGGCCTCGGCGAGTGCGACGTCGTCGAAGGCGACGACGGCGACGTCCTTGCGTCCGCTGCGGGCGAGTTCGGCCACTATGCCGAGCGCCATGATGTTGTTGCCGGCGAAGAGGGCCGTCGGCGGATCGGCCAGGGAGAGGAGCCGGGCGGTCGCGTCCTCGGCGCCGCGCTGGTCGTGGGCGTTGGTGACGAGCGCCCTGTCGTGGGGGAGGCCGGCTGCCTGGAGTGCCGAGCGGTAGCCGGCGAGGCGTTCCCGGCGGGTGTACAGCTTCGGGGGCAGGTCGCCGACGAAGCCGATGCGCCGGTGGCCGTGTGCGACGAGGTGGGCGACGCCGTCGTGGGCTCCGGCGCGGTTGGAGCTGACGATGCTGTCGGTGGCGAATCCGACGCCGGGCCGGTCGAGGAAGACGACGGGCAGGCCCGCCGTGCGGTGGGACTTGAGGTGGGAGTGGTCGGCGCCGACGGACGGCACCACGAGGAGGATGCTGACGCGCCGGGCCAGGAACTTGTCGGTGAGGGCGCGTTCACGGTCGGGCTCGTCCGCGGAGGAGCCCATGAGCAGGGTCAGTCCGCGTTCGCGGACGGTGTCCTCGATGGAACGCGCGACGGCCCCGAAGAAGGGGTTGGCGAGGTCGGGGATGACCAGGCCGATCGTGGTGTCCGGGCCGCCGACGCGGATGTTGCGGGCCATGAGGTTCGGCTGGAAGCCGAGCTTGGCCACGGCGGCCAGTACCTGCTCCCTGGTCCGGGCGGAGGCGGGTCCGTCCTCGTTGAGGACCCGGGAGACCGTCTTGGCGCTGACGCCCACTTCACGGGCGACGTCGGCCAGGGTGGGGCGGCGGTTCGCTGCCATGGAGGAAACCGTCTCCTGAGGGCTCTCGGTTCCGGCCGCGGCCTCGGCCGGAAACTGCGAGAGCGGGTCGAGCTGTCAGGTGGCCTGGACTCCGGCGGCCTTGGCGGCCTCGGAATCCGCTACGACAGTATCTCCGGCCGCGTCGACGGTGAGAGCGCCGGTCATGATGGCGACGACCTCGGCCATGGAGTGGTCCGACGGCTTGATGACGGCGGCGCGCCGGCCCAGCCGGTGGACGTGGATCCGGTCCGCGATCTCGAAGACGTGCGGCATGTTGTGGCTGATGAGCACCACCGGCATGCCCTTGTCGCGGACGCGGCGGATGAGGTCCAGGACCTGGCCGGACTCCTTCACGCCGAGGGCCGCGGTGGGTTCGTCCATCACGACGACGGAGCGCGCCCAGGCGACGGAGCGGGCGACCGCGACGGCCTGGCGCTGTCCGCCGGAGAGCGTCTCCACGGACTGGGTCAGCGAGCGCAGGCCGATCTTGAGGTCGGCCATGTGCTCCGCCGCCTCCTGGCGCATGCGCTTCTTGTCGAGCATGCGGAAGACGGTGCCGAGGACGCCCGGCCGGCGCAGTTCGCGTCCGAGGAACATGTTCGAGGCGATGTCCATGGAGGCGGCGACGGCGAGGTCCTGGTAGACCGTCTCGATGCCGTGCGCGCGGGCGCTCTGCGGGCCGGAGAAGGAGATGGGCTCGCCGTTGAGGCGTATCTCGCCGGCGTCGGGGGTCACCGCGCCGGTGAGGGCCTTGATGAGGCTGGTCTTGCCGGCGCCGTTGTCGCCGATGACGGCGAGGACCTCGCCGGGCATCAGGTCGAAGTCGGCGCCGTCGATCGCGGTGACGTGTCCGTACCGCTTGACCAGGCCGCGGGCCTGGAGCACGGGCGTGGGGGAGGAGGGGGCGCTCATCGGGACTTCTTCCGGGAGATCTGGTCGACGGTCACCGCGAGGATGACCAGGATGCCGGTGATCAGGGTCTGGTAGATGGAGGCGACGCCCATCAGTTGCAGGCCGTTGCGGAACACGCCCACGATGAGGACGCCTATGAAGGTGCCCAGGACCGAGCCCCGCCCGCCGAAGAGGCTGGTGCCGCCGAGCACGACGGCGGTGATGCTGTCGAGGTTGTCGGTCTGCCCGGCCTGCGGGTCGCCGACCCCGGTGCGGGAGATGAGCAGCAGGGCGGCGACGCCGTACAGGAGGCCGGCCACGGTGTAGACGCCGATGGTGAGGCGGGAGGTGCGGATGCCGTTGAGCCGGGCGGCCTCGGCGCTGTTGCCGAGGGCGTAGACGTGCCGGCCCCAGCCGGTGCTGCTCAGCGCGTAGGCGAGGAGGAGGAAGAGGGCGATGGTGACCAGGGACCCGTAGGTGATGTCCGTGTGCCCCATCGGGAAGGTCTCGCCGAGCGCGGTCAGCGGGCCGGGCAGGCTGGTGACCGTCTGCTCGGCGGAGTAGATGTGGGTCAGCGCGAACGCGACGTTGAGCATGCCGAGGGTCACGATGAACGGCGGCAGCGGGATCTTCTGCACGAGCAGCCCGTTGAGCAGTCCGAATCCGCCGCAGACGCCGAGGCCGAGCGCGATCGCCACGAGCGGGGGGACGGATCCCTCGGCCGCCGCCTTGGCGATCACGATGCTGCCGAAGGCCATCACCGCCCCGCACGACAGGTCGATCCCCGCCGTGAGGATGATCAGGGTCTGCCCGATGGCGAGGGTGCCCACGACCATGACCTGCTGCACGATCAGTGAGAAGTTCCCGCCGGTCAGGAACTGGTCGGTCGAGAAGGAGAAGAAGGCGCAGGCCAGCAGGAGGGCGGCCAGGGGTCCGGTGGTCGGCGCCGTGAGCAGTCTGCGGGCCGCGGTCGGCGCTTTGAGCTCCGAGTACGGCGTGGTCGTGGCTGTCATGCGAAGTCCTTGTCGGAAGACAGATGTCCTGGGCGAAGGACGGGGGCCGGGGCCCCCGCCGCCGGGACAGGAGCGGCGGCCGTCCCCGCCCGGCGAGGCGGGCCGGCCGTCCCGCCCGGGGGAGTGACGGTGTCGTGCGGTCCTGGCGGGGCTCAGCCCCAGCAGTTCTCCAGGCCGTAGCCGGTGTCCTTCGAGGTGACCCCGGCCTGTGCCTTGTCGGTGATCAGCGTGACGCCGGTGTCGGTGTAGCCGGACGCCTTCGTGCCGTCCTTGGCGTACGTCACGACGGCCTTGACGCCCTCGGCCGCCATCTTCAGCGGGTACTGCTGCGAGGTCGCGGCGATCTTGCCGTCCTTGACGGCTTGGGTGCCGGTGCAGCCGCCGTCCACGGAGACGATCAGCACGTCCTTCTCCCGGCCCTTGGCCTTCAGCGCGGTGTACGCGCCGAGCGCCGCCGGCTCGTTGATGGTGTAGACGACGTTGATGCCGGGCGACTTCTGCAGACAGTTCTCCATCGCGGTCTGGCCCTTGGCCTGGTCGCCGCCGGTGTCCTGGGCGCACACCACGTCCTTGTCGGTGGCGCCGAAGCCCTTGAGGAAGCCGTCGTGCCGCTGGACGCCGACGGAGACGCCGGGGGCCAGGTCGAGGGCGGCTATCTTCGCCGCCTTGCCCTTCATGGCGGCCTTGGCGTACTCGCCGATCAGTTCGCCGGCCTTGAGGTTGTCGGTGGCGAACAGGGCGTCGACGGCGCTCTGCGGCTCGGTCGGGGTGTCCAGCGCGATGACCAGGACGCCCTTGGCGCGGGCCTTCTGGATCGCCGGCACGATCGCCTTCGAGTCGCTCGGGGTGATCAGGATGCCCTTGACCCCGGCGGCGACCATGTTCTCGATGGCGGTGACCTGACCGGCGTTGTCCCCGTCGAACTTGCCCGCGGCGGTGGACAGTTCCGCCCCGTTCTCCTTGGCGGCCTTCTCCGCGCCCTCCTTCATCTTCACGAAGAACGGGTTGGTGTCGGTCTTGGTGATCAGACCGACCTTCACGCTGCCCGAGCCGGAACCGGAGGAGCCCGAGCCGGAGCCGGACCCGCAGGCCGTGAGGGTGAGGGCCGCGACGCCCGTGACCGCGGCTGCTCTGAGGAGGGAGGAGGACAGGCGAGTGGTGCGAGACATGATCGACTCCTGTGGGATAGCGGGCGGCACGGGGCTGGAAAGGGGTGCGTGCCGTCAGCGGGTGTCATCGTTGACTTATGTCATCGTTGACACTGCCTGGCGAGGATGATGGACTCCGGATCCCGGCAACGTCAATGCCTTCCACTCGTCACGAATCGGCAACGTCCGAGCCGCCGCCTCCGCGCAGCCGGTCAGGGGCGTCGTCTCCGCACCGCCTCCCGCCCGGTCTTTCCGAGCCCTTTCGAGAGAGAGCAGCCCATGAACCCGCGTCAGATCACCGTGGTGGGAGAGTGCGTCGCGGACGCCTTCACCGAAGCGGCGCCCGCCGCGAACGAACTCGCCCTGCGGGTGCTGCCCGGCGGCGGACCCGCGAACACGGCAGTGGCCCTGGCCCGGCTCGGCACGCCGGCCCGCTTCCTGGCGCGGCTGTCCGGGGACGTCTTCGGCCGCCTGTTCCGGGCCCACCTGGAGGCGTCCGGCGTCGACCTGTCGTACGCCGTCGACGCGGAGGAGCCCAGCACGCTGGCCGTGGCCGAACTGGACCCCGCCGGGCAGGCCGCCTACTCCTTCCACGCGCAGAACACGGCCGACTGGCAGTGGACCCCGGCGGAACTGGCGCGGGCCGAACTGTCCGGCACGGCCTGCGTGCACACCGGCTCGCTGGCCCTGATCCGCGAGCCCGGCGGGGCGGCGGTGGAGGAGTTCCTGGCGGCGGCGGCCCCGAGCGCCACCGTCAGCATCGACCCCAACGTCCGGCCGCTGCTGGTGCGCCCCGACGCCTATCGCGCCCGGCTGGCCCGCTGGTGCGCCCTCGCCGACGTGCTGCGCCTGAGCGCCGACGACCTGGAGCTCCTGCTGCCCGGCGTCGCACCCGAGAAGGCGTGCGACCTGTGGCATGCCGCGGGGGCACGGCTCGTCGTGATCACCCTGGGCTCCGGCGGCGCCCTGGCCTCGCTCGACGGCGCACGGGTGCGGGTGCCCGCCGTGCCCGCGCGAGTCGTCGACACGGTCGGCGCGGGGGACTCCTTCACCGCGGGACTGCTCCACCACCTCGGCGCCCACGGCCACCTCGGCGGCCGGCTGGACGGCCTCGGTCCCGACGACGTCGAGGCGGCCTGCCGGTTCGGCGCCCGGGTCGCGGCCCTGACCTGCTCGGTCGCCGGCCCCAACCCGCCCTGGCCGGACCAGCTGGAACAGCTCGAGCCCGCCGCCGGCGTCTGACGGCCCGCGCGGACCGCACCGAGGGGCCCGCGCACCGTCGGCTCCCGCGCACCGTCGGCTCCCGCGCACCGTTGACTCCTGCGCGGCACTGCGCTCATGATCGGGGCCCGTCGATGTCATCGATGACACACGTCGGCGACGACATCGCCGGCCGCGACGCGTCACCTGCCCGGCCTGCGGTCCGCGTCCCCCGCGGACCCGCCCTCCACCAGCAAGGACACGACACCATGAACAAGACCCTGCTCGCCGAGTTTACCGCCCGCGAGGGAGCACGGGACGAGGTCGCCCGTCTCATCGGCGAGTACGCCGAGAAGGTGCGCGAGGAGGAGGGCAACGTCGTCTTCGACGTCTACACCAGGCAGGCCGCCCCCCGCGCCTTCTGGGTCTTCGAGGTGTACCGGGACGAGGACGCCTTCCAGGCACATCTGAACGCTCCGTACGGCGCTCCGTTCAACGCCGCCCTCGGCCCGCTGATCGAGGAGGACGCCTCCGTGCTGACCTTCCTGAACCCCGTGACCACAGCCCCCTGACCAAGGCCCTCTGGCCACGGTTCCCTGACTAGGCGACTCCCTGACCGCGGCCGTCTGACGGCGGGGAGACGCGGGTGTGGGGTGGCTCACAGGAAAAGGGTGACAGGACGGTGTCGCGGACGGCTGCGAGGGTCGCCGCATGACGATCACCGACGAGGACTGTCTGACCGAAACCCTGGCCTTCAACGAGGAGTTCGCGGCCGCCGCCGCGAACCGCCCCCCACGCGGACCCGCGCCCGACGCCGCCGCACTGGCCCTGCTGCGGCGCAACCGGCTCGGCGGCGGCACCCCGCCGGTGCGACTCCCCCAGGGGCGCACCCGCGTCGTCGACGGCGTGCCCGTGCGGGTGTTCGTCCCCGGACGCGTCGACGGCGTCTACCTCCACCTGCACGGAGGCGGCTGGGCGTTCGGCTCCGCCGACGGACAGGACGAGAGACTGTGGCGGCTCGCCGAGCAGGCGAACCTGGCCGTGGTGAGCGTCGACTACCGGCTCGCGCCGGAACACCCCTACCCCGCGGGCCCCGACGACTGCGAAGCGGCCGCCCGCTGGCTCGTGACGCACGCCGAGGCCGAGTTCGGCACCCGGCGGCTGCTGATCGGCGGCGAATCGGCCGGGGCGCACCTGAGCGTCGTCACCCTGCTGCGCCTGCGCGACCGGCACGCCATGACCGGCGCGTTCCGGGCGGCCCACCTGCTCTTCGGGCCCTACGACCTGTCGATGACGCCCAGCCAGCGCTTGTTCGGCTCCAGACCCACGCTGACCGACACCGAGAGCCTGCGCGTCAGCTACGAGCGGTTCACACCGGGGACGACGGCGGAGGAGCGCCGCTCGCCGGACGTCTCGCCGCTGTTCGCGGACCTGCGCGGCCTGCCGCCCGCCCGGATCGTGGTGGGCACCGAGGACCCGCTGCTCGACGACTCGCTCTTCCTCGCGCAACGCTGGCAGGCGGCCGGGGCCCCCGTCCGGCTCGGTGTCGTGGCGGGCGCGATGCACGGCTTCACCCTGTTCCCCCTGACCGTCACCCGGCGGGAACTGCGCCGCCAGGAAACCTTCTTGGCCACGGCGTGAGGGTAGCGTCGGGCGCATGAACCGCACTGCCCGGCTGTACGCGCTGGTGGAGGAGCTGCGCGCCGCGGCGCCGCGTCCGCTGACGGTCGCGGCGCTCGCCGCGCGGTTCGAGGTCGCCGCCCGTACCGTGCAACGTGACCTCCAGGCGCTGATGGAGAGCGGGGCCCCGCTGCGCGTTCAGCCGGGCCGGGGCGGCGGCTGGACGATCGACCCGGCGATGACCCTGCCCCCGGTCCGCCTGACCGTCGAGGAGGCCGCCGCCCTGACCGCCGCGCTCGCCGCGGCCGACGTCCGCACTCCGTACGCGGGCGCGGCCCGGACGGCCGCCCAGAAGATCACGGCCGCGATGGCCGGCCCCGCCGCCGCGGCGGCCAGGGAACTCGCCGCACGGATCGTCGCCGTCCCCGCGCCGGACGACGACGCGATCCGCACCGCGGTGGAAAAGGCGCTCGACGGCAACACGGCCCTGCGTCTGTCGTACACCGACGCGGCGGGACGGGAGAGCGAGCGCGTCGTGGAACCGGCGGGGCTGCTGACCGCCGACGGCCGCTGGTACCTCATCGCGTGGTGCCGGACCCGTCGCGCGGGGCGCGGCTTCCGGCTGGACCGGATCACGGCGGCGGCCCCCACCGGTGAACGGGCGTCCTCCCACGACCTGTCCGCGCTGCTGCGGGGTTCGGCCGCCGCCGCGGCGATGCGGCCGCCCGCCCTGACGCCGCTCGCCCCGCAGCCCTGACGACAGGCTCCGCACCGACGACGGGGCCCGCCCCCCGCGGTGATGTCCCGTCGCGGGTATGCCGCAGTGTGCGCTTCCCGGGTGCGCGGATATCCCGTTGTGGGGCCGGGGGCGCGACCGTAGGGTCCCGGCATGTCCCTACACGTCCTCATGCGACAAGCCCTGCCCGAAGCGATGCGCGCGCGTGACAGGAGCGCGGTGAGCGCGCTCCGCACGACCCTCGCGGCGCTGGACAACGCGGAGGCCGTGCCCGTGGACGAAGCGAAGCAGGCCGGTACTGCCCTGGAACTGTCGCCGCTCGGCGTGGGCGCCACCGAGGCGGCCCGGCGTGAGCTGAGCGAGGGTGAGGTGCGGGACATCGTGCGCGCCGAGATCGCCGAACGGCTGGACGCCGCGGCCCGGTTGACCGCCCCGGCGCACGCCGAGCGAGCCGCACGGCTGCGCGCCGAGGCCGCCGTCCTGCTCCGTCTCCTGGACCCCGCCGCCTGACCTCGCCGCCTGAGCCCGCCTGATCCGAATCATGCAAAGAACCCGTTGCAAAGAAGAGGTTGCAACGGGTTCTTTGCATGAGTAGCGTCATCGCCATGAACGAGCCCCAGGACCCGGATGTCCGCAGTCTCGACGCCCGCTCGTTGCGCGGGCTCGCCCACCCGCTGCGCATGCGGCTGCTGGACGCCCTGCGCTTCGACGGCCCGGCCACCGCCTCCCGACTGGCGGAGAAACTGGGCGAGTCGAGCGGGGCGACCAGCTACCACCTGCGCCAGCTCGCCGCCCACGGCTTCATCGAGGACGCCCCGGAGCGGGGCAAGGGCAGGGAGCGCTGGTGGCGGGCCGCCCACCAGGGGCTGCGCTTCGACGACGCCCTGCTGACCGACGTCAACCCGGAGGTGCGCGGCGCCGCCGACACCTACCTCCACGAGGTTGCGACCACCCAGGCCCGCGACCTGTCGACCTGGCTCGGCAACCGGCACGCCTGGCCGCGGGAATGGCACCGCACCTGGGACATGAGCAGCGCGACGCTCAGGCTGACGCCCGAACTCACCGAGGAACTGGTCGAGAAGATGCACGCGCTCGTCGAGACCTACCGCGACCGCGCGCTCGACGAGGACGACCCCGGCGCCGCCCGGGTGCGCATCCAGACCCGTACGTTTCCCCTGCCCACGGAATGAGAGGCCTTCGTCCGATGCACCCCGAGACCCATCTCGCCCTGCACCACGTCCGCGCCGCCGCACTCCGGGCGGAAGCCGACGCCCACCGTCTCGCCGCCGCCGCCCGGCGCGCCGACGCCCTCCGCACCTCCGGGGCCGTGCGGACCCGGCTCGGCTGGACCCTCGTCGAGGTCGGCCTGCGACTGGCCGCCCCGCCCCGCACGAGCCCCGCCGTCTCCTGACCCCGGCCCGGCCGCCGTCCTGGCAGGATGACGGCATGGAACGAGTGCTGGGAATCGGTGGACATTTCCTGCGGGCGGCGGACCCCGCCGCGCTCGGCGCGTGGTACCGCGACTGCCTCGGTCTGGACGCCGACGACAACGGCGTGTGGACCCAGGAACCCGGACCGACGGTGTTCGCGACGTTCGAGTCCGGGACCGACTACTTCGGAGACCGCGCCCAGGGGACCATGCTCAACTTCCGCGTCCGCGATCTCGACGCGATGCTCGCCCAGCTGCGCGGCAAGGGCGCGGCGGTGGAGGAGGAGACACAGGAGCTGGAGGGGGTCGGCCGGTTCGGCTGGGTCACGGATCCCGAAGGCAACCGGGTCGAGCTGTGGCAACCCGCCTGATCCCCGCCGCCGAGGCCGGCCGGAAACCCCGTCACCCGCACCGGTGATGGGCGGGCGGCCGCCGATCGGGTGACGGCGGAGGGATGTGCGGGACGGGCGGGGAGCGCGCGTCCGTCCCGTCGGCCGGACATATCCCTCCGTAACGGAGCCACCTCCCATGTGCCCGCGAGCGGGCGGAACCGTGCATGTCTGGTCCTCCCGGGCACTCCCGTGTCGCACAGGCGGCGGATCATGCCCGTTGCTCTCTGGTGGGGGCCGCTCTCGCCGTGTAGCGTCGTCGTCAGCTGTCGTGGTTCGCAGTACCTGCCCGCGCCCTCGCGTGGGCGTTTTGCTGTGCAGTGCCGGACCAGGGCGATCACCTCCGGGGCCGCGCGGTGCGGTTCCCGACTAACAACTGGGAGGCACCAGCATGGCCAGCGGAACCGTGAAGTGGTTCAACGCCGAAAAGGGCTTCGGCTTCATCGCCCAGGACGGCGGCGGACCGGACGTCTTCGCCCACTACTCCAACATCAACGCCACCGGCTTCCGTGAGCTCCAGGAGGGCCAGGCGGTCACCTTCGACATCACGCAGGGCCAGAAGGGCCCGCAGGCGGAGAACATCACGCCTGCCTGATCTCGAACCCTGTCGGGCCCCGGAGCGCTTGCGTCGCTTGCGCTCCGGGGCCCGACGCGCGTTCCGGCCCCCAGTGTTCTGCCCCCGCGCGCCGTCCGGCGTCCGCAGGACCCCTCGCCGACGCGACCGTCGCACGGCCGCGGGTATGCCCGTCGAGCGGGCTGAAATGCCGCGCGGACAGGGTGAGTTCGACGCGGATACCGACGCCGAAGCCGAAGCCGAAGGCAACGCCGTAGGCCCGCGGGTTCAGCGGACGGACCGCCTGAACGACTCCATTCATTGCAACGTTGCATGCGGTGGGCGTCGCGGCGGTCGACGGGTCAGGGCAGCGAAATCGCCATCCGTATCCGGGCTTTCGGGTGTCGCGGGTGATAAATCGGTTGTCGGAGATCCGGACCGGCCGTAGCGTTTCCTTCGTCGGAAACTGTGGACCGGTGCGCCTCGCCGAGCGGGGGGAGGCCTGGATCCGCAAGGGGGGCGGTCGGAGGGGCGGGGTCATGCACGGAGTGCGCGAAGGGCGACGGGCGGCGCCCGGCAGACTCATGGCCTTTGCCCGCTTCGTGCTGTGCGGCGGGGGAGTGGGAGTGGCCTCCAGCTTCGCCGTGGCCGCCCTCGCCTCCCAGGTTCCCTGGACCCTGGCCAACGCCGTCGTCACCGCCGGTTCGACCCTCGTCGCCACGGACCTCCACGCGCGCTTCACCTTCGGCGCGGGCGGGCCGGCGACCTGGCGCCAGCACACTCAGTCGGCGGGTTCCGCGGCGGCCGCGTACGCGCTGACCTCGATGGCGATGATCACGCTGCGGGCCTCGGTGGACTCGCCCGGCGCGCTGTGCGAACAGGCCGTGTACCTGTCCGCCTCCGCGCTCGCCGGGGTCGCACGGTTCGCGGTCCTGCGGCTGGTCGTCTTCGCGCGCGGCCGCTCGCAGGAGGCGGCCGCCGCCCACGCGCCGTCGCCCGTGCCCGCCGACCGCACCGCGGCGGCCCTCACCGACCGTGCGGCGCTCTGCCCCGCGGCCTGACCGGTCCGCCGGGGCGGTCGTCGCAGCGGCCCCGCGGGCGTGCGCCGTCGGACATCGCCCGCGCTACCGAATATCGCGTGCGCGGCCGCCCGTGGACGTAGCAGACTCGCGGCATGGCCGACATGTGTACGTTCCGGGACGAGGTCGCGGCCTGGGCGGGCGGCGGTCCCGGCGGGCGGGCGGCGGAGCTGGCCGGACGGCTGGGAGTGCGCACCGCGGTCCTGGTGGAAGGGCTCAGCGACCTCGCGGCCGTCGAGGCGCTGGCGGCGGTGCGGGGCAGGGATCTGGCGGCCGAAGGGGTGTGCGTGATGCCGATGGGCGGGGCGATGAGCGTCGGCCGCCACGCCCGCATCCTGGGACCGCCCGGCCTCGGGCTGCGGCTGATCGGCCTGTGCGACGAGCGTGAGAAGCCCTTCTTCGACCGGGCCCTCGACCCGTCCTGGACGCCGCGGCCGCGGGTGCACGTGTGCACGGCGGACCTGGAGGACGAACTCATCCGCGCGCTGGGCGCCGCACGCGTCGAGGGGATCGTCGAGGCGGAGGACGAACTGCGCGCCTGGCGGACCTTCGTACGGCAGCCGGCCCAGCACGGCAGGCCGCGGGAGCAGCAGTTGCGACGCTTCATGGGCACGAAGAAGGGGCGCAAGATCCGGTACGGACGGGTCCTGGTGGAGGCCCTCGCCCCCGGCCGGGCGCCCGCCCCGCTGGAGGACCTGTTCGCCGGCCTGTGACCTCCCGGCCCCTCGCCCGCCCGCCTCTCTCACGCCCCGAGCCTCCCGCGCCCCGCTCCCGCCGGGTGACGGGGACCCGTCCGTGGGTGAGGACGGCCGGGACGGCGCACCGGTCCACGGGCCGTGCGCCCAGCTCGTGAGCCGTGTACCGGGGCCACGGGCCGTGCGCGCCGGGGTCCAACGGGCCTTTCCCCGCCGTTCGTTCACCCGTGAGAGTTGTCCTTCCCTCCGGTTCCCCCGGCCTCCGCATGCCGAGGTCATATGCGGAGCAGCCTCCGCTCATGGACAATCCCGTACACGACGGAACACCGTCGGCAGAGGGGATCGGACCCGGTCCCGAGGTCGTCTTCACAGCGGACTTCGCGTCCACCCGGCAGTGGGTGGCGGGGCGTTCGTGGGCCTATCCCGACGGCGGACCCGTCAACCCCGGCGACAACAAACTGGATCACCTGACGGCGGACCCCGCCTACAGCCGCGCGGGAACCTTCCGCGCCACTCTGCGCAAGGACGGCCTGTGGGACACGGGCCTGCTCACCACGGAAGGCAGCGAGGAGGGGTTCACGGTCCGCACGGGAGACGTGCTGGAGGCGCGGGTGCGCCTACCCCGCGAGGCCGGGGCGTGGCCGGCCATCTGGACCTGGCGGGACGGCGGCCAGGAGATCGACGTCTTCGAGTACCACCCCGACAACCCCGACCTGCTGGAGCTGACCAACCACGTCCGCGGCGGCAACTCCTACTACCGCGACCCGTCCGTCCGTCCGGGCGGGCAGGTCGATCTGCGCGTCCGGTTCGGCTCGCGGTCCGTGGTCTGGTGGGTGAACGGCCGCCAGGTGTTCGCCGACCGCCAGGGCGTCGGACGGTCCTGGCACGCCTATCTCATCGTCAACCTGTCGGTCTGCGCGGGCCGTTACCATCCGCCGCCGGCGCCCCACGTCAAGGAGATGTCGTACGAGGTCCAGAGCCTCGTCGTGAGACGCCCCGCCGCACTCGCGGACACGGACGCCGACGAGCCCGAGTCCCATGAGCCCGAGTCCCATGAGCCCGAGTCCCATGAGCCCGAGTCCCATGAGCCCGAGGCCCATGAGCCCGAGGCCCATGAGCCACAGGCCCGGGGGACCGAGGTCGAGAGCGGGGCTTGACCGAAGTTGCATGAACGCGTCTTCCAACGGGGGGGTGCGAGAGGTGAGTTCGTCGACGCGGATCCGGTTGTCGAAGGCGATCGCCCCGTTGCGCTCCGCGGGGAGGCCGGTCACGCAGCAGGGGGTAGAGGTTCGCGACCTCGCGGCTGCCGGGCCGGCCGCGTAGACGGCGCGTTCGGCGGCCTCCGGGCTCAGGTCGGGTTCGCGGGCGTCCAGCCAGAAGTGGCCCACGCCCGGCGAACGACCGGGTCAGCGGTCGGTCACCGCGCGGCGAAGCGGATCGCGGTGGGCAGCGGCGTGTCGAGACCGCCGGACGTGACGTGGACGCCCTCCGGTCCCGATTCGGCCTTGCCGGGTTGGCCGTCCAGACGTTCTGCCGTATGCGGATCCAGCAGGCCCGGACGCACCTTCAGCACCATATGCCCGCCGGCCCCGTCAGGAACGTCGGCCACGAAGGCGTAGACGTGGCGCTCGTCGCGGGTCCAACGCACCCAGGGGCCGCCGTCCTGCGGGTCGGCGGAACCTGGTTCAAGTGGCCTGGTGGCGTGCACGGCCTCGGAGTGGCAGGCCATCCAGGACGCCATGCCCTCCAGAACGGCGCATTGCTCCTGCGGGAGGGTGCCGTCGGCCTTCGGGCCGACGTTGAGCAGCAGGTTCCCGCCGCGTGAGACGACGTCGACCAGCAGGCGGACGGCGCATGCCGGATCCAGCATGTGCTCGGCGCTTTCCACTTGGTTGTAGCCGAAGGAGAATCCGATTCCCCGGGTGTTCTCCCAGCAGGCTGCCCGCTCGTTGGCCCGGTCCAGCTCGTACTCGCTGGTGAGGTAGTCGGCGTGGGCGCTGTCCCAGCGGTCGTTCACCACTCCTTCCGGCACGGTGGCGTAGTAGTGCGAGAACAGCTCCGGCAGTTCGGCCCGGCCCGCTCGGGGCCAGCCCATGTCGTTCCACAGCACCGCGGGGTGATACCGCTCGATCAGGTCGAGGACCTGCCGGTGCGCGTAGGCGGCGTAGGCGGCCTCATGGGGCCTCCCCTCGTCCATCCGGTCCTCGTGGAGAACGGGGTCCCGGCGTCCGGCGTACCAGTCGATGCCGCCGGAGTAGTACACGCCGAACCGCAGGTCGCGGGCCCGGACGGCGTCGGCGAGGTCGGCGATCAGGTCTCGGCGTGGACCGCGATGGACGGTGTTGCGGGTACCGGTGCCCGGGGCGTCCCACAGGGCTATGCCGTCGTGGTGCTTGGTCGTGGGGACGACGTAGCGCGCACCCGCCCGGGCGAACAGCTCCACCCAGTCCGCGGGGTCGAAGAGCTCGGCCTTCCACTCGTCGAGGAACTCGTCGTAGGGGCGTCCGCCGTGCATGGTGCGATGGTGTTCCTGGGCGGGGCTGCCCTCGATCTGGATGGTGCTCCAGTACCACTCGGCGTACGGGTTGTGCTTGAACCACACATCGGGGTCGACGTCGCCGAGGGCGCCGATGGGCTCGGCCCAGGCCGGCACCGAGTACGCGCCCCAGTGGATGAAGATGCCGAATTTGGCGTCGGTGAACCACTCAGGGACCGGCCGACCGCTCAGAGGGAACTCGTTCATGCTTGAAACTCCCGCTACATCGCATGTGTCACGCGAGGAACCGTGAACACTGGGGGCGAGGAGGGCGCCGGATGCGGCGACCTGGGAAATCGACAGGTCGGAAGGTATTGCGGTGTGTGCGAACCTCGCGGTGCTCCCCCTTCAGCAAGCAGTCCTCGACAGCGTCTGGGAGGCCCTGTGGCCGAGGAGCCCTCGGGCGGGCCGGGCGAGCCGGCCCGCCTGAGGGAGGGGGTGTTCTTTCCTGGTGTGCCGGTGGCGGTCAGGAGAGTTTGATCAGCGTGTAGTCGTCGCAGTATCCGGCGGAGGTGCCGGAGTTCTTGTAGCAGTAGACGGTGGCGGAGGTGTTGCCGCTTCCCGTGGTGAGGAAGATCGGCTGCTGGGCGTAGGCGGTACCGGTGGTCTTCGAGAAGCTTTCGGTGCCGCCGAAGTTCTTCACGCCGACGGCGACCTGCTCGCTGCCGCCTGCGGCCTTGGCCCAGCCGGTCAGCAGGTAGGTGGCGCTGGACGACAGACCGCCGGTGGCCTGGTCCACGCCGCTGCTGGAGGCTCCGGTCTGCAGGGAGTGAGTGCCGGTGCGGGCGTTCGAGGTGACCACGGAGGATCCGCTGCCGCTGAGGGTCCACGGGCTGAGCGAGCCCGTCTCGAAGCCGGCGTTCGTCAGGAGGTTTGCGGGGGTGGACACGCGTTCCACCGCGATGTCGTCGCAGTTCCCTGCAGCGGTGCCGCCGGAGTTCTTCCAGCAGTACAACGTGGCCGTGGTGTTGGTGGAGCCGGTGGTGAACAGAACGGCGGCCTCGGAGTACGAGGTTGTGGCGATGTTGGTGAAGGTCTCGGTGCCGCCGTAGTTCTTGACGCCTATGGCGAGAGTCTCCCCGGCGTTCGCCACCTTGGCCCAGCCGGTGAGCAGGTAGGTGGTGTTGGGGGTCAGCCCGGTCAGGTTCTGGTTGGCGCCGCTGCCGCTGGCCTGGGTCGTCAGGGCGTACCCGCCGGTGCGGGGGTCCGAGGAGGTGACCGAGGGGGCGGCGCCGCTGTTGGTCCACGGGCTCATCGCGCCGGTCTCGAAACCGGCGTTGGCGACGAGGTTGCCGCCGGTGCCGTTGTAGGCGCCGATGTTGGGCGCGGCCGTGGCGGAGACGGTGTTGCCGAAGGCGTCCTTGCCACCGTTGTTGCTGATGACCGCCCCGGCCCGGATCACCGGGGACGAGGGGTGGACCTGGTAGGCATCCGTGCCGGTGAACGAGGAGGAGGTGTCCGCGTTGCCGGGGTTGCGGAACTCGGGGTCGCTGACGACCTTCGCCGAGTCGGCCGGCTCGGAGGACGGGTGGGTGCCGTAGAAGAGGTTGTTGGAGTAGGCGGATCCGGCGCTGGTGGTGAAGTAGCCGCCGGTGCCGTAGTTGAACACCGCGTTGTTGCGGAAGGAGAGGGTGCCGGTGACGCCGGTGCCCCGGCGCGAGTACAGGATCGGCGTGTTCAGGCCGCTCTTGCTGACGTAGATGCTGTTGTTGTAGACGAGCGGGACGGCGACCGGACTGCCGCTCCTGTTCGGGATGTTGCCCACGAAGTGGAAGACGCCCGTGCCGTGGGTCGGGGTGCCCGAGGCGGGGCAGCCCGCGTTCGTGCCGTCGTTCTCGCTGATGTTGTAGCGGATCACCGTGCCGTCACTGGGGACGGTCGAGGTGGGCTCGTTGGCGATCGAGAACGGCGGCATGATCAGCATGAAGCCGCCGAGGTTCTGGTGGCTGTAGTTGTACTGGAACGTGGTGTTGTGGTTGCCCCAGTCCACGTCGTAACCGGTGCCGTCGGCGCCGTTGACGTGGCAGTAGACCTCGTTGTTCTGGACGACGGTGTCGTTGCTGCCGGACATCCAGATGCCGGCGGAGGCGCCGTTGCAGTACTGCCCGGAGGGCGGGCAGGTGTGCTTCGCGCCGCCGTAGCCGGCCTTGTTGCCGTCGATGACGGCGCCGTCGTTCTTGACGACGAGGATGTCGTCCGCGCCGTCGTAGGTCATCGTGTTGTCACGGATGACCGTGCCCGTGGTCTGGCCGGTGCCCTGGCCGTCCCCGTCCGGGGTGACGGCGACGGCGATGCGGTCGACGTGGTCGAAGGTGTTGTTGTCGACCACCACGTCGTCCCAGGTGGAGACGGGGGTGGTGTGGTCGGTCTGGACGCCGACGCCCGCGTTGGTGGCGTACCAGCCGCCCGAGTAGCCGCTGATGTGGTGGATGTTCATGTCGTGCACCCGGATGTGATGCAGGACGCCGCCGGAGCTGTTCTCGGCGAGGACGCCGGAGCGGTAGGCGGGTGAGGAGGCCGCGTTGGTGAGTTCCAGGCCGCCGATCTCCCAGTACTGCTGGTTGAGCAGGTGGATGACGGGGCCCGTGGCGCCGTTCGCGTTGATGACCGGCTTGCTGCCGGTGCCGTACGCACCCATGGTGACGGGACTGCCGGAGGCTCCCGATCCCTGCGGACTGAGCTGACCGGTACACGTGGTACCGGCGGCGAACAGGATGGTGTCGCCCGCGCCGAAGGTGGCGTTGTTGACGCCGGCGACGGAGTTCCAGGGGCTGGCCTGGGTGCCGTTGCCGTTCGTCGCGGCCGAGCAGTTGACGTAGTAGGTGCTGCCTGCCGCCATGGCGGCAGGTGCCGGGAGGAGGAGGGCGCCCGCCAGCGTGGCGAGCAGGGTGAGGACGCGGGACGCCCTGAGGCCTGGGCGGTCCGATCTGCGACGCTTCATTGCGACGCTCCTTGCTGGGTGGGTGTGTCCTGCGCGCCGCGGGATGCGACGCGGGGCTTCTTGCACCGGGCGGGTCGGCCGAAGCGGGCACGTCCGGAATCTGTGGAGGGCGCGGGGCGGAGGGCTTCAGCGCGGCGGGATCGAGACCGGCAGCGGCGTATCGAGGACGGAGGCGTGGCGCATGCCCGGCGGCAGCGCCAGGGAGACGGGCTTCCAGTCCACGCCGTCCTTGCTGCGAGCCGCCCCGTATCGCCCTTCGAGGTAGTGGTCGAAGATCATGACCAGCTCGTCTCCGCGCCGGAAGATCGACGGCCCCTCCACCACCGAGGGGGTGACCGGTCCGGTGCCGGCGGTGTACGGACCGCCGGGGGTCTCGAAGGCGGTCAGGTGGATGTCCTTGTGGGCGGTGGCGAGGTCATTGGTGCCGCGCTCGTCCTTGAAGGCCATGAGGAATCCGCCGCCGTCCGCCTCCCGCACGGTCGCGTCGATGACCGAGTGCCCCGGGTCGAAGAAGACCTCGGGCGCCGAGAAGGTCCGGAAGTCCTCGGTGGTGCAATGCCAGATGCGGTGGTCCTGGCCGACATGTTCGTAGTCGCGGCCCTCGGCCGTGCTTCCGGACTCGACGACCGACGACCAGATGAGGTGGTACAGCCCGGTCCCGCGGTCCAGGAAGAACTCCGGGGCCCAGGCGTTGTGGGCGCCGTCCACCTCGGCCATGACCGGCACCAGTTTCTGTTCCGACCAGGTGAGCAGGTCGGCCGAGGTGGCGTGGACGATGCACGGGCTCGTCCAGCCGTCGGTGGCCAGCAGATGGAACAGCCCGTCCGGGCCCGTCCCGATGAACGGATCCCGCAGTCTGCCGGTGCCGACCGTGCCCCGCAGGACGGGCCTGCCGCCGTTCACCACCGAGAACTCCGCACCGTCGTGGCTGTAGGCGAGGTGGAGCGCCTCGTCGGTGTCGGTGAAGTAGGAGACCACGTACATCGGTGGAGGGTCCTTCCGGAATGTTCGGGACGGAGGGGATGCCGGGCGTCGGGGCATGGGGTCGCCCTCGACGGTGAAGGTGTTCGTGTTCAGGCCTCGGCGGCCGGGCCGGGCTCTACGACTTGACGGCTCCGGCCGACATCCCGGCGACCACGTGCCGCTGCAGGAAGACGAAGATCAGCAGCAGCGGGAGCACGCCGAGCAGGGCGGCCGGGAACAGGGTCGTCGGCTGCACGGTGTGTGGGTCGATGAAGGAGTAGGCGTTCACCATCACGGTGCGTTTGTCGGGGTCCTGCAGGAAGACCAGCGGAACCAGGAGGTCGTTCCAGACCTGGAGGGCGACGAAGGTCAGCAGCGTGCTGGTGATCGGGCGCAGCAGCGGCAGGATGATGGTGAAGAAGGTGCGGAACGCTCCGCAGCCGTCCAGGGCGGCGGCCTCCTCCAGGTCCACGGGGATCGAGCGGACGAAGCTGGTGTAGAAGAACACGGCGACCGGGAGGTTGATGGCCGTGTAGATGACGACCACTCCCGCGTAGCTGTCGAGCAGGTCCAGGTCCCGCATCAGCAGGTACAGGGGCGCCACCACCACGAAGATCGGCACCGAGGTGCCCAGGATGAACAGCCGGTACACCCAGGTCGACCAGTTCTGGGTGATGCGGGCCAGCGGGTAGCTGGCCAGGGAGCCGACCACGGTGATGCCGAGACACGACAGAGCCGTGATGAGCAGTGTGTTCAGCGCGCTGCGCCCGTAGTGGATCTGCCCGAAGGCCTCGGTGAAGTTGTGCAGGGTCAGGGAGTGGGGGAGGCCCAGCGGGGACCTCGCCACATCCGCCGCGGTGCGCAGCGAGGTGACGACGGTGAAGAGGAACGGCAGGACGAACGTCAGCGTGCCGAGGCACAGCAGCACGGTGCCGAGAGTGCCGGAGGTCCGGCGCCAGAGGGTGGAGATCATGGTTGCCGTCCGTCAGATTCGTCGCTCGCGAAGCCGGAGCAGGGAAGAGGTGGCGCTGGACAGGACGACCACGGTGACCAGGAGCAGGACCGAGACCGCGATGCCGAAGGCGAACTTCCCGCCGCCGAAGACGTTGCGGTAGACGAGCATGGTCAGGGTGTCCGTGGCACCGGCCGGGCCGCCGTTGGTGAGCACGAGAGGAAACTCGAAGACCTTGAGCGAGCCGATGAGGCTGAGCGTGACGTTCACGGTCAGCGCGGGAGCCAGCATCGGCCACTCCACGCTGCGGAACCGCTGCCAGCCGCTCGCGCCGTCCACCGCGGCCGCGTCGAGCAGTTCGGTGGGCACACTCATGTAGCCGGCGAGGAAGATGGCGCAGGAGTAGCCCGCGAACATCCAGACGTTGACGGCGGCGACCGCGTACAGGGCGGTGGAGGTGTCCCCGAGCCAGACGTGCTGCAACGCGTCGAGCCCGAACACGCCGAGCAGCGCGTTGATGCCGCCCTCCGGGGCGAACAGGTACGACCAGATGAAAGCCGCCATCACCGGGGAGACGAGCGTGGGGGTCAGCAGCACCACGCTGAGCGTCTTGCGCACCTTGGGTCGGCGGAAGAGCAGGCTCGCGAAGAGCAGACCGAGTCCGTTCTGTGTGACCACGACCACCGCCGCGTACAGCACGGTGTGCCACAGGGCGGCGGTGACCTTCGGGTCGTCGGCCATGGCACGGTACTGCTCCGTGCCGACGAAGTTGGCGATCGGTCCGCCGAGGCTGTCGGTCATGCTCAGATACACGCCGCGGGCCAGTGGGTACAGCATGAACACGCCGTATATGACGATCGCCGGAAGCAGGAAGGCGGCCATGGTGGCACGCCGTCGGTGGAACACGGGGGTCCTCCTCTTGCCCGGACGAGCCGTGGTGGGGGCGGTGGGGAGCCGCCGATCGCGCTCCCACCACGGCTGACCAGGGGTGGCCGGTTACTTGGCGGACGCCGCGGTCTGGATGTCCTTGAGGGTCTGCGCGGCGGACTCCTTGCCCAGCAGGTAGGCCTGGATCCGGGAGCCGGTCTCGGTCTCGGCCGCCGCGGCGTACCAGGAGTTGGACGGGAGTATTCGGTAACGGCCCTCCCTGAAGGCCGTGGTGAAGGTCGTGGTCTCGGCGGATTCCGGCGTGATGCCGTCCGTGAACGGAGACTCCGCGTTCTCGGCCCCGAGGTACTTGGCGAGGTTCTCGTTCTGCGACCAGAACTTGACGTACTCGCGGGCCGCGTCACCTTGCTGCGACTGGGAGTTGACGCCCCACATCGTGCCGGCGAACAGCATGCTGTTGGGCTTGGTGCCGTCGGCGCCGCCCGGCCAGGGTGCGAAGGAGACCGGGAAGCCGGCCTTCTTGATGTTGGAGACCTGCCACGCGCCCTGGTACCAGAAGGCGCTCTTGCCGGCGCTGAAGTCCTGCGGGCCCTGTGCCCACTCGTCGACGCCGAGTTCGTTCTTCCAGCTGACGTACCCCTTGTCCTCCAGGGTCTTCAACTGCTCCAGCGACGACTTCCAGTCCGGGTCGAACGACGCCTTGCCGTCGAGGAAGTCGGCGTCCCACTGCTTGTTCTTCTGGTAGACGGTGGTCGAACCGCTCGCCTGGAAGACGGAACTGCCGGTCCAGCCGCTCTTGTCGGGCAGCGCGATGGGGTCGATGCCGGCCTTCTTGACCTTGGCGAGGTCTGCGAGGAACGTCGGCCAGTCGGCGGGGACCTCGGTGATGCCCGCCTTCTTCAGCAGGTCCATGTTGGCGTACAGACCGATGCCGATCAGCTCCATCGGCATCGCGAGGGTCTTGCCGTCGACCTGCGCGTAGGGCTTGGCATCGGGGGCTATCCGGCTCGCCCACGACTCCCCGGACAGGTCGGCGAGGTAGCCGGAGGCGCCCCACTTCTTCATCTTGTCCGTGTCGACCATGATCACGTCGCCGGCCTTGCCACCGAGCAGCTCGGGCTGGAGCTTCTGCACGTAGGTGTCGTTCGCGGTGATGTACTCGAAGTCGACCTTGACGTCGGGGTGGGCCTTCTCGAACGCCTTGTTGATCTCGGCGACATTGGCGGGCTCCGCGCCGCCGCCCTTCCACGCCTGTACGTGGAGGGTCACCTTGCCGTCCTTGGAGGCACCGGACGACCCGCCTCCGCACGCTGCCAGCGACATCGCCATGGCGGCGACCGTGGTGGCGACCGCGAGACGTCTCCCAGAGCGCTTCATTGCACACCTCACCCATCGTCGGTACGGACCGACTTGTCATCTCTGAAGGGGTTTGAACGGGTTGGTCGGTTTCCGTGCCGGGGAAGTGCTGACACGTGCGGAAAGGGACCGTTCGACCCGCCTTTGCGGCGATCATTCATGCCGATTGCGGGGACTGTAACGCAAAACTTAGGCGACATCTATACGTAACTTTCTGTTGCCGATCGGCGCGGTCGACGTGGTCGCCAAGCCCTGAAGGGAAAGTCAAGTGACCAGTTAAGACCGCTCTTTCCAGGTTTGAACCCTGCGTCGATGAGGGGTGTCGTTGACGGTCCCGCCGCCTTATCGTTACAGTTTCCAGTGTGTGTTCATGGGTGAGGGGAAGCCCTTCCGGCTTCGCGCATGGACGAACGGAGCCGCTTCGCCGAAGTCGGCGGACAGAAGGAGTTCGGGTGGCAGGACGGGCGACCATCGCGCAGGTGGCCGAGGAGGCCGGCGTCTCCGCGATGACCGTGTCCAATGTCATCAACGGCAAGCCGGGGGCCTCCGATGAGACCCGACGCCGTGTCATGGAGGTGGCCGGGCGACTCGGCTACCGGCCGAACGTCTCGGCCCGCAACCTCAAGGCCGGCCGTAGCGGGCTCGTCGGCCTCATAGCGCTGGACCTGACCAGTCAGTACGGCCTGGAGATTCTGCGCGGCGTCGCCGACGAACTGGCCAGTGCCGAGCAGGAACTGCTCGTCAACGCCACCTACCACGACGCGGTGCGGGAAAAGGACCGCATCGAGTTCCTGGCCCGTGGCCTCGTCGACGGTGTGCTCATGATCGCGCCGGTCCTCGAGGACGAGACCGTCGAACTGCTGCGCCGTCAGAAGCTGCCCTGCGTCATCATCGACCCCCGGCGGCTGGACGTACCGCTGCCCCGCCTGAGCGTCGACAACTACCACGGCATGCGTCAGGGCACGCAGCACCTCATCGACCTCGGGCACACCCGCATCGCCTACCTCCGCGGTGAGGAGGACCTGGAAAGCACGTCCATCCGCTTCCAGGGCTACGAGGACGCGATGCGGCTCGCCGGACTGGAGGTCGACGAGCGGCTGGTCGCCACGTGCGACTTCTCCTACGCCTGCGGCTTCCGCACCACGGCTCGTCTGATCGACGAGCACAGTCCGACGGCGATCGTCGCCGGCGCCGACCTGATGGCTCTCGGCGCCGTCGACGCCGCCCGGGCGCGCGGCCTCAGCGTGCCCGCCGACTTCTCGGTCGTCGGCTTCGACGACCTCCCGCAGGCGGCGCAGAGCTTCCCCGGCCTGACCACCGTGCGTCAGCCGCTGCACGAGATGGGCCAGAAGGCGGCCCGCGCGCTGCTGTCCCTCATCGACGGGCAGAGGCTACTCATGGAGCACATGGAGGTGGGCACCGAACTCGTGGTGCGCAACTCCACCGCCCCGCCGGCGGCACGGCGTGACCCTGCGATGCCGCACCGGCACGCCGCGAACCAGGCGGGGCGTGAGGGCGGCGCCCGAAGGGCGTCCGCGAACGGGTGACGGCCCTCCGCTCCACACCGTCACCCGGCCGTGGCATCGGGAACGAAGGGCTCGTCCGAGCTCGTGGGCGAAGGGCGCCCCACCCATGGGAAGTTGCCGCGTCGGCCCCAGGTGCGGCCCTTGGGCGGATGGCCGGTCACGCCCGCTTCGTCTTCGAAGCAGATGAACGCGCCGGTCGCCGCCCGGAGGGTTTACCTCCTGCCAGTTCACGTCCCGCCATGCGGGGATCGCGTCTTCGTCGCGTTCGGTGGCGGGCCGGGCGGGCATCCGCGCCTCTCGTCCACGGAGGCGCGCCGACCGAGACACTCTGGGTGTGAGACACCCGTACAGGTCACATAACGCCGTCCATGCCGTTGACCGGTTCGTCGAACATCAGGACGGGGGGGTCGCCGAGCAGTGCGGCGGCGATGCCCAGCCGCTGCCGCATGCCCAGGGAGAAGCCGCCGACGCGGCGGCCCGCCGCCTCCGACAGCCCCACCTCCCCGAGCACTTCGCCCACCCGGCGTCGCGGGATGCCGTTGCCGCGGGCCAGGGCGGACAGATGGGCCGTAGCGCTGCGTCCGCCGTGGACCTGGCCCGCGTCGAGGAGGGCGCCGGCATGCCGCAGCCCGCGCGAACGGCGGCGGAAGGGCACGCCGCCGACGGTGGCGGTGCCCGCGGTGGGCTCGTCCAGCCCCAGGATCATCCGCAACGTGGTGGACTTTCCGGCTCCGTTGGGCCCCAGGAATCCGGTGACCCGGCCCGGCCGGACGCTGAAGGACAGATGGTCGACGGCCGTCCTGCCGCCGAAGCGCTTGGTGAGTTCGCTGACTTCGATCACGGCGTCCACACTGCCGCGGCGACCCGCCCCGGGCATGCGGCCGTGGACGGCAAACTCCCGGGCCGCGTGCGCCCGTGGGCGTACGTCCCTGGGCCAATGTGGGGCCGGCCGCAGCCCGTTAGTCTCGCTGCGTGACCCTTTGGATGACGTCCCCCTCGTTCCTTCCGCGCGCCGCGCGTCCCGGTGCGGCCGCCGGGAGGGAAGGCCGCCGATGACGAGAAGCTAGGCCACCGCCTGGGCAGGCGCCGCCTGTTACGTCCTCACGGTCGCCCTGCTGGTCGGGGCCGCGCCCCGCGCCTCCGGCGCCGTTCACGGAGCCGGGGCGCTGCTGGCGGTGAGCCTGCTCGCCGGCGTCGTACGCCACCGGCCGCTGGCGGCCCTGGGGCTGGCCCTCCTGGGGGCCGTGGCCGTGGTGGCGGGCCCGCCGGGCTCCGGGGAGCAGCGCGGCACGGCGGCCTACCAGGGGCAGTTCCTGTCGTACCTGGCGGTGGACCTCGTCCTGGGGTACGTCGTCGCCACCTGCGCGCGGCGGACCTGGATCCCGGCCGTGGCAGTGTCCGGCTCCGTGCAACTCCTGCTGGTCGCCGTCTTCACGCACGGGGACGGCCTGGCGGTCAACGCGCTGCTCGCGTTTCTCGCGCTGGCCGCGTGCGGTATGGCCGGGCTGCTGAGCCGTGAGCGCCGCGAGCACGCGACCGCGCTGCGCGCCCGGGAGGTGGCCGAGGCGGTGACGGCCGAACGTCTGCGCATAGCCCGGGAGTTGCACGACATGGTCGCCCACAGCATCGGTGTCGTCGCGATCCAGGCCGGGGTGGGCAGCCGGGTCATCGAGACCCAGCCCGCGCAGGCCCGCGAGGCACTGCGGGCCATCGAGGCGACCAGCAGGGAAACCCTCTCGGGTCTTCGCCGCACACTCGTCTCGCTCCGCCGGTCCGACCGCACGGCTGCCTCTTCGGAGCGGTCGCACCTCGCGCCCTCGCCGGGGCTGGCGGACGTCGAGCAGTTGACGGCGGCGACGGCGGCCGCGGGCGTGCGCGTCGAGGTGTGCCGGACCGGTGGGGGCCGTCCCGTGCCGGCCGACGTCGAGTTGTCCGCCTACCGCATCGTGCAGGAGGCGCTGACCAACGTGGCCCGTCACGCGGGCGCCGAGCATTGCAGGGTGGTCATCGACCACGGGGACGAGGAACTGTCGGTGGAGATCGTCGACGACGGGCGGGGCGCGAGCACGAGCGACGCCGGCCACGGCTTCGGCATCCTCGGCATGCGGGAGCGGGTCGGTCTGCTGGGCGGCCGGCTCAGCACCGGGCCGCGGCCCGAGGGCGGCTTCCGGGTGGCCGCGCGGCTTCCGCTGCCCCTGCCCGCCGGAGCGGGCGGGGAGGGCCGATGACCGTCCGGGTGCTTCTCGCCGACGATCAACCGCTCGTCCGGTCCGGGCTGCGGGTGATCATGGCCGATCACGGCGACCTGGAGGTCGTCGGCGAGGCGGCCACCGGCGCCGAAGCCGTCCGGCTGGCGCGGGCGCTGCGCCCCGACGTCGTGGTGATGGACATCCGGATGCCCGGCATGGACGGCATCGAGGCCACCCGTCTGATCACCGCCGACGACGCGACCACCACCCGCGTGCTCGTCCTGACCACGTTCGACGAGGACGACCACGTCCACGGCGCGCTGCGGGCCGGCGCCAGCGGCTTCGTCGTGAAGGACATGGCGCTGGACGACATCCTCGCGGCGGTCCGGGTGGTCGCCGCCGGAGACGCCCTGATCGCGCCCGGTGTGACGCGCCGTCTGATCGCCGACTTCGTCGCGCGTCCCGCGGCCGCCCCGGAGCGCTCCGCGCGGCCGGTCGAGGGCATCACCGAGCGGGAGCGGGAAGTGCTGACGCTCGTCGGACGCGGCCGGTCCAACACGGAGATCGCCGAGGATCTCTTCATCACGGTGGCGACCGCCAAGTCGCACGTGTCACGGCTGCTCACCAAACTCGGCGCCCGCGATCGCGTCCAACTCGTCATCACCGCCTACGAGTCGGGACTCGTCACCCTGCCCCGCTGACACCGGCGCCCTCGTCCGCCCGCACGCGGCTCCTGCCGGGGTCCGGCGCCGTTCGCTGCCGTCCGTCGCCTTCCGTCGCCGTGCTCAGGGTGCTCGCCCACCTCAGTCGTCCGCCAGGTACGACGGGGAGGGCCGGTTCCAGAGGGCGTCCGAGCGGGCGATGAGCCGGCGCAGTTCACGGGCGGTTCGGGGGGAGAGGGCCTGGGTCACGGTGTCGAGGAGGGCGCGGGCCTCGAGAGGGTCGCCGCAGCAGTCCCAGTAAAGGCCGCCGTCGGCTTCGAAGTCCTGCCACAGCTCGCGCTCGGGGCGGCGGACGTAGTCCTTCCACTGCCGCAGGGCCATGGCGACGTCGCCCGGTGACAGGTAGTTGCGGGTGCGTTCGAGGCGGTGGACTTCGGACAGTGCGCGCGAGGACAGGCCGTCGATGACCGGCTGGGCGGACGACGCGCGGTGGTGGGAGGCTCCGGCCGCAGCGCGGCGCGGCCGGTTACGCGGCACGGGCCTTTCGTATGGTCGTCATGGGGCACATCGTGCCACGGGCCCGCGCGGGGTCTCCAGCGGTTTTGACCGGCCGACCGGAAGGCCCCACCGAACCACCGACCCACCGAACCACCGACCCACCGAACCACCGAACCACCGACCCACCGAACCACCGGCCCCCCGACCCACCGGCCCGGTGGCGCGGGCTGCTCCCGGTCGCCCGCGCAGTCGGTCACCGGGGCGGCCGGGGGTGTTCGCCGAGCGGCGTGCCGAGGGGGACGCCGAGCAGGTCGGCGACGGCGCCGAGGGCCGCTCCCAGCGGGAGGGCGACCCGGGTGAGGGCGTGCCGGTCGCCGCGGGTCGGGTCCCGGTTGACGATCAGGACCGGTTTCCCGGCGCCGTCGGCCTGACGCACGAACCGCAGCCCGGACATCACCGTCAGCGAGGACCCCAGGACCAGCAGGGCCGTCGCCTCCTGGACGAGCGCGCGGCATGCCTCGACGCGGGCCGGCGGGACGTTCTCGCCGAAGAACACCACGTCCGGTTTGAGGATGCCTCCGCAGGCCTCGCAGGGCGCCACGACGAAGTCCCGGACCTGGTCGTCGGTGAGGTCGGCGTCGCCGTCCGGGTTCAGTCCCGCCGCCACCGGGGCGAAGCCCGCGTTCGCCCGCTCCAGCCGCAGGGCGAGGTCGCCTCGCGGGACGGTCGCCCCGCAGGAGAGGCAGACGACCCGCGCCAGGCTGCCGTGCAGTTCCACGACGTCCCGGCTGCCGGCGGCCTGGTGCAGCCCGTCGACGTTCTGGGTGATGACGCCCGACACCAGGCCGTGGCGTCCGAACGCGGCCACGGCCAGGTGCCCGGCATTCGGGAGGGCCCGTCCGAAGGCGCGCCAGCCGAGGTGGCTTCGCGCCCAGTACCGGCGGCGGGCCTGCGCGCCGGCCGTGAAGTCCAGGTAGGTCATCGGGGTGTGCCGGCTCAGGCTGCCGCCCTCGCCCCGGTAGTCGGGGATGCCGGACTCCGTGGAGATGCCGGCCCCGCTGAGCACCAGCACACCGCCGCCGCTCAGCGCGTCGGCGACCGGCCGCACGTCCGTGGTGCCCGGCAGCACGTCACCGGCAGGGGTCCAGCTCAGGGTGGGACGCATCCGCATGCCGCCAGGGTACGGAACCGGCCGCCCAGGGGGAGGCCGCGCCCAGAGGGCACGAGCACGGGCCGCGCACCGTGCTCGGCCGTGCCTTCGCCGCGCGCGCGGACCGCGACCCGCCCGCCACCCACGGGAGCGGGGGAGGGGGAAATGGGGAGGAATCGGGACCCGCGGGAACGACGCGTTCACGGACTCCGGTGCCAACCGGCCCGCTCTCCTCGGGAGTCGGGAGTCGGTAGTCCGGAATCCGGGACTCGGGTCTTCCGGGAATGCGGACGCGGCGCCCGCGCGTTGAGCACCGCCGACAAACTCTCCCCGTTCGGAAGAAAGCAGGGCCCATGACGTCCTCGCCGGCCACGATGCGCGCCGTCCGACTCTCCGCCCCCGGTCCCGTGGACGGCCTCAGGCCGGCCACGCTCCCGCTGCCGCCGGAGCGGGACGGCTGGGTGCGCATCCGCGTCGAGGCGTTCGGCCTCAACCGGTCGGAGCTGAAACTGCGCCTCGGGCTGAGTCAGGGCGTCACCTTCCCGCGGGTGCCGGGCATCGAGGCCGCGGGCACCGTGGACGCCGCCCCGGCGGGGAGCGGACTGACCCCGGGACAGAAGGTCGTCGCCATGATGGGCGACATGGGGCGCACCTACGACGGCGGCTACGCCGAGTACACCTCGGTGCCGTTGTCGCAGGTCATCCCGGTCGAGACCGAGCTGCCGTGGGAGGTGCTGGGCGCTCTGCCGGAGATGGTGCAGACCGCCCACGGCTCGCTCACCGTCGGCCTGGACCTGCGGCCCGGTCAGTCGCTGCTGATCCGCGGCGGGACCTCGTCCGTGGGACTGGCGGCCGCGGCCCTGGCCGCCTGGCGCGGAGCCGTGGTCCTCGCCACCACGCGCCGGGCCGACCGCCTCGCCCTGCTCGGGGAGCGCGGCGTGGACCACCCGCTGCTCGACACCGGGGAGGTCGCGCCCGCCGTGCGCGAGCTGTACCCGGACGGCGTCGACGCCGCCCTCGACCTCGTCGGCACGCCGACCCTGCCCGACACGCTGCGCGCGGTGCGGGTGCACGGCACGGCCTGCTTCGGCGGCAGCCTCTCCAACCAGTGGACGGTCCGGGACTTCTCACCGAACGAGTACCTGCCCAGGGGAGTGCGGCTGGCCGGCTACTTCGGCGATGCCTGCGACCTCCCCCGGAAGGACTTCCAGGACATCCTCGACGCCGTCGCGGCCGGCAGGCTGTCCTTCCCCGTGGACCGCGTCTACGACGGTCTGGAGCAGGTAGCGCAGGCTCACGACGACATGGAACACGACCGGGCCACCGGCAAGCTCGTCGTCCGCGTCCGGCATTAGGACTGCATGACGACCTGTCGTTCGCGTACGGTCCCGGAGGCGCACGACGCCGATCGCTTCCCGGCTCCGCGCCCGCGCCCGGCGAACCGGCGGCCCGCGGCCGGTCGCTGGGTAGGGTCGGGGCGTGGACCGCAGCAGCAGACAGTCCGACGACGAATGCGCCGGGGACGCGCGGGACGAGCCGTCGCGCCGGTCGGCCCGGAGGCTGTGGGGGTGGTCGGCCGGGCTGGTGCTGGCGGTGCCGGGCGTCTCGGTGCTCGTCGCCGGCTCCGGGACCGGCCCTCGGCCGGCCGCGGCCCTCGTCCTGGTCCTCGCGCAGGCCTGCGCCCTGAGGTGGCAGCTGCGCGCTCCGGTCGCCGTCCTGGCCGGGACCGCGGCGGCGGGCCTCGCCGTGTGGGCGCTGCTGCCCGCGGTGTCCCTGACGGGCGCGCTGCTCGCGGCGCAGATCGCCCTGTGCGTGCTGTCCGCGACCAGGCCGCGGCGGGCGTCGGTGTGCGCGCTGGCGGCGATGTGCCTGCCGGGGGCGGTGGCTTTCCGGGCGGGCGGCCCGGCGGGACTGGCGGTCTACCTGCTGACGGTCGTCCTGGCGTGGACCGCGGGGCAGTGGCGCGGTGCGCAGCGGGCGCGGGCGCGGGCGGAGACGCGCCGGGCCGTGGTGGAGGAGCGGGCGCGGATCGCCCGGGAGGTGCACGACGTCGTGGCGCACACCCTGTCCGTGCTGGTCGTCCAGGCGGGCGCGGCGGACGACGTGTTCACCCGGCAGCCCGAGCAGGCCCGTCAGGCGCTGCGGGCCATCGAGACGAGCGCCCGTTCCGCGCTCGGCGAACTGCGGCTGCTGCTGCGCGCGTTCGGCCCCGACGCGCAGGAGAGCGGGGCCCCCGAGCGGTGGGAGGCGGGCCCTTCGCTCGCGCGTCTGGACGAGCTGGCCGAAGCCGTGCGCGCGACCGGGCTGACCGTGCACGTGCACCGCGAGGGCGTCACCGACGGGCTGCCGGCGGCGGTGGACCTGGCGGCGTACCGGATCGTCCAGGAGGCCCTCACCAACGCACTGCGCCACGCGGCCGGCGCGGACGAGGTGAGGGTGCGCGTGGCCGTGGAGGGGGAGTGGGTGAGGCTCACGGTGGCCGACGACGGGCGCGCGCCGCAGGGCCCGTCGCCGGCGGCCGGGGCGGGGCGCGGTCTGGTGGGGATGAGGGAGCGCGCCCGGCTGGTGGGCGGGCGGCTGCGCGCGGGCCCGCTGCCCGGCGGCGGGTTCGAGGTGGCGGCGGAGCTGCCGCTGGAGGAGGCGTCATGACGCTGCGCGTGGTGGTGGCCGACGACCAGGCCCTGGTGCGGACCGGCTTCCGCATGATCATCGACGCCCGGGACGACCTGGAGGTGGTCGGCGAGGCGTCCGACGGCCGCGAAGCGGTCCGCCTGACGCGGGAACTGTCGCCGGACGTGGTGCTGATGGACGTCCGCATGCCGGTCGTGGACGGCATCGAGGCGACCCGGCAGCTCGCCCGGTGCGGCAGCACGGCCCGGGTGCTCGTGCTGACCACCTGGGACGTGGACGCGCACGTGGTCGACGCCCTGCGGGCCGGGGCCGTCGGCTTCCTGCTGAAGGACATCCGCCCCGCCGAACTCGTCGACGCGATCCGGCTCACCGCGCGCGGCGACGCCCTGCTCGCCCCGGCGGTGCTGCGCCGCGTCCTCGACCGCTTTCTGCGCACCGCGTCCGCCCCGGCGCCGCCGCCCTCGCTGCGGGAGCTCTCCGGCCGCGAGCGGGAGGTGCTCACCCTGATCGGGCAGGCGCTGTCCAACGCCGAGATCGCCGAGCGGCTGGGCCTGTCGGAGGCCACCGTCAAGAACCACGTCACCGCGGTGCTGCGCAAACTGGGCCTGCGCGACCGCGTCCAGGCCGTGGTCGCCGCCTACGATCACGGCCTGGTGCGACCGCGCCGCCCCTGAGGACGCCGCCGTCTCCTCCTTGAGGAGGAGACGGCACGCCGCTCCTCCCGTGCTCCCAGTGGCAGTCCCTCCCCGCGGGCGATCCGCTGCCGGGCGGCCGGACATAGCGTCGAGGGGTGATCGACGACCTGGCCTGCCTCATGTATCTGCTCGCCCACGACGACGCGGCCGAGGGCCTGTACGACCGTCGCCGGACGGAGTTGCTGGTGCGCGCGGCCGCCCTGACCGACCTCGCGCTGCGCGGCCGGCTGCGGGAGGACGACGGCACGGTCACCGTGTCCGGCGCACAGCCGACCGGCGACCCCGTCCTGGACACGGTGCTGCGCGACGCCGCCGGCGGACACGGCTGGAAGCACCTGGTGCACCGCCGTCGCAAGCGCACCGTGACGCTGGTGGAGGACCGGCTCGCCGCCGCGGGACTCCTCGCCGTGCGGGAACCCCGCACCCGGCTCGGCGCCCGGCGGCTGACCGTGACGGACCCCGCCGTTCCCGCCGCACTGCGCGCCCGCGTCCACGCGGCACTGCACGGGACCGGCCCGGTGGGCGAGGTCCCCGCTGCCGACGCCGCGCTGCTGGCGCTGGCCGCGGCCGGCAGGGTCCGCCCCGTCGTGTCACGGCAGGACCGCAAGACCTTCCGGGCCCGCATCGACGCCTGCACACGGAGTCTCGGCGTGCTCGCGCCCGGCCTGGAGAAAGCCGTACGCACGCTGCCCACCACCATGATCGCCGCGCAGGGCGGCATGGGCGGCAGCTGACCCGAGGGGGAGACGATGAGTCCGCACCGCGTCCTGACCGCCCTGGGCTGTGCCCTGACCGTCGTGCTCACGACGGCCGGGGCCCCCGCCCGCTCCCAGCCGACTCCCGGACCCGCCCCGGCCCGCGCCGCGGCCACGACCGTGCGCACGCAGGACGGGCCGGTGCGGGGCGCCGCCCACGACGGCTACCGCACCTTCCTGGGAATCCCGTACGCCGCGCCCCCGGTGGGCAGGCTGCGCTGGGCCGCGCCCCGACCCGTGTCCCCCTGGACCGGGGTCCTGGACGCCACCCGCCCCGCGAGCGCCTGTCCGCAGCCCGCCGGGGAGGTGCCCGGCGGCAGCACCGACGAGGACTGCCTGCGGCTCGACGTCACGACGCCCGACGGCGCACGCCCCACGCATCCCCGGCCGGTGATCGTGTGGCTGCACGGCGGCGGTCTCACCACCGGCGCGGCCGGTTCGTACGACGCCCGCCGCCTCGCCACCCGCGGCGACGTCGTGGTCGTCACCGTCGACTACCGGCTCGGGGCGCTCGGCTTCCTCGCGCACGCCGGGCTGCCCGGCTCGGGCACCTTCGGTCTCGCCGACCAGCAGGCGGCGCTGCGCTGGGTACGCGCCGGCATCGGCGCCTTCGGCGGGGACGCGCGCAACGTGACGCTGGCCGGCGAGTCGGCGGGCGGCTACAGCGTCTGCGCCCAGCTCGCCTCGCCCGCCGCCGCGCGGCTCTTCGACCGGGCGATCATCCAGAGCGGGCCGTGCACGGGCCGCCCCGACCGGCCCTTCGCCCCGTCGTCCGCCGCCCTGCCCACGGCGAACGCGGCGGGCAGGGACCTCGCGGCGAAGGTGGGCTGCCGCGCCGCCCGGGACGCCCTGGCCTGCCTGCGCCGCGTGGACGTCGCGCGTCTGCTCGCCGCCCAGGGCGCCGACCAACAGCCCGCGTACGGGACCCCGTTGCTGCCCGTCGCCCCCGGGGCGGCGATCGCCTCGGGCCGCTTCCACCGCGTCCCCGTGCTCATCGGAAGCAACCACGACGAGGGCAACGCCTGGGCCGCCGGGATCGTCCGGGCCGGCAATCCCGTCGACCCCGACACCTGGCCCGACGTCGTGGCCGCCTTCTTCCCCGCACCGGGGCAGGCCCCGGCGATCGTCCGCGAGTACCCCGTGCACCGCACCGACGGGGGCCCCGTGTTCGGAGCCGTCATCGGCGACGCCGACTTCGCCTGCCCGACGGCGGCCACCGCCCGCCTGCTCGCCGCACGGGTACCGGTCCGGCGCTACGAGTTCGCCGACGAGCACGCCCCGCCGCTCATCCCGGGCCCGCCGCCCTTCCCGCTCGGCGCACCGCACGCGAGCGAACTGCCCTACCTGTTCGACCTGGGCGGACGCCCGCGCGCCCTGACCGCCGCACAGCACCGGCTGGCCGACGCGATGATCGGCTACTGGACGCGCTTCGCCCGCACCGGCGACCCCGACGGCCCGTCCGCGCCGCACTGGCCCCGCCGCACGGCGCTGTCCCTGGCGCCGGACCGCATCGTCCCCACCCGCACCACGCGCAGCCGTCACCACTGCGCGTTCTGGGACGCCCTCGGACCGGCTCGACGGTGACCGCTCCACGCGCACGGTGATCATCGCCTCACCCGCAACCGCCGCCCCCGTCCACGCGTCGCACCCCCTATGGAACGCGCATGGCTCTTCTCCCTCGTCCCGCTCACGATCGGCGTCGTCTTCCTCGCCGTCGGCGCCTGCGGACTGCGCCGCGCCGAGGCGCTGCGCCGCACGGGGGTGACCGCGGCGGGACGGATCGTCCGGCACGACGTCAGGCGCGACGACGACGGAGCCCGCTACCACCACCCGGTCGCGGCCTGGACGGCCCAGGACGGCACCGCGTGCGCGTACCCGTCCAGGCTGGGACGCGGATCCGTCGAGGGCCGTTGGGCGGTGGGCGCCGCCGTGACGGTCCGGTACGACGCGACCGATCCCGGCCGGTTCGAGATCCAGGGCTGGGACACGAAGACCGTCGACCGGGTGTTCGCCGCCGTCGGATCGCTGCTCACCGCCGGCACGCTGCTGGCGCTGCTCGTCCGGCTGCTGACGGGGCTGCTCGCCCGCTGACCGTCGCCCTCCGGGCCCGGATCTTCCCGTTTGTGCGCTTGCTCCATGATCGCCCTATGCTGTTCTACGGGAGACCTCGAGCAGTCGACGTGCCGGCTCCGCGCCGGCGGGAAGCGGGCTTCCATGGCTGAGCGGTTCAAAAGGTCCGGACTGGTCGGCGAACTGTCGGCCGAGTTCGCCGGCACCATGATTCTCATCCTCTTCGGCTGTGGCGTGGTGGCCCAGGTGGTCGCCGGTGGAGCGCTCACGACGCCGCCGGGAGGACTCGGAAACCACGACAGCATCGCCTGGGCCTGGGGCCTGGGCGTCACCCTGGGCGTCTACGTCGCCGCGCGGCTGAGCGGCGCCCACCTCAATCCGGCGGTGACGGTCGCGCTGGCCGCGTTCAAGGGCTTCCCCTGGAGCAAGGTCGCACCGTACGCGCTGGCCCAGACCGCGGGCGCCTTCGTCGCAGCCCTCATCGTGCGGTGGAACTACACCGAGGCGCTGGCGAAGGTCGACCCCGGACACACCATCAAGACGCAGTTCGTGTTCTCCACGCTCCCCGCCAACGGCAATCCCAACCTGCCGGTCCACGAGTGGGGCGCGTTCCGTGACCAGGTCATCGGCACCGCCATCCTGCTGCTGCTGATCCTCGCCGTCACGGACCTGCTCAACAACCCGCCCGGCGCCAATCTGGCCCCGTTCATCGTCGGTCTGATCGTCGTGGCCATCGGCATGGCCTGGGGGACCAACGCGGGATACGCGATCAACCCCGCGCGTGACTTCGGTCCCCGGCTGGCCAGCTACTTCACGGGCTACGGCACAGCATGGCGAGATCAGTACGGGAACCTCTACTTCTGGGTGCCGATCGTCGGGCCCCTGATCGGCGGCCTGCTCGGCGCCGGACTCTACAAGGCCTTCATCGGCCGGTTCCTGCCCGCGGCGGAACCGGAGCCCCCCGGCCGCGTTCCGTCCCCCGAGGAATGACCCCCAGAGCAGAGGCGGCAACCCATGGCTGACTTCGTGGGCGCGGTGGACCAAGGCACCACCAGCACCCGATTCATGATCTTCGACCACGCCGGCAACGAGGTGGCGAAGCACCAGCTGGAGCACGCCCAGATCCTCCCGCGCTCGGGATGGGTCGAGCACGATCCGGTGGAGATCTGGGAGCGCACCAACTCCGTGATGCAGAACGCGCTGCGGCACGGCAACCTCACCCCCGAGGACCTGGCCGCGATCGGCATCACCAACCAGCGCGAGACCACCGTGGTGTGGGACCCGCGCAACGGACGCCCGTACTACAACGCCATCGTGTGGCAGGACACCCGCACCGACTCCATCGCGGCCGCCCTGGAACGCTCCGGCAAGGGCGACGTGATCCGCCGCAAGGCGGGACTGCCGCCGGCGACCTACTTCTCCGGCGGCAAGATCCAGTGGATCCTGGAGAACGTCGACGGCGTCCGCGAGGCGGCAGAGCAGGGGCACGCCCTCTTCGGCAACACCGACGCCTGGGTGCTGTGGAACCTGACCGGAGGTCCCGACGGCGGCATCCACGCCACCGACGTGACCAACGCCAGCCGCACCATGCTGATGGACCTGGAGACCCTCGACTGGGACGACGAGCTGCTGGGCTTCTTCGACATCCCCCGGCAGATGCTGCCCGCCATCCACCCGTCCTCCCACCGCGAGGCGTTCGGCGTGACCCGCACCTCCCGGCCGCTGCGTGCCGCCATTCCCATCACCGGGGTGCTCGGCGACCAGCAGGCGGCCACGGTCGGACAGGTCTGCTACGCGCCGGGCGAGGCCAAGAACACCTACGGCACGGGCAACTTCCTCGTCCTCAACACCGGTACCGAGCTGGTGCGTTCGCAGCACGGACTGCTCACCACCGTGGCGTACCAGTTCGGCGACAGCCCGGCGATCTACGCCCTGGAGGGCTCCATCGCCGTCACCGGCTCGGCGGTGCAGTGGCTGCGCGACCAGATGAAGGTCATCAAGGACGCGGCGGAGAGCGAGGCACTCGCCCGCACCGTCGAGGACAACGGCGGGATGTACTTCGTGCCCGCCTTCTCGGGCCTGTTCGCCCCGTACTGGCGCTCCGACGCCCGCGGCGCGATCGTCGGGCTGGCCCGGTACAACGACAACGGCCACCTGGCCCGGGCGACCCTCGAGTCCATCTGCTACCAGAGCCGCGACGTCGTCGAGGCCATGGAGCAGGACTCCGGGGTCCACCTCGACGTGCTCAAGGTCGACGGCGGCGTCACGGCCAACGACCTGTGCATGCAGATCCAGGCCGACGTCCTCGGCGTGCCGGTCAGCCGTCCGGTGGTCGCCGAGACCACCGCGCTCGGCGCCGCCTACGCGGCGGGCCTGGCCACCGGGTTCTGGCGCGACACCGACGAACTGCGCACCCACTGGCAGGAGTCGAAGCGCTGGGAGCCCCAGTGGTCCGACGACCAGCGCGCGCAGGGATACGCGGGCTGGAAGAAGGCGGTGGAACGCACCCTCGACTGGGCCGAGGTCGAGTAGCCGGCCACGGCAGGCGCCGCCCGCGAGCGTCGGGCGGCGCCCGTCCGTGTCCCGAGGCCCGGCGGACGGCCGGGGCACCGGGCGGCCGGGAGCCGGATCCGCCCGACGGCCGCCCGCACCGGCTCAGTTCCCGCGCCACAGGCGCAGAGCCCGGCGCTCTCCTGCCGTCATCGCGCCCCAGATGCCGTCGTACTCACCGCTGCGCAGCGCCCAGTCGCCGCAGGCCGTCACGACGGGGCACCGGTTGCAGACGGCCCGTGCCCGGTCGATCTGGAGTCGCGAGGGGCCGTCCTCCCCGATCGGGAAGAAGAGCTCGGGATCTTCGAAACGGCATTCCGCCAGATCACGCCAGTTCACGCGCCGCCTCCCCTCCCGGGAAGCCCGTCGCCTGTCCGACGACGCCGGCCTCGGCGTGCGCGTACGGGTGCGGTCGCGAACGGGGGCACGGGTCCGGATGCGGGAAGGAGCGACCGGCAGAACGAGAGAACATCACCACCACCTCCGCGTGGTTCTTCGGTCACCCTCGTGCGGGCAACCCGTCGAAGCGGCGCTCGGTGCACCGCACGACCCGGCAGAGGTAGGTAGAAATATAGGACTTTTCACGCGTTCGGTACAGATTCCGGATGCCGGAAAACGGAACGTCGACCGACCCGCCGGCTGCTCGGGACGCAGCCGCACGGCGGGCCCGGCGGACCGTCGCCGCGGCCGGCGGATCCATCCTCGGTTCGAAGAACAGAAGCCAGAAGGCCTATGCTTCCGCACATGGCTGCCCATCGAATGATCGACGTGAACGGGATCCGGCTGCACATCGCGGAGGAGGGCGAAGGCCCCCTCGTCGTGCTCCTGCACGGCTTCCCCGAGTCGTGGCATTCCTGGCAGCACCAGTTCGGCCCGCTGGCCGCCGCCGGCTTCCACGTGGTCGCACCCGACCAGCGGGGATACGGCCGCAGCGACCACCCCGAGGACGTGGCGGCCTACAGCATCCTGCACCTGGTCGGCGACGTCGTCGGTCTGATCCACGCGCTCGGCGAGGAGAAGGCGTACGTCGTCGGACACGACTGGGGCGCGCCGGTCGCCTGGCACACCGCGCTGCTCCGGCCGGACATCGTGCTGGGGGTGGCCGGGCTCAGCGTGCCGCCGCCGTTCCGCGGTACGCAGCCGCCGCTCGGGGTCATGGACCGCATGTTCGGCGGCCGGTTCTACTGGAACTACTTCAACCGGCCCGGCGTCGCGGACGCGGAGTTCGCGAAGGACCCGCGCACGACGCTGCGGAAGTTCTTCCACATGGCGTCCGGCGAGGCTCCCGCCGCGGCGGAGGGAAGGCAGCCCCTGGTCGAGCACGGCCGGGGCTGGCTGGAGACGATGCCCGATCCGGAGGTCCTGCCCGAGTGGTTCACCGAGGCGGACCTGGACGTCCTCACCGACAGCTTCTCCGGGGGCTTCACCGGCGCGCTCAACTGGTACCGCAACATCGACCGCAACTGGGAGCTGACGGCGGCCTGGCACCAGGCCGTCGTCGACGTGCCCGCGCTGTACGTGTACGGGGACCGCGACCTGGTGCCCGCGTTCCCGGGCACGCCGGAACTCATCGCGGCACTGCCTGACCTGATGCCCAGCCTGCGGCGTGAGCCGGTGCGGCTGGAGGGGTGCGGACACTGGACGCAGCAGGAGCGCCCGGCGGAGGTGAACGCCGCGCTCGTGGACTTCCTCACCGAACTGCGCGGCGAACTCCGGGACTGAGGACTGAGGCCCTCCGTCCGCCCGTCGAAGCCCTCGCCGCGGTCGGCGTCACCGCCGCGGTCGGCGGCCGCGACGCCGACGGCGGCGGTGAACGCGCCGGTCAGTCCCGGGAGTTGCCGAACAGCAGGCGGTAGGCGACGAGCAGCACCAGTGCGCCGCCGACGGCCGCACCCCAGGTGTACAGGTCGAAGAAGTGCTTCTCCACCGGCCGGTCGAGGAACCGGGCGGAGATCCAGCCGCCCACGAAGGCCCCGGCGATGCCGATGAGGGTGGTGCCGATGAAGCCGCCCGGGTCGCGCCCGGGAAGCAGGATCTTGGCGATGGCCCCGGCGAGCAGGCCGAGGATGATCCAGCCGATGATGCCCACGTCGTACGTCCTCCAGAGTCGGTCGGTGCGTGCCGGCTGCCCTGGTGTGACTCCGGTTCGCGCAGGTGGAGACGCCGTGCGGGGCCCGGGCGGTTGCGCTCGGCGCGCCACGGGACGCCCGGCCCCGGACCGTGCTCCCGGTCAGGGCCCCGGTCCCGGTCCCGTGACGGGCGCCGCAGGTCACGGTGAGGCCGGCGGCGTCTCCGGTTCGGGGTGGGCCAGGCGGCGCAGCAGGGGCAGGGCCTCGTCGAGGGGCACGGGCCGGAAGAAGCGCGCGTCGGCGCGTTCCACGGCGGCGATCGCGCGGGGGGCCAGGTCCGCGCCGGCGTCGGTGACCCGCAGTCGCTTGGCGCGGGTGTCGGCCGGGTCCACCTCCCGCTCGACGAGTCCCTTCTGTTCCAGGGTGCGCAGGACCTGCGAGGTCATCTTGACGTCGGTGCCCGCCTGGCGGGCCAGGGTGAGCTGGTTGGGGTGCTCGCCCCGGGAGTTGAGCCACCAGGCGCAGGCCAGCAGGACGAACTGGACGTGCGTGAGGCCGAGGGGCGCCAGGACCGCGGTGAGCTCGCGCTGCCAGCGCAGCGTGGCGTGCCAGAGCAGCAGACCGGGGCTGTCGCCGGGGCTGAGCGGCATCAGCGCGCCGCCCGTTCGACCAGCGCGGCCATCGTGTCGGGCCAGTCGGCGGTGATGCCCGGACCGATCCGCGCCCCGGCCTCGTCGGCGCCCGGACCGGTGATCTCCATCCGGTACACCACCCGGACGCGGCCCTCGCCGAGCCGGTCGATCCGGTGCACGGTCCGCAGCAGCAGATCCCCGAACCGGGCCTCGTCGACGAACAGTTCGCCCTCGGTCACCTCCGCGATCCGCAGGGCGATCGGCTCCTCCCCGGGGGGCGTCATCGTGATGCGGGCGCCGGTCGCGAACGGGCCGTCGATCTCCGTCTTCTCGATCTCCGCGTTCCAGGCGCCCCAGTTCTCGACGTCCGCCCAGAGCCGCCAGATCGCCTCGGGGGCGGCGGCGGCCTCGACGGCGTGCTCGTAGTTCCACATGGTGCGGTCTCCTCGTGTCGATGTTCTGCTCGAAGACTATCTCTGCACAGACTATCTGTCGAGGGGACGGAGACGGCTCGCCGGCGAAGGCCGGTACCCGCGCTACCGGGCGGGCAGCGGCTCGCGTACGGCGGGTGAGGAAGCGGCGCGGGGCGGCGATCAACGCGTCGGCGGATCGAGGGGTCGTCACATCGAGGGAAGCGCGCGCGTTCGGGCGAGCCGGGGGAATTCGGGGGCGAAGCAGGTGAATCCGGGCCGGGGAAGGCCCGGCGGCGGCCTCATGTCCCGTCCTCGCCGCGTCCCGCCTGACACGCTGACACCTGTCGTGCGTATTCATGGACGGAACAGCGGCCGGGCGTGCCGGACGAGGCGAGAGCGCCTGGCGGACGAACAGGAGAGCAGACGCGTATGAATCCCAGTGCTCACATCGAGGCCGTCTACGCGGCAGTCTGCCGGCGCAACCCCGGGGAGAACGAGTTCCACCAGGCGGTGGGCGAGGTGCTGCACACGCTGGCGCCGGCCCTGCAGGCGCATCCCGAGTACGTGGAATCGTTCATCGCCGACCGGCTGTGCGAGCCGGAGCGGCAGCTGATCTTCCGGGTGCCGTGGGTGGACGACGCGGGCCGGGTGCAGGTCAACCGTGGTTTCCGCGTGGAGTTCAGCAGCGCGCTCGGCCCGTACAAGGGCGGACTGCGGTTCCACCCGAGCGTCGACCTCGGCATCGTGAAGTTCCTGGGCTTCGAGCAGATCTTCAAGAACGCCCTGACCGGGCTCGCGATCGGCGGCGGCAAGGGCGGCTCGGACTTCGATCCCAAGGGCCGCAGCGACGGCGAGGTCATGCGCTTCTGCCAGGCGTTCATGACCGAGCTGTACCGGCACCTGGGCGAGCACACGGACGTCCCCGCGGGCGACATCGGCGTCGGAGGGCGCGAGATCGGCTATCTCTTCGGCCAGTACAAGCGCATCACCAACCGCTTCGAGGCGGGGGTGCTGACCGGCAAGGGCGTTTCGTGGGGCGGCTCCCACGCCCGCACCGAGGCCACCGGCTACGGCGCGGTCTACTTCGCCCAGGAGATGCTGGCCACCCGCGCGGACGGCTTCGACGGCCGCAAGGTCGTGGTGTCCGGCTCCGGGAACGTGGCCGTGTACGCGATCGAGAAGGTGCACGCGCTGGGCGGCTCGGTGGTGGCCTGCTCGGACTCGTCCGGGTACGTGGTCGACGAGGACGGCATCGACCTGGAGCTGCTGAAGACGGTCAAGGAGGCCCGGCGGGCGCGGCTGTCGGCGTACGCGGAGGCCAGGCCCACGGCACGGTTCTCCGAGCGGGGCTCGGTCTTCGACGTGCCCTGCGACGTCGCGCTGCCGTGCGCCACGCAGAACGAACTGCACGCGCCCGACGCGGCGGCGCTGGTGAAGAACGGGGTGCGGGCCGTCGCCGAGGGCGCCAACATGCCGTGCACCCCGGAGGCCGTCGAGATCTTCCGGGAGGCGGGCATCCTGTTCGGGCCGGGCAAGGCCGCCAACGCGGGCGGTGTGGCCACCTCGGCCCTGGAGATGCAGCAGAACGCCTCTCGCGACGTGTGGACCTTCGAGCAGACGGAGCAGCGGCTGGCGGCCGTCATGCAGCGTGTGCACGACCAGTGCCGCGCCACCGCCGACGCCTACGGCGGGGCCCCTGACGACTACGTCCTGGGCGCGAACATCGCGGGCTTCCTGCGCGTGGCCCAGGCGATGACGGCTCAGGGCGTGGTCTGACGCATGACGCACCAGGGCGTCATGCGCGGCCGCTGAGGGTCCACGACCCGGGCGGCGCGGACGCCCGCGTGGACCGGCGCCTCCCCTGTGCGCGCCGGTCCACGCGAGGCCGACGCACGGTCGGCCCGGTGGCCGGGCGCCGTACGTCGCGTCGCCTCCGGCGCGGGTGCGCCGTCAGGCGGGGTGTCAGGCCTGCACGAGGACGGTGCACCAGGTCTCGTTGTTGTCGCCGATGCCGCAGTCGGCGATCTCCCCGGTGCGGATCTTCGTCCAGACGCCCTTGGCGCGCCAGTGCCAGGTGCCCACCCGCGAGAACCGCTCGTGGTAGCCGTGGTTCGCGAACGTGAACGCGTCGACGTCCTTGCCGGTGCCGTTGCCGCCGCGCGTGCCGTTGCCGAACGACTCCTGCTTGCACTTGGCGTGATTGAACTCGCTGCCGGTGCCCCCGCCCCAGTTCCACACGTCGCAGTAGTGGGGGCCCGAGCCGAGGCTCATGGTGTAGTGCATCGTCTGGCCGGTCCTGTTCTTCACCGCGCCGCACAGGGAACCCACACAGCCGTCCGCGGAGGCGTTCGTCGCCCCGGCCACGACGGCTCCGGAGGCCAGCAGGGCGGTGGCGACGGCGGCGACGGCCGTCCGGTTCGCCCGGGACATCATCTTGCGCATGGCACTTCCCATCTCTCGTTGCGTCAGCTCGGCCCACGCCTCGCGCGACCGCCGCGGTGCGGTTGGCGGGTGCGCTCCCCGGAGGCTCCGGCGGGCCGTCGCCGGCGTTCCCGGCGGGGCACGGCGTCTGCCGCGATCCGCCTGACGGCACGTGAGTTGAGGATCTACGGTGAACCTTGCGAAAACCTTGTGACGGCCGTCCGGTGACGGCCCCGGAGCGCAGGGCGGAGGGCCGACGGCGACCCCGGCCCGCCCGGGGAGCGGGGTCTCCCGCCGCCGGTCCGCCGTTCCCCCCGTCCGTCCCCACGTGAGGCACGATGAACCTGTACCTGCTCGGACCCTTGGAACTGCGCGTCGCGGGACGTGTCGTCGACGCCGGGCAGCCGCGTCGGCGAGCGGTCCTCGCGGCGCTGGCGGCCGACGCCGGACGTCCGGTCCCGGTGAGCACGTTGGTGGAACGCGTGTGGGACGCCGACGCCCCCGACGGGGCCCGCTCCGTGCTCTACGCGCACATCAGCCGACTGCGCCGGCTCCTCGACGACACGGCGGCCGGCGCGGCCGCGACGGAGGCCGCCGACGGGCAGGAACCCCCGGCGCCGCCGCGCATCGCCCGGACCGCCGGGGGCTACGTACTGGAGGCGGACGAACGCGCCGTCGACCTGCTCCGGTTCCGCTCCCTAGTCGTCCAGGCGCGCGAGCCCCGACTGGACGACGAGCGACGGGCCCAACTCCTGGAGGAGGCGCTGCGGTTGTGGCGTGGCGTGCCGCTGGCCGGGCTGCCGGGGTCCTGGGCGGAGCGCACGCGGGCCGCCTGGACGCAGGAGCGGGTGGAGGCCGCGCTCGCCTGGGCCCGTGTCCTGCTCAGACAGGACAAGCCGCAGGATGTGCCCACGGTGCTCCAGCCGTTACTGGCGGAGCACCCGCTGTGCGAGCCGCTCGCCGCGGCGGTCGTCCGCGGCCTGGCCGACGCCGGCCGGACCGCCGAGGCCCTGGACACGTACGCCGCCGTCCGGCGCAGGCTCGCGGACGAACTGGGCGTGCCTCCCGGCCGCGAACTCCGTGAGATCCACGAGGAGACGCTGCGCGCCGCCGGCCGCGACGAGGCGGCGGGCGGGGCACCGGCGCCCACCGCCACGGGTGCGCCCGCCCCGGCCGCCGTCGCTGTACCCGCCCAACTCCCCATGGCCGTGGGCCAATTCAGCGGACGGGAGGAGCAACTGGCCGAACTCACCCGGCACCTGATCCCGGACGGCCGCCCGGACGTCGGCGCCGCGGGACCGGCCGTGGTCGTCTCCGCCGTCTCCGGCACCGCGGGCGTCGGCAAGACCGCGCTGGCCGTGCGCTGGGCGCACCGCATGCGGGAGGCCTTCCCCGACGGACAGCTCTACGTCGACCTGCGCGGCTACGATCCGGACGAACCGGTCTCCGCCGCGCAGGCGTTGGCCGGCTTCCTCACCGCGCTGGGCGTCCCCGGCCAGGAGATACCGCTGCGGCTCGACGAGCGGGCGGCGCGCTACCGCACGGCGGTCGACGGACGCCGGCTGCTCGTCCTCCTCGACAACGCCGCCTCCGCCGCGCAGGTGCGCCCGCTGCTGCCCGGCAGCCCCACCTGCAAGGTCGTGATCACGAGCCGCGACTCGCTGTCGTCGCTGGTCTCGGTCCACGGCGCGCACCGCGTGATCCTCGACGTCCTCACCCCGCAGGAGGCGCTCACCCTGCTGCGCGCGCTCGTCGGGCCGCGCGTCGACGCCGACCCCGCGGCCGCCGCCGCCCTCGCCGAACAGTGCGGGCGGCTGCCGCTGGCCCTGCGCGTGGCGGCCGAACTGGTGCTGGCGCGCCGCCGGGAGAGCCTGGCCCCGCTGGTGGACGAACTGCGCGACCACCGGCGGCGCCTGGACCTGCTGGACAGCGGCGACGGCGATCCCCGGGCCGCCGTCCGGGCCGTCTTCTCCTGGTCCTACGACCGCCTCCCCGACCAGGAGGCGCGCCTGTTCCGGCTGCTGGGCCTGCACCCGGGCCCCGACACGGACGTGCACGGCGCCGCCGCCCTGACCGGCGAGAGCGTGGCACGGACGCGACGCTCCCTGGACGCGCTGGCCCGCGCGCACCTGCTGCACCGCACAGGTCCCGGCCGTCACGGCATGCACGACCTGCTGCGCGCCTACGCCGCGGAACTCGCGGGCCGGCACGAGGAGAGGGCCGCCCGCGACGCCGCCATGAACCGTCTGCTGGACCACTGCCTCGCGGCGTCCGCGGCGGCGATGGACGTGCTGTACCCCGCCGAACGGCATCTGCGTCCCGCCGTCGAGCAGCCCCGCACGGGGCTGCCGCCGCTGCGCACCGCCGACGAGTGCCGCGCGTGGCTGCGCGCCGCGCAGCCCACCCTGGTGGCACTGTGCTCCAGGACCGAGGAACCGGGCCCGTCCCGGCACACCGTGCGGATCGCGACCACCCTGCACCGCCACTACGAGCGCTCGGGGCACTTCGCCGACGCGCTGACCGTCCACACGCACGCCGTGCGCGCCGCCCGCGCGGTCGGGGACGTCCGCGGCGAGGTCGACGTCCTCGCCTGCGTCGGCGCGGTCCACCGGCGGCTCGGGGACTACGAGAGCGCCCGGCGCCGGCACGCGGACGCGCTGGCCCTGTGCCGTCGCATCGGCTACCGGGCCGGCGAGGCACGCCATCTCACCAACATGGGCGTGCTGCACGAACTTCAGGGCGGGTACCGGGAGGCCGCCGAACACCACGAGAGGGCCGTCGACCTGTTCCGCGCGGTGGGGGACGTCCACGGCGAGGCCGACGTGCTGAACAACCTCGGCATCGTGCAGGAACTGCTGGAGGACTACCAGGCGTCGATCGAGCGGTACCAGCAGGCGCTGGCCCTGTACCGGCGGACGGGCCACGCGTTCGGCGAGGCCAGCGCCCTCGGCAACCTGGGCATTCTCCTGGCGCGGCTGGGCGACCACGCGGCGGCGGCCACGCGCTTCGAGCAGGCCCTCGCCCTGTTCAGGCGGCTCGGACACACCGGGGGAGAGGCCCACGCGCTGTCCGGCCTGGGAGACGCGCTGTGCCGCCGGGGCGGACACGAGGAGGCCGCGGAACGTCAGCGGCAGGCCCTGGCCCTCTTCCGGCGGACCGGGGAACGGTACGGCGAGACGGGCGCGCTCAACGGCCTGGGCGAGGCGCTGCACGGCGCGGGGCGGCACGCCGAGGCCCTGAAGGCGCACGCGGCGGCGCTGGAACTGGCCCGTGGCATCGGCGAGCAGGAGGAACAGGCCCGCGCGCACATCGGCTCGGCCCTCGTCCGCCGGGAACTGGGGGAGCACACGAGCGCCGTCGGTCACCTGCGCGAGGCGCTCGCCCTCTACACCGCGCTGGGCTCTCCCCGCGCGGAGGAGACGCGCAAGACGCTCCTGTCCATGACGGCCGACTGACGGACGGCCACGCACCGCCCCGGCCGCGTCGGGCGGCGGCGCCGCCGCTGAGGACGCCGCCGCCGGGCGTCAGAGCGTGGCGGTCGTCTGCTCGCCGGAGGCGCTGCCCGCGAGCCACTCGCCCCAGCCCAGGTTGAAGGCGGCGTAACCGTTGTCGGCCGGGGCCTTGGCCCGGGGCGAACCGGTGATGGTGACGGGATCGCCCTGCTTGACCTGGTCGTAGAACCACTTGGCGTCCGAGAGGGACAGGTGGACGCAGCCGTGCGATCCGCGCGCGCTGCCGCTGCCCGGGTTCGGGTCGCCGGTCGAGTAGTGCACATAGGTGCCGGACTGGGTCAGGTGGACGTCCCAGGGCAGCGTCAGGTCGTAGAAGTTCGGGCTGCCCTTGTCGCAGCTGATGCCCACGCTGCAGGAGGTCATGTGGACCTCCTTCTCCTTGTCGATGACGGCCATCGTGCCGTTCCACGTCGGGTACTCGGCGCTGCCCGCGTTGATCGACAGCGTGCGCACGGCGCTGCCGTCGCGGGTCACCTTCATGGTGTGGCCGGTCACCGACACGTCGGCGCGCACGTCGTCGCCGATCTTGAAGGTGTGGGTGTAGGCCCGCACGCCGAAGCGCCCGTTGCCGTTGGCGACGCCGTTCAGGTCCGCGTCGATCTTCACCGTGGTGCCGGAAGGCCAGTAGTCCTTGGGCCGCCAGTCGGCGCGCTTGTCGCCGAACCAGTGCCAGGCGCCGGGCACCGGCCGCGAGGCGCTCACCTTCAGGTGCTTCTCGACCGTGGCCCGCGCCCTGGCCGCCACCGGGTCGGTGAAGACCACCGAGATCGGCATGGCGACGCCGACCGTGGTTCCCGTCTGCGGAGTGATCGTCTCCAGCAGCATCGGCGGGCCGGCCGGCTTGGTCGGCGAGGGCGAGGCGCTCGCACGCGGTGTGCCCGAGCCCTTCGCGTCGCCGCCGCCACCGGCCTTGTCGCCGGCGCCTCCGGACCCGCCGCAGGCCGTCGCGCCCACCAGCATCACACCCGTGACGAGTGCGATCCCTATGCCGCCCTTGCGCCGTCCCACGACCTGTCCCCGCTCTCTCGCCCTTCGGCCCCCACGGGCCCGACTCACTCTCAGACGGCGGCGGGACGACCCTCAGTTGCACGTACCGCGTAAAAGGTGTCCCAAGGCTCCCCGCCCGGACGCCCGTCCCCCCGCCGCGTGAGCAGGGCGGGTGCCCGTGCGCACCGCCGCCAAACCCGGCCGCCGGCCCCGTGCGCGACCGCCCCCGGCGACGCCGGCCGCCCGCTCCCGCCCACCGCCGCGCAGCCGTGCCGTCCGCACAGGCGAGCTAGTCGATCACCCGACCGTGAGTTCCCGCTCCGCCGCGCCCGCCCGGACGCCATGCTCGCGGGAGCGGCGCGTGACCGGCGCCGCCCGGACGTCCTACGGGTGGGGAAGACGATGACACGAGAAACGGGACAGCACGGCGGGCTCGACCAGCAGGCGGTGCTGCTGGCGGCCGGACTGGCGGACCTGGCGGTGAGCACGCTGGGCTCCGCCCTGGGCGCGGTCCGCGGGCTGCTGCGCCGCTCGGACGCCGCGGAACTCGCGGCGCAGGCCGAGCACGATCTGACGGCCCGTGGACGACTGGTCCTCGACAGGTACGCGGCCGTGCCGCCCGCGTACCTGGAGATCCTCGCCCGCCGTGCCGAGACCCTCAGGTCCGCAGGCGATGTCTGACGGGTGGGAGCAGGCAGCGTTCAAGGCCCGCGTCGACGACGTGCTGCGCCGCTTCGTCGCGGAGGAGGCCCACGAGTTCGCCCGCGTCGATCCCCTCCTGGCGCCGGTGGCCGGGCAGTTGGAGGCGGCGGTCGGGGAGGGCAAACGGCTGCGGGCGGCCTTCTGCTACTGGGGCTGGCGGGCGGCCGGACAGCCGGACAGCGACGCGCTCGTGCGGGCCGCGGCCTCCATGGAGCTCGTGCACGCCGCCGCGGTGGTGCACGACGACCTCATCGACGACAGCCCCCTGCGGCACGGACGCCCCACGGCCCATGTCGCCCTGCGCGCCGCCGTGGCCGGGCGTCCGGGGGCCGACGCCACCGGGAGATCGCTGGCGATGCTGGTGGGCGACCTGCTCATGGCGCTCGCCGGGCAGCTGTTCGCCGCCAGCGGTCTGCCCGCCGCCTACCTCGCGCGGGCCCGCCCCCTGTGGGCGGTGATGGCCCGTGAGCTGATCGCCGGCGAGTGCCTGGAGATCCTGCGCACCGGGACCGGTCCGGACACGGCCGCGTCGCTCAAGGTGATCCGCTACAAGACCGCCAAGTACACCGTCGAGCAGCCACTGTTGATCGGCGGCGCGCTGGCCGGCGCGGGCGCCCGGCTGCGGGAGGGCTACTCCGCCTACGGCCTGCCGCTGGGCGAGGCGTTCCAGCTCCGGGACGACCTGCTGGGGCTGTTCGGCGATCCGCGCCGCACCGGCAAGGCCAACGCCGACGACGTACGCGGCAACCGGCCCACCGCGCTGCTGGCCGAGACCTGGCGCCTCGCCGGCGAGGCGGACCGCACCCGGCTGCGCGACCTGCTCGGCCGCCGCGGCGCGGACGCGCGGGCGCTGGACGCGGTGCGCGAGGTGATGCGCCGGCTGAAGGCCCCCGACCGCGTCGAGGCCATGGTCGACGCACGCGTGGAGGAGGCGCTCGACGCGCTGCGCGCATGGGGTGCGCCGTCGCACGCCACCCGCGCCCTCACCCACCTGGCCCGGTCCGCGGCGGACCGGCTGTCCTGACCCGCCGTCCCGCCGACCGGCACGCACTCCGGCACGCCGCCGACCCGCACCCGTCCGCCGGCCGTTGCGCACGTCCGGTCCCGACAGGTCCCGCACCAGCAGCAAGGAGCCCCGCATGACCTGCACCGAGGCGTCGATGAACGCCCTTCGACACGCCGGCGACGAACTCGCCGACGCGACCGTCGCCGCCCTCTTCGAACGCGGCGACGTCGGCCGGTTCAACACCCTGATGCGCTACGTCTCCACCGCCGGCGCACCCCTGCCGCCGGGCCTGCCCGACGTCGCACGGGAGTACCTGGAGGCCACCGGCGCCCCGCCGTCCTGGGTGGACTGGTCGGAGATGGAGAAGGCACGCCTGTTCTTCATCGACAACAACGTGCACATCTCCACCGCGCTCTCCTTCGCCTCCATGCCCGCCTGCTACGTCGTCCCGCACGTGGCGAGACTGCTGTCGGCCACCCACGGGCTGAAGTACCCCTCCAAACGGATGGCGGAGACGGGCCAGTTCACCGTCCACCTGATGCAGCCCGACGCCTTCGAGGCCGGCGGCCGCTTCCTGCCCGCCGCGCAGAAGGTCCGCCTCCTGCACGCCTCCATCCGCCACCACCTGCGCCGCGAGAACCGGTGGGACGTCGACGCGCTGGGCACGCCGATCTGCCAGGAGGACATGATCGGCGGGCAGATGTTCTTCTCCCTGCTCGTACTGGACAGCCTGCACCGCCTCGGCGTCCACATGTCGCAGGAGGGCGCGGAGGCCTACTACTACGCCTGGCGGGTCGTCGGCGCGATGCTGGGCGTCGACCAGAGCGCCGTCCCCGAAACCCTGGAGGAGGCGCGCCGGTTCCTCGACCTCTACATGATCCGGCACATGGGCCCCTCCGCCGAGGGCGCCCACCTGACCCGGCAGCTCATCGACCTCTACGAGGACGTCGTGCCCGGCACCTTCTTCGACCCGGTCGTCTCGGCCCTGATCCGCTACCTGGTCGGTGACACCTGCGCCGACTGGCTCGACGTCCCGCACACCCGGTGGGACACCCTCGTCAAGGCCGTGCCCCGGCTCCTCGGCGTGCTGGAGACGGTGGAGGACCGCTCCCCGCTCGGCGCCTGGGCCCTGGACCGGCTCGGCCACCTCACCACCGTGCTGGAGCTGTCGTCCCTCACCCGCGGCCGCGTCATGCACTACGCCGTCCCCGAACAGCTCAGGCCGGACTACGGCCTCCCCGGCGCGACGCCCCGCACCCACCGGTGGACCCCGCCGCCGGCGACCCTCGCCTGAACGCCCGCCGCGCCCACCCCGCCCGGCCGCCCCGCCGCGGCCGGGCGCGGACGAGTGCACCCGCGACTGCATACAGGCGTGCGGCCGGGGTAGTCGCGCCGCTGTGCCGGGAGCAGGCGACCGGCGGCCTGAAGCGGGCTTTCTACGGTGGGAGGGGTATGTCATGGCGCTGATGAGCACGACGGCAACGGACGCGCGGGTGCACGAGTTGCCGGAGGTCGCCGATCCCTCCCGGGTGGCCCCGAAGGACGCCCGCGCGCTGTCCAAGCTGTTCTTCGACCAGTTGGCGGTGCTGGAGGAAGGCACCCCGGAGTACAGCTACGCACGCAACACGCTGATCGAGATGAACATGTCCCTCGTCCGCTTCGCGGCCGGCCGGTTCCGCGGCCGGGGGCCGGAGGAGATGGAGGACATCGTCCAGGTCGGCATGATCGGCCTGATCAAGGCGATAGACCGGTTCGACCTGTCCCGGGAGGCGGAGTTCACCTCCTTCGCCATCCCCTACATCGTGGGGGAGATCAAGCGCTTCTTCCGGGACACCACCTGGGCCGTGCACGTGCCGCGACGCCTCCAGGAAGCCCGCGTTCATCTCGCGCGCGCCACGGAGGAGCTGCGCGGCCGTCTCGGGCGCACCCCGACGGTCAAGGAGCTGTCGGAGCTGATGAGTCTTCCCGAGGACGAGGTGCGCGAGGCGCGGCTGGCCGCGAACGGCTACAACTCCTCCTCCCTGGACGCCACGATCGGCGGCAGCGAGGACGGCGAGTCGGCGCTCCAGGACTTCATCGGCGCCGAGGACACCGCGCTGGGGCTGGTGGAGGACTTCCACGCCCTGGCCCCCCTGCTCGGCGAACTCGACGACCGGGACCGGCAGATCATCCACATGCGCTTCGTCGAGGAACTCACCCAGGCCCAGATCGGCGAACGGCTGGGCGTCTCGCAGATGCACGTCTCGCGGCTGCTGTCGCGCACGCTCGCCCGGCTGCGGGAAGGCATGCTCACCCAGAACTGAGCGCGCCGCCCGGCATCCGCCGCGGCCCGGTCGCTGCGTATCGGGGAGAAGCCGGTCGTGCGTATCGGGGAGAAGACCGGGAAGACGGAGGAAAAGGAGGTCGATGAGTATGGTTCCCCTGCTTCTCGTGCTGCTTCTCGCCGTCGTCCTTTTCGGCGTCGGTTTCGCCGTCAAGGTTCTGTGGTGGGTGGCCCTGGCCGTTCTGGTGCTGTGGCTGCTCGGGTTCGTCATGCGTTCCACCTCCGCCGGCGGCAGCCGCGGCCGCTGGTACCGATGGTGACCTGATCCGGCGCACCCGCCGGCGCGCAGGGACCGGCCGTCACGACGGCCGGTCCCTGCGCGCGCCCGCGCACCGGCTCCGGCACGGGCCCTGGAGTGCGGCATGTGGAGAAGACGGGTGTGGGGAGTGCGGAACGCGGCCGGGCGGGAGCAGGGCGCCGCGTCTGAGAGGGTGGGGCACATGGACATCGAGCGCAGGAACAACGTCACCGTCACCGGCAACCCGCAGGGGCGGACGGTGGTCCTGGCGCACGGGTTCGGCTGCGACCAGAACATGTGGCGGCTGACCGTACCGGCCCTGGCCGACGAGTACCGGGTGGTGACGTTCGACTACGTGGGGTCCGGCCGCTCGGATCCGTCGGCCTTCTCCGAGGACCGCTACGCCACCCTCGACGGCTACGCCCGGGACGTGGTCGAGGTGTGCGACGCGCTGGACCTGCACGACGCGGTCTTCGTCGGGCACTCGGTCAGCGCGATGATCGGGGTGCTGGCCGCAGACCTGGCGCCGCGGCGCGTCGGAGCGCTGGTGATGGTCGCCCCCTCCCCCCGCTACATCGACGACGAGGGCTACCGGGGCGGGTTCACCGCCGAGGACATCGACGAGCTCCTGGCGTCCCTGGAGTCGAACTACCTCGGCTGGTCGGCGGCGATGGCACCGGTGATCATGGGCAACGCGGACCGGCCGGAACTCGGCGAGGAGCTGACCAACAGCTTCTGCGCCACCGACCCCGACATGGCCCGCGTCTTCGCCCGGACCACGTTCCTCTCGGACGCCAGGGACGACCTGAAGACCGTCCGGGTGCCGACCCTGATCCTGGAATGCACCCAGGACGTCATCGCCCCCCGCGAGGTCGGGGCCTTCGTCCACGCCGCGATCCCCGGCTCGACGCTGGTCACGCTCGACGCGACCGGACACTGCCCCCACCTGTCCGCGCCGGAGGCCACCAACGAGGCGATCACCGCGTTCCTGGCCGGCCTACGGTGATGTGCCGCACCGGGCAGCAGCCCGAACGGCAGGGCACGGGCGGCGAGCGGACCGCCGACGCCGCCTTCGCCGCACTGCTGGAGGACAGCGCCGAGGAACTGTACGAGAACGCGCCGTGCGGCTATCTCTCCACGCTGATGGACGGCACCATCGCCAAGATCAACGACACCCTGCTCGGCTGGCTCGGCCTGGACCGCGGCGCGGTGGTCGGCCGGATGCGCTTCACCGACCTGCTGAGCGTCGGCGGCAAGCTCTACCACGAGACGCACTTCGCCCCGCTGCTGCGCATGCAGGGCGAGATCGGCGGCATCGCCCTGGAGGTCAGGAAGGCCGACGGCGCGCGCATCCCGGTACTGGTCTCCTCCGTGATCAAGCAGGGCGGCAACGGCGACCCCCTCCTGATCCGCACCACCCTGTTCGACGCCCGGGACCGCCGCGCCTACGAGGCCGAACTCCTGCGGGCCCGCAAGGAGGCCGAGGAGGCGCGCAGACGGGCGGAGGCCGAACGCACCCGGCTCCAGGACGCCCTGGCCGCGCTCCAGCAGTCGCTGCTGCCCGACTCGCTGCCGCCGGTGCCCGGAGTCGAGACGGCCGTCCACTACCGCACGGCGTCCCCCGACCGGCTCGGCGGCGACTTCTACGACCTCTTCCCCGTCGACGGCGAGCGTTTCGCCTTCTTCCTCGGGGACGTGTGCGGCAAGGGCCCCCAGGCCGCCGCGGTCACCTCGCTGACCCGCTACACCCTGCGGGCCGCCGCCCTGCACGACCCCGACCCCGTCTCCGCGCTCTCCACCCTCAACAAGGTGCTGCACGAGCGCTACACCGGCGGCGACCCCCGCTACTGCACCGCCATATTCGGCATCGTCGAACCCGACGCCGCGACCGGAGAGGCCGGCGTCCGCATCGCCTCGGGCGGCCACCCCTCGGCGCTCGTCCTGCGCGCCGACGGCACCTCCGGCTTCCTGCCCACGCCGGGCGGCTTCCTCGTCGGCGCGCTGCCCGACGCGCGCTTCGCGACCACGACCACGGTCCTCGCCCCCGGTGACACCCTGCTGCTCTACACCGACGGCCTGACCGAGGCCCGCACCGGCGAGGACCGCGCCGGCCTCTACGGGGACGAGGCCCTGCGCGACTTCACGGCCGGCCACGCCGGCAAGCCCCCGCACGCCGTGATCGAGGCCCTCACCGGCCTGCTGGACGACTTCGGCGACGGACTCGACGACGACACCGCCCTGCTCGCCCTCGGCGTTCCCGCCCCCGACCCCAGGACCACGACGCGCGCATGAACCAGCTGAAGATCACCGCCCGAGACGCCGAGACAGGTCCCGTCCTGGAGATCGCCGGCGCGCTCGCCTATCCGCACGCCACCGAACTGACCGACCTGCTCCCCACGGTCTCCCTGCGACCGGGCGGGCGTCTCGTCCTGGACCTGGCCCGCATGGAGTTCTGCGACTCCAGCGGCATCAGCGCCCTGATCGCGGCCCGCAACCTCGCGCACGCCGCCGGAGCCGACGTCGCGCTGGCCGCCGTCCCCGCTCACACCCAGCGCGTCCTGCACGTCGTCGGACTCGACCAGATCTTCCCCCTGTACCCCGACAGCGACGCCGCGACCCGGCCCTGACCGGGCGGAACCCCGGCGCACGAGCGGTACGAGCCGCGCCGGGGCATCCCGCGGTGTGGGCGACCGGCGCCCGGGTAGACGGAGGGAGCAGAGCGGACCGAAGCGCCGAAGAGCGGTGAACGCAACGAAAGAGATCCCTTCTATGGTCACCCCGTTGGTGAAGCAGACTGCACACGGACAGTGCGGGGACGACGGTGCCCCGCTGCGCTACGGCGCGATCTGGGGGGACGGCGCGGCCCGCGCCGCGGACGCCCGCCACGCCCTGCGCGCGTTCCTCGGCAACGCCGGGCGTACCGGCCGCACGGTGGTGTCGAGCACGCTGGCCGTCGACGCCGAACTCGCCACCAGCGAGATGGTCACCAACGCCATCGTCCACGCCCCGGGCCCCTGCGGGATGACCCTCGAGCTGACCGACGACGAACTGACCATCACGGTCTGGGACAGCTCCACCGAGAAGCCGGCGCCGAAGAAGGTCGACCCCCGGCGCATCGGCGGCCACGGGATGCACCTCGTGCACACCGTCAGCGACAAGGTCGTCGTCGCCCTTCGCGCCACGGGAAAGCTCGTCACCGCCCATCTCTCCCTGGCCTCGAACCGGAAGGCCGCCGGCTTCGCCGCACCCGCCGTCGCGGGCCTCTTCCCCGGCTGACCACCACGGCCCGCCCGAGCGGCCGGACCACCGCCTCGGCCGCCTCCGCGACGTCGGCGTCCCGCGCGCCCACACCGAGCCCACGGCCCACGCCGGCCGGCGGAGGACTCGCACATGATCCAGGGCGAACGGGCGCTGCACCCGCGGTTCACGGTGCGCCGGGAGTGAGTCCGGGGGCCGACCGTGGGCCGCGACGGGCGCACGCCTGCGGCGACCGGCCTGCGGCGCCTCAGGCGTTCAGCGCCTCCTGGACGGTGGCGTGGCAGGAGATGATCTCGTCGATGCCCACCAGGCGCAGCAGACGTACGACGGACTCCTGGGCCCCGGCGATGCGCAGCCACCCCTGCGCGCCGCTCACCCGCCGGTGCGCGGTGACGAACACGTTGACGCCGCTGGAGTCCATGAAGCTCACGCCGCTGAGGTCCGCCACGATCCGTGGCGGCGCCGGCGCGCGGTCGTCGAACAGCAGCGCCTGACTGAGGACGTCCTTGACGTCGTGGTCGATCTCGCCCTCGACGGCCACGACGAGAACGCCGTCGACCACGCGGGGCTCGACGGAAAGATGATTCGGCCGGTCTTCCCTGGGGATGTCGTTCACGTCTCCTCGGCTGCGCCTGGGCTTGCCCGCTCACGGCGTGCTCGGACGATTCTGCCCCACCCGCGCGGCGGCATGCACCCGTGAGACCATGCCCTGCACGGCGACGACAGCCCGCACCGCCGTCGGACGCCGCCACGCCCTCGCCCCCTCGCCCGCCCCCGCGGATCGGCCCGACGGCGATCCGGCTATCGGTCACGCTGCGGGGTAGCCGGGACACGTACCGGAGGGCGTCGCGTCGCATGACTGGGGGACGGGTTGACAACGCAGGGTGAGAGCATCCCCGTCATCGGGGAAGCGGACGCCGCGGACGGTCGCGCGGGCCGTTGGTGGGCGGCGCTGCGCCGCACGCCGGTGACGGTGTGGAACGACGACGTCACGGACTGGGCGGCCGCCCTGACCTACTACGCGGTCCTGGCCCTGTTCCCGCTGCTGCTGGTCATCCTGTCGATCCTGGGGCTGACCGTGCCCACGGCCAAGCCCGAGGTCATCGACCGGATGGTGCAGGCGGCCCCGGCCGAGTCCCGCGCCCTGCTGCGCAGCACGCTGCGGCAGATGTCCGAGCAGTCCTCCACGGCGTGGACGCTGATCTTCGTCGGCGGGACGGGAGCCCTGTGGTCGGGATGCAGCTACCTCAGCGTCTTCCGCCGGGCGCTGTACGCGATGCACCGCACCAGCGCGGACCGGCCGGTCTGGCGCACGGCGCCGCGCATCGTCCTGACGGCCCTGGTCCTGAGCGCCCTGCTGCTCACGTCCACGCTCGCCCTGCTGCTCAGCGGCGGCCTGGCCCGGCGGCTCGGGCACGTGCTGGACCTGGGGACCGCGCCGCAGGCCACATGGGACGCCCTGCGGTGGCCGGTGGTGGCGGCCGTCGCCGTCGGCCTGGTGCTCGTCCTGTACCGGTCGGGGCCGGCGCGCTCGCGTCCCGTCGGGAGGATGGCCCCCGGCGGGACGCTGGCCGTGGTGCTCCTGCTCACGGTGTCGCTGGGCTTCGCCCTCTACACCTCCCACGTCAGTACCTACGACCGGCTGTACGGTTCGCTGGCCGGCGTGGTGGTGTTCCTGGTCTGGCTGTGGCTGTCCAACCTGTCCCTGCTGGTCGGAGCCCAGTTCAACGCCGAGCTGACCGGACCGGCCGACGAGGAGTGACGTGCCGGCCGCCAGGGCATGGCGGTCACCGGCCGAGCGAGGCGGTGACCGGCAGGTGGCCGCTCGCCGTGACCGGGAGCGACCACGAGCCGCGCGGTGTCACGCCGCCGCGCCGGTGAGGGCGAGGAACTCGCTGCGGGAGCGGGCGTCGGAGCGCAGCAGCCCGAGCAGGGTGGAGGTCAGGGTGCTGGAACCGGCGGCCTGCACGCCGCGCAGGGTCATGCAGGAGTGCTCGGCCTCGATCACCACGCCGACGCCCTTGGGTTCCAGCTGGAGTTGCAGCCAGTCGGCGATCTGCTTGGTCAGCCGTTCCTGGACCTGAGGACGGCAGGAGAAGTGCTCGACCACGCGCGCGAGTTTGGACAGGCCGAGGATGCGGGCGCCGGGCAGATAGCCGACGTGGGCGGTGCCGACGAAGGGCAGCAGATGGTGCTCGCACACGCTGCGCACCGGGATCCGCCGGGCCAGGACCAGTTCGTCGTAGCCCTCGTCGTTCGGGAACGTGGTCAGCTCGAAGGGGCGCGGGCTGAACAGTTCCGCGTAGGCGCGGGCCATCCGGCCCGGCGTCCCGCGCAGGCTTTCGGAGTCGGTGGAGACGCCCAGGGCGTCGAGGAACCGGCCGGCCGCGGCCTCCGCGGCGGCCAGGTCGACGCCGCCGGGCTGGTGGACGACGCGCAGTGCGGGCCGTACGGGCCGGGCCGGGGCCAGGTCGTCCGGCGCGGGGCGCTCGCTTCGGGCAGGGGTGCGGTGCGTGTTCTCGGTCATGTCAGCTGCCTCCGACGCCGAGTGCGGTGAGCAGCACCAGGACGAGTGTCAGCACGGCGAACAGGCCGTGGGCCAGGACCACCGCGAGCGGGAAGTGCCGTTCCGCGGGGACGGCGTCGTCGGCCGCCCCGGTCGCGGCGGCCGCCGGGGCGGCGGACGGGGCCGTGGTGGCGGCGGCGCGCTCGCGGTGGACGGGGATCCAGCGCGCCAGCATCACGAATCCGAGCAGGGCGACGGGCAGCAGCAGGCCGAAGGCGGTCCAGGCCAGGGCGTCCTGGTCGGTCACGACGTAGACGATCCAGATCACCAGCCCGATCGCGGCCAGCGCGAAGTGGCCGAAGAGGACGAGGGCGGGCAGGCGGCTGGTCCCGCTCTGCTGCTGCCGTACTCCACCGCGTCGGATCCAGGTGCCGAGCAGGTAGAAGCCGCCGAGGGCGGTGACCACCCAGGTGATCAGTGCGGCGATGGCCATGGGGAAACTCCCGGGGGACGACGTGCGGAAGGCGGGCGGAGGGTTCCGGCCGCCGGGAAGCCGGTGCGGCGGCCGGATCAGGGGGAACCGGGGCTCCGGTCGCCGCGGCCGGGCGTGTAGCCCTCGGCCTGGGTGCTCTCGTCGGCGACGCGTACGCCGTAGCGGTAGGCGAGCTTGCCGCCCAGGTAGCCCGAGACGCCGAGGACCGCCACGCTGACGGCGGACAGCGCCAGCGGGCCGGCGCCCACGCTGCCGCCGTCGGTGTACGAACCGTGCCGCCACCGGAAGTTGATCGCGTAGGCGGCGGTCACCAGCAGGTTCAGCGACATGTGGACCACGGCCGTGCGGAAGGCCGGCGTCCGGGCGGGGATCGCGAACAGGTCCAGGAAACCGACCGTGGCCGCCAGCAGGGCGCCGATCACGCCCACGCCGATCAGCCACTCGGATCCCTCGGTCAGGAACCCCGGACGGTCCACGACCTGCGAGGCGACGTCGAACACCAGGCCGGTCACCCAGGCGCCGATCGGCACCGTCACCAGGATCGGATGGAACGGGTGCCCGTACGGGCCGGCGAGCGCGGCGCTCACCGGCCGCTTCGCCTGCATCCGTGACGTGGAGAGCTGTGCATCGGTGAGGTGGGACTCCGTGGGCATCGCGGCCTCCTTTTCACCAATAAAGCTTGGTCTTATTCGGAAGCCGCGTCAAGACCGCAGTACAGAGGGCCGAAAGGCGCTGGGGAACCACGCCGGTAGGAGTTACCGTGGGGGAGTGGCTCCCGACCCGGCTTCGCAGGCCGCCCCGACTCCGCAGGCCGCCCCGACTCCGCAGGCCGAAGCGGCCGACGCCGCCATCGAATCCGTCAGCGTCCTGAACGAGGACTCGCGCCGGCGCATGTTCGCCTTCATCCGGCGCGCCCGCCGTGCCGTCACCCGCGACGAGGCCGCCGCGAGCGTGGGCATATCCCGCAAACTCGCCGCCTTCCACCTCGACAAACTCGTCGACGCGGGCCTGCTCCGCGCCCGCTACGGCACGCCCGGCGGGGTCCGCAAGGTGGGCCGGCAGCCCAAGGTGTACGAACCCACCGACGCCCAGATCACCGTGAACATCCCCGACCGGCGCCACGAACTCCTGGCCGACCTGCTCCTGGACGCCGTGCTCGGCGAGGGCGCCGACGAGAGCGCCGCGCAGGCGGCCGTGCGCAGCGCCGAGCGGCGCGGCCGGCGGACCGGCGAGGCGGCCCGCGAGGAGACGCGCCCGGGCCGCCTGGGCCCCGAGCGTGGACTGACCGCCTGCGAGCGCATGCTGGAGAGCTTCGGGTACGAGCCCGTCCGCGAGACCCCCACCCGCCTCAGGCTGCGCAACTGCCCCTTCCACCCGCTCGCCGCCAAGGCCCCCGACCTGGTGTGCGGCATGAACCAGGCCTTCCTCAGCGGTTGTCTGGACGGCCTCCAGGTCAACGGCATCCACGCCGTCCTGGCCCCGGAGCCCGGAGAATGCTGTGTCCGACTGGGCCCGAGCGACCCTGACGCCGATCCGGACCCCGCCCCCGAGGCCGAGGACCGTCCGGCCCCGGAGGACTGACGCCCCGGCCCGGTGCTCTCCCGGACCGCGGCCCGCGCTTCCCGGCCGTCGGCGATGGGACGGGCCTACGTGGACCAGCCGGCAGGTGCGCACCCGCACGAGAGGGGCAAACGCGCTGAACGTCCGGGGTACCCCTTCGAGGCCCTGATCCCCGCCCGCGACCCCTTCCAGAAGAGCTGGCCTACGCCCGCAGCGACCTGGCCGCCGTGCGCTCCGAGACCGACCGGTGCGCCTCGGAAGCGGGCGTCGCGGAGGAACAGCGGCGCAGGCCGGCCGTCGCCGTCACGGAGATCGCCACGAACAGCGTCCGGCACGGCGGGGGCGGGCTGTGGCTCGCCCCACAGCTCTGCGACCTCGTCGCGATCCGCTCCGGCCGCGACCACGCCACCACCATCCGCCTCCGCGTCGACGTCCCCCGCTGAGCCGAGGCCGCCCGAGGCCCCCCGCCGCACCGGGCACATGGGCTGCCGTCGCACCCCGGTCCTCGCGGTCCCGAGGCCTCCGCGGTCAGCCCGGTGCGCTGTCGCCGCCGTCGTCGTACACCAGGAGGCCGTCGTCGCGCAGGCGCACCCCGGGTGTCGGCGTGTGGGGCGTGAGGCGCCCGTCGTGCATCAGGTGGTGGACGACCACGCCGCGCGCCACGACGGCGAAGTCGGCGACGAGGCGGCGGTGGCATCGCCACCACACCGCCTCGCTGCACATCACCGCGGTGCGCGGCCCGGCCGCCTGACGGATGACCTCGTCCAAGGCGGCCACGAAATCCGGGCTGCGGGTGTGAGCGGCGTAGCCGCGGAAGGACTCGTTGCGCCAGACCGTGTCGGGCGAGTCCGGCGCGGGCTTGCGGAAGCCGCCGAGGCGCTTCTCCCACCGGTAGGCGATGCCCTCCTCGGGCAGCCATTCGCCCAGCCGCTGCCGTGACAGGTCGGGGTCACGGCGGCTGCCGGGAGCCGTCCGGATGTCCACGACGGCGGCGACGCGCGCCTGCCGCAGCAGCCTCGCCAGCGTCTCCCGGTCCGCGGTGCTGTGGCCGAAGGTCAGCAGGTCCATATCCCGAGTGCAGCAGACACCCGGCCCGACGGCACCGCCGGGCCCCGCACCGCCCCGACTCCTCACGGTCGAGCGACGGGTGCCGGACGGCGACGGCCGCTGACGGAGGCGGCGGAAGGCGACGGCAGACGGCTGACGGCGACGTCGGATGCCGCTCGTGGGCAGTCGGACCCCCGCCCTTCAGCCGGGGAAGCGGCCCGTCGAGCGCAGTTGCCAGCGCCGTTCCGCGTAGGCCAGGTCGTCGCGCCACAGGCGTCCCGCCGCGGCCCGCACGAGCGGGCGCAGCAGCGGCGACATCCGGCGCGCCACGGCGAAGCCGCGGCGGTCCGACGCGGCGACGACGGCCTCCACCACCGCCGTGCGGGGCCGCCCGCGCTCGTCGGCGCCGAGCGGGGTCGCGTGGGTCTCGACGACCGAGGTGCGGCCCTCGCCCTCCGTGATGCGCATGACGACCGTGCGCGGCTCCGGCGCCGTGAACACCGCGCGGACCGGCACGACCAGCCGTCCGGCGACCCGGAAGGAGACGTCGACGACGAAACCGTCCTCCTGCGCCGCCGCCCCGCCGTCCGCTTCCCCGCCGTCCGTTTCCCCGCCGTCCGCTCCGTCCGCCTCCGTCCGCGCTCGCGCCTGCCCGGACGCCGTGGCCGGGGGAGCGCCGACGACGGTCAGGTCGACGAAGGAGTACGGGTGGAACCAGGCCCCGTGCCAGGGGTCCAGCCGGTTGGCCACGACGTCCTCCGGCTCGCACGCGCCCACGCCCACGTAGACGGCCGTCACCGCACGGTCCGGGGCGGGCCTGACCGGCACCACCGGCGCGTCGAGCGGCGGCTCGCCGCCCACGTCGTCCAGGCGCACCCACACCAGCACGCCGTCGTCGTGCGCGGGCAGCGGCTCCCAGCCCGCGAACGGTCCGCCTCGCAGCGCGAGTCCGTGCCAGTGGCAGACGAGAGTGCCGCACCGGACCTGGCTGTCGCGCAGCGGCGCGCCCAGGTGCGGGCAGACGCCGGGCCCGGCGACGAGCCGGCCCGTGGCGTCGCGCCAGACGACGATCTCGCGTCCGGCGACCGTCCGGGCGAGGGGCCGGTCGGCGCGGACGTCGCGGGTCGCGCCGACGACGAACCAGTTGCCCGAGGGGCGTGCCTGGGCGCGTTTCAGCGCCTGGGCGATGACCGCCGGGCGGGCCTCGCGCCAGGTCGGACGCTGCCGCTCCCAGGCGACCGGGTCCCGGCGCAGGGACAGGGGGAGGCGTCCGCGGCGGACGGGACGACGGGCGTTCACATGACCTCCTTGTGCAGGGGCTGCACCGGCTGCTCGGTGGTGGCCCGGTGCGCCGGGTGCGCCGACGCGCTCCGTGTGGGGGCGGGGGACCGTCCGGGGGCGAGGGACGGGGCAGCGGAGCGGGAGGCGGAGGCGGGTGACGGCGCCGTCCGGCGCGCGGTGCCCGCCCGCATCCGGGCCGCCGTCAGCCGCACCAGGCCGTCGGCGGCCACCGCGGCGCGCCGCCGCCGGGGCACCACGGCCCGCCGGTGCAGCACGGCGTACCCGTCGTCCGCGATCGCGTCGAGGATGCCGCCGTAGAGCAGGAAAGCCGTGCGGATGCAGGGACGTGACACGGGTTCGAGCATGGCGACGCCGGGCGCGGCCTCCCGGTAGACGCCGCGGGTGAGGTCCTCGAAGGCCCGCAGGGCCGCGGTGACGCGCGGGTCGCGGCGGCCGGTGCGGCGGCTCCACTCCAGCAGCTCCCGGTCGACGCCGTGGGCGGCCAGCAGATCGGCGGGCAGGTAGACGCGCCCGCGGTCGAGGTCCTCGCCCACGTCGCGCAGGAAGTTGGTCAGCTGGAACGCCACGCCGAGCGCTGCCGCGTGCGGGGCGGCCTCCTCACGCGGGACCACGCAGCCCAGCACGGGCAGCATCTGCAGCCCGATCACCGCGGCGGAACCGTGCATGTAGGCACGCAGGTCGTCGTAGGTCGGATAGTCGGTGACCTCCAGGTCGCTGCGCATGGACGCCATGAAGTCGCCGAAGTGGGCGTGGTCGATGGCGTAGCGCCGGGCCGTGTCGGCCAGCGCGAGGACCACCGGCTCCGCGCTCTGCCCGTCCCGCAGCCCCCGCCGGAGCCGCTCGTGCAGCCGGGCCAGGTCCGCCGCGCGGCGGTGGGCGGGCAGGCCGGCGTCCAGCGAGTCGACGATGTCGTCGGCCCAGCGGGCGAAGCCGTACAGGGCGTGGACGGCCGGCCGCCGCTCCACCGGCAGCAGCCGGGTGGCCAGGAAGTACGTCTTGCCGTGCCGGGCGTTGAGCCGCCGGCACCGCGTGTAGGCGTCGCGCAGCGCGGGGTCGGTGATGCCCGCGGCGTCCAGTTCACGGACCGTCATGAAGAGGCTCCTTCCGGCACGGCCGGCCCCTCGGGCAGGACGGGCGGGTCCGGCACGCGCGGCACGGCGCGCGGGCGTCGGGGTGCGGCGGCCGTGTGCCGCCCGGTGATGCGGGCCGCGGCGAGCTTCCCGGACAGCAGGACGGTGGGGACGCCGACGCCCGGTGTGGTGCCGCAACCGGCGAGGACCGCGTTGTCGGTGCCGCGCACGAGGTTGCGCGGGCGGAACGGCCCGGTCTGCGTGAACGTGTGGGCGGCGGAGAAGGGGGTGCCGGCCGCGTGTCCCTGGGCCGTCCAGTCGGCGGGGGTGACGAGGGCCTGCTCCTCGACGGAGGCCGCGATGCCCTCGAAGCCGCGCCGGTCGAGTTCCCGCAGGACGCTGTCGCGGTAGCGCGGGCCGAGGTCGCCCCAGGCGGCGGCGTCCGGCCCGATGTCGGTGTTCGGGCAGGGGGCGAGGACGTAGTGCAGGTGGCGTCCGGGCGGCGCGAGGGACGGGTCGGTGGCGGTGGGGCGGGTGATCAGCAGTGACGGGTCGCTCATCAGGCGGCCGTCACGGGTGAGTTCCTCGAAGGTGCGGCGCCACTCGCCGCCGAAGGAGAGCGTGTGGTGGCCGAGCCCCGGCCAGGTCCGGTCGGTGCCGACGTGCAGGACGACCGCCGAGGGAGCGTGGGCGACGCGCAGCGGACGACGCGGCGTCCGGCCGAGCAGGCCGTAGGCGACCGGAAGGTCCGGGGTCAGGACCACGGCGTCGCACGGGATGCGGTCCTGGTCGGTGACGACGGCGGTGACCCGTCCGGCGGAACGTTCCAGCCGGGTGACGGTCTGCCCGAACCGCAGGTCGGCGCCCGCCCGTGCGGCGGCGTCCGCCATGGCTCGCGGCAGGGCGTGCATGCCGCCGCGCGGGAAGTACACCCCGGCCACGGTGTCCATGTAGGCGATCACGGCGTAGGCGGCGAGCGCCCGCGCCGGGGCGACCCCGGCGTACAGCGCCTGGAAGGAGAAGACGCGGCGCAGCCGTTCGTCGCGCAGATGGCGGCCGATTCCCGCGTCCAGCCGCCCGAACCCGCCGAGGGCGGCCAGCCGTGCCAGGTCCGGGGTCAGCAGTTGCAGGGGCGAGTCGAAGTTGGCGTCGATGAAGCGCCGCATCTGGGCGCGGTACAGCTGTTCCAGCCATCGGCGCAGCCGCCGGTAGCCCGCGGCCTCCCCGGCGCCGGCGAACCGCTCGACCTCCGCCTCCATCGCCGCCGCGTCGGTGTGCACGTCGAGGCTGCTGCCGTCCGCGAACCGCGCCTGGTAGGCGGGGTGCAGCGCGACGAGGTCGACATGGTCGCGCAGGCGCTCGCCGACCGCGGCGAACGCCTCGTCGGCGAGGTCGGGCATGGTCAGCACCGTGGGCCCGGTGTCGATGCGGTAGCCGCCGCGCTCCAGCCTTCCGGCCCGGCCGCCGGGCAGCTCGTCGCGCTCCACCAGGGTGACCCGGCGGCCCGCGCCCAGCAGGTGCAGTGCGGCCGCGAGGCCGGAGAGCCCCGCGCCGACCACGACCACGTGATCGGTGGGGCCGGTGACGGTCCGGGTCATCGGACGCCCCCTTCGGAGCCGACGGTCAGCAGGGCGGACACGGGCACGCCCTGGTCCGCGCCGCCGGGACCGGGCGCGGGGACGGGAGCGGTGCCGGCCGCCGCGCGCAGCAGCTCCCGCAGTCGCCCGCGGGCCCGCGGCTCCAGCGGCGCCGAGTCCAGATGGCGCATCCCCTGGGCGACCAGCCGCTCGATCTTCGCCTCGACGACGTCCCGCGCGCCGGTGGTCACCAGCACGTCGCGGACCTCGCCGAGACGGCTGTCGGGGAGGTCGGCGCGGCCCGGCGAGCGCCGCAGCACGGCCAGGGCGCGCCGGTCGCCCGTGGCCTCCGCGCGGGCCCGGGCCACCGCCGCCAGATAGGTGGGCTTGCCCGCCCGGATGTCGCCGCCCGCGGGTTTTCCGGTGTGCGCGGGGTCGCCGAACACGTCCGCGAGGTCGTCGCGGAGCTGGAACGCGATGCCGACGCAGCGGCCGGCCGAGCACAGGGCGGCGGCGCGCGCGGCGTCCGCCCCGGCGAGGGCGGCTCCGAGGGCCAGCGGACGTTCCACCGAGTACAGCGCGCTCTTGAGGCAGGCGGCGCGCACGGCACGGGCCAGGGACACCGAGGAGGTGACCTGGCCCTGGAGGTCCAGGTACTGCCCGGCCACCATCTCGGTGCGCATCGTGCTCCACAGGTCGCGCACCCGGCGTGCGGTGTCCGCGTCCACCTCCAGGGCGGCGACCGTGTCGTCGGCCCAGGCCAGCGCGAGATCCCCGGCGAGGATCGCCGCGGCCTCGCCGAAGCGCCGGCCGCGGTCACGGGGGACGGCGCCGGCGTACTGGGCGGCGACGTCCGCGTGCAGGACGGGCCGTCCGCGGCGCAGCGGGGAGCCGTCCATGACGTCGTCGTGGACGAGGGCGCAGGTCTGGATCAGTTCGAGGGCGGCCCCGACCCGCAGGGCGGCCTCCGCTTCGGCCGGGCCGCCGCCGCAGGCCCGCAGGGCCCACCACACGAACCGCGAGCGCATGCGTTTGCCTCCCTCCAGGGTGAAGGCGGCGACGCGCTCGGCGAGGTCGTGCCCGAACACCGGGTCGAGGGCGGCGGCCCGCTCCACCCGTTCGTCCAGGAGGTCCGCCAGGAGACGGCCCACGGCCGCGGGCACATCGGCGTCGACGTCCGCCATGCCGTCGTCGTCCAGGCGCAGCCGCACCGGCCGGGACGCCTGTGCCGGTGCGCCCGGGACGGGCAGGCCGTCTCCGAGCAGGGGAAACCCGCCGGGGGGCCGCACGGAGTGAGGGTCCGGCGCCTTCTGTGCCACAGGAAGATCCTTCGCCTCGGTGGGACGCATCCCGGTTCCTCTCGCCGCGCTCGCCTGGGTGTCTGACGTCATTCATTCCGCGAGGGGGCCGTCCCCGGATGCGCCATCGGGGGAGAACGTGCGACCGGGCTCGGCCGGTTGGCCGATCGCGGCGCGGGCACCCGCACGGCCTGCCGACCCGCACCGCGAGGCAAACGACGCAGGAACGACGCAAGTTGTCCGGCCTCTGGCCCGCTTCGCATGGTGAGGGAGTCGCGGTCGCCGTCGGCGACCCCGAGCACGGCACGCGGGGGGCCGCTCCCGGAAGTCCCGGCCCGCCCGTGCGTCCCGAAGACCGCACGGTCACCGCCGCCGCACGAGGAGCAGCATCATGACCGCACGCCCCCTCACCGAGCAGAGCGTCGACAACGTCGACAGCGTCGGCGGGGTCCCGCTGTGGGTCCCGGCGGAGGACTGCCTCGCCGACGAGGAACTCGCCGCCGGGTTCGCCGCCGGCGACGAAGCCTTTCTCGCCGCCGCCTACCACCGGTGGGGCGCGCTGGTGTACACCCTCGGGCGGCGCTCGCTGGGAGACGCGCGCGAGGCGGAGGACGTCACCCAGACGGTGTTCCTGGCCGCGTGGCGGGGGCGAGCGGGGTTCGCTCCCGAACGCGGCACGCTGAGCGCGTGGCTGGTCGGCATCACCCGCCGGAAGATCGCCGACGCGCTGGCGGCACGCACCCGGCGGGCCGACCTCGTGGCCGCGGCCGGCGCGCGGATGTCCCTCGGGCAGACCGACGCCGACGCGCAGGCGGACGCCGTCCTCGACCGCGTCCTGATCGGCCGCGAACTCGCCCGGCTGCCCGCGGCACAGCGCCGCGTCCTCACGCTCGCCTTCTACCACGATCTGACGCAGCCGCAGATAGCCGACCTCACCGGCTGGCCCCTGGGCACGGTCAAGAGCCACGCCCGGCGCGGGCTGCACCGCCTCGGCCGCTGCCTCCGGGGTGAGGGCGTCGACGGCCGCGCGGAGTGAGCCTCGCGGAGTGAGCGGATCGTGAGGCGACGCAGAAACAACGCAACTGGGTGCGTGATCGTGATCCGACCCCGCGGACGGGCCGTCGGCGGGCACGGACCGTGTCACCGGTGCATCCGGTGCATCCGGTGCATCCGGTGCGGCCTCCGGGCCCGTAGTGGTGCCCGTGGAGCCGTCGCAAGGGGCTCCGCCCGCTGCGGGGTCGCGCCCGTCGAGGGCGGGGCTCGCGCCACGGACCGTGCGGACGTCAGGAGGACGGCGTGGCCGAGGACCCGGCACTGCCCCACATCCCCCACGCGGAGCTGGCCGCCCGCGCCCTCGACGGCGGCCGGGCGCTGTGGGACGACGAGGCCGCCCGCCATCTCCGCCGGTGCCGCACCTGCCGAGAACGGCTGGCCGGCTACGAACGCGCCGTCGCCGCGGGCCGCCTCACCCGGCCGGGTGAGATCCTGCACGCGCCTCCCGCGCGCGTGTGGGCCGCGATCCGTTCCCGCCTCGCCGACGACGGTTCCCGGACACCGCCCGCACCCGATCCGACCCCCCAGCCCGCTCGCCGCACGGGCGTCCGCCCGCAGCACCGCCGGAGCGAGGCGGTCCGGGCCGTCGTCCGCCGTCTCGCCCGCCCTCTCGCCCGCGTACGGGCCCGCCTGCGGCCCGGCCGGCCCCGCGGGACGGACCGCTGAGGCCGCCGCCCGCCGCCCGCCGTCAGTCCTCCCAGCCCTTCCGCCCATTGCCTCCGGCCGCTGACACTCCCACGCCGTTCTCCGCGCGCTTCCCCCTTCGCGCCGGCTCCCCTTGCGGCCGGGCCCCCCGGACGGCCGACCGCACCGGCGGAGCCTGCATCCGCGGAGGGCTTCCAGGGTGAATGCTTCCCACAGGCCACCGGCTCCCCGCACCGCCGGTGGGACGCGTACGAGGAGGGAGCGGCCCGTGCTGCACACCGAGGTGGCCGTCCTGGGCGCGGGAGCGGCGGGACTCTCCCTCGTCCACCGGCTCACCCGGGCCGCCCCCGGGTGCCGGCCCGTGTCCGCCGTCCTGGTGGACGCGCCGCCCGGTCCGCTCCGCCCGCCGAGCCGGACCTGGTGCTTCTGGGAGCGGGGCGCGGGCCCGTACGACGCCGCGCTGACCGCCGAATGGCGCAGGCTCCGCGTGCACGGCCCCACCGGACGGCGCACCGAGGACGACATCGACCCGCTGCGCTACAAGATGCTGCGCTCCGACGACTTCGAGCGCTTCGTCGCCCGCGACCTGGCCCGAAGCGACGGCGTGACACGGCTGGAGGCGACCGTCGAGACGGTGGACGGCGACGCCCACGGAGCCGACGTCCACGCCCGCGCCGCCGACGGCAGGCCGGTGACGGTCCGCGCCCGCTGGGTCTTCGACTCCCGGCCCGCGGCCCGTCCGCCCGCGGCCCGCACCACCCTGTTGCAGCACTTCCGCGGCTGGTTCGTCCGCACCGCGTGGCCGGTCTTCGAGCCCGGCACGGTGGACCTCATGGACTTCAGGGTGCCGCAGCCGTCCCACGGCCTCGCCTTCGGCTACGTCCTGCCCACCGGACCGCACGAGGCGCTCGTCGAGTACACCCGGTTCTCCGGCGCCGTCCTGTCCCGCGAGGCGTACGAGGACGAACTGCGCCGCTACACCCGCGACGTGCTGCGCCTCGGCCCCTTCGAGGTCACCGCGACCGAGACCGGCGTGATCCCCATGACCGACGCCCGGTTCGTCACCCGCCCGGCCCCCTCCGTCTTCCGCATCGGCGCCGCGGGAGGCGCCACCCGGCCGTCCACGGGCTACACCTTCTCCGCCGTCCAGCGCCAGACCCGTGCCGTCGCCGACGCCCTCCACGCGGGCCGCCGCCCCCAGCCCCCGCCCGCCCACTCGGCGCGCTCGCTCGCCATGGACGCGGTCATGCTGCGAGCCCTGGACACCGGCCGCGTCGACGGCGCCGCCTTCTTCGAGCGCCTCTTCGCGCAGGTGCCGGCGGAACGGCTGCTGCGCTTCCTCGACGGCGGGACCCGCCTGCACGAGGACCTCTCCGTCGGGCTGCGCACCCCCGTCCTGCCGATGCTGCGCAGCGCGGCGGAACTGCCCTGGCTCGCCCGCGACCGCCCGACCGCGCGGCGGAACCCTCCGTCGCCCACGCCCCGCCCCGGCAGCCCGGCCGCACCCCCGCCGACCGCACGCCCACCCGAGGAGACCGTATGACCCTGCTGCGCGACGAGGACCTGGCCGCCGCGTTCGACCACGCTTCTCGCAGCTACGACACCCTGGTCGCCGCCAACCCCGGCTACCACGGCCAGCTCCGCCGCTCCGCGCGCCGCCTCGGCCTGCCCGACGGCGGCGCCGGACTGCGGGTGCTGGACCTCGGATGCGGCACCGGCGCCTCGACGGCCGCCCTCGCCGCGGTCCTGCCCCACGCCGAGATCACCGCCGTCGACGCCTCGGCCGGCATGCTGGAGCGCGCCGCGCGCAAACCCTGGCGGGACGGCGTGACCTTCGTCCGGGCCCCCGCCGAAGGGCTCGACGAGGCGGGCGTGCGCGGCCCGTTCGACGCGGTCTTCGCCGCCTACCTCTTCCGCAACGTCACCGATCCCGACGCCGTGCTCCGCGCGGTGCGCGACGTCCTCGCCCCGCACGGACGGCTCGCGGTGCACGAGTACACCCTCAGCGGCCGGGGCGTCCACCGCGCCGTGTGGACGGGGGTGTGCCGCGGACTCGTCCTGCCCGTCGCCACCCTCCTCGGCGACGGCGGCCTGTACCGCCACCTGTGGCGCAGCGTCGTCGACTTCGACACGGCCGACCGCTTCGCCGCCCGGCTGACGGCCGCCGGGTTCCGGGACGTCAGGGCACTGCCCCTGCCCGGATGGCAGACGGGCATCACCCACACCGTCGTCGCCCGCCGCCCCGGCGCGAGCGCGCGGGACGCCCGATGACCCGCACCCGGCGGCCGGACCCCGCCCGCCGCGGCCGCGACCGGCGCGCCCGCACCCTCCTGCCCGCCCCGGGCGCACCGCGCGTCGACGGCGACCGCCCCCCGACGGCGGCGGTCGTGGGCGGCGGCATCGCCGGGCTCGCCGCCGCCACGGGCCTGGCCGAGAGGGGCGTGCGGGTCACGCTCTACGAACGCGAACCCACCCTGGGCGGACGCCTGTCCGGCCGACCGACCGTCCTCGCCGACGGCAGCCCCGTCACCATGAGCCGCGGCTTCCACGCCTTCTTCCGCCAGTACTACAACCTGCGCGGACTGCTGCGGCGCACCGATCCGGGACTCGACCGCCTGCGTGCGCTCCCCGACTACCCGCTGCGGCACGGCAGCGGCCTCGACGACAGCTTCCGGCACGTCCCGCGCACCCCGCCCTGGAGCGCCCTCGGCTTCGTGGCCCTGAGCCCCACCTTCACCGCGCGCGACCTCCTGCGCATGAACCCGGTCGCCGCCCTGCCCCTGCTGGACGTCCGCGTCCCCGAGGTCTACGAGCGGCTCGACGACGTCAGCGCGCACGACTTCCTCCACGCGATCCGCTTCCCGCAGGCCGCGCACCATCTCGCGTTCGAGGTGTTCTCCCGGAGCTTCTTCGCCGACCCGCGCCGCCTGTCCGCGGCCGAGATGGTGCTCATGTTCCACATCTACTTCCTCGGCTCCGCGGAGGGCCTGCTCTTCGACGTGCCCGACGAGCCCTTCCCGACCGCCCTGTGGAACCCCCTCGCCGACTACCTGGACGGCCACGGCGCCGACGTGCGCACCGGCGTCCGCGTCGAGACCGTCGAGCCCGCGGCGGACGGCGGCTTCGTCGTCGCGACCGACACGGCCGAGCGGCGCCACGACACCGTCGTCCTCGCCCTCGACACCGAAGGCCTCGGCTCCCTCGTCGCCCGCTCCCCGCGCCTGGCGGACCCCGCCTGGCGGGAGCGGATCTCCCGGCTGCGCACCGCCCCGCCGTTCCTCGTCTCCCGCCTGTGGCTGGACCGCCCGGTCGCCGCCGACCGGCCCGGCTTCCTGGGCACCAGCGGCTACGGCACCCTCGACAACGTCAGCGTGCTCGAGCGGTGGGAGGGCGAGGCGGCACGCTGGGCCGCGCGCACCGCAGGGTCCGTCGTCGAACTGCACGCCTACGCGCTGCCCGAGGACGCGGTCCACGACGTCGAGCAGAAACGCCTGAGGGAGCAACTGCACCGGGTGTACCCCGAGACGAGGGCGGCGACGGTCGTGGACGAACGGCACGAGTGGCGGGCCGACTGCCCGCTGTTCCCGGTCGGCGGCTACCGCGACCGGCCGACCGTGCGCACGTCCCACCCCGGACTGGTGGTGGCCGGCGACCTGGTGCGCACGGAGTTGCCGGTGGCCCTGATGGAACGCGCGGCCACGAGCGGCTTCCTCGCGGCCAACGCGCTCCTGGAGCGCTGGGGCGTCAGGGGCCAGACCTTGTGGACCGTCCCCGACCGCGGCCGCACCCCGGCCCTGCGCGGCCTCGCCCGATTCGGCTGACCGGTGACATGTGACCGGCGACCGGCGACCGGCGACTGGTGACTGGTGACCGGAGGCCGGAGACCTACCGGTCACGGTTCGGGGCGGCCGTCCGTCTCGGTTCGGGGCGGGCGTCGGTCAGGGTTCGGGGCGGGCGTCGACGAGTTCGGGCTCCAGCCCCTCGCTCACCTCGGCGCGGCCCCGGCCGGCCTCGGCGCGCCAAGCCTCGAAGGCCCAGGCGGTCAGGGTGACGACGGCCAGGCCGAGCAGCCAGCCGCCCACCACGTCGCTGAACCAGTGCACGCCGAGCGCGACCCGCGTGAAGCCGACCCCGAGCACCGACACCACCGCGACGCCCCAGCACGCGGGCCGCCAGGCGCGGGGCGCCAACGGCAGCAGCACCAGCAGCAGAATCGCGAACGACGTCGTCGCCGTCATCGCGTGACCCGAGGGGAAGGAGAAGCCCGGCGCATGCGCCACCGGGTCCTCCAGGGAGGGACGGGCCCGCTCGACCACCGTCTTGACCAGGAGTCCGGTCAGCCCGCCCGCGACCGCCGTCACCGCCGACCAGGCGGCCAGCCGCCACGCCCGGCGGTACAGCAGCCAGAGCGTGAGCAGCGCCACGACCGTACGCAGGACGGCCGGGTCCCAGACCCAGTCCGAGAGGAAGCGCAGGGCGCGGGTCCACGCCGGATGGGTCACGGCCGTGTGGTGCAGGCGCTCGGCCGCGCCCGAGTCCAGCCGGCGCAGCGGCCGCCACCGGCCCTCGACGAGGACGAGCAGCAGCGCGAAGGGCACGGCGGCGACGGCGGCCACCACGGCGGCGCCCAGCAGCCGGGCGCCGAACCTGCGGTCGGCCGTCCGGCGACGATGATCTCGAAGACGCCGCACCGCGGCTCGCACCACCATGTCAGACTCCAGGATCGGGTTCGATCGGCTCGGCACGCTGGGCCCGAGCGGCCTCCAGCTGGGCGGCGAACGCCAGCCCGAGGAAGAGGGCGATGGAGGTCAGATAGGCCCACAGCAGCAGCGACATGAACGCGCTGAGCGGCCCGTAGACCGTGTCGAAGGAGCCGCTGATCCCGAGGTAGAGACTCAGCAGCCAGGTCAGCGCCGTCCACAGCACCAGGTACACGGCGGCGCCGAAGGCCAGCCAGGTGTAGCCGGGCTGTTTGCGGCGCGGCGAGCGGCGGAAGATCACGCTGGCGGAGATGAGCGCGAGCAGCAGCCCGGAGGGCCAGCGCAGTATCTCCCAGGCCGTGCGGGCCCCGTCGCCGAGCTGATAGACGCTCACCGTCGCGGAGGCCAGGTCGCCGCCGGCCACCATGACGATGAACCCGAGTCCCAGCGGGAGTCCCGCGGTCACGGACATCACCAGGCCGCGCAGGTACTTCTGCCCGAAGGGGCGGTCGCGCTCGTTGCCGTAGATCCGGTTGGCGCCGCGTTCCACCTGGCACATCGCCGTGGTGGTGTTGACCAGGGAGAAGAGCAGACCGAACCAGAGGGCGACCTGCGCGCCGTCGCCCGCGGTGCGCCGGCTGCGGTCGAGGGCGTCGTCGACCACGTCGGCGCTGGGCCCCTCGGCCATCCGGTGGATCGTCAGTTCGGCGATCCGGCCGATGTTCTCGGTGTGCAGCGTGGTGGACAGTCCGACGAAGGCGATGGCCAGCGGTATCACCGACAGCACCGTCTGAAGGGCGAGCGCCCGGGAGTGGGTGAAGCCGTCGGCGTACCGGAAACGGACGAAGGAGTCGCGCAGCAGGGCCCAGCCGCCGTACCGGCGCAGCGACACCAGCGCCTCGTCGGCGGACAGCTCGTCGCCGGTCATGTCCCGCGTCTCCGGGACCTTGGTCGCGGTGCCCATGTCACGCACCCCCGGACGGCAGCAGCACGGTCAGCGCACCCGGCCTGACCTCGGCCGTCAGCAGGCGGCCGGGCGTCACCGGATCGCCGTCGAGCTCGCGGGACTGCGGGGCGTCGCCGAAGGCCAGTTCGGCCCGCCGGAACGTGAAGAACTCCACGGGCACGCTCACCCCGTCGCCGTCGCCGTCGCCGTCGCCGTCGCCGTCGCCGCTTCGTGCCGTGACCGTGTCCACCGCCGACGGCCGGGGCGGCTTCGCGCCGCCGCGCAGCAGCGTCGCCAGCGCACGCATCCAGCCTCCGACGCCGCGCGGATCGAGGATCAGCAGGTCGAGCAGGCCGTCGTCGGGGCGGGCGGCGGGCAGCAGCGTCGTCCCGCCCTGCACGGTGCCGACGTTGCCGATGAGCACCATGCGGGCCGTGCGGTGCAGGGCGGGCGCGTCGTCGAGCCGGACGGTCAGCCGCATCCGCGGTGTGCGCAGGGCGCCCACGCCGGCCAGCACATAGGCGGGCCAGCCCAGGACGGACTTGGCGCGGTCGTCGGTCCGCTCCATGATCGCGGCGTCCAGTCCGGCGCCGGACATGGCGGCGAAGTGGGTGGCGGCGAGACCGTCGCCCGAGATGCGGCCGAGGTCGATGCGGCGCGGGGACCCGCGCAGGGCGGCGTCGAGCGCGGCCGTGGGGGAGAGGGGCAGGCCGAGGTTGCGGGCCAGCAGGTTGCCGGTGCCGCAGGGCACCAGGGCCAGCGGCACATCGCTGCCGGCCAGCGCGTCGGCGGCCGCCCGCAGCGTGCCGTCGCCTCCGCAGACCACGACCAGCCGCGCGCCGTCGCGCACCGCGGCCGCCGTCTGACCCGTGCCCGGATCCTCCGCCGTGGTCCCGACGAACTCCGGCGCGCGGTGACCGTGGCGTTCCAGGACCTCCCGCAGCGCCTCACGGTCGGCCTCACCGGTCACCGTGGGGTTGAAGACCACCGCGGTGCGGCCCCGGTCCGGCACGCCCGCGGCCGCCCCCGCACGGTCGGCGGACGCCGCGCCCGCCTCGACCGGAGCGGTCACGGTGCCGTCGGCGAACAGCGCACGGCCCACGATCAGCAGGGACAGGCTGCCGTTGGCCAGTCCGCCCATGACGTCCGTGGGATGGTGCATGCCCCGGTAGAGGCGGGCGACGGCCACCATCAGCGGCACGAGGAGCAGCAGCCCGCCCACGATCCGCCGCCACGGCCCGCGCAGCCGCGTCAGCGCGAGCACCGCGAGCCCGCCGTAGAGCGCGGTGGCCGCCCCGGTGTGACCGGACGTGTAGCTGGAGGTGGGCGGAGAGGCGTCGAGGCGGTCCACCTCGGGGCGATGACGGTCCACCGCCTCGGTGATGACCAGGAACACCAGCGACTGGAGCGACACGGCGACGGCGAGGAAGGAGGCCTGACGCCACATCGGCAGACGGGGCATCAGGATCAGGCCCGCGCACACCAGAACGGTGACGGTGATCACCGTGAGCGTGTCACCGAACTCCGACCCGACGTACGACAGGCTCGTGAGCGTGCCGGTCCGGGCCCGCTCGAAGCCCTCGTCGACGTCGTCCTCGACCGTCATCGGCCACCACCCGCGGGCTGGCCCGGTGATCAGCAGTCCGAGGCCCACCATCAGCGCGCCCTGGCAGACCGTCAGCGCCCCGATGCGGGCGGCGGTCCGGCCCACGCCCCGGGGCAGCGCGAACGAACGGCTCGTGCGGACGGATCCCGGTCTGTCGCCGGGCAGTTCGGCCCGTCTCTCCGGTGCGGCGGTCGGCATCATGTCTCCCACGGGTCGGCGCCGGTACGGCGGTGTGGGCCGCAGGCGTTGCGGCCGATCCACCGTCTGCCCCTGATGTCCCCGTGCAGACCTGCCGCTTCGGGACGCCGAGCAGCGCACCGCACCCGACCGCACCGCAGCGCACCCGATCGCCGCGGCCGCCCGTCAGGAGGGGGCAGCGGTGCGGGCGTCGGAGCCGGGAGCCGCGGCACGGGCGGACGAGGCGGGCGGGACGGTTCGCAGGTGCGAGCAGGTGCCCTCCGCCGCGGCACCGGGGCTGTGCGGGACGCGCGGGATGCGCATGCGGCGCAGCAGACCGCGGGTGAGCCTGGTTTCCATCGTGGTGCGCCAGGTGACACCGGGATGCCGGGACCGCAGATGCGACAGCGCGCGGGTGCCGAGCCCGCAGTCGCGGAACGGCTCGTCGAGGACGACGTCCGTGATCACGCCCTGGGCGCACTCGTCGCAGGCTCGGTAGGTCACCTGCCCGACCACCTTGCGGATGTGAACCAGCAGCAGACACTCCTCGCCGGCCCCCACCGGAGCCGACGAGGGCAGCAGCTCGACCTCCCGGTAGGCCAGAACCCTGCGATGCCACCGGCCCCCTCGTCGTCCGGTGCGCCGGTGCCTTCCCTCGGATCGTGGCTGCGCGGATCCTTCGCCCACAGGCCGACCGTGTGCGGTGCTCGTGGCATACGTCTGGTTTCCCTGCATCCCTGGCGGCTGCCCCCGAATCGCGTACGTCATTCGTGGCGCGGTCCGCCCGCGGGCCTCCCCGGCCGGCCGTCGCACGCGCGCGCCGCCTCCGCCCGCCGGTGACGGCGGACGTCGGCGCTCGCGCGGCGCCCGGCATGACAAGCTGTGCTCTCCACTGCCCAGTGCCAGGAGGTCACCATGGCCGCAGAGTCCGCATCACCCGAAGGCACGGAGCCGGTCGACGGCGAGAGCGCTCCCCTCTCGTCCGACGTCGACGGCCAGAACGATCAGAGCGACACGAACGATCCGGGCGACCCGAACGATCTGAAGCGCAAGTTCCGCGAGGCTCTGGCGCGCAAGCGCGGCGCCCAGGCGGAGGCGGGCGACTCCGCCGCGAACGCCTCCACGTCGAAGATCCACGGAGCGCACGGTCCGGCGTCGAGTCAGCGGTCCTTCCGTCGCAAGAGCGGCGGCTGAGCCCCGAAGGCCCCGCCGTCCCCGTCCGGGCTGCCTCCCCTGCCGGGCGGCCCGGCGACGGGCGGCCCGGCGGCGGGACGCGGCCATGCCCCGCCGACGCCCCGCCCGAGCCCGCGCCCGCGTACGAGGTCACGCGCCACACACAGGAGCACACACGCCAGGTGGCCATGCGCCAAGAGGCCAGGCGTCACGACGAATCCTTCAGGAACCGGCCGTACGCGTCGAGAGGTCCTGGTCCGTGATCGCGCGGATCACCCGGCACGGTGCTCCCAGGGCGACGCTCATCGGGGGAATGCTCCGGCTGACGACGCTGCCCGCGCCGATGACCGACCCGTAGCCGATCCGGACGCCGGGCAGGACCACCGCGTTGCCGCCGATCCACACCTTGTCCTCGATCACGATCGGTTCCGAGAACCGCCCGAAGTCCTCGCGGCGCGAGGGGTGGACGGGGTGGCCCGTGGTGGTCAGCGTGACGCTGGGGGCGATCATGACGCCGTCGCCTATGCGGATGTCCACGTCGTCGACGAACGTCAGGTTCACGTTGCCGAAGAAGTCGTCGCCGATGTGGACGTTGCTGCCGAACCCGGCGTGGAACGGCGGCAGCAGCACCGTGCGTTCACCGACCGAGCCGAAGATCGCGACGAGCAGCGCACGGCGCTTGTCCTCGTCGCCCGGCGGGGTCCGGTTGTACTCGAAGATCTCGTCCGTGCGGCGGCGGGGAGCCTGGAAGGCGGCTTCCGACTCGGTGTAGACGAGCCCCGCGGCGATCCGGGCCAGGACTTCTTCCTCGTGCGCGTCCGTCACAGCCGCATGCTCCCTCGGTCGGATTTCCCGGGCGCCGGCCCGGCGCGCCCCGGTCCGGCCGCGCGCCGAAAGCCTACGTGCACGCCCGGCTCACAGCAGGGCCCTCAGGTTGTGCACGCTGCGGCTGCTCTCACGACGTACGCCCAGGGGGATCAGGGCGGCGCGGGACGGCAGCCGCACGCCCCCGGTGAACGCCACCCGCGTGCCCCGGCCTTCAGGCGTCGCCGCCACCCCGATCAGGAGGAACCGGCTCTGCAGCCAGCACCAGCCCGGCCGCTGCACCCCGCGCAGCCGGGCCCGCATTCCGTACCTGCTGCGGGCCAGCGCCTCGACGCGTTCGCCCTGCCGGCGGACGACGCGCAGCCGCTCCATGTCGGTCACCACCTGTCCGAACCCGCCCTCCAGGTCGCCCAGCAGGGACCAGACCCGTTCGAAGGGCGCGTCGACGTGCGCCTCGGTCACCTGGGCGCCGCGGATGCCGGCGGCCAGGGCGTGCAGCCGGCGTACGGGGTCGAGGTCGGTGGTGGGCCAGCGCTCGTTCATGACGTCCACGCCTTCCGGAAGGTGTCGCGGGCCCGGTGCAGCCGCGACTTGACGGTGCCCGTGCGCACACCGAGCAAGGACGCGGCAGTGCGCTCGTCCAGGCCCTCCACGTCACGCAGCATCAGCACCGCGCGGTGTTCGGGGGAGAGCCGGTCCAGTACATCCCTGATGTCGGCGGAGAGTTGAGGGTCACCCCGGGCCGGCAGCGCGTTGAGATCGGCCGGAAGAGCGCGGGCGGCGCGGTGCGCGGTGCGGACCGCCTCGCGCACGGCGATCGCACGGGCCCAGCCGTGCAGGGCGGCCGGGTCCTTCAGGGTGCGCAGCGACTTGAAGACCGCCACCAGGGCGTCCTGCGCCGCGTCCGCAGCCTGGTCCAGCGCGATGGGCGCGCAGACGCGGCCCACGTACGGAGCGAGGAGGTCCAGGAGTTCGGCCATGGCGAGGGTGTCGCCGCGCTGGGCGGCTCGCACGAGCCGGACCGTCCGGTCGTCGCGTCGCTCATCGGGCACGGGCCTCGTCCTTCCACCGCGCCACGCGCAGGGTGGCGACGGCCAGGACGGCGCACAGCGGGGTGTAGAGCGCGAGGTTGAGCCAGTAGAAGGCGGTACCGGGCTCCTCGGCGAACATCCAGTAGATCCCCGCGAGGGCGCGCAGCGAGAGGCCCGCGGCCACCGCCAGGGTGCCGAGGCGGAGGACCGGGTGGCGAGGGCGTCGGGAGTGGGCGAGGACGAGACCGGAGGCGGTGAGGAGGAGGGCGACGAGAGGGAGCAGGACCGGCGGTGTGAACGGCACGTCGGTACCGAGAACCGCTCGGGACAGGCTCTCGTCGTCGGCCGCGGGCCAGGTGGCGCCCGTCGTCCAGTACAGGTGCAGCAGGGCGTCCACCGTGAGCACCGAGGTGACGAGCGCGGCTGCCCGGGTGGGGGCGGGGGCGATGGTCCGATACGACATGGCTCCTCCTGCGGTGACTTCGGAATCCGTCCCCCTCCAGAGGAGCCGTCCACGCGAAACGTTCCGTCGCGGTGAGCACTTTTTTCCGAGGCGCGCGAGTTCACCCGGCCCGGCCGGTTCGCGTCCGCCCGGAAGACGTGGGCCGGCAGCGGTGGGCGTGCGACGGTCGCCGTCCGGACAGGTCCTAGTCGTCCAAGGGCACCCATGCCCGCGCGCCGGCGTCGTCGGTGCCGAACCAGTAGTGCGGCAGCCCCTTGATGCTGCTGGTGCGGAAGGGGCGGCCGTGGTCGTCGATGCGGATCGTGCCGGTGCGGCCCTGCGACGACCAGTCGAGTTCGAGGTACCAGCGGGCGTCGTAGGTCTGTGTCGTCGCGTCCACGAGCAGCACCTCCGGGTCCTCGGCCGAGACGCGGTAGGGGAAGCGCACGGCGGGGATGCTCTCTCCCTTGTCCGAGCCGTCCCGCGGACGGGTGACGGGACGGTCGGCGTCGAGATTCACGGTGAAGTTGCGGGGCGTGAGGTCGCCGCCGCAGCCCTGCCCCATGGAGTAGGCGATCCCGGTCGACGGACTGTCGCGGCTCACGATGCGGACGTGCAGGGCCTCCAGGACCACGGCGGTGGACGACCGTCCCTGCACCGAGATCCGCACCCTCGTCTCCCGCCCGTGCACCGCGCCCTGCGACACCGCCCAGGCCCCGGCGTCCTGCTCCACCGGCGGCGGGGGCACCTGCGCGGTCGGCTTGTCGACGACGTAGTCCTGGCCGCAGCCCATGTCCCAGATCAGGGAGGTGCTCCAGGCCAGGGGAAGCCCGGCGGGCGGACGCGCGGACGGGCCGCCGCCCGCCGCCTTCGCGACGGGATCCGTGTGCCGGGGACCGGGTGACGCGGCACCACGGGAAGGCGCGGGAGAAGCGCTCGCCGACGGCTTCACCGACCGGTGGGGTGCGCTGGCGACAGCGGTTCGCGGCCCCCCGGGCCGGACGGCACTCGCCTGCGGGGAACGGTCGTCCGGCAGATCGTTCGTGCCGCGCAGAGTGGCGAGCACCGCGCAGACCACGGCAGTCGCCGCCCAGACCCGCCGTCGCCGGTACCAGGGCCGGGGGCGAGGGCCAGAGGAGCCGTCCGGCAGTGCCCCAGGTGCCGAGGACGCGGGCGACGCAGCCGACGTCGAATACGCGGGCGACGCAGCCGACGCCGAGGGTGAAGACGGCTGCGCGAGTGAGGACGGGGGCAGCGGCGAGGGCGATGCCGGAGCCGCCGCCGGTTCGCCGGACGAAGGGCTGCGGGCCCGCTGCCGGGCCGCCACCGCCGCCAGCCACAGCCGATGCAGCTCCAATCGTTCTTGCGGTGTCGCCTCGCAGAAGGCCGCGAGCCGCTCCACCGGCGCGAAGTCCTGCGGCACCGCCTCGCCCGCGCAGTACCGGTGCAGCGTGGAGGTGTTCATGGTGACCCGGCGGGCCAGGGAGCCGTAACTCCGGTCCGTGCGGTCCTTCAGCCGGCGCAACAGTGCGGCGAACTCCTCCACTTCGTCCCGACCCGACACCGTTCCTCCGTCGTCCGCCCGTGATCCCGCATCCCAGGCACCCATGTAAGTGCACGTCAGGTGGGCTGGGATGGTTCCATTGTCCCAGAAGCACAACGGGAGTTGACCCGAACGGCGGTGACCGCCGATGCTTCTGGCGTCGCGCCGACCTCGCCGGCCGGCTGCGTCGGCGACCGTGACAGCAGCCGCGACGGCGGGAGCAACCGGCCGGACCGAACAACCGTCCTGTCGGTCGACCCACTCCCGGCCCACTCCCGAGGCCAAGCGGTCATGTGGCCAAGCGATCACGTCATGTGCGCCGTGAGCGTGACGCGTGGCGTGAGGCACACCGTACCGATCCCCTCACCTCCTGGAGGTCCGATGAAGTCCCTCGTCCGAAAGTCCCTCGTCCGGAAGGCGGCCGCTCTCGCGGGCGCGAGCCTGGCCATCGCCACCGTGTCCGTGGCCAATGCCTCGGCAGCCCACGCGGAAGGCTCCACCAACGGCTGCCCGTATCCCTACGTCTGCTTCTACGTGGACGAGCACGCCTGGAACGCGGGCACGCCGATCACCAAGTACCGCGACGTCACCAGTTCTTACCAGACGGTCAGGTCACGCCCGCACTACTACGTCCTCAACACCCGCAACGACGACGTGGCGTATCTGCGGCTCCAGAACGGAAGCTCCATCTGTCTCCCGCCGAACACCGAGACCCAGTTCACGAACGCCTACAGCGTCACCGGCATAAGGATCTCCAGCAGTTCCACCTGCTGAACGGCTGACAGTGTGAACGTCTGAGCTGCGCGATCAAGCGCGGACCGAGGTCGCGGCGGAGGCGAGACACGGGGGCGACTGGGCTGTTTGCAGCAACGGGAAGCGCGCCGGCCTTCACGGCCGGTGACGCTTGAGCTGCAACCGCCCGCCGTCCATCCTCAGGAGCCTGAATGCCCCAGTGCCTCGCGCGCTCACTCCGTGGCGCGCTGCGATCACGTCTCGGATCCGTGCTCGTCCTCGCGGTCGCCTCGTCGGCGGTCCTGGCGCCGGCGACCGCGGGCGCCGCCACCGGGCCGGCGCAGGACCGCACGCTGCAAGAACAGATCGACCGGTTCGTGAGCGAGCCGGGCGGTCCGCCCGGAGTCATCGCGCTGCTGCGCGACGGCCGCGGGACCCGCGTGCTCCGGGCAGGCGTCGCGGACCTCGCGACGGGCCGTCGGCCGCAGCCGACGGACCACATGCGGATCGCGAGCACGGCCAAGGCCTTCAGCGGGGCGGTGGCCCTGTCCCTCGTCGACCGCGGCGCACTGGGCCTCGACGACACCCTGCGGCAGCGCCTCCCGCAGCTTCCCGCCGCCTGGGGCCAGGTGACGCTGCGGCAACTGCTCCAGCACACCAGCGGTCTGCCGGACTACTCGCAGGATCCCGAGTTCGCCGCGACGGTCAGCGCCGACCCGCGCCACCACTTCGACTCCCGTCACCTCCTCGACTACGTGGCCGACGAGCCGCTGCTGTTCCGCCCGGGGAGCCGTTACGCGTACTCCAACTCCGACAACATCGCCGTCGCCCTGATGGCCGAAGCGGTGACCGGCGCCCCCTACGAACAACTGCTGCGGCGACTGGTCTACCGGCCGCTGCGGCTGCGCGACACCAGCCTCCCGCAGGGCTACCGCCTGCCCGAGCCCTATCTGCACGGGTACGACGTGAGCGACCCCGCGTCACCGCAGGACGTCAGCGAACTCCTCAGCGCCTCCGGCGCCTGGGCCTCCGGCGGCATCGTCTCCACCCCGGCCGACCTGACCCGCTTCATCCGCGGCTACGCCTCCGGCGCGCTCTACGGCAAGGACGTCGTGCGGGAGCAGCGCCGCTGGATCCCGGGCGCGTCCGAGCCCGCCGGACCGGGACGCAACAGCGCCGGCCTGGCCATCTACCGCTACGAGACCCGGTGCGGCGTCGTGCTGGGCCACACCGGAAACTTCCCCGGATACACCCAGCTGATGGCCGCCACCCCCGACGGGCGGCGCTCGCTGACGTTCTCGATCACGACCCAGATCAGCGCGACCAGCGACCCCGCCCTGCTGAAGCAACTGCGCACCATCGAGGAGAACTTCGTCTGCGCCCTGCTCCGCGACGGACGGGCGGACGACCCGCACGCACTGTAGGAACCGCGCCCGGCTCCCCCCTCCCGGTCGCCGGCAGGGGGAGCCGAGCGGTCCCGCCCTGCTCTCTCGCCCGGCTCCCTCAGACCAGGGTGGAGATGCAGAACGGATGACCGGCCGGGTCCAGCAGCACCCGCCAGCGATCGGGCTGCGGCTGGGACGCGGGCTCGACCGCGCCCAGGGCCAGCAGCCGGGCCTGGGCGGCGTCGAGGTCGTCGACGCCGAAATCGAGGTGCGCCCGCTTCTCCTGGGACGGGTCCGGCCAGGTGGGCCGCCGGTAGTCGGCCAGCCGGCTGAAGCCCAGTCCGGCCGAGCCCTCCTGCCCGAGCATGACGAAGTCGTCGCTGGAATAGACGACGGGCAGGCCGAGGGCCTCGCCGTAGAAACGGGCCAGCTCTGCCGGCTCCGGGCAGTCGAACGTGACGGCCGCGTAGCGGATCGTGGACGTGGATGCGGTCGGGGTGCTCATGGGGGAGACGCTATGACGGGACCCGGACAGTTCCGGTCCTGGTCGTGAGGCAGACTTCGGGACGTGATCAGCACATCCGCCCGCCTGCTGCGCCTGGTCTCGCTGCTGTCCTCCCGGCCGTCCTGGACCTGCGGCGAACTGGCCGACCGGATGGACGTCACCGACCGCACCGTCCGCCGGGACATCGCGAGGCTGCGCGAACTCGGCTACGGCGTCGAGTCCGATCCCGGCCCCTGGGGCGGCTACCGGCTCCGGGGCGGCACCCGGGTGCCACCGCTCATCCTCGACGAGGAGGAGGCGCTCGCCGTGGCCGTCGCCCTGCGCGAGGCCGCGCTCAGCGGCGTCCTCGGCAGCGACCAGGCCGCCCTGTCGGCGCTGCTGAAACTCCGGCAGTCCCTTCCGCCCCGGGTCGCGGACCGGCTCGCCGGCATGGACGCCGCGTTCGTCCACACCCCGAGGTCCGACGCGCCGCAGATCACGTCCGGCATGCTGCTGGACCTGGCCACAGCCTGCCGCCAGGGAGAACGCGCCCGCCTCTCGTACCGCGACCGCGAAGGCAAGGCCAGCGTCAGGGACGTCGACCCGCATCGCCTCGTGCACACCGGGCGCCGCTGGTACTTCGTGGCCCGGGACGTCACGCGCGGCGAGTGGCGCACGTTCCGCGCCGACCGGGTCACGCAGATACGGTCGACCGGACGTCCCGCGGAACTCCACGACCCGCCCGACCCGGCGCTCCTCGTCTCACGGGGCATCGCCACCGGCGCGTACCCGCTGTACGTGACGGCCCGTCTTGCCGTCCCCATGAGCCGGGCGCTGAAGCTCGTACCGCCCACCGTCGGCACCCACCGCCCGGACGGCCCCGACGCCACCGTCGTGGAGGTCGGCGGCCCCGACGCGGACGGCCTCGCCGCCTACCTGCTCAGCCTGGCCACACCCCTACAGGTACTGTCCCCCGACGAAGTGAGACACGCCCTGCTACGCCGCACCCGCCACCTACTCGAAACCAACGAGGACGGCCGCCCCGCGCGCGAGTGACACCGGAACGCCCGGCCGAGCCAAAGCGGGCCTGCCGTGCCCTGCTAGAATCCTGGCTGTCACGTGAGCCTTCTCGGGGCGGGTTGCGATCCGCTCGAGGAGGCTTTTTTCATGCCCGGAGACTGCGTCGCCCGGTATGCCGTCGGCCCGTTTCGGGGTCCTCGACCCGTCGCGTCACCGGACGGCGGCGCGCCCCGTCGGTCTCGCGTTCCCAGCCACCCGGAGGAGATCCATGTCCCTGCGTCCACCTGTCAACGCCGCATCAGCAGCCGGTACTTGGCGACTGGGTGATCTGACCGTCAACCGGGTCGGACTCGGCGCGATGCGTCTGACCGGCACCGAGCCCTTCAGTCGTGGCGTGCAGCGTGACCGCCAGCAGTCGATCGCCCTGCTCCGCCGGGCGGTCGAACTCGGCGTCGACCACATCGACACCGCCGCGTACTACTTCTCCTCGACCCGCTCCGCCAACGAGCTGATCAACCGGGCTCTGGCCCCGTACCCGGATGACCTCGTCATCGCCACCAAGGTGTGGCCGAGCCGCGACCCGTCGGGCGCGTGGTGGTGGGCGACGCCGGAGCAGTTGCGCGGCCAGGTCGAGGAGAACCTCCGCCAACTCGGACGCGATCACCTGGACGTGGTGAACCTGCGGGTACCCCCGAGCCTGCGGGACGGTTCGATCGCCGAGCACTTCGGCGCGCTGGCCGAGCTGCGCGACGCCGGACTGATCCGCCACCTCGGCGTCTCCAACGTGACGTCGGAGCAACTGACCGAGGCCCGGACCATCGCCCCGGTCGTCTGTGTGCAGAACCCCTACGGGATCGGCGCACCGAGCGAGGACCAGGCGCTCCTGCGGCGCTGCGGCGAACTGGGCATCGCCTTCGTCCCGTTCTTCGCGATCGCCGGTCCCGGTCGTGAGGCGGGCCCGGCCGCCGAGGACGGCGACGCCGTGCGCGACGTCGCCCGCGCACACGGCGTCTCCGTCGCACAGGTCCGGCTGGCATGGACCCTGCGGCAGGGACCGCACGTACTGGCGATCCCCGGAACCGGCGATCCAGGTCACCTCGAGCAGAACATCGCCGCCGGCGCGATACGGCTCTCGGAGGAGGAGTCGGCACGTCTCACCTCGGCGGGTGGAGAAGTTCGAGGGGGCATGGGTAACTCCCCGGGCCAACGAGCGGACTGACGATCCCTCACGGCGAGAGTGGTGGCCGCGGGGTCACAGTGATGGCCGTAGGTGAGTGACGGGGTCGGGGAGTCCGCCTGGGGCAGAGGGAACTCTCGGCCCAGTAAGCCGCGTTCCTCATGCGTCCTGCGGATACCAGCGCAGCTCCACGGTGTTGCCGTCCGGGTCCGCCACGTAGAGGGAGACCGCGGTGCCCCGCGCGCCGAAACGCTCGCCGGGACCGTCCAGCACCGTGAAGTCCCCGGTGTCGACGACCTGTTGCCAGTCGAGCGGCTCGACCACCAGGCAGATGTGGTCGACATTGGAGTGCCGCGGCCGCTCGGCGGGACCCTGCACGAGGTCGATGATGGTGGTGGCGCTCACCCGCACGGACGGAAAGGGCGCCTTGCCCGCCCGCCATTCCTCGACCCGCACAGGTTGCAGACCCAGCGGGCCGGTGTAGAAGGCCAGCGAACGCTCGATGTCGGCGACGCTGAGGACGAGATGGTCGAAGTCGATCACGCGCATGGATGTCTCCCAGGGGTCGGGGCGCCGGAACGCCGGGGCGCCGGTGGTGGTGCGAGGGGCGGGCGACGGCGCCTGCGGGCGCCGCCCGCACAACGGCCGGTCGGCGGTCGGTCGACCGCCGGCCTGCGGCTGGTCGGCCGTCGGCCAGCGGCTGGTCTGCGGCCTGCGTGGCCGTGCCCCCGTCGTGATCATCGCCGAGCCGGTGTCGGCTTGACAACGGCGTTCCTTCGAACGGCTCGGTCTTCCCAGGAGGCGTCCGGAACGCCGAGCCCGAGCCCTCGGAGCATCAACGCGTGCGCCACGGGTACTCCGACCGCGCATCGATACCGTCCACCACTGTCCATCACCGTCCATCACATTCCACGCGTCGGGGAGAGCCATGACGACACGACCGAGCGAGACCGACCAGGGCAACCGCTTCTGCAAGGCGTGCGGAACGCCGGCCGAGGACGGGAGGCTGTGCAGCCACTGCGGCGCCGTCCTCGAACTCCCCGAGGAGGCGGGTCTCGTCGAGGACGAGGGGGCAGCGGTACGGCGCGACTTCGAAGGCCGTACGGATCAGCGGCGGTAGTGGTGCGTAAACGCCGGACGGAACTCCTCGGCTTAACCGCGTGCGCGGGGGTACACGGTCGCCATGGCACCGAAGACTGATCACCCGGTTTCCCTGCGGGCCGTGCGGCAGCTGCGCCGGATCCGCGCCTTCTACGCCGCGGGCGTCCTCTTGTGGACGGTCGTAGCGATCTGGACGAGCCGGACTCATCCCGCCAGCCGGCAGATGTGGGTCTCCGTGCTCCTCGTCGCGGTCTTCGCGGGCCTGCTGGCGACGGCCTCCGTGTGGCTGCAGCGTCTCCGGGCCGCCGTGGCGGACAGGCCGGCGCACCGCGGCGCGCGGCGGCACGCGGTCGCCCCGCGTCACGCCAACGCCTGAGCCCGAGTCCGAGTCCGAGCCCGAGCCCGAGTTCGAGCCCCGTCCCGAGGCCGAGGGGCGGGGCGTGGGCTCGGCCGTCCGTCAGAGGCAGTCGTAAGTCACGCTGGTGACCACCGTGCGGTTGACGGGGGACATCAGGTGCAGTTCGGCACGGGCCGCGTAACGGCCCCTGCCCTGGAAGGTCCACAGCAGGTGCAGGCGCGCTTGCTTCCGGCCGCGGACCAGCACTTCCCGCAGGACGCCCGAGGCCGTGCCGTCGCTGCGGGTCCAGCGGTACGACAGCGTTCCCGGACGGCCGTTCGTCGTGACGAGTCCGACGATGTCCGCGGTGCCGTCGCATGGCAGAGCCGCGGGGCGGGCGGTGACCCGTACCGTGCCCACGGTGAGCGGCGGTCCGAGGCGCTGCCAGGCGAGCAGCGCGATGACGCAGACCAGGACGACGGCGGGCAGGGCGTGTCTGCGCAGACGCCGCGTCCGATGCGGGGGTGCGGGAGCCGGCGGCGGCGCGTGCAGGGTTCTGTCGGTCCGCCGGGCGACGGCCGCGGTCACGCCCGGTCCGAACCGCAGTACGGTGCCGTCGGCCCGATCCGGTGCGTCGGCCGGCGCGGCGGTCATGGCGCCCGTCGCCCGCGTACTCGCCGGTACCTGTTCCAGCTCCTGTGTCTGCGTGTGCGTCTGCGTCTGTGTCGGTGTCGTCGGTCCCGGAGGTTGAGTGGCGGGCGGTTCCACGAGGGTGGCGTCCGGTTCGCAGGGCCGCTGGATCCAGTGACTGGCCAGCACGGTGGCGCTGTACTCGGCGTTGTCGGGGCCGGGTTCGGCGTGGCGGGCCGTCTGTACGTCGGCGGGAGCGGACGGGCGGGTGGGCTCGTGGTTCCCGGCCGGGGCGGGGAAGTGGTCGTCGGGCGCGCTCATCGGATCTCACACCGTCTGGTCAGAAGCTGCTGCGAGGCGCCGCCGTCGGCGGAGGCGGGGCTGGTGGCGGCGCGGACCGTCCAGTAGCAGCCGGTGCCCCGGAAGGTGTGGTCGACGGTGAGGGTGTACTGGGTGGCGCCGCTCCGCCGGAAGGTCTGGGACGCACCGTCCGGGGCGCCGGACCCCCTGCCGGTGTCGCCGGTGAACCACGAGAGGGTGAGGGAGAGCGGGCCGGTGCCGTCCGCCGTGACGGTGACGGTCGTCGTGGCGGTCGTCGATCCGGTCTGCCGGAAGTCGGTGATCGCGACGTCCTTGACGGCGGGCGCGGCCGGCGGGCTCGGGGCGGCCGTCGTCGGCGTCGGCTCGGCGGTGGTCCCGCCGGACGCCGTCGTGTCCGCGGAGGGAGAACCTGAGGCGGACGCGGAGGGCTCGTCCGCTCCGGCGGACGCCGTGCCGGAGGCGGTCATGCCGGGGGACGCGCTCGACGACGAGGCCGGCGACGGGGACGGTGACGCGGTGGACGTCGGGGAAGCGGAGGAAAGGGCCGACGGAGTGGGGGCGGCGGGGCCACCCGGTCCGGCGACCGGCTGGGCACGCGTGGTGGCCAGGGCCTGGGCCGCCTGCTGCGGGTCGGCCTGCGGTGCGTGCCGCAGGTTGTAGGACAGCAGGACGCCCAGGAGCACGGCCGCGCCGGACACGAGCATCCCCGTCCGCCCCGGCAGCCACGACCGCGCCGGGCCGCGGGCCGGCGCCTGGCGCAGCACCGTTCGCGCGGTGTCCGTGGTGGTCCGCGGGGCGCCGCGGGCCGACGGCAGCAGCAGCGGCGCCAGCGCCACCAGCGCGGCGAGCCGGCCGCGGCCGCGTTCCTCCCAGTCGGACCCGTACGCGGCGCCGGCGACGGCCTCCAGTTCCGCGACGAAGGCCTCGGCGTGCGCGGGCCGTCGCGCCGGGTCCTTGGCGAGGCCGCGCAGCACCAGGTCCCGCACCGGCTCGGGGGCCCGGTCGGCGGGGATCGGCGCGTCGACGTGCTGGAGGGCGAGTTCGGCGAGGTTGTCGCCCGAGTAGGGCCGGTGGCTGGTCAGACACTCGAAGAAGGTGGCCGTGGCCGCGTACACGTCGGCGGCGGGAGAGGCGGGCGCGCCGGTCCACTGCTCCGGAGCCATGTAGGACGGGGTTCCCGCCGCACCGCCGCCGGCGCCGGCGTCCACCGCGATCCCGAAGTCGACGAGCCTGGACGATCCGTCCGGCTCGACGAGGACGTTCTCCGGCTTGTAGTCCCGGTGGACGACGCCCACGCGGTGCGCGTCGGCGAGTCCGAGGAGCGATCCCTTGAGGACGACGAGGGCGGCCTCGGGATCGAGCGGAGCCGACCTGGTCAGCAGGGTGCGCAGCGAGACGCCTTCCACCAGCTCCATCACGATGGCGGCGCCGTCCGGGCTCTCGACGTACTCGTACAACGCGGCGACGTGCGCGCTCTCCAGCCCGCCGAGCAGCCGCGCCTCCGCCCGGAACCCGCGCACGAAGCCCGGCCGGGTGCGCAGGGACTCGCTGAGGTACTTGACCGCGACCGGGACGCCGGTGTCCCGGTGCACGGCCATGACGACCCGCCCGCTCGCCCCGGCCCCGAGTTCCACCGACTCCGTGTAGCCGGGCACTGCCCATGTGTCCATCGCGTCCCCCAAGGCGGCCCGGCGGCCCCGGTTTCTCCCTCCGGGCATCGGGTCACGCGAGCAGAGACACATTTTCGGCCACCGCGGTTGCGGGACGGGCGCCCCGTTCCCCGCCGCCCCCGCGGCGACCGGCGGCGCATGCGGGTCCGGCGCTGCCGTGACGTGCATGATGAAGGCATGACCGACCGCGACGACTTCCTGGCGTGGATCAGGACCGACCTGCACGAGGCGGAGCTGGCGCTGCACAACGGCGACGCGGGCCCGCGCCGGGCACTCTGGTCGCGCGAGGAGCCGGTGAGCGTCCTGGGCGCGTGGCGCAGCGCCTGGGGCCGACGGGAACTCGACGCCCTCTTCACCGGCCTCGCGAAGAGCTTCTCCGACTGTTCGTCGTTCGTCTTCGACCTGGAGGCCTGCGACGTCCGCGGAGACATGGCCTACACCGCCGGCCTGGAGCACACCTCCGTCCTCGTCGACGGAGCACCGCGCTCGTACACCCTGCGGACCACCCAGGTGTACCGCCGTGAGGACGGCGCATGGCGGGTGGTCCACCGGCATGCCGACACCGTGACGGGGTGAGGCCGCGGCCGCCCGCGTCCTGGGTACTTGCACGCGCTGGGCGCGGTCCGAGGTGCGGGGTGCGGCATGCCGGGGTGCGGGATCAACGGGTGGTGAGGTCGCGGACGAAGACGGGCTTGAGGTGCTTCTCGGGCAGTGTGGTGGGGAGGTCCTCCCAGTCCGGGTGCGAGACGACCCGGGCGGGGTCGACGGCGCCCGGGTCGGCGAGGGGGAGGGCGTCGGGGATGTGGGCGCGGACGTTGTCACGGGCGATGCGCAGGGTGACGCCGGTGAGGTACAGGTCGACCAGCGGCAGCTCGCCGGGCCGGAAGTGGCCGTCGCCCTGCTCCGCGTGGAGCCGGAGGCGGACACCTGGACGGCCGAGCCGCCCGGGTAGCTGAGCTCGTTGAGCGGAGCCCGTTCAGAGCCCGCCGGACGCCTCGCCAGAGCGCATCCGGAGCCCGGCCGGAGCCCGTAAAGAGCGCGCCGGAGCCCGTTCGGAGTCGTTGTGATGGCGGGTGCGGGGAGCGGCCCGCAGGCTGGTGCCCGGACATGCTCGCGCCGCCGAGTCCGGGGCGGCCGCCGATTTCGGAGGACCGTGTGACCGCATCGTCGCCCTCGAACGACAAGCCCCCGGCCCGGTACGACGACCTGCGGGCCCTGGTGATCAACTGCACGCTGAAGCGCTCGCCCGAGACGAGCAACACCCAGGGACTGATCGACCGCAGCGCCGCCGTCATGGGCGGTGAAGGGGTGCGCGTGGACGTGGTGAGGGCGGTCGACCACGACATCGCGACCGGCGTGTGGCCCGACATGAGGGAGCACGGCTGGGAGACGGACGCCTGGCCGGACCTGTACCGGCAGGTCATGGCGGCCGACATCCTCGTACTGGCCGGCCCGATCTGGCTGGGCGACAACAGTTCCGTGATGAAGCGGGTGATCGAACGCCTCTACGCCTGCTCCAGCCTGCTCAACGACGCCGGCCAGTACGCCTACTACGGCCGTGTCGGCGGCTGTCTGATCACCGGGAACGAGGACGGCGTCAAGCACTGCGCCATGAACGTCCTCTACAGCCTGCAGCACCTGGGGTACACCATCCCTCCCCAGGCGGACGCCGGCTGGATCGGCGAGGCGGGGCCCGGCCCCTCCTACCTCGACCCCGGTTCGGGCGGCCCGGAGAACGAGTTCACCAACCGCAACACCACGTTCATGACCTGGAACCTGCTGCACATGGCGCGGGCGCTGAAGGACCTGGGCGGCATTCCGGCGTACGGCAACCAGCGCACCGCCTGGGACGCGGGCTGCCGCCACGATCACGCCAACCCCGAGCACCGGTAGTCCGTCGGCGGCCCGGTCAGATCCCGCCCGTGTCGAGCAACCGGTTCGGGGTGTCGGCGCGCACGCCGTGCAGGACGCCGCGGGTGGCCGTGTGGTCGAGCCAGACGTGCACCTGCTGCACCGTGGCGTGCGGGTGGGCAGACAGGTACAGCGCGACCACACCGGTCGCGTGCGGCGCGGCCCAGGACGTCGCGCCGCCGTCCTCCGTGGCGGTGCCCCCGCCGGCGAGAGCGGCGGTCACCTTCTGGCCGGGGGCGTACAGGTCCACGCACCGCCCGTACCCCGACCCGTAGGAGCCACTGTCGTTCCACGGCCGGTCGTTCGGCGTGGAGGCCGCCACGACGATGGTGCCGGGGACCCCGGCGGGGGAGTGCTTGCAGGCGTCGTCGTGGAAGTTGCCCGCCGAGACCACCGTCGTGATCCCCGCGTCGACCATCTTCTTCACGGCGGACTCCAGGGCCGCCGACCGGTGGTCCAGGTTGAGCGACATGTTCACCACGGCCGGCTTCTGCGCGTGCGCCGTGACCCACTTGACCGACTTCACCACGGCGGCCTCGGCCGCGGCGGGGGTGCCGCCGCCGTCACTTTCGCACAGGACGCCCTGGACGCGGACGAGTTCGGCCTTGGGCGCCACCCCGTACTTCGCTCCGCCGATGACGCCCGCGACGAACGTGCCGTGGCCGATGCCGTCCTCGCTGAAGCAGTCGCCGGAGTCCTTCGCGCCCACGAAGTCGGCGCCGAGCCGGGCGCGTCCGCCGAACTCCTTGTGGCCGACGTCCATCCCGGTGTCGATCACATAGACGTGCACGCCCTTGCCCGTGGCCGTGGTGGTGAGCTTCCCGTTCAGCGGCCGCGACCGCTGATCCAGGATGTCCAGGTTCCACGGCACGTGGCGGGTGAGGGGGAGGGCGGCGATCCGCGTCACCCCGGACGGCCGCCCCAGGACGGTGGAGGAGCCGGGCGCCGTGTCGGACGACAGCCCGTCCCCGGCGGGCGTCGCGGACGACCCCTCGCCGTGCACGGCCGGCTTCTTCCCGTGCGCGGGCGGAGTCCCGCCGTCTCCGGCCGCCGGGCCGGCCTTCCCGCCGCAGGCCGAGGCCCCGAGCACCGTCATCACGGTCATCACCATGAGACCGGCCTTCGTCGCGTTACGCGTCACGATGTCCCCCATGTCCCTGCTTCGCACACAGTCAGTGCACAAGACGGCCACGGCGGACGAACGGTTCCGGCCACTGTGCGCCGTGGCTCCGGCGCGGAATCCGCGCCGCTCGGCGGAGCAGGGGAGGGGCGCCGTCCGTCGGGCCCGTCCGTCGGGTTCGGCCGTCGGGCCCGGCCCGTGCGGGACGACTACCGCTGCGCGGCGTGGCCGGCGAACGCCCCGGCCAGCGCGGCGGCGGCCGCCGTGAGATCGGCGCGGACCCTCTCCTCGTGCGCCGGCAGGTCCCGCTCCCTGCCGACGACCGACAGCGCGGCCCTGATACGCCCGTCGCCGTCGCGAACCGGCACGGCGTACTCGGTGACACCGTGCTCGAACTCCGCGCGCGCCACCACGACGCCGCCCGGGCGGTCGCGGTCGTTGGCGGCGACGAGTTCCTCCGCGCTGCGGGCCGCGTCGGGCCCGCCGACGCCGATCAGCTCGTAGCCGTCGAGGAGGACGGCGATCTCCTCGGCGGTGTGGTCCAGAAGCAGGGCGCGTCCGGCCCCTGTGCACCAGCACGGCGTGACGAGGCTCGCCCGCCCCTGCCACTCCTGGCCGAGACCCGCGGCCGACTCGGCGCGCAGAAGCCGGACCTGGACGCCGTCGCGTACCGAGAGCCGGGCCCCCGCGCCGTACGCGACGGCCATACGGCGCAGGAGCGGGCGGCTGCCGCTCAGCAGGCCGGGGTGCAGGGAAGCGGCCGTGGCGAAGAACGCGCCGCCGGCCCGCAGCGTGGAGTCGTCGCCGCGTTCGAGGAACCCTCTGTCGCACAGGTCCTGCGTGGTGCGGGACGCCTTGCTGCGTTCGACGCCGACCTCGTCGGCGAGCCTGCTGACATTGAAGCCGGTGCGGCCGGAGGCCTCCCGGTCCAGCACGGCGTCGACCATGCGCAGGGCTATGCGCAGCGAGGACGCCGTTCCCCGGGGCGCCGGTCCGGGAGAGGGGCCGTCCGTCGTCACGTCCGCACTATAGGCGAGCCGCTCCTCACCGGCCCGGCACGGCTTCGACAACACGACAACACGACGGCACCGACGGCACCGACGGCACCGACGGCGCCGACGCCATCGGCGCCACGGCGGCATGGGAGGCCTGGGCGGTACGGGAGGCCCGGACGGTCTCCGCGACACCGCACGGCCCGTGCCGGGTCCCCGGCTTCGTTCAGCCGCCGGGGTGCAGGGCGAAGACGCGGGCGGGAAATCCCGAACCGCCCTGCGGCTTGGGCCAGGTGGCGACGATCAGCGCACCCGCCTCCGGCACCTTGTCGAGGTTGGTCATCAGCTCGATCTGCCAGCGGTCCCGCCGCAGGACGTAGTCCTCCAGCCCGAAGTCGCCCGCAGAGGTGGCCAGTCCGGGATCGGTGTCGGTCTGCTCATGACCGATGGCGGTGACGCCGGCCTCTTCGAAGAGGTACCGCAGGACCTCGGCCGACCAGCCCGGACAGTGGCTCACGCCCGCCTCGTCCCTGTTCGCCATGGCGGCCGGATCCGGCCAGCGCCGGCTCCAGCCGGTGCGCAGTGCGACGAACGCCCCCGCCGGGATCCGGCCGTTCCGGTCCTCCCAGGCCGCCACGTCCTCCAGGGTGGGCACGGCGTCCGGGTCCGTGGCGACGCGCTCGGCGATGTCGAGGACGACGAGCGGAAGGATCATCTCGTCGACGGGTATCTCGTCCAGCGTGCGGGCGCCGGCGACGAAGTGGACGGGCGGATCGACATGCGTCCCCCACTGGCCGACGATCGTGTACCGGTGCACGGTGAAGCCGTCGCCGCGGGACATGTCGAAGGGCGTCTCGCGCCGCTCGTCGGGAAAGGCGGGAAAGTGCGGCTGCCCGGGATGGAAGGCATGGGTGAGGTCGGTGCGCACCGTGCGACCCGTCAGCTCCCGGTGCAGGGCCCACAGCGGCGGCTCGGCGGTGCCGGTGCCGGTGGCGGAGGCCGTGGAGGCGGTGTTCGGCGTCATGCGCGCTCGTCCTCTTCGTGGGTGGAGTTTTTCAGATTCGTCGGTTCGGATGTGCTCGGTGCTCGGTGCTCGGTGCTCGGCGCTTGGGGGCGCGAAGGCCGCGGGCGGCTGATCAGACCCGGGAGACGAGTTCCAGCGGTGCGGAGAGTTCGATCACCGGAATCTCCCACGGGTGCGCGTCGGCGAGACGGGCGAGGACCTGCGTGAGGGCGTCGTCGTCCACTGCGGCGTCGACGTATGTGGTGACGGCGAGCGTCGGCGAGAGGACTCGGCTCCCCACCGAGCCGAGCGAGGGCCGGGCGCCCGGCCGGACGGTGAACCCCTCCGCGCCGAGGGACACCTCGAAGACGTCGTCGTAGAGGCCGAAGTCGCCCAGTCCGGGCGAGGTCTCGAGGACCCGCAGGAGTGCCGCGAAGGACGGGTCCGCGCGCAGCGCGTCGAGGTCGCCGCTCGCGCAGGAGGCGAGGGTCGTCTCCGCGACCGGCCAGTACACCTTGATCGTCCGGACGGCCCGGCGCCGGACGGCCGCTCCGGCGGGCGCGCGGCCCTCACCGGCGGCTGTCGGCTTGATCGTCGTCGTGGCCATGCGCGGTCATCCCTCGGCGGTCGGCGGCTGGTGCGTCCCAGTATGCTAGGCGTGCATCAAATGCACGGCAAGATGCAAATACCGCACGATGGGGCTGAGCGCGGTCTTGCACCCGACCCTGGCCCCGACCCACCCCCGGCACGGCGGAGGCGCGCATGGACTCAAGCGTGACGAAGGGACTGGACGCCCTCTCGGCGCTCGCTCACGGCACCGCCGACGGCCGGCCTGGGCCCACCGCCGCGTCCGTCGCGGAGCTGGCCCGCCGGCTCGGACGCGACCGCAGTCAGCTGTCCCGCACGCTCAAGGCCATGGCGGAAGAGGAATTCGTCGCCCGTGACGACGTCTCCGGCGACGTCGCCCCGCACTGGCGGCTGTACGCGGCCGCCCGCGACCTCACCGGGCACAGGCTCCGCACGGACGGGCTCACCGCCCTGGAGGGCATGGTGGCCGAGACCGGCGAGAGCTGCTACCTCGGAGTCCTGGCCGGCGACACCACCGTGACGATCGCCGAACGCCTGCCCTCCGGCAGCCGGCAGCTGGGCTCGTGGATCGGCCGTCCGTACCCGGCCTACTGCAGCGACTGCGGCCAGGCCCTGCTCAGCGACGCCGACGACGACGAAGTGGCCGCCGTCTTCGCGCGGACGGAGTTCCGGCGGCACGGCCCCAACACGCCGACCGACGTGCCCGACTTCCTGCGCCGCCTGGAGGTGACCCGCCGGCGCGGCTACTCGATCGTCGACGAGGAGGCCGAGCCCGGGCTGTACTCCGTCGCCGTGCCGGTCCGGGACTTCACCGGTGAGGTCGTGGCGGCGGTCCAGGTCGTCGGACCGAGGCGTCGCCTGGAACCCCGGACGGCGGAGTGCGCGGCGGCCGCCCTCCGCTGGGGCGCCCGCCTGGAAGCGGCCCTTCGCGGCACCTGAACAGCCGCCTGGAGTACCGAAGTTGCCGTGGACGTCCGAAGTCTCCGGAAGCCTCTGGACACTGATCTCGGAGGTGCCGGAGGTATCGGAGGTGCCGGAGGCGTCCAGTGGCGTCGAGAGGCTTGACGGTGTCGAGGGCCGTCGTTAACTTTCGTGATATCCGCAATCTTGGACACTGTTCAGCATGTCGAACATCCGACGGTGCTCTCCGGCCCGTCGGCGCACACTGCGCGCGACATCGGCGGCCCTCCCGAAGCGAATCCGGCACGTATGGAGCACTCCGCCTTGGTGGGAGCGCTCCCAGGCGGCTCGGCGGGGGCGCATGGCGATCAACAGCCTTGAGGAGGACGGATCATGACGTACCGTCGGAACGAGTCCGTGAACGAGGATCAGCGACCGCCGAGCCGCAGAACCGTCCTGGCGACGATGGGAGCCCTGCCGGTCCTCACGGCGGCGACATCCGTAGCCGGGACGTCGACCGCCTCCGCCACGGCGGCCTCCGCGACGGCGGCCGGTCCGGCGACGGCCGCCGCCACCGTGGTCGTCGACGCGGCGGCGCGGCGGCAGACGATCCGGGGTTTCGGCGGCATGAGCCACTCGGCCTGGATCGGCGATCTCACGGCGGCCCAGCGGGACACGGCGTTCGGCGTGGGCGACGGCCGTCTCGGGTTGTCGCTGCTGAGGATCCCCGTCCCCGAGGACCGGTCCGCCTGGAGCCGGGACCTCGCGACGGCGAAACGCGCCGTCGAACTCGGCGCGACGGTCATCGCGTCACCGTGGAACCCGCCCTCGTCGATGGTCGAGACGTTCGTCCGCGGCAGCCAGACCAACGCGCGCCGGCTGCGGTACTCCATGTACGGCGCCTACGCCCAGCACCTCAACGATTTCACCGCGTTCCTGCGCGGCAACGGCGTCAATCTGTACGGCATTTCGGTGCAGAACGAGCCCGACTTCGCACAGGACTGGACATGGTGGACCCCCGCGGAGATGGTCCGGTTCCTGCGTGAGAACGCCGGCTCGATCAGCACCAGGGTCATCGCGCCCGAGTCCTTCCAGTACCTGAAGAACATGTCGGACCCGATCCTCAACGACCCGGTGGCCCTCGCCAACGTGGACGTCATCGGCGCCCACCTCTACGGCACCCCGTTCGGGAACTTCCCCTACCCGCTCTTCAAGCAGAAGGGTGCGGGCAAGGAACTCTGGATGACCGAGGTGTACTACCCGAACAGCACGGATTCGGCCGACCTGTGGCCGCAGGCGCTCGACGTGGGGGAGCACATGCACCGCGCGATGGTGGACGCCGAGTTCCAGGCGTACATCTGGTGGTACATCCGGCGCAGTTACGGTCCGCTGCGCGAGGACGGCCGTATCAGCAAGCGCGGCGCCTGCATGGCCCATTTCGCCAGGTTCGTCCGACCGGGATCCGTCCGCGTCGAGGCGACGGCGAAGCCGGCGTCGGACGTCTATGTGTCGGCGTACCGGAACGGCAACGCGACGGTCGTGGTCGCCGTCAACAAGGGCGCCTCCGCGGTGAGTCAGCCGTTCACCCTGGCGAACGCCGGTGCCGCCGGCGTGTCCTCGTGGCTCACCGACGCGAGCAGGAGCGTCGCCTCACAGGGCGCCAGAAGCATCGCGAACAACACGTTCACCGCAACCCTCCCCGCGCGCAGCATGACGACGTTCGTGACCAACTGACCCGGGGTCCGACCGCACACCGGCTCCCGCGGACCGGCGCGAGCCCCGTCGGGGCGTCACAGGACGAGGGGCGTCACAGGAGGAAGGGCAGATTCACGATCAGCGCGATGTACGCGATGCAGCCGAGGACGATGAGGAGGGTGGACACGGCGATGTGGACGTGACGCCACGGCAGGGCTATTCCGGGGAACCGCTTCCTCAGCAGGGGCCAGGTGAGGAAGCCGTGGTCCTGGAAGGAAAGTCCCAGGCCCTGCCACAGCCGGTGGAGCCCGTCCGCGTCCCAGAGCCGGGGATCGACGAGCACGGGCTTGTGAGACCGCGACGTGATGACGATCCGGCTGTTGTGCGAACCGTCGAAGGGCGCCTTGATCGTGTGCACCCCCGTCACGGAGGACACCGGCGCGTGGAGCACCCTGCGGTTCCACCGGTCCCTCACCGTGAGGACCCCGTCCTCCAGGCGGATCCCGGCGTTGGCCCAGCGCAGCCCGTTCAGCAACACCATGCAGAGCAGCGGGAACAGGACCGCCAGGAGCCCGACCACCAGCCCCGTCGGTCCCGATCCCGCCGACGTGCCGCGTCCCCTGGCCATCATCAGACCCATCCGCAGCGCACCGATGGCGATGAGGGGCGACCCCTTGATCAGCAGCGACCGGCTGGGCCCGTTGTCGGGCCTGACCGCCACCCAGGGGAGGTCCTCCTCGTCCGCCGGTTCGGTGGACAGGGGTTCGCCCGACGGCCGCATCGTCATACGTGTCTCCTTCACTGCCCAGGCGCACGCACGCTCCCCCGTGCCGAGCGGTCGGGAGGCGCGAGCGAAGACGCACGGCCACGGTCCCGCAACCGGGGACCGTCGGACATCGGGGGAACTACGTAATCCGCGGGCCATCCGATCCGTTCGGCGCGCGGCGCCACGGTGCTTCCGTCAAGGGGGCGCGGACGGGCGCGAGTTCGGCTGCGGTGCTCGCGACGCCGCGGAGTCGAGCACGCAGGCGTGGATCAGCCCCGTCGCGGTGTCGCGTGATCATCCGCGGAGGGCGCATGCCAGTCGTCCGCCGAGAGCAGCGGCCGGTTCAGATATCCGGACGAGGAAAGGGTCACGTCCGGTGCTGTGCCGTGTAGACGGTCGCGGTCATCGCCGCCGTCACGGCGCCGGGTCCCAGGCTCTCCGTCATGCTCCGGACGACGGCAGACCTGACGGCCGGTGCGTCCTGGTGCGCCTCCAGGGCGGCGCTGACCGGTGTGCCGGTGAGGAATCCGGTGGCGACGGAGGCGGCCGACTCCCCGACGCCGCAGAGGGTGACGTCCTCGACGGCGGCCAGGTCCAGCCCCGCGGCCGCGAGATCGGAGGCGACCTGTGCCCGGTCCGTGTATCCGTGCGGCACGTCCCTGAGGAACGCCGGCGCGGCACCGGGCACGGCCTGCTCCAGGGCGTCCTGGAAGGCGGCTCCGAACCCGTGCGCGGCCAGTGGGCCCCAGCTGTTGAACAGGAAGCGTCCCTGCGGGGCCAGAACCCTGCGCACTTCGCCGTAGGCCGCGGGCCGGTCGGGGAAGAACATCACCCCGAACTGGCACACCACGAGATCGAAGCTTCCGTCCGCGAACGGCAGCCTCTGCGCGTCCGCCTGCCGCCACGCGGCGCGCGGCTCGCGTGCCGAGCCGGCGGCGACCATCGCTTCGTTGAGGTCACTGGCGACGACCGATGCCGTCGGTACCGCGGTGAGCAGGGCGGAGGTCAGCGCTCCGGTACCCGCGGCGAGCTCCAGGACCGTTCTGGGCCGCAGGACCGCCGCCCTGGCGGCCAGGTCGGCGGCGAAGGGGCGGAAGAGAGCCGGCACGAGGTGGCGCTCGTACGCCTCGGGCATGGACCGGGTCCACCGTCGGCTCGCGTCGTCTGCGTTCACGCCTCGGACATTAGTCCTGGAGAGCCCGCGACGGCAGACGGGGACGGCAGACGGGGACGGCAGACGGAGGACGGCAGAGGGAGGACGGCGTTCGGCAGACGGGATGGGGACGGGGCAGCCCGGCATTCGGTACACGGCAGCGGCGCACGGCAGACGGCGGCAGTGGGCGACGGCGCAGCCCGGGCTCGGCCTGTGTCTGCTCACCCTCGCCCCGCTGCCGGGCCGGCGCGATACTGGCGTCGTGGGCGGAAGCGAACGGCAGACCGGCCGGCGTCTGGAGCGAGCGATCCTCGAACTGCTCGAACGTCGCGGTCCCGCCAAGACGATCTGTCCCTCCGACGCGGCGCGGGCGGTGTACGAGGGGGACGACGACGGCTGGCGGGACCTGATGGAACCCGCCCGCCTCGCGGCTCGCCGACTGGTCACGGCCGGCGAGGTCGAGATCACCCGGGCCGGGCGCCCGGTCGAGCCCGACGCGGTACGCGGCCCGATCAGGATCCGCCGGGCCCGCTGAGGCCGCCGCCGCGGGTCCACCGAGCCCCGGGGCCCGAGCCCGCTGAAGTGCGCCGAGTCCGCGCTGTCGGACCACACGACCCCGGTTGCGGACGGCCCGCCCCCGCCCCCGATCCCGTCCCCGTCCCTGGCGGCCCCGGTAGACCTCCCGCGCAGGCCGCGGCCGCGGCCTGCGCGAGAGGACCGGGCCGCCGGTGGCTCAGGCGGAGTGGCGGTGGTGGATCGGCTTGTCCGAGCCGGTCAGCGGCAGGCCGGTGCCGCCCCGGCGGGCGGCGACGATCTCCGCGGTGATCGACAGCGCGGTCTCCTCCGGGGTGCGCCCGCCGAGGTCCAGCCCGATGGGCGACCGCAGCCGCGCCAGCTCGTGCTCCCGCAGCCCGATGTCGCGCAGCCGCCGCTGCCGGTCGGCGTGGGTGCGCCGGGAGCCCATGGCGCCGACGAACGCCACCGGCAGCCGCAGCGCGACCTCCAGCAGCGGGACGTCGAACTTGGCGTCGTGGGTGAGCACGCACACCACGGTGCGCGGGTCCGTGCGGGTGCTCCGCAGGTAGCGGTGCGGCCAGTCGACGACGACCTCGTCGGCCTCGGGGAAACGCTCCGGGGTGGTGAAGACGGGCCGGGCGTCGCACACGGTGACGTGATAGCCGAGGAACTTGCCGGCGCGGACCAGGGCGGCCGCGAAGTCGACGGCCCCGAACACGATCATCCGGGGCGGCGGCACGCTCGGCTCGACGAGCAGGGTGAGGCCGCCGGGGCAGTGCGAACCGTCCGGCGACAGCTCGACCGTGCCGGTGCGGCCCGTGTCCAGCGCGGCCAGGCCGTGTGCGGCGGCGGCGCGGTCGAGGTCCTCGTGTCCGCCGAGCGCGCCCTCGCGGACGCCGTCGGCGTGCACGAGCAGCGCGGCGCCGAGCAGGGCCGCGGGACCGCGGACGACCCTGACGAGCGCCACCGGTTCGCCTCGTGCCGTGCTCTCCAGGGCGGACCGCAGCAGCGTGCCGACCGGACCGTCCGACGTGACCGGGGTGACCAGGACGTCGAGGACCCCGCCGCAGGTGAGCCCCACGGCGAAGGCGTCCTCGTCGCTGTAGCCGAAGCGTTCGAGCAGGCTGTCGCCGGTCTCCAGCGCCTGCGCGCACAGGTCGTAGACGGCGGCCTCGACGCAGCCGCCGGACACCGACCCGATGACGGTTCCCCGCTCGTCGACGGCGAGGGCGGCGCCGGGGCCGCGGGGCGCGCTGCCGCCGACCGACACGACGGTCGCGACGGCGGCCCCCCGGCCCTCGGCCAGCCAGTCGCCCAGCTGGGTCGCGAGGTCAAGCATCCGGACCGCCCGCCAGGACGCGGTCGGGTCGGATGGGCAGACTGCGGTGGCGGACACCGGTCGCGTGCCACACGGCGTTCGCGACGGCGGCCGCCGCGCCGACGACGCCGATCTCGCCGATCCCCTTGATGCCGACGGGGTCCTCCGGGTCGTCGTCCGCCACCCAGTGCGCCTCGACGCGCGGAACGTCGGCGTGCGTGGCCACGTGGTAGCCGGCGAGATCCGCTCCGACGGGCCCGCCGGAGGCCGCGTCGCGGGCGGCCTCCTCGTGCAGGGCCATGGAGATGCCCCAGATCATCCCGCCGGTCAACTGGCCGCGCGCCGTGAGGGGGTTGACGATGCGCCCCGCCGCGAACACGCCGAGCATGCGCCGTACCCGGACCTCGCCGGTGCCGGTGTCGACGGCGACCTCGGCGAACTGCGCGCCGAAGGAGTGCCGTTCCTTCTGGGCGAGTGCGGCGATCGCCGCGGTGGTGTCGGAGCGTGCGGTGACGCCCTCGGCCGGGATCACGGCGCCCGGCACGAGCCGCTCACGCAGTTCGCCCGCGGCGGCCATGACGGCCCACGCCCACGACCGGGTGCCCATGGAGCCGCCCGCGATCATCGCGGGCCCGAACGCGCTGTCTCCCAGGCGCACGTGCACGCGTTCCACCGGGACGTCCAGGGCGTCCGCGGCCACCAGCGTGAGGGCGGTCCGTGCCCCGGTGCCGATGTCGGCCGCCGAGATCCGCACGGTGAAGCGGCCGTCCGGCTCGGCGGTGATCGCGGCGGTGGACGGCGCGGCGCCCGCGCCGAAGGAGGCCGCCGCGGTGCCGGTGCCGAGGAGCCAGCGTCCCTCGCGCCGCACTCCGGGCCGCGGGTCGCGCCGGTCCCAGCCGAAGCGGCGGGCGCCCTCCTCGAAGCAGGCGCGCAGATTGCGTCCGGCGAAGGGCAGGCCGGAGACCGGACCGAGCTCCGGATCGTTGCGCAGCCGCAGCTCGACCGGGTCGACACCGCACGCGTGGGCGAGTTCGTCGAGCGCGGCCTCCAGCGCGAAGGAGCCCGGCGCCTCGCCCGGCGCGCGCATCCAGGTGGGGGTGGGCACGTCGAGGGGCACGACCCGGTTCTCCGTGCGGTGCGCGGCGGCGTCGTACATCACCCGGGCCACGCCGGCGCTCGCCTCGACGAACTCGAACACGGTGGAGGTGCGGCTGAGCGAGCGGTGGTCCAGGGCGCGCAGCCGTCCGTCGGCGTCCGCGCCGAGCCTGACCCGCTGGATGGTGGGGCTGCGGTGCCCGGCCAGCGTGAACATCTGACGGCGCGTCATCACCACGCGGACCGGTCGCCCGGTGACCTTGGACGCCATCACGGCGGCCACCTGGTGGGCGCGCACGCCCTTGCTGCCGAAACCGCCCCCGACGTGCTCCGAACGCACCCGCACCGCCGCGGGATCGAGCCCGAAGAGGTTCGAGAGTTCCGAGACGACCCAGGTGGCGCCCTGGTTGGAGTCGACCACCTCCAGCCGGTCGCCCTCCCAGCGGGCGGTGGCCGCATGGGGCTCCATGGGGTGGTGGTGTTCCTCCGGAGTGGTGTACGTGGCGTCCACGACGACGGCGGACGCGGCGAGTTCGGCCGCGAGGTCGCCCTTGTCCGTCAGGGCGGGCATATGGCCGTCCGACGGGTGGGCGCCGGGGTGGTCCTCGGTGAACGCGACGTCGTGCGGGTCCTGTTCGTAGTGGACGACCAGCGACTCGGCGGCCTCGCGGGCCTGTTCGGACGTCTCGGCGACCACCAGCGCCACCGGCCAGCCGAGATGGGGCACCCGGTCGTTCTGGAAGACCGCGCACGTCGGGTCCGGGCCGGTGCCCAGCATGCCCACGTAGTCGGTCTTCAGCGGCGGGGCGTTGCGATGGTCAAGCACGCACAGGACGCCGGGCATCGCGAGGACGGCGTCCGCCTCGATGTCACGGATCCGGCCGCGCGCCACGGTGGACGACGCCAGCCAGCCGTGGGCCAGTCCGTCGAAGGGCACCTCGCCCGCGTAGCGGGCCGCGCCGGTGACCTTGTCCCGGCCTTCGACGCGGACGTGACCGGTGCCGACGGCGCGGGCGGGGGCGAGGGGGGCCTCGGCCGTCATCGGGCGGCCTCCTCGGCGAGTTCGCTCAGCACGGCCACGGTCAGGTTGCGCATCAGGGTCACCTTGAATCCGTTCTGCGACAGCGGCCGGGCCGCCGCCAGTTCGGCGTCCGCGGCGGCCGCGAACGACTCCGCGTCCGCGGACGCCCCGGTGAGGATCCGCTCGGCCGCGCGGGCCCGCCAGGGCCGGGACGCCACCGCGCCGAAGGCCAGGCGTACGTCCCGGACGACGCCGTCGTGGACGTCGAGCGCGGCGGCGACCGAGCCGACGGCGAAGGCGTAGGAGGCGCGCTCGCGCACCTTCCGGTAGCGGGAACGAGCGGCGACCGGTGCCGCCGGCAGGGTGACGCCGGTGATCAGCGCGCCCGCCGGCAGGGCCGTCTCGCGGTGCGGGGTGTCGGAGACCGGGAGGTAGAACCAGCCGAGGGGCAGTTCGCCCGGGCCCTGGGCGCTCTCGTAGTGCACCACGCCGTCGAGGGCGGCGAGCGCGACGGCCATGTCCGACGGGTGCACGGCCACGCAGTGCGCGGAAGCGCCGAGAACGGCGTGGTTGCGGTTCTCGCCCCTGACGGCGGGACAGCCGCTGCCGGGGGCCCGCTTGTTGCAGGGGGAGGTGACGTCGGTGAAGTAGGCGCAGCGGGTGCGCTGGAGCAGGTTGCCGCCGACGGTGGCCATGTTGCGCAGCTGGCCGGAGGCGCCGGCGAGCACCGCCTGCGCCAGAGCGGGGTAGCGGGTGCGGATCAGGGGATGGGCGGCGAGGTCGCTGTTGGTGACGGTGGCTCCGATGCGCACTCCGCCGTCCGCTGTCGCCTCCACGCGGTCCAGCGGCAGGTCGCGTACGTCGACCAGTCGCCCGGGACGTTCGACGCCGTTCTTCATCAGGTCGACGAGGTTGGTGCCGCCGCCGAGGTAGCGGGCGTCCGGGTCGGAGTCGAGCAGGGCGACGGCGCCCGCGACGTCGGGAGCCTTGCGGTAGTCGAACTCCTTCATGCGGCAGGCTCCTTGGTCTGCGGTCCGGCGTCCGTGCCCGCCGGGGGACCGGCTTGCGCGGCGCCGGCGACGGCCTCGACGATCGACGTGTAGGCGGCGCAGCGGCACAGGTTGCCGCTCATGCGTTCACGGATCTCGTCCGCGGTCAGAGGCGGCGGCCCGGCCGCGGGCCGTACGTCCGCCGTGACGGCGCTCGGCCAGCCGGCGGCGTGCTCGGCGAGCACGCCGATCGCCGAACAGATCTGCCCGGGCGTGCAGTAGCCGCACTGATAGCCGTCGAGTTCGAGGAACGCCTGCTGCACCGGGTGCAGCCGGTCGCCGTCCGCGACGCCCTCGATGGTGGTGATCTCGCGCCCTTCGGCCGCGACGGCGAACTGCAGACAGGCCACGGTCCTGCGGCCGTCGACCAGAACCGTGCAGGCTCCGCACTGCCCCTGGTCGCAGCCCTTCTTCGTGCCGGTGAGGTCGAGTCGTTCGCGCAGGGCGTCGAGCAGGGTGGTGCGGTGGTCGACGGGCAGCGTGTGCTGCTCGCCGTTGATGTGCAGGGTGATGACGCTGGACGTCGGTAAGGCCATGAGAGCTTCTTTCGCGCTTTCGGGAAGCCGGGCGGCGCCCGCCGGCGCCCGGCGGACGCCGACTGCGCCGAGGAGTGGGTGACGGGGTGGACGCGCGGGTCGGCACTGAGGTCGCGCGGACCGCCGCTCGTGGTCCGGCCGGGGCTATCGTTGTCCTCGAACCGGACAATCGTCCGCTGCCGACAAACGTAACGGACAGCTGTCCGCTTATCAAGGGTGTACATCCCGCACGCCCCGAGGAGAGCCGAGTGCAGCACGAGGACAACGCGAAGCTGCGCTCGGACGCACAACGCAACCGCGAGCGCATCCTCGAAGTCGCCCTGGCCGAGCTGACGGTGTGCCCCGACGCGCCGCTCAGCGCGATCGCCAGGAAGGCGGGCGTGGGACAGGGGACCTTCTACCGCAACTTCCCCCACCGCGAGGCGCTCGTCCTGGAGATCTACCGCCACGAGATGCGGCAGGTCGCCGACAGCGCGGCCCAGCTGCTCGACGAGCTGCCGCCGGACCGGGCCCTGCGCGCCTGGATGGACCGGCTGGCCGAGTTCGCCATGACCAAGGCCGGGCTCGCCGACGCGATGCGCCTCGCCGCCGGCCGGCGGGGCGGCCTGGCGAAACCGGCGCACACCCCCGTCACCGACGCGGCCGATGCCCTCCTGCGCGCCAACGACGCCGTGGGCTCCATCCGGCCGGGCATGACCGCCGACGACCTGATCCTCGCCATCGGAGGCCTGTGGCAGCTGGGCCCCGCGGACGACTGGCGTCCACGGGCCGCCCGGCTCCTCGACCTCGTCATGGACGGGCTGCGCGCCGGGGCGCCCGGACCCGGCGGCCCGGCCGCCTGACAGGCCCCTCCGCGGCGGCCCGCCGCGAGGACCGCCCGCCTTCCGTTTTACGAGTGTTCGCCGAGCTGGAGAACGCCTCCGAGGGAGAAGCACAGCGCGCCGGTCAGGGTGCCCCAATTGGCGATGTCGGCGTTGACGAGGCTGCCGGTGGCGGGGCGGGTGTAGGCGGCGAGCGCCGAGACCATGAAGAGCACGGACCCGAGCTGGTTGACGGCCACGATCCACTCCCCGAGGCCGTGGAGCCGCAGGCGCAGCCGGCCGTGCAGGATCTCGGCGACGGCGAGGTGACCGGAGATCAGGAAGAGGACGCAGCCGATCACGTCGGGCGCCCAGACGAGCCGGTTGACCTGCTGCACCGTCAGGCCCTGCAGAAAGGAGTCCAGCAGGTCGACGGCGAAGACGAGCGTGCCCGCGAAGAGCACGAAGGCGCTCAGCCAGTCCACCCGCCCCGGCTCGTAACTCCACCACCGCCGGCGCGGGGTGACCAGCCGTCCCGCTCCGCCGGCCACGTGCCGGGGCGCGTTGACCGCCTGGAGCAGCGAGACGTACCCGCCGAGGGTGAAGAACAGACCTCCCACGAAGTAGATCGAGGCGCACTCGGTGGCGTCGCCCGAACCGAACTGGGCGACGGCGGCGCCGGCCGCGAAGAGAGCCCCGCCGACGACGAAGGCGACCGCGGCGACGGCGTTGAACCGCCGCAGCCGGGCGAGGGAAACGGCGTCCGCCCGGACGTGGTGAGCGGGCCCCGCACCGGAGGGGCGCACGGAGAGCACCCCGCGCCGGCGCGCGAGGCGCGACTCCCACACGGCGGTGCCGCCGTCGGGAAGGCGCCAGGTGAGCCGGGTGACGAACGGTCCCGCGCCCTCGGCGCGCTGCTCAGGTTGCCCCACGGGCCGAGCCTAGAACCCCGGCAGGGCCGGAACCGGGACAAAACGCCGCCCCGGCCACCGCCGCGGCCGCGGCCGCGCAGGACCTTCACGGCCGCCCGTTCCTCGCCGTCCGTCGAGACGTGACCGACGACCGGCGACGGACGGCCGGCGACGGACGCAGGGCTTGCGGCCGGGGAACGACGGCCGGCGAACGACGGCCGCCGGCGCTCGGCAGGCAGGCCGGAGTGCGGGCGCCCATGGCGGTCGGCCCGCGACGACGGACGTCAGTCGACGTCCACGGGGCCGTCGTCCGACTTCTTCTGCTTGCCGCTGCGCAGCTGGAGCAGCCCGTCGCCCTTGTTCTCGGACCGGGCGCCGGAGGAGCGGGCGCCGTCGGGCTCCTGGCTGCCCAGGTTCTGGCGCACCGAGTCGAGGATCGTCAGGCCCTGGGACACGAGACCGGCGGCGATCTCCCCGAGACCGTCCGCGCCGTTCAGGACGTTGACGTTGGCCCCGGCGAGCCCGCCGGCGGCCTCCTTGACGATCTGCGGGAGCTGGTCGATCAGCATCCGGTCGAGCGCGACCCGGTCGTACGAGGCGGCCGCCTCGGCCTGGATCTTCATGCGCTGCGCCTCGGCGGCGGCGAGGATCCTGACCCGCTCGGCCTCGGCCTCGGCGGGCTTCACGACCTCGGCCACCAGCTGCTGCTGACGCAGCTTGGCCTGGCGCAGGGCGAGTTCGGTCTGCGCCGCGAGCACCTCCTGCTGGGCGTGGGCCTGGGCCAGCGGTCCCGCCTGGGCGGCCTGCGCCTGGGCGCGGTCGACCTCGGCCGAGTACTCGGCCTTGACGACGGCGGTCTGCCGCGCGTACTCCGCCTGCTTGCGGGCCGCCTCCTGCTGCGCCTCGGCCGCGGTCTGGGTGGCCTGCGCCTGCGCGATCTGCGCCTGCCGCTGGATGGCCGCCTTGTGCGGCGCGGACATCGCGTCGATGTAGCCGGTGTCGCCGTCGTCGATCGACTGGATCTGCAGCGAGTCGACGATGAGGCCGATCTTCGCCATCTCCGTCTTCGAGGTGTCCAGGACCTCCGCGGCGAGCTTCTGCCGTTCGGTGACGATCTCCTCGACGGTCATCGAGCCGATGATGGCCCGCAGATGACCGGCGAAGATCCGGCCGGTGAGCACGGACATCTGATCCTGGTCGGAGAGGAAGCGCTGGCCCGCGTTGATGATGCTCTCGTGGTCGTTGCCGACCTTGAAGGCGATGACCGCGCGCACGTGCAGCGCGATGCCCTGCCGGGTCACACAGGTCTCGGTGACCTCGGACTCGCACATGGACAGGGTGAGGAACCGGACCTTGCGGAAGACGGGGAGCACGAACTTGCCGTGCCCGGTCACCACACGGAACGGCGCGCCGCCCAGTCCGCGCCTGCCTCCCGAGATCAGCATCGCCTCGTCGGGGGCGGGGACGCGGTATCCGAACATGCCTGTACTCCTCAGCCTGCGCCGGCGGTGTCCTCGCCGAGCGCGTCCAGTGGATCCACCCATTCGATGACGCCGACCTCGCGGCATCCACGCGATTCGATCACAAGCACCGCCGAGCCGATCGGCAGGGGCTCCTCCGACCACGCGAGGAAGGTCTCCGTGCCGCCCCTGACCCGCACCAGGACCTCGCCGGGACCCGCGGATCCGCGGGTGGCGACGAGCAGGTCTCCCGTGCGGCCGATCACGGCCTCGTCCTGCGGCATCACGGCCGTCCTCCTCGCCCTGGCTCCCGTGTCCGACGATAGTCCCCGTGCGCCGGGGACCAAAGGGCGGGAACACCCCGGTTTCACCGGCGCGTGCGCGGGGCGAGGGGGAGCACCGGCAAGGGGCGCGAGCCGTGGCCGTCACCACGGCCGACGCCACCGGCGCGTCGGCGGTCCGGGGGCTTCGCACGCCGTCCGGTGTCCCGGCCGGCGAGCCCGCCCGCCTCACTCGCGAGAGTGAGAAGCGCCCTCCATCAGTACGGCAGGAGACGCCCCGACGGCGTCCTGCGGTCGATGTCGTCCTTCGAGGGCGCGGAGGGCCGACGCGTCACACGGACATGAATCCTGGACTGACGATTCATGGCGTCCTCCTGATGTTCTGCGTCGGCTACCGAGTACATGCCCCGCAGTAGCCGCCTCCATCCCCCGACCGCACACCGGGCGTGTGTCGAGCCCTCGAGCCCTCCTCGTGAACGGCCGGCAGATCCGGTGAACGGGCGGCATTTCCGCCATTCGCGCCGCCGGCGGTGACCAGCGGGGCCGTTCCGCCCTCTTCAGTAGGGGACCGACCTACGGGGGGAACGATGAACTGGTCCAGGACGGTGGCCGTCGCGGCGGCCGGGCTCGTGCTGTGCGGATGCGCCACGACGACGGGCACGGGAGGGGCGACGCCGAGCACGGGCGCCTCCGCGCACCCGGCGTCCGTCACGTCGGACAGCCCGGGCACGGCCGACACCAAGCCCTTCCTCATCCTCAACGGGCAGACCGACGCCCGCCCCGGGGAACTCGTCCACATGATGCTCTACAACGTCAGCCGGGCGCAGGGCGGCGACGCGGTGAGCGCCCGGTCCCCCGCGTTGACCGCGCCCGTGCGGCTGCGCTGGGAGGACGGCCACTACGGGGCCGTGGGCACCCGCAGGACGACGGCCGGACCCGGCTGGTATCCGCTCACGGTCACCGTCCACGGCCGCACCGTGTCCAGCGACCGCATCCAGGTCGTCCCCTCCCGGCGCCCCTCCTTCACCCTGCCCGCGTCGCGGAACGACGTGACCCGCCCCGGCGAAGCGGTGTGGCTGGAGTTCGACGACCTGTACCCCGGTGAGCGGGGAGCCGGCTTCACCGTGCGCTCCGCCGCCCTGCCCGCCCCCGTGCGCCTCGTCCACGACGCGTACCGGGACTTCTACAACCCCCGGCTCTTCTCCGCGCGGCCGGGGCTCAAGCCCGGCCTCGCGGACGGCACGTACGCCTTCGTGCTGTACGGCCCGCACGGCCGCCGCATCGCCGCACAGCGGCTGACGGTCCGGGCGTCCCGGCCCGGCGACGGCGACTACCGGGGGAAGGCGCACGACCTCGGCTTCTACGACCCGGGCCGGGGCTACGCGGCCACCGGGCACACGTTCCGGGCCGGCGTCGGGCGCCGGGTCGCCGTCATGTGGCACGACCGGTATCCGGACCCGGGCGAGGAGACGCGGCTGACCGCCACCTCACCGGCGTTCACCGGGGTGCTCCGCCTGCGCCGCGACGACAGCAAGGGCGCCGACGGCGACGACCCGCGCTTCTTCGGCACGGCCACCGTGCGCTCCGGCCTCATGCCCGGCCGCTACCCCGTGACGGTCGTCTCCCACCACGGCCGCGTGAAGAAGACCGCGTACCTGACGGTGACGGCGCGGTAGGGCCACGCCGCCGCACGAGAGCGCGCCCGGGGATGCCGCGTCGCGCCCTCGTGCGACACTCGCTGCCATGTTTGGCGTCATCGACCTCCCCACGTATCTCGCAGGCCTCGTCCTGATCGTCCTGCTGCCCGGTCCGAACTCGCTCTACGTACTGTCCGTCGCCGCCCGGCGGGGCGTCCGCACCGGTTACGCGGCCGCGGCCGGCGTGTGGTGCGGGGACGCGGTGCTGATGACGCTGTCGGCCGCCGGAGTGGCGTCCCTGCTCCAGGCCAACGCCGTGCTCTTCGGGATCGTTAAGTACGCCGGCGCCGGATATCTGACCTGGCTGGCCGTCGGGATGCTGAGGGCCGCGCACGCGATGTGGCGGTCCCGGCGCGAGCCGGCCGCGCGCGACGCCGAGCCCGAGGCGGCGGTGGCCGGGGAGCGGCCGTTCCGGCGTGCCCTGGTGATCAGCCTGTTCAACCCGAAGGCGATCCTGTTCTTCGTCGCGTTCTTCGTGCAGTTCGTCGACCCGGGGTACGCCTACCCGGCCGTCTCCTTCGTGGTGCTGGGCGCGTTCGCCCAGCTCGCGAGCTTCCTCTATCTGACGGCTCTGATCTTCAGCGGGACCCGGCTCGCGGAGGCCTTCCGCCGCCGCAAGCGCCTCAGCGCGGGCGCCACGACCGCCGCCGGCGCCCTCTTCCTCGGCTTCGCCGTCAAGCTCACGCTCGCGAGCGCCTGAGCGCGCCGAGCGGGCCGGGCGCCGGTCCCGGCCGGCAGCCCCCGCGCACGCACGGAAGCTGCCGGCCGCCGGGACGGTGAGATTGTCGGGACGGTGAGGTCGTCGCGGAGGCGGCGACAGGGGGTCTGCCGGGTCAGGGCATCATCTCGTAAGCCCCGGAGAGGGCCTCGACGCGCTGCCAGACGCGCTCCGAGCGAGCCGCGTCGACGACGGGACGCCGTACCGCGCCGAGCGCCCACCGCTGCTGCTCCGCGCTGGCGGAGTCCTTGCCGTGCAGCTCGACGGCGTGCGCGGAGAAGTCGCGCACGAGGACGGCGAACAGCTCGTCGAGCACGTCCTCGTCGAGGCCCGCCAGGGCGGCCTGCTCCAGGACCAGCTGCGCGTGGACGACGAGCGCGAAGAGCTGCCCCACGGCGAGGAGCAGGTCGAGGTCCTGGGACTGCTCCTTGTCGGGAGCGGCCGTGAGCACGAACTCGCAGAGCGCGTCGGCCTGCTCCCGGAACCGGGCCACGTTGGCCAGGCGCGCGTACGCGTCGAACGCGGGCCGCCAGTCGTGGAAGCGGACCGAGCCGAGGCCGCGGGCCGGGCCCTGGCGGAAGAGGAAGGCGTCGTCGGCCGCTTCGAGACGGGTCGGCACGGGCTCGTGGGCGACCGGGTCGAGGAGGTGGTTGCGCAGGAACTTGAGGATCAGGGCCAGGTTGACGTGGACGGTGCCCTCCAGCTTCGGCAAGCCGCGGATCTCGACGGCTGCCTGGGCGAAGTAGTTGTCCTTCTCGAAGCCCTTGGCGGCGACGACGTCCCACATCAGGTCGACGACCTTCTCGCCCTCGGTGGTCACCTTCATCTTCGTCATGGGGTTGAAGAGGAGGTAGCGGCGGTCGTCGGGGCCCGCGGTGCGGAAGTAGTCGACGGCGCGGTCGCTGAACAGCTTCATGCCGACGAGTCGCACATAGGCGTCGGTCAGCTCCCGCCGCACATGCGGGAAAGCGGTGACGGGCCGGCCGTAGAGGATGCGGTTCCGGGCGTGGGTGACGGCCTCGTACATCGCGTGCTCGCAGATGCCGATCGAGGCGGTGCACAGGTTGAACTTGCCCACGTTGACCGTGTTGAGCGCGGCGTCGAACGCGGCGCGGCCGGTGTGCAGGACGTCCTCCGGCGTCACCGGGTAGTCCTCCAGGCGGAACTCGCTGACGTACTTCGACGAGTCGACGACGTTCTTGACCAGGTGGTACTCGGGGCGGCGGCTGTCGGCGGCGAAGAAGACGTAGCCGTCGGGGCCCTCGACGTCGGTGCGGCGGCCGAAGACCGACACGAGTCCGGCGGCGTTGCCGTTGCCGATGTAGTACTTGGAACCGGTGGCCCGGAAGCCGCCCGTGCCGTCGGGCTCCAGGAGCATGTCGGTGGAGTAGATGTCCGCGCCGTGGGCCTTCTCGGACAGTCCGAAGGCGAACACCTCACCCCGGGCGAGCAGTTCCGCCGCGCGGGCACGGGCGGTCGCGTTGTCGCTCTGCCAGACGGGGCCGAGGCCGAGGATGGTGACCTGCCAGGCGTACCAGTAGTCCAGGCCGTAGAAGCCGAGGATCTCGTTGAGGGCGGCTATGCGCGCGGTGTCCCACCGCTTGTCGCCCTCGCCCTCGCCGGCGGCGGACGACGGAGTGAGGAAGGTCGCGAAGAGGCCTTCCTTGGCGGTGAAGGCGAGGAAGTCGCCGAGCCAGGCGCGGGACCGGTAGTCCTCGATCAGTTGCCGCTTGCCCCGCTCCTCGAACCAGTCGACGGTGGCGCGCAGCAACCTGCGGGTCTCCGGGTCGAAGTGCGCGGGGTCGTACGTCCGCGGGTTGAAGAGCAGCGAGTCGGCCATGAGTGCCGCCTTTCGGCTGAGGAAGGGGTGATGGTCAAGGTGTCGGCGCGGAGCTGCCACGGCGGCCACGGCTGCCGCGGAACCGCGGGTCGGGGCGCGGGTGCGAGTGCGGGCACGGGGGCTGTGACCGGTCAGCGGTCGGCTTCGAAGCCGGAGAGCGTGGCGCGGACGTCGTCGAGCCAGGCGATCATCATCCGCTCGTAGGCGATGCCGCCCCGCAGCACGACGTGCTGGAGCTCCCGCTCGGCGTCGAGCCGGCCGCCGCCGGACGCGGGCTCCCCGAAATCCCGGTCCTCGCCCGCGAGGTAGTGGGCCAGGCGGTCGGCGTGGGCCTGCCGGTGCCGCTCGACCTCGCCGATCAGGGCGGCCGGATCGTCGAAGGCGGCGCCGCGCACCTTCACCGCCAGATCGTGCCGCACGCTCTCGGGCTCGGTCGCCTCCCGGAGCCAGGCGGAGAGCGCGTCGCGCCCCGGCCCGGCGACGGAGTACTCCTTCTTGTCGGGGCGCCCGTACTGCGGGACGTCCCGGACGTCGACCCAGCCGTCGCTCTCCATGCGCTTGAGCACGCGGTAGATCTGCTGGTGGGTCGCGGTCCAGAAATACCCGATGGACCGCTCGAAGCGCCGGGCCAGCTCGTAGCCGGAGCCCGGCTTCTCCAGCAGGGAGACGAGGATCGCGTGCTCGAGCGCCATGTACACGATTTTGCTATGCACCTCGTTGCATAGCAACGCCGTCGTCATGAGACACGGCTCACCCGGTGACCGTGACGCGGTTCATCGCCGGACGCGCGCGCCCCCGCCCCCTCGCGGGCGGGCAGGGGCACGCCTCACCGGCGGGGGCACGCCCCGCACCGCTACCCCGACCGCCACTTCTGGTTGGCGGCGCCGGTGCACGACCAGATCTGCGCCCGTGCCCCGTTCGCCGAGGAGTTGTCCGTGACGTCCAGGCACTTGTTCGCGGCCGGGTTCACGACGTCGCCGGTCGAGGCGTTGTACGCCCACTGCTGGGCGCCCGTGCCGTTGCAGTCGTACAGCTGGGTCTTCGTGCCGTCCGCGGTCGCGCCCGAGGTCACGTCGAGGCACTTGCCGAGCGCGCGGACCGTGCCGTCGGTGGCGGCCGTCCACTGCTGGGCCGGGGACCCGTTGCAGTCGTAGAGCTGCACCGCCGTGCCGTTCGCGCTCGAACCGCCCGCCACGTCGAGGCACTTGCCCGCGAGCCCGACGAAGGCCCCCGAGGCCGCGCCGCCGCCGGACTGCGTGCCCGACCAGGTGAACGTGGCGGACGTCCTGCCCGGCAGGGAGTACGTCGCGTGCTGCCCGCCCCAGCCGATCGTCACCGTCTTCGCCGTCGCGGCGTCGTTGTAGGCGATCAGCGCTTTCGACCCGTCGGGGTTGCGCCACGCCACGTTGGGCACGGCGGCCGAGGCCGTCGAAGCGATGCGCCGGGCGCCCGGCCGGACGAACTTGGTGAGGTGGCCCATCGTGTAGTACTCGACGGTGTAGTCCACGCCGTCGCCCGCCCCGTCGCCGTTGTGCACGGTGATCAGGCCGGTGCAGGTGCCGCACCCGCCGTTGTGCGGGCCCATGTTCTGGTCCACCGCAAGCGACCACTTGGTCACCGACTTCGCCCAGTTGCGGGTGTAGTCGACGATGTCGTGCATGTCCTCGCGCTGCTGGTCGGCGATCCACGTCCCGCCGGAGTGCTCGGTGCCGAACGCGTCCAGGCCCGGGTACCGGTCGTGCACGGAGGTCTGCTTGCCGACGTCACCGCCGTACCCGTGCCAGGCGATGCCGCCGAAGTTGGGGTGGTCGCGGATCGCCGGGTCGTCGACGCTCTGCGCCGCGTAGGAGTCGTAGACGTCCCAGTTCCAGTCGTGCGCGAGGACCTTGGCCGGCAGGCCCGCCGCCTGGAACTTGGGCAGCAGTTCGCTCTTCAGGAAGTACGCCAGCCCGCTCGCGTTCCAGCTCATCGAGGGATAGCCCGCGCAGCACGTCGGCTCGTTCTGCGCGGTCACGTACGAGACGTCGACGCCCTGGCTCCGGTATGCCTGGAGGTACTTCACGAAGTACGAGGCGTAGGCACCGTAGTCCTCCGCCTTCAGCCAGCCGCCGTTGAGCGAGCCGCTGTCCTTCATCCAGGCCGGGGCCGTCCAGGGTGAGGCCATGACCGTCAGGGACGGGTTCAGCTGACGGGCCTGCTTCGTCAGCGGCACCACGTCCGCCAGGTCGTGCGCGATCGAGAAGCGGTCGAGGTTCGGATCGCTCTGCCCGGCGGGGACGTCGTCGTAGGTGTAGCCGTAGCGGGCCAGGTCGGTGGCGCCCATCGGGTTGCGCAGGAACGACAGCCCGATCCCGTCCGTCGGCGAGAACAGCTTCCGCATCGTCGCGTCGCGGGTCGCCGCCGAGAGGGCGCCGCTGCTGTTCATCAGCCAGGCCGCGGTGTCCGTGAAGGACGCGCCGCCGCCGGTGAAGGTCTGGTACCGGGTGTTCTCGTCGACGGTGATGTTCTCGCCGGCGCCTCCGGCCCCGGACTGGAACGCGAACGGCGCCTGCTGTTGCAGGCCGCGGACCACATGGCGTCCGGCGGAGTCGTCGGTGGTGGTGAGCCAGGCGGTGACCTGCTCGCCGGCCGCGTGCGCGGACGGCGCGGCGGCGGTGAGGCCGGCCGTGGCGAGGAGTCCGGCCAGCAGGAGCCGGACCGTGCGGGGGGTTCTCCTCATGTGATGTCGCCCTTCCCGAGATGTCTGACGTGACGTCTTGACGGGTGTGCGGGCCGTTAGTTAACTCACGGCATGATCTAAGTGTTGAGTGAACCATGAGAGCCCAGGGAAGGTCCATGCCGAGAACCGCTCTGCTCCTCTCCGCCGTCCTGCTCCTCGCCGTGGTGTCGCCGACGGCCTCCCGTGCCGCCGACGACCCCCTCCCGGTGTCCGTCGACCGCTTCGAGGGCGAGGTGCCCTTCGCCTCCCAGCCGGCCGAGGGCATCTTCACCTGGGGCGGCGACGGCGACGATCCGCCCGCTCTGCGACTCACCGCCCGCGCCGACGCCCCGGAGGGCGAGAAGGTGCTCACGGGCGCCTACGACATCAGCGCCTACGGCGGCTTCACCCACGACTTCGCCGCCGGCCTGCCCGCCCACGACTGGTCCGCCCACCGGGGCGTCCGCTTCTGGTGGGAGGGCCGGGGCACGGGCAAGAAGGTGCCCTTCGAGATCAAGGACGGCGGCGCGAACGGCGAGGCCTCCGAACTGTGGACCACGGCCTTCACCGACGACTTCACCGGCTGGAAGCAGATCGAACTCCCCTTCGGCGACTTCGTCTACCGCACGGACTACCAGCCCGTCGGCGGCATCGACCACGTCCTCGGGCTCACCCACATGTGGGGGTACGCCCTCACGCTGCCCGCCGGCGACGCGGGCACCTTCGCCATGGACGATGTCGAGCTGTACGGCCGGGCCGACCAGGCGCTGCGCGCGACCGTCACGACCGACGCCGCCGTCTACCCGGTACGGGAGGGCGGCACGGCCACCGTCTCGGTCACCGTCGCCACCACCGCCTCCGCCCCGCTCGGCGAGCCGGTGACCGTCGCGTACGCGACCGCCGGCGGCACCGCCCGGCCGGGCGGTGACTACACGCCGGTCAGCGGCACGCTCACCTTCCCGGCCGGCACGCCCTCGGGCACGACGCGGACCGTCACGGTGCGCACCCTGCGCGACAAGTCCGCCGAACCCGCCGAGACGGTTCCCCTCACCCTCACGGTCACCGGCGCCAGGGCCCCGGCGGAGACGCCCGAGATCGTCGTCGACGCCAACGGACTGCCGTACCTGAACGCCGCCCTGCCCGTGCGCAAGCGGGTGGCCGACCTGCTCTCCCGCATGTCCCTGAAGGAGAAGGCCGGGCAGATGACCCAGGCCGAGCGCGCAGCGGTGGGGGAGGGGGCCGACGTCACCGCCCAAGGGCTTGGCTCCCTGCTCTCCGGCGGCGGATCGACGCCCACGCCCAACACCCCCGAGGCCTGGGCGAAGATGATCGACGGCTTCCAACTGCGCACGCAGGCGACGAGGTTGCAGATCCCGCTGATCTACGGCGTCGACGCCGTGCACGGCCACAACAACCTGGTCGGCGCCACGATCATGCCGCACAACATCGGCATCGGGGCCACCCGCGACCCCCAACTCGCCGAGCAGGCAGGGTCCGTGACGGCCAGTGAGGTCCGCGCCACCGGCGTCCCCTGGGACTTCGCCCCCTGCCTGTGCGTCTCCCGCGACGAACGCTGGGGACGCGCCTACGAGTCCTTCGGCGAGGACCCGGCCCTCGTCCAGTCCATGGAGACCGTCGTGCAGGGCCTCCAGGGCCGCGCCGACGGACGGGACCTCAAGGACGACGACAAGGTCCTCGCCACCGCCAAGCACTTCGTCGGCGACGGCGGCACCGCGTACGGCTCGTCCACGACCGGCGCCTACACCATCGACCAGGGCGTCACCAAGGTCACCCGCCGGGAGCTGGAAGCCGTCCACCTGGCGCCGTTCCGGACCGCCGTCGACCGCGGCGTCGGCACCGTCATGCCGTCCTACTCCTCGCTCGACGTCCTCGGCGACGGACAGGGCCCGGTGAAGATGCACGCCCGCGCCGACATGATCAACGGCGTGCTCAAGGGGCGTATGGGCTTCGACGGGTTCGTCATCAGCGACTGGAACGCCATCGACCAACTCCCCGGCGACTACCCCGCCCGCGTCCGCACGGCGGTCGGCGCGGGCGTCGACATGATGATGACGCCGTACGGCTACAAGGACTTCACCGCCACCCTGATCGACGAGGTGAACGCCGGCCGGATCAGCACGAAACGCGTCGACGACGCCGTGTCGCGGATCCTCACCCAGAAGTTCCGCCTGGGCCTCTTCGAGCACCCGTACGCGCAGACCCGCAACGCCTCGAAGATCGGCGGCGCCGCCCACCGCGCCGTCGCCCGCCGGGCGGCCGCCGCCTCACAGGTGCTGCTGAAGAACAGCGGCGGAGTGCTCCCGCTGAGGAAGACGCAGAAGGTCTACGTCGCGGGATCCGACGCCGACGACCTCGGCAACCAGACCGGCGGCTGGACCGTCACCTGGCAGGGCTCGTCCGGCACGCACACCCGGGGCACGACCATCCTCGACGCGATGCGCAAGGACGGCGACGTCACCTATTCCGCGGACGCCTCCGCGCCCACGGCGGGCTACGACGTCGGCGTGGTCGTCGTCGGCGAGACCCCGTACGCGGAAGGCGTCGGGGACGTCGGCAACGGCCACTCCCTCCAGCTGTCCGCCGCCGATCGGGCCGCCGTGGACACGGTGTGCGCGGCCATGAAGTGCGCGGTGCTGATCGTCTCCGGACGCCCGCAGCTGATCGGCGACCGCCTCGGCGCGATCGACGCCCTGGTGGCGTCATGGCTGCCGGGCACCGAGGGCGACGGCGTCGCCGACGTGCTGTACGGGAAGCGGCCCTTCACCGGGCGGCTCCCCGTCACCTGGCCCAGGTCCGAGGCCCAGCTGCCGATCAACGTGGGGGACACGGCGTACGACCCGCAGTTCCCCTACGGCTGGGGCCTGACGACCCTGACCAAGTCGCCCGGCGGCGGCGCGGCCACACTCCGCGCGCTGGCGGTCGCGGCCACGGCGGCCGAACGGGCCGGCGCCGACAGGGCGGGCCGCGCGCTCGTGGACAGGGCCCGGCTGATCGTCCAGCACAAGGCGGGCGCGGATCTCACGGCGGCGGTCTCGAAGCCGTTCGCCGACGCCGACCACCTCTCCCTCACCGGACGGTACGGGGCGGCCCTGCGCAAACTCGGCGAGGCCTACCGGGCGGCCTGACGAGCCGTCGGCCGGACGGCGGCGGTCACGGGGCGATGGGGGAGGCATCGCCGACCGCCGGCCGTTCGGCCGCGCCGCCGGACAACGGCGGGAAGACCGGCAGCAGGTGAGGACGCTTCGCGGTCCGGCCGTCACCGGACGACCGTCCGCGCAACCGCCTCGCCAGCCACGGACCGAGGAAGGTGGCCGCCCAGCGCAGTTCCTCCACGACCGCGCGCGGGCCCGACAGGGCCGCCTCGGCGGCCGGCTCCAGCGGACCGGACCAGGAGTCGTCGCTGCCCGGAAGCGCGAGAGCGTGAGCGACGGCGGCGGCGATCCGCTCGTGACCGAGAGGGCTGGCATGGAGCCGGTCTGCACTCCACAGGCGGGGGTCGGTGATGACCGCGTGCCCCGCGCACTCGGCGACGGCCACGCCGTGCCGCCCTGCGGCCTCGCGTATGCGCTGGTTGAGGGCGACCAGACGGGAGCCCAGGGGACGGCCGAGCGCCGCCAGCCGGGTGGGAAAGGTGAGCGTCGCGACGCGGGCCCCCTGCGCCGTGAGCGCGGCGAACATGGCCTCGAGATGGGCGGCCACCTCGTCCGCGTCGAACCGCGGCCGCAGCACGTCGTTGACCCCCGCGACGACGGTGGCCACGTCCGGACGCAGGGAGAGCGCCGGCGCGAGCTGATCGTCCCGCACCTGGGCGGCACGCTTGCCGCGCACCGCCAGGTTCGCGTACCGCAGGCCGGGACTGTGCGCCGCCAGGTGCTCGGCGAGGCGGTCGGCCCATCCTCGTAGGCCCACGACGTCGTCACCGTCGCCCAGGCCCTCGGTCTGACTGTCTCCGAGGGCGACGAACCGCAGATAGGAGCCACCGTCCACGACACACCCCTGCCTTCCCATGGGTAGCGCTGTCGGCAGCCATTGTGCTGGCTTCTGGCAATAGAAGCCAGCCAGCTCGAGCCGAAGTGGCCACGAGCACCCGCGCCGCCCCCGACCACTCCTCTCCCGCGGCCCCCTCCCGCGGCCCCCTCCCGCGGACCCATCCCGCGGCCCTCTCCCGCGGACCCATCCGCGCTGCCGGCGCACTACCCGCCGGTGGTGGCGGTCGCGGCGTGCCGTGCCTCCATCGCGTTGATCACCCGCTCCCGGGCGAGCAGCCGGGCCCGCTTGAGCCTCGCGTCGGCCAGCAGCAGCGGCACGTACCAGAACCATCCCCACACGCTGAAGGAGACCGTCCCGCTCAGCACCAGCGCCTTGTTGGTGGCGAGGACCAGCACGAAGGTGGCCGCGTACGCCGCCACCCGGTAGCGGACCAGGAGCCGGAGCGGGGCCCGCCACGGGCCGGCCAGCAGTTCCAGCGCGGCCGCCACCTCGGCCGCCCGCAGGTCCTCCGGATGCGCGGGCGCCTGGCCGCCCCGCTCCAGCGCTTCGGCCACGTCGGCGCTGTGGGACGCCACCATCGCCCGCTCGGCCAGCGCCGAGGCCGTGCTCTCCTGGAAATCCTGCCAGTAGCCTCGCCCGGCCCGGCCGACCGCGGCCTCCACCCGTGCCGCCTCGGGCGACCCCGCCGGAGCCAGCACGGCGATCCGCTCCTTGAGCCGGGCCGCCCGCGCGCTGCGCCCCGGGTACGTCCATTCGTCGGCCCGCAGGCACAGTTCCAGATAGGACACGAGCAGTCCGAGATCGTCGGGCCATCGGGCGAGTCCGGCCCGGTAAACCTTCTCGGCCTCCGCGTCGTGGTCGTCCTCGTCCTCCGCCGCGTGCGCGAGGCCGAGCCACCGGTACAGGACGGGATCGGGCCCGAGTTCCTCCAGAGCGGACTCGGCCACCGTCCGGACCTTCGTGAACCCGCCCACCGCGAACAGCTCTTCGCAGCGGGCGGCGTATCCCTCGCGTGTCATTCGTCCCACCCCGGTCGATTGATGGAGCCACACTCTGCGGCACCCGAAACCCCCTGGTCAAGGCGCGGCCACGACCGGCCCGGGTGCCGAGCGGGGATTGCGGCGTGACGGACTGTCAGTGCCGTCGGACACAATGACGATCATGAGTCACGACATTGCTTACTCCACCGCGGACAAGGCGGACGTCCTGGCCTTCCTCGGCAGCCACGGCGAGCTGAGCGCAGACCGGACGCGCCGCCTGGAGTCGATGCGCCGGGCCGCGCGGGCCGCCCAGGACGACCTCGAACGCCAGGGCGTCGACTGGGGATTGCCCGTCCCGGACGCCCTCGAGCACCTCGTCGCCGGGCACACCGACTCCGACGCGCACTGCGCGGGCAACGCCTATCACCGCGCCGCGCAGCTGATCATCGACCACAACGCGTCCGACCCGATGCACCTGGGCACCTACTCGAAGCCCTCGACGTTCTTCGGCCTGGTCGACGACGAGATGCGACGCCTCGGCGTCCCCGCCGACCTGCTGCCCCACGGCTTCCTCTACGGCGGACTCCCCGCCGGCTTCCCGTTCATACCGCACTCGACCGACGGGTACCCCGCCATCGGCCATCTGCCGCTCGCCAAGGCCAAGCCCGCCGCCGAGGCCTATCGCGCCGTCCTGGACCGCATGGACGAAGACCTCCGGTACGACGTGCGGGAGCTGATCGAAAAGCTCGAGGACGAGCACAAGGAGTGGGAGTACGCCACGGAGAACATCGGCTGGTACACCCAGGACACGCTGTTCTTCGCGCTCACCTGACCGCCGGCCCCACGGGCGGGCCGGCGCGATCCCGCGACGCGGTGCCCCCAAGTCTGCCCGCACGGCCCTGGTGCGCGCGGCGCGGGGACGGAAGCGTGGCGCAGACTGTGCACGGCCGAGGTTGAGGGAGAGCAGTGATGCGGGCGCGGGAGCAGGACACTCAGGCCCAGGGTCCGCAACAGGGGCGGGAGCGGCGTCCGGCGGCCGCCCGCCCGGCCCACGCGCACACCGCCGCGGCGTTGGGCCGCATCGGCGGCATGTCGCCCGCCGCCCTCACCGTCCTCCAGCGCACGGTCGGCAACGAGGCGCTGGCCCAACTCGTCGCCGACGAACGGCATGAACACGGACCGGGCTGCGCACACCCGGACGCCACGGCGGTCCAGCGCGCCCCCGACGTCGACTCGGTGCTGCGCGGCGGGGGCCGTCCGATGGACGCGCCGCTGCGGCAGGAGATGGAGGCCCGCCTCGGCGCCGACTTCGGCGACGTACGCCTGCACGACGACAGCGCCGCCCGCCGCTCGGCCGCCCAGCTCGGAGCCCGGGCCTACACCTCCGGCAGCCACGTGGTCATCGGCGCGGGCGGCGCCGACAAGCACACCCTGGCCCATGAGCTGACGCACGTCATCCAGCAGCGAAGCGGCCCGGTGGCGGGCACCGACACCGGCGACGGCCTGCGGGTGAGCGACCCCGGGGACGCCTTCGAACGGGCCGCCGAGGCCAACGCCGCCCGGGTGATGTCGGGGCCCGTCCCCGTACAGCGCAGCGCCGGCGCCGAGGGCGGAACGGCGTCCGCGTCCGAACGGGCGCGCGGGGGCGAGGGCGCGGGCCGGCGACGGCAGGTCCAGCGCGTCGTCTACAACACGAACACCGTTCCCCAGGGCTCGTTCATCCAGCCCGTCGTGGACGGGGCGGGCCGGACGACGTCCATCGAGATGATCAGCGACGGTTCCCTGGTCGGTTCGCCCCCGGCAGCCGACCCCACCGGTTACCCCTACATCCGCCAGCTCGGTCTGACGAACTTCTGGATCCGTTTCCACCTCATCAACATGCAGGCCGGCGGCCCCGGAACGGCGGACAACCTGGTGCCCGCGTCCAAACGCGACAACAGCCGCTACGAGGCGGGCGTCGAGAGCGTGCTGAAGAGGGAACTGAACGCCGTGGCGGCCGCGAACGCCGTCCTCGCGGCGAACGCTCCACGCCACTACGTCTACTTCGGCGTCGACGTGGACTACGCGACGGCCAACGCCCAGACCCACACGTACCAACAGGGCTTCGCGCCGTACTTCGTCCGCTCGCTCACGATCAACTTCAAGCGGTACGACCCCACGACCGGGGCCTGGCAGATCCTGGCCGCAGGCGCCCCCTTCGCCTTCACGGACCCTCAGCCCACCTACGTCGGCACGGCGACGGCCGCCGCGAGCATGACGCTCCCGCTACTCGTCCAGCTCACCGCGAACCGCAACTGGAACACGGAAGACGTCGCCTTCCTCCAGTCGATCGGCGCGGGCGGCGCCCGCAGCGGGGAGTACCAGCACCTGGTGGACCAGGCCGGCGCCCTGGGAGCCACGGAGTCCGTGATCCACACGTTCTCGCAGATGCCGTTCCGGCCGGCCCGGCAGGGCGGACGCGGTCAGCAGCGCGGCGCCGTCACCTTCGCCGAGCGCATCGACAACGACACGCAGCTGGCCACGCTGGCCAATCTGATCGCCACCGGCAGAATCACCACCTGACGGACCGCCGCCCGCACACCGGGGGCGGCGGCAATCACGAGGAAGGGAGCCTTCGTTGGCGAGTCTGTGGCGGGTGCGCGTCACGCACCTGAGCGACGACACCGTCGAGCTGACCCTGTCGGCCATCCATCCGGACGCCGGAGAGCCCTCCGCGTCCGCCGCCTTCGCGATGCGGCTGCTCGCCGACACCGATCCCGAACGGCTGGACCGCGAGGCCGGGCCCGGAGCCTACTGGGACCCGGTCGCCCTCGCCGCGTACGCGGACCGGGTGATCGCGAAGGTCTCCGTGACGTCCCGGCGCCGGATGCCCTTCGACGAGAACGCGGCCCGAGAGGGCATCGAGGCCGAACTGCGCGCCGGCGGCCTCGATCCCGCCGACGCCGACGCCTGGCAGACCGCCTTCATGGCGGCCTGGGGCGCACTGTGGCAGGACCCCGACCGGGTCCCGTCCGCGGTGCTGGAGATCCGCCTGACGGACCGGACCTGGCTGTCGGGCCTCACCTCCGGGCAGGAGTGGGACACCGCGGCATACGGCTGAGAGGCCCGGAAACCCCGGAGCCACGGGAACCGTTCGCCGGCCGGGGACGCCGTCCCTACGCTGAGCCGGAGCGGGACCGGCCACTCCCGTAGGTTGCGGTGCCGTGGCAGAGCGGCCCGTTGCGTCGCCGTGGGCTAGGTCCCTCCCACGGCGCTCTGCGGAGACGGAGCGGACCTGCTCCCACCCGCCCGCGGGTTCGAATCCCGCCGGTACCCGCAACCGAACCGGCGACGATCACCACCGGCGATCCCCACCGGTCGATCACCGCCCCGGCGTCGCTTCTGGGCCTAGGCCTTCCGGGCCAGCCCGGCGGCGATGAGGTGTTCCCAGACCGTCAGCTCCCGCTTCTCTCCGCTGCTCCACGGGTTGTCGGTCACGTCGGGACGCCACAGGGACGCGGGGACGATCCCGGGGTCGAGGATCTCCAGGCCGTCCAGCAGCGCGGCGATCTCCGCGTCGGTGCGCCACCGGCCACGACCGAACGTCTGCTGGAGGACCTTCTCGGCCTCCGCGGTCTCCGGGTTGTTGCCCGAGCGGAAGTGGCTGACGAAGAAGTAGCTCCCGGACGGGACCTGGTCGCGCCAGTAGCGGACGATGCCGGCCGGGTCCTCGTCGTCGTTGACGTGGTGGAGGATGGCGCTGAGGATGACGGCGACGGGCTGATCGAAGTCTATGAGCTCCCGCGTGTCCGGGTGGGTGCGGACGCCCTCGGGGTCGCGCACGTCGACCGCGACGACGCGGGTCCGGTCGTTGTTCTCCAGCAGCGCGCGTCCGTGGACCAGCACCTGGAGGTCGGTGTCGACGTAGACGACCTTGGACTCGGGAGCGTGCCGCTGCGCGACCTGGTGGACGTTGTCCGCGGTCGGCAGGCCGCTGCCGAGGTCGATGAACTGCCGGACGCCCGTGGTCTTCGCGATCTCCCGGACCGCCCGGGTCAGGGCCGCGCGGTTGGCGAAGGCGATGGCCACCGAGCCGGGCAGATCCCGCTTGAACACGTCGCCGATCTCACGGTCCACGGCATAGTTGTCCTTGCCGCCGAGCAGATAGTCGTAGACGCGGGCGATGCTGGGCTTGGTCGGGTCGATGGAGGAGCCTTCGTACGTCATGCCGGCCATTCTTCCCGCAACGCCGCCGGCGCACCCTCGTTTTGCGATGCTTCAGCGTCCCGCCAGGGCGGCGACCCACCGGCGTCCGGGGAGGTCCGCATGTCCCGGGGAGCCCGCCCCCGAGCCCTGCACCCGCACGTTCATCTGCGGCCCAAGACGGTCGGCCGAGGCAGCGCTTGAGTGAGTGTCAGGTCCATCATGCCTGTTCGGAGACGCTTTCGGTAGGACACAGCGCACGTCCGTCGGACCTTGTGACGACTGGTGCCGCGCGTCAGACTCGTCGTCATCCACTCCCCGGCCACCGTGTCGGCAGCCGTTCCCGCGGCTGCCGGCATGTTCGCCGTGCCGTCCCGCCGTGTGACGTGCACGGGCCGGGGGGTGGTCCGACGAAGGGGGACCGATGGATCAGGACATGGTCGTGCTGGCGAGAGTCAGGCTGCTGAGCGCCAACCGGCGGGTGGTGCGCGGTGCCGAGGGACTGTGGATCTACCGTCTTCTGACACAGGTCGAGCCGGAGACATACGGATCGAAGCTGGTGTACGTCCTGGTGGAGACAAGCGCGTCACCCCTGCTCCGCGAGTTGCCCGAGCAGCGGGCGGCGCTGTTGGACGAGGCCCTGGAGGTGGCGAGATCCCTCGACACGTCGAACCCCTACCGGGCGAAGATGCTGGCCAGAGCCTTGGCGGCCAGGCGCCGCCAGACCACGGACGACCACCCGCCGCAGCCGCAGCCGCAGCCGCGCCCGTCCGAGGAGCGCAGGCAGCAGACGGCCCTCGTGGAGGAGCCCGACCGACACGGTGTGCGAGACGTGGTGAGTGGCTGACGGGGGTTACGGAGGCCCGCCCGCACGCAGGCCACCGACGGCCACCGGGCAGACGGGCAGACGGGCAGAAGGGCAGAAGGGCACCGGCCTCCGACCACGACCGTTGGCAGGGTGGAGCAGTTTCCCGCACTACGGGTTGGGTTTCGCTCAGTCCAGAACCACTGATCCAGGGCGATGCTTGCGGAGTTCGGTGGTGGGCGGATGTCGAGACCGCGCCACCGGCTCCGTCCCAGGGGCACAAGCGGCCATCACCGGCCGAAACGAAGAAGAAGGGAGCGACCAGGCATGGCCGTTCAGCGGATGGACAACGTCGGCATCGTCGTGGAGGAGATGGAGGACGCCATCGCGTTCTTCGTGGAACTGGGCATGGAAGTGGAGAGCAGGGCGGAGGTCGAGGGCCGCTTCGCCGACCAGTGCACCGGACTCGAAGGCGTCCACTGTGACATCGCGATGCTTCGGACGCCCGACGGCCACAGCCGACTCGAACTGGCGAAGTACCGCAGCCCCGCCGCGATCAGCCCCGGACCGCGCAACCGGCCGCACAACATCGTGGGCACGCACCGCGTGATGTTCGCCGTCGACGACATCGAGGACACCGTCGCCCGGCTGCGTCCCCACGGCGCCGAACTCCTGGGCGAGATCGCCCGGTTCGAGGACGTCTTCCTTCTCTGCTACGTCCGGGGCCCGGAGGGAATCATCGTCGGGCTGGCCGAGCAACGGCGCTAGTCCGACGGCCGTGTCACCGGCCTCTTCCGGACGACCACCAGCACGGCCGACATCCCGCACTGCAGGGGCGGGGCATGAGGTGAGGGAGCCGAATCCACCCGCCCCGCTCCTCCGCGCCCTCGCGAGGAACAACCCTCAGACGACATCCCGGCAGGACAGGAGACACACATGGGCAAGATCGGCCACTACGTGAAGTTCCGCACGCAGGAAGGACAGCGGGACGCGTTGGTGAAGATCCTCCTGCACGCCGCGGAACTCGCCCAGGACGCGGCAGGCTGCGAGCTGTACATCGTCAACACCACCCCTGATGCCGACGACGTCGTGTGGGTCACCGAAATCTGGTCCGACGCGGCCGCCCACGCGGCCTCCCTGTCCGCGCCCGGAGCCAGTGAACTCATCGGCCAGGCCCTGCCCCTGCTGGCAGGACCACCCGAGCGGATCGACCTCCATCCCGCCGGAGGAATCGGCCTGCACACCTGAAGACCCGGGCAAGGACGCCACGACGGCACGCGAACACCCAGCCCGTGGGAACCCTGGGCTGCGCCCATGGCGATCAGCGAGGACGGGGCATACGAGGTCGTGGTTCGACTGGCTGCCGGAGCCGTCCCGGCCCAGGCGTTCGACGTGACGGACCCGGTCGCCTGGACCGACCTGGATGTCCGGGTGCGTGAACTGGCCTGGCGGCGACCCGAGCTGCTCCACTCGAACGCGTCGCCGTCCGGGCGGCGGACGAGCCGGGAGTCGGATGCGCCGGCGCCCGCCGTCACCTGGCGGCGAGTGCCCGGCGACGCCCGAACTGGCCCTCGCCCTCTGCCACCCCGACGGCCGTGTCCGCGAGGCCGCGCTGGACCGGTCCCGGAAACGGCCCGCTCTGTTCTCGCTGGTCGTCATTCGCTGCGCGGACTGGGCGGGTCCCGTGCGTGACCGAGCTCGCGCGATCCTGGCCGAGGCGCCCCGACCCCTGCTGATCACGCATGCCGCACTGGTGTTGCGGGTCGCGCGAAGGCCCCGGGGCGGCTTCGCCGAGGAACTGCTGACCCTGACGCTGCGCGAGGGCCCGGCGGCGCTGACCGAGGCGCTGCTCGACAGCGTCGACCGGGACACAGCCCGCCTGGCGCACCGCATTGCCGTCGAACGGCGGCTGCTCCCCGTCGCGCGGCTCGCCCGGACCGCCGCCCGCCACCGCGACATCGCCGTGCAGGACCTGTGCGCCGACGCGGCCGTGGCCGCCCTCGATGAGGGTGACTGCGACGCGTTCTCCGACGTCGTGAGGCCGTTGCTCGCATCCCGGCAGCCCCGGATCAGGGCGGCGGGGGTGACCGCCCTGCGCCGGATCGGGCGGCATGCCGACGCCGAGCCGTACCTGGCCGACCGCTCCGCCCTCGTACGGGCCTGCGCCCGGTGGGTGTTGCGCCAGGGCGGAGCCGACCCGGCCCCCATGTACCGCGCCCTCTGCGCCGACCCCACAGCGCGGCCCGCTGCCGTGGTGGGCCTCGGGGAGTGCGGAGTGCGCGAGGACGCGGATCTGGTTCGGTCGCTGCTCGCGCATCCCGTCCCCGGGGTCCGCGCCTGCGCCGTGGCAGGGCTGCGGGCGCTGGAGGAGGTGCGCGTCGACGACGTACAACCGCTCCTGGACGATGCGTCGGCGGCCGTGGTCCGGAGCGCGACCGCGGCTCTGCTGCCGTCGGCCGATCGCCTGCCGCGAGAACTGCTGCGCGGACTCCTGGCCGACGGCCGCCCCCGCCATCAGCGGGTCGCCGCGATCCGGCTGCTGAGAGCGGCCGGGGTGCGCGTGGCGTGACAGCCCGCCGACTGTGGCGTACCGAGTGCGAGGGCCCGCTCACCGTGGGGTGGGCGGGCCCTCGTGCGGCACCGGTTCGTGTACGGGCGTCCGGTGACGCGGTGCTCGCGTGGTTACGCGGCGGCCTTCTTGGCGCCCGAGAACGCGGCGAACGCGCCGATGGCGAGGAACAGGAAGGTCATCGGGTCGGCGGTCTCGTTCCAGCCCTCGGTCAGCACGTCGAAGTGCTCGGTGAACAGCGACGTCGCCGAGACGTTGAGTTCGTCGGCGCCGATCACCGCGATGCCGATGAGCTGGCCGAGGTAGACCGCTCCCAGCGACAGCACGGCGCTGAGCACGGGCAGGGCCGGGTTGGCGCCGCCGATCCTGCCTGCCGCGAAACCGATGACGAAGCCCACGCCGACGGCCGCGTAGCCGATCTCGTACTCGGTCGCACCGACGATCCCGCCGTAGACGCCCGCCATGACCAGCGCGACCGCGACGGCGGCGAGCAGGCCCAGGGCGACGTTGCCGCGGGCCGGCGGGGTCGGAGGCATGAACGGGGCCGCGGGGGCAGGTGCGGCGGCACCGGCCTGCTGGGCGTAGGGGTTGCCGTCGGCGGAATGCGGAGTGCCGGCGACGGGCGCCTGGGCGAACGGGTTGCCTTCGGACGGCGGCTGAGTTGGCTGGGTCATGACAGAGTCCCCCCACGGGCTGCTGATGCGATGAGCGGCGTGATGTGTGCGCACGAGTGTGCGACAAGATGCCGAAGAGTAGCAGCAGGGGCGACCCTCTTCACCAGCAATTACAGGGACCGCCCGAGTGGGGGTCGGTCGATGGGCCGGCACCGGGTCAGAACAGCTCGTCCTGCACGGCGGGAACGGGACGATGCCTGGCGCGCCGGGCCGATGGCCGGGCGGGCGGCTCCTGGCCGAAGAGGGGGAGCGTGCCGTACTCGTCGGGTTCGGCGGGCACCGGAGTGGGACCCGTCCCCACGTTCAGACGCAGCGGAACCTCACGATCGAAGTCCGCCGGCGTCATCGCCGGCCACTCGCGATCCTGACGTCCGCTCATCGGTGTTCCTCCTCCCCTGCATCATCCCCTACCCCTGCCACCCGGCCGGCACGCCCCAGGCGAAGATCGAGGGCCCGCCCACGTGTGTGTACTTCGGCGCCCGCGATCCGCCCTATGACGAGCGCAGTCAGTGAGTTGGCCGCAGCGCGGTGGCCACCCTGAAAGCTCAATGGGCCGTAGCTCGCGGACCGGTGAGCATCCCCCGTCTTCAACCCCGAGGCGCAACGTGCGCGAGTTGACCCTCCCCTTACGTCAGGCTTGAGGCTGTGTACCGACGAAAGGGCAGGTGGATGAGCTATTCCGTGGGGCAGGTCTCGGCCTTCGCCGGGGTGACGGTGCGGACACTGCATCATTACGACAAGGCGGGGCTACTCTCGCCCAGTGACCGCAGCCACGCCGGATACCGGCTCTACAGTGAGGCTGACCTGGTCCGTCTCCAGCAGATCCTCTTCTACCGTGAGCTCGGCTTCCCCCTCGACGAGATCGCCGCGATCTTCAAGGATCCGCAGGTAAACCCTTTGGAACGGCTCCGGGCCCGGCAGCGGCAGCTGAGTGAGGAGATCGCCAGGCTGCAGCGGCTGGCCGAGGTGGCGGAACGGGCGATAGAGGTCCAGAAGACCGGGGTGTCCCTGACTCCTCAGGAACGCTTCGAGGTCTTCGGTGAAATCACCTTCGACCTGAGCTATGCCACCGAGGCAGAACTGAAGTGGGCGCACTCGGAGGGACAGCGCGAGGCGATGGCGCGCGCGGCTGCTCACACCAAAGAGGATTGGCGCCAGCTCATGGGCGAGGCCGCCGCCTGGCGCGCGGAGCTACTCGCGGCCTTCGACGAGGGGGAGCTGAGCAACGGCGAGCGGGCCATGGACCTCGCCGAGGAGCACCGCTTGCACATCTCACGATGGTTCACCTCCTGCCCACCCGACATGCACCGGCGCGTCGCGGACGACTTCGTCGCCGATCCCCGCGCATTCGCTCTGGTCATACCGCCGTCGCAGCAACGCCCGGGCCTGGCCGCCTACACGCGCAAGGCGGTTCACGCCAACGCGGACCGCCACGCAGGTGGCCGTACCGATTCCGAGGAGAATCAATGAGGATCCTGATCGCCGCGGCCGGATCGCGCGGCGACGTCGCGCCCTACACGGGTCTGGGCGCCGAACTGTGCCGGGCCGGATACGACGTTGCCCTCGCCACCACAGACACCTTCGCACCCCTCGTACGCGACGCAGGGCTGAAATTTCGCAGCCTCCCAGCCGACACACGAGTGCGTGGCGGCGTCACAGGCAAACGTGAACTTATGCGCACCGCTGCCGCGTTCATTACCGAACTCGGTCAGGGCTTCGCCGACGTGATGGACGATGGCACGGACCTGCTCCTGCTGTCGACCACCACGGCTCCGCTCGGCTGGCACCTCACCGAGGCCACGGGCACACCGAGTCTCGGCGTGTACCTCCAACCCACCGCACCGACCAGCGACTTCCCGCCCGTCGTCACAGGCTCCCGCTCACTGGGCCGTCTCGCCAACCGAGCAACCGGACGCTTCGCACTGCGGATGGCCGACCGCGTCTACGAACAGGCTGTCGCAAAGCTGCGCCACCGCCTCCAGCTACCCCCGGCCTCACCCTCCGAGATGCGTCAACGACAGGAACAGGCGAATTGGCCCATCTTGCACGGCTTCAGCACGGCCTTGGTGCCTCGCCCCTCCGACTGGCGCTCCGGCCTGGAGGTCGTGGGCAACTGGTGGCCCCCACACGGCGCGGCCGAACGGCTGCCTACCGACCTGGAGGACTTCCTGCGCGCCGGACCCCGACCCGTCCTCATCGGCTTCGGCAGCATGGCGTCCGGCGACGGGGAACGGCTGAGTGAGATCGCTGTGCAAGCCCTGCGCCGCGCCGGGCTGCGCGGCATCCTCCAAGCCGGCAGCGCCGGGCTCGCCGCCGACGGGGACGACGTGCTCACCATCGGGGACGTACCGCACGCCTTGCTGTTCCCACGGCTGGTCGCGGTGGTCCACCATGGCGGGGCCGGCACCTCGGCCGCCGCCTTGCGCGCTGGAGTGCCCGCGGTCACCGTACCGGTGACAGCGGACCAGCCGTTCTGGGCAGGGCGACTTGCCGCCATAGGCGCCGCCACCGACCCAATCCCCTTCCGATCCCTCACCGCCGAACGGCTTGCCGACTCACTTCACCAAGTAGTGAAGCAGCAGGCACACCGTCGAGCCGCCGAAAAAGCGGCGCAACATCTGGTGACCGAGAACGGAGCTGGCCAGGCCCTCAAGTCCATCCAGCAGCTGACCGATGGTTGACGCCAATCCGTTCCTCGTCCTCGTCGCTGCGCTTCTTCAGTCCGGGCACCGATCGGGTGACGGCTGAGGGCACGTGACAGGCCAGGCCCCCGGGTTGTTGATGGAGATGTCTGACGTCTCGACCAAGCAGCCCCGGAGGCCTCGTTGGTCATCTATCCACCCGCACTCGACGTGCCGCATGCGCTCGTGGAGTGGGTCACCATGCTCATCGTCACCCGCGAGGGAGACCGGCGCTGCAAGCTGCGACCGTCTGGACGCGCGATGGTGGCGCTCGTGTACTTACGTGAGCACATCACGTTGGCGCAGTTCGCCGCGGGTTTCGGGATCAGCGAGTCCACCTCCCACGCCTACACCACCGCGGTCACCGACCTGCTCGCCGAGCGCGCTCCGGGCCTGCTCAAGACACTGCGTGAAGCCGACCCGGGACTTCGTCCTGCTGGACGGCACTCTCGCCGAGTGCGACCGCGTCGGTGACGGGCGGGCGGACCACTCGGCCAAGCACCGCCGCCACGGCGTGAACGTGCAGGTCGTCACCGATCCTGGCGGCCGGCTGCTGTGCCTTTCCCGCGCGCTGCCGGGCCGCGCCCATGACCTGACGGCCGCCCGTACCCACCGGATCATCCGTATCCGCGAACGCCAGGGGATCCCCATCCTGGCCGACTTCGCCTACCAAGGAGGAGGTTCCTGGGTCACGACCGGCGTCAAGCGCCGACCGCACTGCGGCCTCACCCCCACCCAGCAGACCGCGAACCGGGCGTTGGCCCGAACCCGCGCCCCGGTCGAGCGCGGTGTTGCCCGCCTCAAGTCCTGGAGGATCTTCCGTCAGGCCCACTGCAACCCAAACTGCGTGACGTCAATTGCCAAAGCCGTACTCACTACTCACCCTGGAGCGGCACCGCTGAAGAACCTCAGTGAACCTCTTTCATCCTGGGGTCTGAGGAGTGAAACAGGCTGGTCAGCGTGGTGGTGACGTAGCGAAGCCCCTCGTCGTTGGTGTGGTGATCTCACTCAACACGCCGACGGCCGGGGGCTTCGTTGGTTCCGTATCCTTCCATGCTCGACGTCCCGTACGAGCTGGTCGAGCATGTCTCCTGGCTCGTCTACACCCGAAGGCGTGAACTTCGCTCACCATGGCGGAAGTTGAGCTGCTTCAAGCAGGCCCTGCTGGCACTGGCCCACCTGCGGAAGAACGAGACGTTCGCACAGATCGGCGCCGGTTTCGGGGTGTCGGAAGCGACGGCCTGGCGCTACGTCGACGAGACGCTTGAGGTCCTGGCCGCCTGGGCGCCGGGCCTGCACGAGGCCCTGGTCGGGCTGGGCGAGGGCGACTTCGTCATCGTCGACGGGACGCTCATCCCGACCGACCGCATCAAGGCGGACGAGCCTTACTACTCCCAGAAGCACCGCAAGCACGGCATGAACGTACAGGTCATCGCGGCCCCGGACGGCACACCACTGTGGTTCTCACGCGCGACACCAGGACGTACCCATGACCTCACCGCGGCCCGCGCCCACGGCATCATCCAAGCGTGCCTGACCCGACAGATCCTCGTCCTCGCGGACCGGGCCTACCAGGGTGCCGGCGCCACTGTCCGCACCCCCTATTACCACCACAACGAACAGCCCGAGCACTACCAGGAGTTCAACCGTGACCACGCCCGGCTGCGGGCTCCCGGCGAACGCGCCTTCGCGCAGCTGAAGTCCTGGCGACTCTTACGGCGAGCCCGATGTTCCACCCGGCGTATTGGCACCGCCGTCCAAGCCATCCACACACTCTTGACCTGCGACTATTCAGGATGAAAGAGGTTCAGTGCTCGCAGAGCGAGAACTCCCGTTCATAGAGCTGCTCGTTGTGTTCGCCGACGAAGTACTTGCGCTCCTGCATGAGTTCTTCGCGATAGGCCTTGGCCTGGTCGAGCGTCATGGTCGATGTGGGGGACCAGGGTTGTTGGGGCGGCACGTCGGACGTGGAGACGATTCTCTCCGACGGGTCGACCAGGAAGAAGGCCAGGATTTTTCGGTGTCCGGGGCGGGTCGGGTCGGCGAGGCGGAATGAGCCGACGCGGTGCTGCAAGACGTTCGGGAAGGCAAGGCAACGGCCCGCTGGTGTGGCTGTCGAGCCCAGAACCTGATTCAGCGCGTCTTCGTTCTCGAGCCCGTAGACCTCGCGCAGACCGTTGTCGTCGTTCTGGGCGTATTCCGGATCGTCGAGCGCCGTCCGGAAACTCAGCCGGCTTTCCGTGATGTTCTCGCTGTCCCAGTAGTAAATGCCCGTGGAGACGATCCGCTCGTTCAACATCCCCTCGACATGCCAGGAACCGCCGGAGTACTCGGGCTTTTCCGGAGTGAGGTGAATGGTGGCGAGTTTGACGATGATCTGGAGGCCGCGGCCGCCCAGGTCGACGCGGGAGGAGCCGTCGGGAACCTCGGGCGAGGTGAAGACCGGGGCGTCCGGGACGACCGGACGTCGGTTCTCCCACCAGTCGTCCTGGGCCGTTTCCCATGCGCTGAGCGCTTCCGCATAGGCCTCGGCGTCACTGTAGGAGGCCTTGTCCGGATACTCCGGCTCCGAGTCGTACCACCCGTAGGGGTCGGCCTGGATCCGCAGGGGCCGCGGATGACGCAGATCGGTGAGCACGTTCTCGAAAAGCGGGAGCAAGCGCCCGAACAATTGCGGCAGCACCGACGCCAGTTCACCATGATTTTCGGGGTGCACGTTGTTGACGTAGGAGCGGAAGGCGACTTCACCGTCCGAGTCGACGTCCACGTCCGTGGGCAGCCACTGGAACCTCTCCGAGAACTCGTACCGGGAGTACTGGTTCGTGGGGTTCTGCCAAGCCCGCTCGGGCGCCTTGCTCGCTTCTCTCACCAGGCAGAACAGCGAGGGATGAACCAGGTCCAGCACCTGGCCGTCAGACCCCGGGTGCCAGTCCTGTTCCGACGCGGGAACCTGCTCCAGAACCTCGACCGCCTTGCGGAGCCGGGACCTCAGCTCGTCGTCGACGAGGGTGTCCGAATGCCACACCCCGTCGACGGCGGAGGCCTCGATGCCGGTTCGTTCATCCCGTAGAGAGGCGTAGTGTCGGAGTTCGTCCAACACATAGCGGACTTGCGCTTCGCTGAGGCCCTGGGAGAGCGCTTCTCGCGTCCATCTGGCCACGATGTCGGTGTCGTTCATTTTGTTGAACCAATCCGGCTTCGACCGAATCAGCGAGCTGCACTGCATCATGTGGAGTTCCCGCAGCGTTCGGGGCGTGGCGAACGCTGTGCAGCGAGAGGATTGAAAGGGCAGCGGGAATGGAGACAGGTCGGTCAATTCTCTTCGTCCTCCCAGACGGTGTGCAGTGCCGGGAAGGATACGTCAGCGCACTGACATCGCGGTCACGGCCAATGCCACCGTCACCAATACCGTCGATGCCGATGCCGATGCCGATGCCGATGCCGATGCCGATGCCGATGCCGATGCCTATGCCGCGTCCCCGTCACTGCCACCGTCGCGGCCTGGCCCCGCGCCCGGGGCACAAGAGCCGCCGTGCAGTCACACCCCTTCGCCGCCCCCAACCACACGCGGTGGTCCAGCCGTTGGTCGGCGCACGGCCGAGATCGTGCGCTGCGCCGGCCGTCCGCAGGGCGGTGTCCGGCCTGACGTCGCCATGATCTACGGTTTCCTACCGCACATCAGTAACGATCAGTTTCGGCAACGGGGATCACGTACATGTTCAAGACGGCGAAGCCCACCATCGGCCTGCTCGCAACGGCAGTGCTGCTCACCGGGTGCGGCGGCGAGGAGAAGGACGCAGGCGCCGCAGCAAAGACCGGCGAGGTGTCACCGAGCGCCTCCGCGAGCGGCGGGGCGGGGGGTCCGTCCTCGGGGAAGAAGGGCGTCACGCACGAGGTGGTCTTCGAAGTGGGCGGTAAGGGTGCGACCCGGGTCATGTGGATCGGGAACACCAACCACTTCGAGCAAGTGACGCTGCCCTGGACGAAGACGGAGTCGGTGCAACTGGAGGGCGCCGAGCTGAAGGTCGGCCTCCTCGTGTCGGTGGTACCGGGTTACGTCAAGGGGCCGGACGGGCTGCTTAAGCTCGCCCCGTGCTCGATCAAGGTCGACGGCAAGCAGGTCGCCGACAATCAGGACGGCAAGTCGCCAGGTCCCTGCGAGTTCAAGCTCAAGGGCTGACGACCGGTGCCCCGCCGTCCACGCGCCTTCGCCGGACTCCGGCAGGGCATGTGCGCGTGCTCGACACACCGGTCGAGCACGCGCCCCGCGACGGGCGACGCGCTGGGCATGCCGGCGGCCCAGCGGGCAACCGCCGTCCGCGAGCCGAGAGTTCCGACCGCGCAAATCGCGGGCGATGGTGGTGTGCCCGAGGCGAGCGGACGCGGCAGCCTCCCCTCGGCCACCCGCACCAGCCGTGGCAACGCGGGGCGGGCGGTCGTCGGCGGGCCGTCGATTCAGTTCAGGGCGGTCGCCCATGTGGTCAGGGCGGTGAAGAGCCGGTGATCAGGGCGTGCGCGAGGTAGTCCGTGCGGACGGCCGGCGTCCAGCCCGACGTCCGGTGGGCGAGGGCGGCGAGAGCGAGGGGGACCATTCGCACTGCCCTGCTCCCTGATCGATCTCTGTGACAACTCTTTGCGACGACGCCTTCGGCAGCTCGCTGCGACGAGCCGGCCGCTCCCGCTCCGGCGTCGGCTCCGGCGCCGGCAGCCGTCCTGGACGCGGCGCATCCTGATGTGACAGGAGTCCGGTCCGGCCCGAGCACCGGAACATCATCGTCGATCATGAGGTACGGGCGTGGCGCTCCTGGGGATGCGCAGTCCGGTCACGGCGTCGAAGAAGCCGTCGTGAGGCCGTCGTGAGGCCGTCAAGGCACCGTCATGAGTCGGTCAACTCGGCGACGAGGCTGGCGAATTCGGCGCGTTGGCGGCCGGTCAGCGAGGCGTAGAGCGGGGCCTGCAACGCGTCGGTGAGGTGCTCAGCTCGTCTCCGTCGGGGGACCAGCGGTGCGGCGACGGGGCGCGGCTCCGGCCAGCCGTAGCGGCCCGCCTGCTCGGCGCCGAGATTGATGATCATGGCGTCACGGGCGCTCAGTCCGCTCAGGCGCACCGCCGCCAGATGGCAGGAACCACGGTGTTCCCGCAGGACGTGGACGCGCTGCATGGCCGCACCGACCGGGTCGTCGGCGGGGCAGGGCTGCGCCCTCCAGCCCGCGAACAGCGGCAGCGCGTCGGCGTCGGCGGCGTCGATCAGTTGCTGCGCCAGGCGGTTGAAGTGCTCCACGTCGGCGTCGGGGGGAATGTGGGCGCGTCCCCACTCGCGGACGGCTTCCGCATAGCAGGCGGCGGCCTCCTCCGCCGGCATCACGGGCCGCCCCGCCAGCCAGCCCGCTGTGATCAGGTCAGGGCCGAGAAAGCCCTGCACTGCCTGGACCACCGGGACCGGCGCCTCGCCGAGCACCCCGAACCGGCCGCGGCAGTAGAAGCCGCGGCCTGCGGGGAAGCCGGCCCGCAGGCCCACGGCCGCGGTCGTCTCGTCGGACATGAACTCGTCGCCGAAGTCGTGCAGGGGCCGGGCGACGGCGGCGATGCAGTCGAGGATTTGCATGGGCCGAAGATCGCCCACACCGAATCAGCAGGTCAAGGGGGTGTTTTCTGACGCAACCCGTTAGGTAACCTATCGAGTCATGTTGGACGTCCGCCGCCTGCACATGCTCAGGACCGTCGCCGGCCGGGGCTCCATCGCCGCGGCCGCCCAGTCGTTGGCGCTGTCCGCCGGCGCCGTGTCCCAGCAACTGGCCGCGCTGCGCCGGGAGGTGGGAGTGGACCTGCTGCGCCCCGACGGGCGAACCGTGGCCCTGACGGAAGCCGGCCGGACGCTCCTCCTGCACGCCGACCGGATCCTCGCCGCCGTGCAGGAGGCCGAGAGCGCCGTCGCGGCGGTCAAGGGAACGGTCGGCGCCACCGCCACCCTCGCCGCACTGCCGTCTACCGTGGCCCGGATCGTGGCCCCCGCCCTGACCGCGCTGGAAGCGGAGCACCCGCAGCTCACCGTGACCTGCCTCGTCACCGACCAGGCGCAACTGCGCGAACTCACGCTCGGCGCGGTCGACGTGGTGCTGGGCCAGCGCTACCATCACCTGCCCGATGCCACACCTCAGGGCATCGAGCTGTGCCCGCTGCTCGACGATCCGCTGCTCGTCGTCACGGCCGCCGACCGGACGGACGGGCGGCCCGTCCCCTTGAGGGAACTGGCGACGCACAGCCTCGCCGTCCCGCCCCCGTCCACCGAGTGCGGCCAGGCCGTCCAACAAGCCTGCCGGCAGGCCGGGTTCACTCCAGTGGCCCGCTACGTCACCGCCGACATCGCCGCCCAGCTCACCCTCGTCCGGACCGGCCTGGCCACCGCGCTCGTGCCCCGGACCGCCATCGACCCGGACACGCCCGGAATCCGTACCGCGCCCATCGCGGACCGCCCGATCCTGCGCCTGCTGTACGCCGCGACGCGCCGCACCGAGAGCACGGACCCGACGACCGCGGCCGTCGTAGCAGCACTGCGGGCAGCGACACGGGACGACCGCGCCCCGCGCCTTCCGCCGGTCCGGGGAGGCCGGTAAGAACGAACGCCGTCACGAGACGCAAACGACGGGCGGCGGCGTCGACTCCGGGACGGGCCCGGCGTTCCGACGTTCCGAGTTTCGGTCCAGTGTTCTGCGGCAGTGTGGCCTGACCGATGAATCCTCCGCGCTGTGCTGGTCTGTAGGCCGGACACCGACTCACGGGAGGCTGACACCATGCGGAAACTGGCCTTTGCCATGAACGCGAGCCTGGACGGCTACGTCGCCGCGCCGGGCGACGACCTCGGCTGGAGCGTGCTGAGCGACGAGCTGTTCCAGTGGTGGTCGGACCGGGTGGACGCGACGGGCCTGGCGCTCTACGGGCGCAAGCTGTGGGAGACGATGTGCTCCCACTGGCCGGTCGCCGACAAGCAGCCGGACGCCACACCGGCGGCGATCGAGTACGCCGGCCGCTGGCGGGACATGCCGAAGGTGGTGTTCTCCTCCACTACCGGCGCGGTCGACTGGAACGCCCGTCTGGTCACCGGTGACGCGGTCACCGAGATCACCAGGCTCAAGGCCGGCGACGGCGGTCCCATGGACATCGGCGGTGCCACACTCGCGGCGGCGGCCATGCGGGCCGGGCTGATCGACGAGTACGCGGTCGTCACCCATCCGGTACTGGTGGGCGGCGGCACGCCGTTCTTCACGGCCCTGGACGACTGGGTGAACCTGACCCTGGTGGAGACCCGGACGTTCCCCGGCGGCGTGACCCTGACCAGGTACGAGACCAGACGCTGAGCACACGACGTCGGATCGGCGCCCCGGACTCGCTCACGCCGGTGACACCCCCACGCCGTCGTCGAGCGGTCGCAGGAAGCGGCGCTCGTACCGCCGGATGCAGCGGGTCTCACGGGCCAGTTCGAACGCTTCCTGGCACTCCGGGTCGGACATGCTGTCCGTGCGGTAGCGCTCGTACGCGGCCAGGCCGGGAAAGGAGAACAGGGCGTAGGCGATGTCGCTGTCGCCCTCGCTCGGCAGGAAGTAGCCGTGGTGCGTCCCGCCGAAGCGGTTGACGAGCCGGACCCAGCGGCGACCGTACTCCTCGAAGTCCTCGAGCTTGTCGGGGTCGATCTCGTACTTCAGATGGACAGTGATCACGCCTGAATCATGCCTGATCGTGCCCGCATCACGCCTGTGTCCTGCCGAGTGACAGATGTCGGGGGAGTCGGGGCCCGCACCGGACTACAGACCCAGCGCGGTCCCCGGAGCGACTCCCGACCATGGTCGGATTCAGGCCAGTCGTGGGCTCCGGCCGCCGAGGGGGCACAGGAGCGTTACCGTGTCATGCCTATGACATTGAAGAGGTGACGATGATGACGGTGGTGCGCATGAACGGATTCGCCTCCAACGGCTCGACCCGTGCCGGCCTCGCGGTGAGCGCCGCCCTCGTGTCGACGCTGCTCTGCACGCCGGCGGTCGTGGCCGCCCCGGTGGAGGCCGGCGACGGTCCGGGGGCGGCCGTCACCGCGCCCGCGCCCGCGCAAGGCGAACGGGCTTGCCCTGTCGTGTACTTCGACCTGGGGGAGACCCTCGTGCACACCGCCGACGACGGGAGCACCGCCTACCTGTCCGGGGCGGCCTCGTATCTGCGGACCCTGCACGCACGCCACATCAGGGTCGGCCTCATCACCAACGTCCCGCCCTCCTGGGGCGCGACCGACGCCGAGCGCGCCGCCCGGCTCCGGACGGAGGTCGACGCGACATGGCGGGGCACGGCGGCCTTCGCCTGGGCGGACTTCGGCGACAGGATCCTCACACCGCGCACCGAGGCCGAACGCAAACCGTCCCCGGCCCTGTGGCAGCGTGCCAAGCAGGTCTCGGCCGGCTGCCGGGTCGTCTACCAGGCGGAGACGGCCCAGGAGGTGTCCGTGGCCTCCTCGCTGGGCTTCGTCTCGTACCAGGTCGGCCGGCCCCACCGGCCCGTGTTCCTGCCGGCGGGACTGGTGGACCTCCTCGGCCGCCGCTTCGGCTGACAGCGGCAGCGGCAGCGGCGGCAGCAGCAGTGGAACCTCGACTGCGACTGCGACTGCGACTGCGACTGCGACTGCGACTGCGACTGCGGCTCCGGCCCTGCCGGAGCGGCTGCCTACCGGGGTCCTGGAGGCCCGACGGGTCCGGGCGGCCGACGGACGCCCGGACCTTCCATGTTCCTACCGCTACCGCTACCGCTACCGCTACCGCTCCCGCTTTTACCGCTCCTCGCGCTCCTACGGCTCCCACGGGCCCGCCCCACGGGCCCACAGCCCCCACGGTTCCTGAGTCACGTCCGCGGTCGCCGCGAGCCCCCGTCCGGTTCGAGGGTCTCCTTGCGGCCGGCGTCGACCGGGTCCGTCAGGCCGGGCGCACCGTCCTGCGTCGTCGCCGACGCACCGGCGCCGTCCCGGTCCTCGCGGGCCACCGCCCCGCTGCGCAGCAGCAGTTGGAAGGCCCCGAGCAGCACCGCCGTGGCCAGGGCGCTGTGCCACAGCAGGGCGTCCAGGCGTCCGGCGGACAGATAGGCGCCCGCGGCGATCGCGGCCAGGGCGCACACGGCGCGGTCCACGATGCTCTCCACCGACAGCAGGGTGGCCCGCGGTGCGTGCGCGGGGACCGCGTCGTTGACCAGTTTGCGCTGGATCGGGAACGCGAACCCGGTGGCGGCGGCGAACAGGCACAGCAGGGCGACGACGACCCATGGCCCGCCCAGGGTCATGGCCGCGAGGGTGCCCGCCAGCGCGAGACTGAGGACGGACACCCAGGCGACCGGCGGCAGTCTGCGGCTGAGCCATTGGGGCCGTGCGGACGCCACCGCCTCCGCCACGGTCATCGCGGCCAGCACCCCGCCGTGCGAGGCCTCGCCGATGCCGTGGTCCAGCAGGATCGGCTGGAACAGGTTGACCTGGCAGATGCGCGACAGCGTGAAGACCGCCACGCCCTGCACCATCACCAGGGCCAGCCACGGCGAGGAGGCGACGCAGCGCAGCGCGGTCCCCGCGTCCCGCAGGAAGGCGCCGCCGCGGCGGCCCCCGCCGGACTGGCCGCCCGTCCCGTCTGCGGCTTCGGCCCCGGGCTTCGTTCCGGCGAGCCGGGGCAGCAGCACGGCGCAGACGAGGGAGCCCGCCGCACTGGCGGCGCTGAGCACGTACGGCGCCGGGTGCGCGAGGGCCATCAGCGGACCGACCAGCGGCCAGCACACCACCTTCGCGGCCAGCCCCAGCGCCCGCGCGGTGCCCTCCGCCCGCAGGTAGTGCTCGTCGCACCGTTGCGCCCGCAGCCCGTCGTACAGGTAGGCGCTCGCCGCGCCCGAGGTGAGCGACCGGCCGGCGGCGATGGCCAGGAAGTGGAGGAGGAACCCCGTGTAGGAGGCGCTGAAGACCGGGGCCAGGTTCGCGGCCGTCATCACCACGGCGCCGGCCCGCAGGCAGTTGCGGGTGCCGATCCGGTCGGCGATCAGCCCGGTCGGGATCTCCAGCAGGCAGAAGGCCACGTAGTAGATGCTCTGGATGCCGAAGATCTGTCCGTCCGAGAGGCCGGCCTCCTTCTGGTAGGCGTAGAACACCGGCATCCACCACAGCAGGTTGAACAGCAGCTGGAAGCCGTAGTTGAGCCGGATGATCCGGCGGGCGGTGTCGGTCAGGCCGGTGGCCGCTGCGGCGCCGGGGCGCCGGAGGCCGGGGCGCGCCCTCACAGCGCGTAGGGGCGGATCTGGACCAGCCGGAAGTCGCCCTGTCCGGTCATCAGCCACTCGATGTCGAGGGGCCGGTCGACGTCGTCCGCGCTGAAGTGGGACTGAAGGAGCCGTCCGGTCAGCGACAGGTCGGCGAGCCGGGCGCGGACGGCGGCGGACAGCCCCTCGCCCCATGACCCCAGCGCGACGGTGCGCCCGCCGCCCTCCACGGTGTTGTACAGGTACTGCTGAGGCAGCACCGTCCCGTCGACCACCTGCTCGGGCGAGCCCGGGGAGCAGTTGAGGTAGACGTTGCGGAAGTCCTCCCGGCGGGTCGGGTCGCACGTCACGAGGACGCCTCCCAGGGAGGCGGGCACGTACTCCTGGATGATCACGCCCATGTAGGTGTCGTCGAGCGATATGCCGACCTGGTGGCGCAGCCGCACGCTGCGCGGTGACACGAGGGAGGCCCACACCTGGCGTACGGCGTCGAGGAGTTCGGCCGTGCCGTGGACGGTGGTGACGGAGTCGTAGACGCCCGCCGCGGAGAACCCGGGGAGGTCCTCGGCGTTGGAGGAGGAGCGCACCACCAGCCGTCCGCGTGGGGTCGTCGAGGCGGGGAAGGCCTGCTCGATCCGGCGGGTGACCGACTCGGGGACGGGGGTGTGCCGGATCAGGTGCTGAAGGTGCAGGCACAGCGAGTCCAGGACGTCGCCGGCGTCGAGTTCGAGCGCCATCTTCAGCTTGCCGATGCCCTGCTGGATCGCGGGGGAGGAGGCGAGGAACCGCTGCTGGAGTGCGAAGGGGAGGGCGACTCCTTCCGGGGCGCCGACGGACTCGGCGACGAACTCGGCTGCCCTGGCTCGCAGTTGTGCGGGGGTGGGGTCGCTGAGGCCGAGGCGGGCGGCGAGGTGGCCGTAGAGGTTCTCGCGCGGCGGGCGGGGCCGGCCGTAGTAGGAGGTCAGGTCCACCGTGCGGCTGTCGAGGACGTGGTGCAGCTCGCCGAGGTTGGCCGCCTTCGTGCCGTAGCGGTCGCGGTCGGCGCCGCGCAGCCGGTGCAGGGACAGTACGGGGGCGTCCTCGAGCAGCGGGGGTTCGAGGCGTATGCGCTGCTGGTGCCAGGCCGGAGCGCGCAGGTCGGGCTCGTGGTCGAGGCGCTCCAGGGATATGTCGTCCTCGCCGACCCGGTAGCGCACCCACGCGCCGTCGAGGCCGTCCTTGTCGACGAGCTGCTCCAGGTCGCGGACGATCGCGTTGGGAATGCCCCAGCCGGAGGCGAGGACGTTGGTGTGCGAAAGCGGCGTGATCGGCGCGGTGTTGACGAATCCCGCGACGCGCGGGACGTCGTCGGGCAGGCAGGGCATGGCCACGATGTCCGCCCAGCCCAGACCGGTCTCCGCCGCCCTGTACTCGTCGGCCGTCCGGAAGAACCGCAGCCGCCCGGTGGCCTCGCCGGGGTTCAGCGGTGTGCGCTCCCGGGAACCGAACAGTTCGTGGCTCAGGATGCGCGGCACGCGCTGTTCGCTGATCGCCGACAGTTCCTCCTCCTGCCCGTGGTTGGCGGGCTTGAGCAGCAGCGGCAGCCCGCTGTCGACGCGGGAGCGCACGAACTCGTAGAAGTACGTGAGCAGTTCGCCGTTCATCGTGTCGGCCTCGGTCGTCTCCAGGACGAGGAAGGGCCGCTCCCTGCCCGTCGCCCGCTCGGTGTGCAGGGACAGCACGCCGAGCAGGAACCGGCGTCCGGGGTCGGTGTAGACGGAGGCGTTGAACGCGTCCAGCTCCGCGTCCAGCGCGGCCAGGTCCATGCCCAGCACCCGGGTGGCGACGTAGTTGACGTGGAAGGGGTGCGCACCGGTGTCGAGCAGGTGCCAGGTGTTCTCCGCGCGGTCGACGACGACCTTGAGGTAAGGGTGACCCGCCAGGACTCCCGACAGCGTCCGGAAGAGCGGCAGGGAGAGGTTCTCGCCGACGACCGTGCGGTCCGTGGCGGGCGCGGCGGGCGCGGCGGCCCCGGTGTCCAGGTGGGCGGTCATGCGGAGACCTCCTCGGGCCGCGCGGCGGGCAGCACCCGCGGCAGGGCGTCCACCAGCGTCTCGAAGTCCCGCAGCACGGTGCGCGGGTCGGCGGCGGAGAGCAGGCACAGGGCCGCCATGGTGTTGGCGCCGGCGGCGGGATCGTAGACGGGCACGACGCTGCCGTCGGGCAGGGAGCTCTCCGCCACCACCGACAGCTCGCCGCCCGGGCTGAGCGGGACGCCCGACGCGACCGCGGGGAAGTCCCAGATCCTGCGGTCCTGCCAGGCCTCGCCGCGGCCGTCGACCGCGAGGACGACGAGGGAGCCCGCGGCGCCCCGCGCCCGCTCCGGTGCCAGGGCCTGCTCCGGCCAGTCGACCGGACGTCCCAGCAGGCGGTCGACGAGCATGCCCACCAGGTCCAGTGCGAAGACGTCCTCGATCTGCGGCACCGTCATCGCGCCGCCGAACCGGGCGGCGGTCTCGATGAGCCACATGCTGCCGTCCGGACCGAGCTTGATCTCCGTGTGCGTTCCGCAGTCGCGCAGCCCCAGCGCGTCGACGGCACGGCGCGCGAGGTCCACGACACGGTCCTGCGCGTCCGGCGAGAGCGGGGCGGGGGTGATGCCGGCGCGCTCGGTGAAGGGCTCGACGGTGGGCATCCGGCCGCTGAGGCAGACGGGGTGGAAGACGCCGTCCGCCACGACGCCCTCGACGCTGAGGTAGTCGCCCCAGCCGGGCTCGTCGAACCAGTCCGCCGCCGTGCCGGTGACGATCTCCTCGACCACGAAGTCGGCGTCCGCCTCGGCGACATGCAGCTCCGCGTATCCCAACCGGGCCGAATCCGCCATGACCTGGCGGGAGCGGGCCCAGGCGGCGGACGCCTCGTCGGGGGAGGCGATGATCTGGTGGGCGGTGGACCCCGCGCTCCAGGCCGCCTTGAGCAGCAGCGGACACGACAGGGAGTCCACCGCCGCACGCAGGTCTGCCTCCGTGACGACGGAACGGAACGCGGGCTGCGGCAGCCCCGCCCGCTCCCATGCGCCGCGCATCAGCCGCTTGTCGCGCGCGAGCGCGGCGGCGGGACCCGCGCCCCGCAGCCCGAGCTTCTCGCAGGCCTCGGCGACCGCGACGACCGCGTACTCGGAGAAGGTGATCACGGCGTCCGCGCCCGCTTCCTGGGCGTGCGAGACGATCAGGGACACCAGATCGCGGCGGCTCGCGTCGTCCGGCGTCGTGACCGAGGCGCACAGTCTCCGCGCGGTGCCCGCGACCGAAGGGGGAAGAGCGCTGAGCGCCAGCAGGTGCACGTCCGCCCTCGCAGCCGTCCGGGACAGGACATGGCCGAGCGGCGGACCACCCTTGGCATGCACCAACAGCACCGTGCTCACAGAAATTCGTCTCCATTCACCTGGTCGGCAGGGGCCCTCACCGGCATTGGCGGCGTGGTGCGGGCCCGGGGATGGTGTGCGGGCGACGGCGTCCGTCGTGTCCGCCCGCACACTCCAGGGGACCAGGCTGTAACCGTCCATACCGGCGCAGAGGACGCTCGCGACTCAGGCAAATGCCTGAGTCCCGGCGGCGATCCACGGGTTTTCGTCCCCGGAAACCGACCTGAGCGGACGAGCGGCGCGCCGGGCCGGCGCCCACCCCCCCGGCAACTCGGCCGGGAATGGGGCTTGTGCGCCGACGGCCGCGATATCCAGGGCAGGTGACTGAGCGTCAGCCAGTCGTGTACGGACGGAGACCGTTGTGGGCGATCCAAGCGTCAGGACACTGCTCGAGGACATTCCCGTGTTCCCGAGGGCCGTCGGGGAACCGTGGCGGACGGGGATGGACGACGGCATCGCCGGGCCCTGGCGGGCGGGCGGGCCGGTCGACGCCGGCGCTCTCGCCCGCCCGGGCGGCTCACAGCGCGCCCCGGACCGGCGGGAGCGCGGAGCGGGCCTCGCGGCGCCGCCGGGCCCCGCCGTCTTCGCGGATCTCGTGGACCTCGCTCCGGCCGCCGCCTTCATCCGGGACCGCGACGGGCGCTATCTGTGGGCCAACCACGCCTACGCGCACCTCTACGGCACCGTGCCGCAGGAACTGGTCGGCAGATACATCGAGGACTTCGACACCCCGGCCGAGGCCGACCGGTTCCGAGCCCTGGACCAGCAGATACTCACCCGGGGCACGCCCGTCCGCCACACTCTGCGCTATCTGCGCCGGGACGGCACCACGGGCCGCGCGGTCGGCCACCGCTTCCCGGTGCGGGAACAGTCCCGTACCTGCGTCGCCGGCATCTACGTGGACATCACCGACCACCTGCGGGCCACGGCGCAGCGCCAGGAGGCCGAGGAGAACCTCAGCGCCCTGCGGGACCACAGCGGGCTGCCCTGCGCCCTGCTGTCGGCGAACGGGCGGGTCGTCGAGGCGAGCGTGGCGGCCGCCGAACTCTTCCATCTCGGCCTGACCGACCTGGTGGGCCGCCGCGCCCACACGCTGCTGGCGCCCGAACCGCGGCCCGAGCTGGACCGGTTGCACCACCGCTGGAACAGTCTCATCGCCCGCCGCACCCGACGCGTCGAGACGACCGCCGTGCTGGTCGACAGCCTCGGCCTCCAGCGGCGGGCGGAGCTGCACCTGACGACTATCGGCCATTGTGCGGGCCGGGCCCGGCACGTCTGGGCGGTGATCACCCACCAGAGCCTCGCCCACGAGGCGCACCCGCCGCTCACCGCCGCGCAGATCCGCATCCTGTCGCTGCTGGCGCAGGGCAGCAGCAACAGCGACATAGCCGCCTCCCTGAACCTGTCGCGGCAGACGCTCGACTACCACCTCGGCCGCCTGCGGCGCCTGTTGGGCGCCGCGACCCGTCCGGCCCTGGTGGCCCGCGCCTACGTCCTCGGCATCCTCGCCCCCCATGCCTGGCCCCCGCGCTCGGCCACGGCGGCCCATCCCCTCAGCACCGCGTGAGCCCCGGGTTCGACGCGCCTCAGCACCGCGTGAGCCCCGGATGCGACGCGCCTGCGGCCCGCCGGGCGGCGCGGTCACCGCCCGGCGGCGGGGCAGGCGGACGGGCGCGGCTGGTCCGGGGCGTAGCGGCGCCATTCGGCGTCGGTCGGCCCGCCGAAGCGGGCGCACAGCTCCGCCGCCGCCACGCGCGGCACCGGCACGAACCAGACGTGTGAGACGCCCTCGACGTCGGAGGCGGTGACGAGACTCCCGTCGCCGCTGAACGACATCACGCGAGACAGCGCGGTCGCGCCCCGCGACGGCTCACCGAGCGGCTTGCCGGACTCCGGGTCCCAGAACCGCACGGCGCCGCCGCGTTCGGCGACGGCGAGCACGTCGCCGGCGCCGTCGAAACCCAGCGCCGTCGCCTCGCCGGACCCGTCGGCGAAGAGCGACGTCGGCCCCTTCAGGGTGGGCACGTCCCAGACCTCCACGGTCTCGTCGTTGCCTCCGCCCAGGGCGAGCCGGGCGCCGTCGGGGCTGAACGCCAGCGCGTCCACGGTGTACCGGCCGTGTGAGGGAATCTCCCCGCGCGGCCGGCCCGACGCCGTGTCCCACAGCCGGACGGCTCCGTCGGCGCCGCCGGTGGCGAAGCTGCGGCCGTCGGGGGCGAAGGCGACCGCGTGCACGAACGGCCCGTGCCCGGTCGGGACCGCGCGCACCAGCCGGCCGGTCACGGTGTCCCAGACCCGGACGGTCGCGTCGGCTCCGGCGCTCACCAGGCGGGCGCCGTCGCGGTCGATCGTCAGGGCGCTCACGTAGTCCCCGTTGCCGGTGAGCGGGGGCGTGACCTCCCGGCCCGTGTACGGGTTCCACAGCCGCACCGTGCCGCCGTTCCCGGCGGTGGCGACGATCCGCGCCTTCGGGTCGGCCGCCACCGCGAGCACGACCTGGTCGGCGCTCCCGCGCAGGGGGACACCCAGCGCACGGCCGCTCACGGGTTCCCGCAGCCGCACCGACCCGTCGGCGTCGCGGGTCGCCACCAGCGTCGACACCGGGGTCACCGCCACGGACATCAGGGCCTCACCCCGGCGGGGCGTCGGCACGGTGGCCGGCATACCGGTCGACGGCTGCCACAGCCGTACGGCGCCGTCACCGCCCGCGCCGGCCAGCACCTGGCCGTCGGGGCTGAACGCGGCGGACCACACGGCGGTCCCGGACCCGGCCATCGGGGATCCCGCCGGCCGCTGCGTGCGTGCGTCCCACACGCGCACGGTGCCGTCCAGCCCCGCCGAGGCGAGCGCCCGCCCGTTGGGGCCGAACGTCACCGACAGCACCGGGCCGGTGTGCCCGGTGAGGGGCCCGCCGACGGTACGGCCCGTCACCGGATCCCACAGCCGGATCGTCCCTTCGCCGTGCGCGCCTTCGCCGTACGCCGCCGCGAGCAGCCCGCCGTCGCGGCGGAACGCCACGCTCCGCACCGAACCGCTGAGGCCGTCCTTGAGCGGGGCTCCCTTCTGCCGGTGGGCGGCCACGTCCCACAGCCGCACCGTTCCGTCCCGGCCGCCCGACGCCAGCAGCGTGCCCTCGGGGCTGAACGCCACGCTGTCGACCTGGTCGGTGTGCCCGGTCAGCGGCGCCCCCACGGGCGTCCCGGTCGCCGCATCCCACAGCCGTACGGTGCGGTCCCAGCTCGCGGACGCCAGCAGTCTCCCGTCGGGGCTGAACGACAGAGCGCCGACCCGGTCGGTGTGGCCGGTCAGCGGCGCGCCGAGCGGCGCCCCGGTGCGCACGTCCCAGAGCCGGACGGCGCCGTCCTCGTCGGAGGAGGCGAGCACCCGCCCGTCCGGGCGGAAGGCGACGGCGACGCCCTTCGCCGGGCGGGCGGCGGCCCGTCGGATGTGCTCGGCCCGGCCGGTGGCCGCGTCCCACAGGCGTACGGTCCCGTCGTCGCCGGTGGTCGCGATGCGGGCGCCGTCGGGACTGAACGCCACGGAGGTGACCGCCCCCGCATGGCCGACGAGGACCGACTGCTGCTGGGTCAGGAGCCTGGTCATGGCGTCGCCCGCTTCGGCGGTGGGCGACGTGGCCCAAGCCGCGACGGCCAGACGGCGTGCCGTCACCGGCCGCTGCGCCGCCATGGCCTGGGCCTGGGCGGCGAGCTGGCGGGACAGGCTGACGGCGCGCTGGTGCCTGGCCTCGGCCGCGGAGTCGAGGGCGGCGCCGGCCAGGGCCACCGCCGTCAGCGTCAGCACGACCAGGCCGAGGGCGAAGGCGCGGCGGACCAGTGCCGCGCGCCGTGCGGCACGCAGGCTCACGTGGAGGAACCCGGCGGTGGCGTGCGGGAGCCGGTATCCCGCGGACAGCGCGAGTCCCTCGTCCAGGTCGGTGCCGCGCAGCAGGTCCGCCTTGTCGTGCCGTCTCTCCCAGCGCCGTCGCTGGTCCGCGGCGCGGTCGAGCCACGCGGAGAAGCGGCGGTCGCTCTCCACCCAGTCGCGCAGGACGCCCCAGTCCCGCACCAGCGCGTCGTGGACCAGCTCGGCGACGGGTTCGTCGTGCGCGGCGACGTTGCGGGTGACGATCAGTCGGCGCCGGACGAGGACGGCGAGCACCTGGTCCACGACCTGGGCGGTGGGGACGGCGGCCGCGTCGCGCCGGGCGGGAGGGCTGTCCGGGCCGCGATCGTCGAAGGGTTCGTCGACGAGTGCGCCGGCGGGCTTGGCGAGGAGGGCGCGGGCGGCGGACAGGACGGCCGGCCGTCTGCCGGGCGGGCCGGTCGGGGCGCCGCCCGAGGCGGCCAGTTCGCGCAGCACGGACAGTGGCAGCTGCCGTCGCAGGGCGGGGATGTGCAGGGTGGGGTCGGGCGGCCTGACCAGGGAGGTGAGGACCCGTCGGGCGGTGGCGCGTCCGGCGTCCGTGTCGCGCAGGGAGCGCATGGCGCCCTCGTACCAGGAGGTGATGCTGCCGGTGATCCCGCCGATCGCCTCGTACGCGGCGTGGGTCAGCACACCGTCCGGCGCGCGCTCCCAGAGTTCGCTCAACGCGACTTCGACGAGGGGCAGCACGGTCGTCGGGATCTGCCGGCGGGGTCCGCCCAGGTGGTCGATGCGCTGGACGTCGGCGATGATCCGTTCGGGCAGACCGGCCTGGCAGCGGGCGCCCACGTCCTCGGCCGGGCGGACGATGATGTCGTGCAGGTCCCGCACGTCGAGTGTGGCGGGGAGGTTGACGATTCCGGGTGTCAACGCCCGCAGCAGTTCGGGGGCTTCGGCCGCGAACCGGGGGTAGAAGTCGTCGCGCATGACGAGCAGGACGGTGAGTCCGGGCGTGCCGACGACCGAGGTGAGCCGGTCGATGCCCTCGCGCAGGACGGCGCCGGCAAGGGAGGGGGCGCCGGGTTCGTCGTCGGCCGGCGTGCTCGTGGCGGCCGGATCGGTCGCCGTGGTGTCGTGCGCTTCCTCGGGGCGGGTGGGTTCCTCGGGCTGGAGGATCTCCTCGAACTGGTCCACGACGAGCACGCGGCGCGGTGCACCGGACCCGCCCGCCCCGCCGACGGGATCCGGTCTGCCGAACGGGTCCGGGCCGCCGGGGCCGTCGCGGCCGGCGTCGTGCACGAACCGGTCGAACTCGTCGAACGCGTCGAGGTCGTCGAGGGCGTCCAGCAGGGCTTGGCCGGGGCGGACGGTGGCGACCTCCCAGCGGTCGCTGCCGGGCAGCGGGCAGTCGGCTAACGCGGGTATCAGACCTGCCTGGACCAGGGACGACTTGCCGGCTCCGGACGGACCGAGCAGCACGAGCGCGTCCGGGACGGCGGCCAGGCGATCGATGATCGTCCGCACCGCCCCGGCCCGTCCGTGGAACCAGCCGGCGTGCTCGGTGTCGAACGCCTGGAGTCCGCGGTAGGGCCGCACCGGTGGGACGGCCAGGTCGGGCCAGAGCTGCCGCAGCCGTCCCGCGGGCGTGGCGTAGGCGATGCCGGTTCCGCGCAGCAGCGGGTCCGGGCGGGTGACGCGGGTGACCATGCCGATCACCGCTTCGACGGTGTCGTCCCACACCGGGCCGCCGCTGAATCCCTGGGTGAGGTCGTTGGCGCAGGCCACCTGCAACAGGGCGTCGGTCGCGGAGTGGGGGGAGAGGATCTCGCCGGCGTGCCCCTCGCCGAAGTGGCCGCCGGAGACCGCGTGTCCGGGGAAGCCGAAGGAGCGCACCCGGTGGCCGCGGCACCCCTCGGCGCGGGCCAGCGGCAGCGGGGAGGTTCCCGGCGGTGGAGCGTCGAGGCGGACGACGGCGACGTCCTCGGCGGCCGGTTCGCTGCGTCCGTGGCGGACGACGGTTCCGCGGGCCTCGGGCGCGCCGTGCGCCTGGGGGAAGTCCAGGCGCAGCACGGCCTGTTCGCCGCCTCCGGCGGCCGTGACCACGTGCGCGCAGGTCACCAGGAGGTCGTCGGCGACGAGGAAGCCGGCTCCCGCCACCACGCCGTCCGGGCCGAGAATCCGGGCGACGGAAGCGGCCCAGGTCACCATCTTCGGTCGTTTCGGGCCCAGTTGTGGCGGACGGTCATTCGACTGCGGCCGGCGCGGCGCCCGGCGTCCCGCCCTCGGGCCGCGTCCACGTCATCCGCACCGTCACGTGGGCGCCCACCGTGCTCTTGGTGATCACCGCACCCGCTTCGGCGGCGAGATCGAGCCCGAACTCCATCTCGAACTCCGAGGGGCCCGCGGCGCTCAGCCGCTCGATGAGGATCCGGGCGGTCCGGGTGACCGGCTCGATGATCTCGCCCAGCTTTCTGGGCAGGTCCTGAACGGCGTCACCGACCCGGCCCGCCATGACCGGACCCTGCCCGTCCGCATGCGGACTCTCCACGAGGATGACGCCGCCGCCGTCGAGCGGTATACGAGCCAGCACAGAATTACACTCCTCGCGGTCGAACAGGTCATGGTGCGGGACTGTCGAACAGGTCATGGTGCGGGCAGGCAGAATCGGCCTGCCGGGACTTTCGTCCCTGCTCCCTCGAATCTATTTCCCCAGCGCGTACCATGGTTTGGGGAAGAAGGCCCAATGCCCGTTCACGTACACCAGTCCGTTGTAGGCCAGACCTCGCTCGGCTCCGGGCTTGGTGTAATCCCAAACGTACACCGTGAGCCCGGCCTTGAACCGGTCTTTCACCTTTTCGTATCCCCCGGGGAAATTGGACCGCGCGGTGGGGGTCCAGGCCCGGATGTCGTCGGTGGTCGCCTTCGCCATCCGCACTTCGGTCTCCCCGCGTTTCGCCCAGGGCCTCGCCGGCTGGGGTGAGGCGCCCCAGAGGGTGCCCTCGTAGAACGTCTCGGCCCGACCGGCGAAGTCCGGCTGGAACAGCGCCCCGTAGTCGTCGGAGGTCGGCCGCAGCGAGCGCACCAGGGCGGTTCCGCCGCCGTCCTCTCCCAGTTTCCGCACCAGAGCCCGTGCGCCCTTGTCGTCACCCGGATAGGAATCCTGCGCACCGGAAGAGGAAAGGGAGGCGGAGGGGCCGGTTTTCCCCGAAAGGTCGTCCCCGCCGTCTTTGCCGGGGGCGGAACAGGACGCCAGTAGGGCGATACCCAGTAACCATGCACCCGTGCGGCGCCGGCGCTGCCCTGTCGTGCGAGTTCGAACGCGCACACCTCCTGCATAACTGCCCCGTGCAGCCATTTAACTCCACCCCCGAAAGCACCGGAACGAGCACCCAGCGTGCCACAAAAGGGGCGGCGCGACGCCCGTTTCGGGAAACTCCGTTTCCGGTGGGATTGCCGTCGATATCGTCAGGACGGCGTCGGCGGGAGGACTTCCGGGGCCGTCAGTCGCCGGGTGTCCGGGGGGCGAGGATGCTCTGGACGGCGGGCGCGTAGGCGGTGACGATCTCCTCCGGGGTCAGCTGGGTGACGGCCGGGATGCGCAGCAGGTAGCGGGTCAGGGCGAGGCCGAGGAGCTGGGAGGAGACCAGTCCCATCCTGTCCTGGTGGACGGGGCCGAGGGCGGGGGCGACCTGGGTGCTGAAGATCTCCCGCATGCGCCGTGCCGCCTGGTCGTTGGTGACGGCGGACCGCAGGAGCAGCAGGAGCGCGTCGTCGGCGCCGTCGTGTTCCCAGCGGTGCAGGAAGTGCCGTACGAGAGCCGCGGGCCGCTCGTGCGCGGGGGTGGCGGTGAGGTCGGGCAGGTGCAGGTCGATGTCGAGCGCGGCGTCGAAGAGCTGGGCCTTGCTGCCGTAGTAGCGCATGACCATCGAGGGGTCGATGTCAGCGTCGGCGGCCACGGCCCGGATCGTCGTGCGTTCGAAGCCGTGCGCCGCGAAACGCCGGCGGGCGGCGTCCAGGATCGCCGCCCGGGTGCGGTCGGAGCGCCGGGGGCCCGGACCGGATCCGGGGTCGGGGACGGGGACGGGGCCGGGGTCGTGCGCGGGGCTGCTCGTCATCATGCCAACAACTGTAGGCCATCGCGTGTTGACTTACCATTCACGGGCACGGCGGTCCGAGTCACCGGCCCCTCCATCGCACCGCACCCCTTGTCCGCCGGAAAGTCCGCGGCCGTGATCCCCGGCGCCCGCCTGGCGCCGAAGCCGGCAGCGCGCGTCGACGCCCGCCGTCCCGTGAATCGCCGGCCTGGTCGCTGTCGCCGCCGGCCTGGCCGTGCTCGCCGAACTGGACATCGCGAGCTCCTACCGGCTCGTCCTGACCGACCTCGTCGCCTGGGCGCCGGGATGGGGCTGGCCATGACGCCCGCCACCGCGGCCATCACCGACGCGGTGCCTATGATGCCTACACCTGTAGGCCAACACCTGTTGACTACCGGCGGTGTCGTGGGCATGCTGTGAGCAGACGCTCGCCAACGCACGTTGGCAAACCTTTTGGTCCGAGCCCCGGAGGTCCACCTTGACCAGCTCCGCGCACACCCTGCCCGAGCGCACCGAAGTGGCGATCGTGGGCGCAGGCCCCACCGGCCTGGCGCTGGCGGTGACGCTGGCGCTCGCCGGCGCCGACTTCGTCCTGCTGGACCAGCAGGAGGAGGGGGCCAACACCTCCCGCGCCGCGGTGGTGCACGCTCGCACCCTCGAAGTGCTCGACGAACTCGGCGCGTCCGGGGACCTGATCGGCAGAGGTCTGAAGCTCACCCGCTTCGCCGTCCGCGACGGCGCTCGGCGTCTGCTCACCGTGCCCTTCGAGCAGCTCCCCACCCCGCACCCCTACACGCTGATGGTCCCGCAGTACGAGACCGAGGCCGTCCTGCTGGCCCGGCTGCGGGCGCTGGGCGGGGACGTCCACCGGCCCCACCGCGTCGCCTCCGTGGTCCAGGACGAGGACGGGGTGACCCTCACCACCAGCACCGGGCAGACCCTGCGCGCGTCCTACGTGGTCGGCGCGGACGGCATGCACAGCATGGTGCGAGAGGCCTCCGGCATCGGGTTCTCCGGAAACTCCTACGCCGAGTCGTTCGTCCTCGCCGACGTGGTGATGGACTGGGCCCCGGGCCCGGCCGAGGTCTCCCTCACCTTCGGATCCGCCGGCCTCGTCGTCGTCGCCCCGCTGCCGGGCGGCCACTACCGCATCGTCGCCACCACGGACCAGGCGCCCGAACACCCCGACCTCGCCTTCGTGCAAGGGCTCCTGGACCAGCGCATGCCCGGCCAGGCCGCCGTCACCGACATCGCCTGGTCCTCGCGCTTCCGCGTCCACCACCGCGTCGCCGACCACTACCGCGCCGGGCGGCTCTTCCTCGCCGGGGACGCGGCCCACGTGCACAGCCCCGCCGGCGGACAGGGCATGAACACCGGCATCCAGGACGGCTACGCCCTCGGCTCCGCCTTCACCGCAGGCGGCCTCGACGAGTACGAGGCCCGCCGCCGCCCGGTCGCCGAGCGCGTCATCGGCTTCACCGACCGGATGACCCGCATCGCCACCACCCGCAACCCGGCCGCACGCACCCTGCGCAACACCGGCATGCGCCTCCTGGGGCACACGCCGTTTCCCGCCAAGCTCGCCACCGAACTGGCCGAGCTCAACTACCGCTGACCGCCGCGCAAGCCGCACACACCCCGAGGTGCGGCCCCGCGACCCCGCCCCGGCCATCGACGGCGGAGCGGAGCGGGGCGGGCAGCGGGTGAGGCCGACGCTGATGTCCCGGACCCCGGTCGAGCGGCGCGTTCCCCCGCCGGCCGACGAGGACCCGGCTCCCGAGGCGCCATCGACGTACACGTGGCGCTACTTCGTGGACCGCGATCGGCACGACGAGGTGGCGCTGCTCTTCTTCTTGGTTCACCAACTCGGCTTGGCCACATGGCCGTACGACCAGGCGGAGCCCTTGGACATCTCGAAGTGCAGGTGGGGGCCGGTGGCGTTGCCCGTGCTGCCGACGGCGCCGAGCCGCTGCCCGGCCGTGACGTGCTGGCCGGCCTTGACCTGACGCTTCGAGAGGTGGCAGTAGGTGTAGACGTGACCGTTGTCCGCGGCCAGCCCGATCCACTGGCCGTAGGCCCGGCCGTCGCCGCTCGACCAGCTGATGGTGCCGGCGCGCACGGCGACCACGGGAGCTCCGGTGTCGGCGGCGAAGTCCTGCCCGGTGTGGCGGCCGTGGCCGTCGGGCTTCCAGGCGTAGTCGCCGCGCTCGAAGAACTCGAACGTGACCTTGTGCCCGGGGACGGGCGAGCCCACCCGGCCGGTGTGCGGCGCGGCGGGAGCGGCGCCGCCCGCCACGTGGAAGAGGCCGGAGAGACGGCCGAGCGTGGTCAGGGAGGTACGGCCCGGGATACCGTCGGCGTCGGCTCCTTTGAAGCCCTGGGCGAGCTGTTCGGCACGGTAGGCGGCCTTGGTCTGGTCGCCGAACAGGCCGGTGGCGCCGTCGGGGATCTTGCGGCCGCGCTTGATCAGAGCTTTCTGGACGATGCGCACGCCCTCGTTGCGCTTGCCGAACCGGACGTCGGACACGGTGACCGTCGGTGTGGCGACCATGGGGAACTCCTAGTACCAGTGGGGAGAGCGCCGCGGATCCGCCTGCTGCACACGGGCGGCGAAGTTCGAACCGGACTCGTTCACGTGGTAGCGGTGGCGGACGTAGTTGACCGTCGCGCACATGCAGGCGACCACGTCGTACGGCGTGGTCGCCGTGCCCGCCTGGTGGAACGTGGCGAACGTGCCCGGAATGCACTGCGTCGCTCCGCGGGAGCAGTTCTGCGGGTGGCCGTCGGCGACACGCGGGCCGTTCGCGTTCCTGTCGGTCGTGTTGATCCGGAACCTCGGACTGTTGCTGGCGGACTCCCGCTTGGCGATGGTGGTGAGTGCCGGCACCCCGAACTGCGGGTCCATGTGCGTCAGTTGGCACGCCTTGCGGGCGTAGCGCCGCATGGCCTCCTCGCCCGATGCGTCGCCGGGATCGCGGAAGGTGACCTGGCCCAGGGAGAGCTTTCCGTTTCCGGCCGCGGGCGCCCCGGCACCGTCCAGCCGGAAGAGGCCGGTGAGTCTGCCGAGGGTGGCCAGCGAGGTCGGGCCCGGTATGCCGTCGGCGTCGGCTCCCGTGAAGCCCTGGGCGAGCTGTTCGGCACGGTAGGCGGCCTTGGTCTGGTCGCCGAACAGGCCGGTGGCGCCGTCGGGGATCTTGCGGCCGCGCTTGATCAGGGCTTTCTGGACGATACGCACGTCCTCGTTCCGCATGCCGAACTGAACGTGGGACACAGCGACCATGACGAAGCCTTCCGATCGATGACGGAGTCTTCGGGGCTTCCGGGCTCGGGTTTTCGGGGCTCCGGGTTTTCGGGGCTCGGTGGCTCGGCGTCTCGGGGTGTGAGGGCCAGGGCGCGCATCCTCCGCGCTCGCCGCTCCCGCGCCAGGCCCGATGTTACGGACGCGGCGTCAGCATGCCGTCACCACGCCGTCATCCCGCCGTCACCGGGGGACGCCCGACCCGGTTGCAGCGGACGAACGGGCATCCGAGAATGAGAATGAGAATGAGGACGGGGTGCGCGTCGCCGGATCGTTGGGAGTTCCGCGTAAACGCCTCGACAGCGGTCGCGGTGATCGGGGACGCTTCGCGCGATGACAAGAATCGACGACACACCGCCCGCGTGGGACGAGCGCACCCAGCTCACCACGTTCCTCGACTACGCGCGGGACACCGCCCGCGTCAAGTGTGAAGGCGTCTCCGCGGAGAACGCCCGCAAGGCGCTCCTGCCGGGCTCACCGCTGATGACCATGAGCGGAGTGGTCAACCACCTCCGCTGGGTCGAGTACTACTGGTTCCAGGTGGTCTTCCTCGGCGAGGAGGACCACGCCCCCATGACGGACGAGGACCCGGACCGCGAGATGCGCATCGCCGTCGAGTTCCCGCTCCCGCAGTTGCTCGACGAGTACGCCGGACAGAGCGCCCGCTACCGCGAACTGGTCGCCGGGAACGACCTGGACGAGCGGGCCCGGGGAACCGTCCGCAACGGCGTCCACGTCGACCTGCGCTGGATCCTCCTCCACCTCATCGAGGAGACCGCCCGCCACAACGGCCACCTGGACATCCTGCGCGAGATGCTCGACGGCACGACCGGGGACTAGACGTACGGAGCCGCAGCTCGTATACACGGCCGACGGCCGGCCGGCCGGGCTCTCGGCCGGGCGGGCGGCGGTCGTCGCGAGCGTCTCCCGTTCAGCACCCGTAGTGACCGTTCAGCGGAAGACGACCGTGCGGTTGCCCTCGACCATCACCCGGTTCTCGCTGTGCCACTTCACCGCGTGCGCGAGCACCTGGGCCTCCACGTCCCGGCCGACGGTGACCAGCTCGCCGGGGTCCAGCGAGTGGTCCACCCGGACCACGTCCTGTTCGATGATCTGGCCCTCGTCCAGGTCCGACGTCACATAGTGCGCGGTCGCGCCGACGAGCTTCACGCCGCGGTCGTAGGCCTGGTCGTAGGGGCGTGCGCCCTTGAAGCTGGGCAGGAAGGAGTGGTGGATGTTGATGGCGCGGCCGTCCAGCTCCTTGCACAGGTCGTCGGAGAGGATCTGCATGTAGCGGGCCAGTACCACCAGGTCGATGTCCAGGTCGCGGACGAGTTCGAGCAGCCGGGCCTCGGCCTCCGGCTTGGTGTCGCGGGTCACCGGGATGTGGTGGAAGGGGACGTCGTACGTCTCCGCGAGCTTCTCGAAGTCCCGGTGGTTGGAGACGATCGCGGGGATCTCGATGTTGAGCGCGCCCGCCCGCCGGCGGAAGAGCAGGTCGTTGAGGCAGTGCCCGAACCTGGACACCATGATCAGGGTCCGGGTCGGGGTGGAGGCGTCGCTGAGGGACCACGAGATGGCGTAGGCCTGGGCGACGGGGCCGAAGCGGTACCGCAGGGCCTCCAGGCCGACGTCGGGGTCACCGACGTCGAAGTGGACCCGCATGAAGAACCGGCCCTGGAGCCGGTCGTCGAACTGCTGGCTCTCCAGGATGTTGCCGGAGTTCCTGACGAGGAAGCCGCTCACGGCATGGACCAGCCCTGCGCTGTCGGGACAGGAAAGCGTCAGGACGAACTCACGACCAGGTTGCGGGCGAGGGGACATGTGCGGCCTCCGTCGGTGCGTATTGCACAACAAGGTGAGCGATACGCAACATGGTCGGCTCGGTGCCCTCTGTGGTCAAGGGTGGACGGGGAAGTGGCCGCATGGCCAAATCGTCATCCCGCAACATCTTGACGTCCGTCTGGCCAGCCGACAGGGTGTTCCATCACAAGCAATCGGGTGCACGATGCGCAACGAATTTCGGTCGGAAGGCTCGGCGCGTGGCAGACCTGTATGTGAATGGCGAATGGCGGGCCCCCGTGGCCGGCGGCAGCCGGGAGATCCGGTGTCCCGCCGACGGCACGCTCGCCGCGACCGTCTCGGAAGGAACGCGCCCCGACGCCGAGGCGGCGATCGCCGCGGCCCGCCGGGCCTTCGACGAGGGCCCCTGGCCCCGCACCCCCGAGCGGGAGCGCGGCGCCCTCCTGCTGCGCACCGCCGACGTCATCGAGCGCGACGCCGAGGTCTTCGCCCGCGCGGAATCGCTGGACACCGGCAAGCGCATGGTGGAGAGCGAGTACGACCTCGCCGACGTCGTCTCCTGCCTGCGCTACTACGGCGGGATCGGCGGCGTCGACGCCGGCCGGGTCATCGACACCGGCCGCGACGACGCGGTCAGCCGGGTCGTCTACGAGCCCGTCGGGGTGTGCGGACTGATCACCCCCTGGAACTACCCTCTGCTGCAGGCCAGTTGGAAGGTCGCCCCGGCTCTCCTGGCCGGCAACACGGTCGTGCTGAAGCCCAGTGAACTCACCCCCTCCACCTCCGTCCTGCTGATGCGAGCGCTGGAGGAGGCCGGCCTCCCGGCCGGCGCGGCCAACCTCGTCCTGGGCGCGGGCCCCGAGACCGGCGCACCGCTCTCCGAGCACCCGGACGTCGACATGGTCTCCTTCACCGGCGGCCTGGCCACCGGCAGGCGCGTCATGGCGGCCGCCGCCGCGACCGTGAAGAAGGTGGCGCTCGAACTCGGCGGGAAGAACCCCAACGTGGTCTTCGCCGACGCCGACCTCGACACGGCCGTCGACTTCGCCCTCACGGCCGTCTTCCTGCACTCGGGGCAGGTGTGCTCGGCCGGCGCCCGTCTGATCGTCGAGGACTCCCTGCACGACAGGCTCGTCGACGAGATCGTGCGCCGCGCCCGCCGGATCCGCCTCGGCGGCCCCTTCGACCCCGACGCCGAGACCGGGCCGCTGATCTCCGCTCAGCACCGCGACAAGGTGGAGGCGTACGTCGCCGCCGGCGTCGCCGAGGGCGCCGTGCTGCGCTGCGGCGGCGAACGCCCCGCCGACCCGGCCCTGGCGGGCGGCCACTACTACCCGCCGACCGTGCTCGACGAATGCCGGCAGGACATGCGCGTGGTGCACGAGGAGTCCTTCGGCCCGGTGCTCACCGTGGAGCGCTTCACCGACGAGGACGACGCCATCCGCATCGCCAACGACACCGAGTACGGACTCGCCGGGGCGGTGTGGACACAGGACGCCGGCAGGGCCCAGCGGGTCGCCCGGCGGCTGCGCCACGGCACGGTGTGGATCAACGACTACCACCCCTACGTGCCGCAGGCGGAATGGGGCGGTTTCGGCCATTCGGGTGTGGGCCGGGAGCTGGGACCGTCCGGTCTGAACGAGTACCGAGAGCCCAAGCACATCTGGCAGAACATCCAACCCCGGCCGCAGCGCTGGTTCCGCGGCTGAACGCCGAAAGAAGGTCGAACATGACCACCCAGACCGAGGTGCCGCGGCGGCGCGGCGCCCCCCAGGACCCGGGTCCCACCCCGGTCATCTCCGTGCGCAGTCTGTGGAAGGTGTTCGGGCCGAAGGCCGACCGGGTGCCGGAGTCCGAGGAACTGTGCGGCCTCACCCGCCGCGAGCTGATGGACCGCACCGGCTGCACCGCCGCCGTGCGCGACGTGCACTTCGACGTCTCGCCCGGCGAGGTCTTCGTCGTCATGGGCCTGTCCGGATCCGGCAAGTCCACCCTGGTGCGCTGCCTGACCCGGCTGATCGAGCCCACCGCCGGCGAGATCGTCTTCGAGGGCGAGGACATCCGCAAGGCCGACGACAGGCGCCTGCGCGACCTGCGCCGCCGCAAGTTCTCCATGGTCTTCCAGCACTTCGGGCTGCTGCCGCACCGCCGCGTCGTCGACAACGTGGCCTTCGGTCTGGAGATCCGCGGCATGAGCCGGGCCGACCGCGCCAGGCGGGCCATGGAGGTCGTCGAACTCGTCGGCCTCGCCGGCTACGAGAACTCCTACCCCGACCAGCTCTCCGGCGGCATGCAGCAGCGCGTCGGCCTGGCCCGCGCGCTGGCCGGCGACCCCGACGTGCTCTTCTTCGACGAACCCTTCTCGGCGCTGGACCCGCTGATCCGCCGCGACATGCAGCACGAGGTCATCCGCCTGCACCACGAGGTTGGCAAGACCATGGTGTTCATCACCCACGACCTGTCCGAGGCGCTCAAACTCGGCGACCGCATCCTGATCATGCGCGACGGCAAGATGGTCCAGTGCGGCACCGGCGACGAACTCGTCGGCGCCCCGGCCGACGACTACGTGCGCGAGTTCGTCAAGGACGTGCCGCGCGGCGACGTCCTCACCCTGCGCTGGATCATGCGCCCGCCCGCGGACGGCGACGCCCTGGACGGCCCCGAGCTGGGTCCCGACGTCGTGGTGCGCGAGGCGACCCGGGCGGTGCTGGCGGCCGACAAGCCCGTCAAGGTCGTCGAGAACGGCACACTGCTCGGCATCGTCGGCGACGAGGAGATCCTCGCCGTGGTCGCCGGACAGGAAGGCGGCGTCCGGTGACCGTCGCCGTGGAGAAGACCGAGCCCCCGGGCCGGCCGGAGAGGATCCGGCCCGCCGAGGAGCCGGCCGCGGCCGCGGCGCCCCGCAGGATCAGCCGCTCCCTGGTGACCGGCGCGATCCTGCTCGTCTGGCTGCTGCTGTTCGCCCTCCTGCGCGGCGGCCAGACCCTCGCGCTCGGGGCGGCGGACCTGACCGACCTGCACCGGTGGTTCAACGACGTCAACGACTCGATCGGCGCGAACCGCAACTCCAACCCGCTGTTCCTGTACTTCTTCAACGAGATCCGCCTCGTCGTCGACACCCTGGTGACCTTCGTCCAGGACCTGATCTCCCAGCCCTCCGCGGGCCGCCCCCTCCCGCAGATCGGCTGGCTCGGCGTCGTCGGCATCGCGGGCTACGCCTCCTGGGCCTTCGGCAACTGGCGGGTCGCCCTGCTGGCTGTGGCCGGCTTCGCCTTCCTGGGGTTGCAGGGCCTGTGGCAGGAGAGCATGGACACCCTGGCGCTCACCGTCTCCGCGGTCCTGGTGGCGCTGCTGTTCGCGATCCCGCTCGGGGTCTGGGCGGGGCTGTCGGACCGGTTCCACCGCATCATGACGCCGTTCCTCGACTTCATGCAGACGATGCCGACCTTCGTCTACCTCGCACCGCTGACCCTGTTCTTCCTGATCGGCGGGGCCTCCGCCACCATCGCCACCGTGATCTACGCGGCGCCGCCGGCGATCCGCATCACCGCGCACGCCATCCGGACCGTGCCCGAGACGACGGTGGAGGCGGCCGACTCGCTCGGCGCGACCCGCCGGCAGGCCCTGCTGAAGGTCCTGCTGCCGATGTCCAAGCGGACCGTGGTGATGGGCGTCAACCAGACCATCATGGCCGCCCTGGCCATGGTGACCATCGCGGCCCTCATCGACGCGCCCGGCCTGGGCAAGACCGTCGTGCAGGCGTTGCAGTCGCTCGACGTGGGCACCGCCTTCAACGCGGGCCTGTCCATCGTCGTCATGGCGATCGTCCTCGACCGGGTGACGACCGCCGCCAGTACCCGCGAGGAGGAGGCCCGGCGTTCGAAGAACCGGTTCCTCGCCTGGCGGCGTCCGCTGCTCGGCGCGGGCGCACTCTGCACGGCCGTCCTGGTCTTCCTGTCCCACACCTACGTGTGGGCGGCCGAGTTCCCCGGCGACGGCAGTGTCGGCGACTCCGTCGCGAGCGCCGCCGACACCACGACGACCTGGGTGCAGGACAACCTCTCGGGCGTCACCAACACCGTCCGCGACCTCCTCACCAACGGACTGCTCAACCCGTTCCAGTCGCTGCTCACGGACTCGCCGTGGTGGCTCGTCGGGGCCGTGCTGGTCGCGCTCGGCGCCGTCCTGGGCGGTCGCCGGGCCGGACTCACCACGGCCGTGTGCGTGGGACTGCTGGTCGCCACCGGCATGTGGTCGGACAGCATGACGACACTGGCCTCGACGGTGGTCGCCACGATCCTCGTCATGCTGCTCGGCATCGTCTTCGGCGTGTGGATGGGCCGCAGCCGCCTGGTGGACCGGGTGCTGCGGCCGAGCCTGGACGCGGCGCAGGTCATGCCGCCGTTCGTCTACCTGGTGCCCTTCCTCGCGCTGTTCGGCGCGACCCGCTTCACGGCGATCGTCGCCGCGATCGTCTACGCGGCGCCCGTCGCCATGAAGATCATCGCCGATGGTGTGCGGGCCGTGCCCGGGACCACCGTGGAGGCGGCCACCGCGGCCGGGTGCAACACCTGGCAGATCATCACCAAGGTCCAGCTGCCGATGGCGCGCGGCGCCCTGGCTCTCGCCACGAACCAGGGTCTGATCTATGTGCTGTCGATGGTTGTGGTGGGCGGCCTGGTAGGTGCGGGCGCCCTCGGCTACGACGTCGTGGCCGGCTTCTCGCAGGGCCAACTGTTCGGGAAGGGGCTGGCGGCGGGGCTGGCCATCGTCCTTCTCGGAGTCATGTTCGACCGCATCACTCAGGCAGCGGCGCGGCGTACCAGCGCGTAAGGAGCAACTGACGATGGCAAGGCAAGCAAGACGATGGAGAGCGGGCGCGGCCGGCATGGCGGTCCTCGGCCTCACCCTCACCGCGTGCGGCGGTGCGAAGGTCGGCGACAGTTCCTCCGGATCCGGCGGCGGCGCGGACGCCTCGGGCAAGTGCGGGGCCTTCAACCTCGCCGTCAACCCGTGGGTGGGCTACGAGGCGGACGCGGCGGTCGTCGCGTACGTCGCGCAGAACGACCTCGGCTGCAAGGTCACCAAGAAGGACCTCAAGGAGGAGATCGCCTGGCAGGGGTTCGGGACGGGCGAGGTGGACGCCGTCCTGGAGAACTGGGGCCACGACGACCTCCGGAAGAAGTACGTCGACGGGCAGAAGACGGCCGTGTCGGCCGGCTCCACCGGCAACAAGGGCATCATCGGCTGGTACGTGCCGCCGTGGCTGGCGAAGGCCCACCCGGACATCACCGACTGGAAGAGCCTGAACAAGTACGCGGCGAACTTCAAGACCTCCGAGTCGGGCGGCAAGGGCCAGCTCCTGGACGGCGACCCGTCGTACGTCACCAACGACGAGGCGCTGGTGAAGAACCTCAAGCTCGACTTCAAGGTGGTGTACGCGGGCAGCGAGACGGCGCTCATCCAGGCCTACCGCAAGGCCGAGAAGAACAAGGAATGGGTGATCGGCTACTTCTACGAGCCGCAGTGGTTCCTGTCCGAGGTGCCGCTGGTGAAGGTGAACCTGCCCGCGTACAAGGCGGGGTGCGACGCCGACGCGGAGAAGATCGCCTGCGACTACCCCGTCTACGACCTGGACAAGATCGTCAGCGCGAAGTTCGCCAAGTCCGGCAGCCCGGCCTACGGCCTGGTGAAGAACTTCAACTGGACGAACGACGACCAGAACGTCGTGGCCAAGTACATCGCGGTCGACAAGATGACCCCCGAGGCGGCGGCGAAGAAGTGGGTCGACGCCAACCGCGCCAAGGTGGACGCCTGGCTCAAGTAGCGGCGGGGACCGGACTCCGGCGTTCCGGGGATCCGGTCGGATCATGCCCGGTGGGCGGCGCGCGCGGGATGCGCGCCGCCCACCGGGCATCGCCGTTTCCGGGCCCGCTCGCCGGTGGCGGGGCGCGCCGCGGCCGCCCTGTTCCTCCCTCTGTTCTCCGAGGTCCCGGGCCCCTTGACACCCACCAGCACGGCAGGCACATTGAGTTGCGCAACCTGAACCGCGTTGCGTAAACAGCAACTCGATCGGCTCGGCTGATCAACAGACCGGAGGTGCGGCGATGGCGGGACCCCGAGTGGTCATCATCGGAGCGGGCGTCGTGGGAGCGGCCCTCGCCGACGAGCTGTCCGCACGAGGCTGGACCGAGGTGACCGTCGTCGACCAGGGCCCGCTGCCCGCCACCGGGGGATCCTCCTCGCACGCTCCGGGGCTCGTCTTCCAGACGAACTCCTCCAAGACGATGACCGAGCTGGCCCGCTACACCGTCGAGAAGTTCCGCTCCCTCGACGTCGACGGCAAGCCCTGCTTCCTCCAGGTCGGCGGCCTCGAAGTGGCCACCACGCCCGAGCGCCTCACCGAACTGCGCCGCCGCCACGGCTGGATCACCGCCTGGGGCGTCGAGGCCCGCCTGCTGACCGCGGACGAATGCCTCGAACAGCACCCGCTCGTCAACCCCGACAAGGTCCTCGGCGGCCTCCTCGTGCCCACCGACGGCCTCGCCAAGGCCGTCCTCGCCGTCGAGGCCCAGATCCGCCGCGCCACCGGACGCGGCGTGACCTTCCTGCCGCGCCACGAGGTCCTCGACGTCCTGAAGGCCGACGGCGAGATCACCGGCGTCCTCACCGACCAGGGCGAGATCCCCGCGGACATCGTCGTGTGCTGCGCCGGCATCTGGGGCCCCAAGATCGCCCGCATGGCCGGCATGAACCTCCCGCTGACCCCGCTCGCCCACCAGCTCGCCTGGACCGGCCCGGTCCCGGCCCTCGCCGGCCAGACCGAGGAGGCGGTCCGCCCGATCCTGCGCCACCAGGACGCCGACCTCTACTACCGCGACCGCTTCGACGGCATCGGCATCGGCTCCTACGGCCACCGCCCGATGCCCCTCACCGCCGACGAGATCCTCTCCGTCGACGAGGCCGACGGCATGCCGTCGGTCCTGAAGTTCACCGAGGACGACTTCGCCGACGCCTGGACCGAGACCCAGGCGCTCCTTCCCGCCACGAAGGAGGCGAAGATCGAGGAGGGCATCAACGGCCTGTTCTCCTTCACCACCGACAACTTCCCGCTGCTCGGCGAGTCACGGGACGTCAGGGGCTTCTGGGTCGCCGAGGCCGTCTGGGTCACCCACTCCGCCGGAGTCGGCCGGGCCATGGCCGAATGGCTGGTCGACGGCTACTGCTCCTCCTTCGACCTGCACGAGTGCGACGTCAACCGCTTCGAGCCGCACCAGCTCGCCCCGGAGTACGTCCTGGCCCGCGACTGCCAGAACTTCGTCGAGGTCTACGACATCCTCCACCCGCTCCAGCCCTCCGGGGACCCGCGCCCCATCCGCACCAGCCCCTTCCACACCCGCCAGCTGGAGCACGGCGCCTTCTTCCTGGAGGCCAACGGCTGGGAACGCCCCCAGTGGTACGAGGCCAACGCCGGCCTCGTGGAAGGCCGCTCCATCCCGGCCCCGGGCGACTGGGCCGCGCGCTACTGGTCGCCCATCGTCGGCGCCGAGGCCCAGGCCACCCGCGAGACCGTCGCGATGTACGACATGACGGCCCTCAAACGCCTGGAGGTCACCGGCCCCGGCGCCGCCGCCCTCCTGGAGCGCCTGTGCACCGGCAAGGTCGCCAAATCCACCGGCTCGGTCACCTACACCCTCTTCCTCGACCACGACGGCGGCATCCGCAGCGACGTCACCGTCGCCCGGCTCGCCCGCGACACCTTCCAGATCGGCGCCAACGGCAATCTCGACCTGGACTGGATCACCCGCCACCTCCCCGCCGACGGCACCGTCCAGGTCCGCGACATCACCCCCGGCACCTGCTGCGTCGGCCTGTGGGGCCCGCTCGCCCGCAAGGTCCTCCAGCCCCTCACCGACGCCGACTTCAGCAACGACGCACTGAAGTACTTCCGCGCCCGGCGCGCCCACATCGGCCCGGTGCCCGTCACCGCCATGCGGCTGAGCTACGTCGGCGAACTCGGCTGGGAGATCTACACCACCGCCGACCAGGGCCGGAAGCTCTGGGACACCCTCTGGGAGGCCGCCCGGCCCCTCGGCGGCGTCATCGCGGGACGCGGCGCCTTCAACAGCCTCCGCCTGGAGAAGGGCTACCGCTCGTTCGGCACCGACATGACCTACGAGCACGACCCCTACGAGGCCGGCGTCGGCTTCGCCGTCAAACTCGACAAGGACGACTTCATCGGCAAGGAAGCGCTGCTGCGGCGCAAGGAGAACGTCCGGCGCAAGCTGTCCTGCCTCGTCATCGACGACCCCCGGTCGGTCGTCCTGGGCAAGGAACCCGTCTTCGACGGCGACCGGCCCGTCGGCTACGTCACCAGCGCCGCCTACGGCTACACCATCGGCAAGGGCATCGCCTACGCCTGGCTCCCGACCGGACTCACGGCCCCCGGAACGGTGCTGCACATCGGCTACTTCGACCAGCGCGTGGAGGCCGTCGTCGCCGAGGAGCCCCTGTTCGACCCCACCATGTCCCGCCTGCGTGGCTGAGCCCGGCCACGACCGCACAGGGAAGGAGCACCGCCGGTGAACGCAACGCCGCTCGACGGCCGGGCGACCGCCGCCGCCGTCCGCCGCGAACTCACGCAGCGCGTCGCCGAGTCGACCGCCGTCGTCGGCCGCCCGCCGGGCGACCGGGTCGCGCCGATGCCCGGCGGGGTCGGGCCCATGACCCGCGCGATGCCGCCGGCCGACGTCGCCGAGGCCGCCGAGAGGAACGACACCGCCGTATGAACGCGCACGCCCCCGAGCACCCGCACTCCCAGCATCCGCACCCGTACCCGCAGCATCCGTGCCCTTCGGAAGACGGAGCCGTCCGATGAGCCCCCGCACCCCCGGCGCAGACCTCCCCGAACACCCCGACCGGCTGTGGCGCGACCCCGAGCCCAGGAAGTCCTACGACGTGGTGATCGTCGGCGGCGGCGGACACGGCCTGGCCACCGCCCACTATCTGGCGAAGAACCACGGCATCACCGACGTCGCGGTCCTGGAGAAGGGCTGGCTCGGCGGCGGCAACATGGCCCGCAACACCACGATCATCCGCTCCAACTACCTGTGGGACGAGAGCGCCGGCATCTACGAGCACGCCCTCAAGCTCTGGGAGGGACTGGAGGAGGAACTCGACTACCCGATCCTCTTCTCCCAGCGCGGCGTGCTGAACCTCGCGCACAGCCTCCAGGACGTCCGCGACAGCGTGCGCCGCGTGGAGGCCAACCGGCTCAACGGCGTGGACGCGCAGTGGCTCGACGCCGACGGCGTCAAGGAAGTCTGCCCGATCGTCAACGTCTCGCAGGACGTGCGCTATCCGGTACTGGGCGCCACCTACCAGCCGCGCGCCGGCATCGCCAAGCACGACCACGTGGCCTGGGGCCTGGCCCGCTCCGCCGACGCGGCCGGCATCGACATCATCCAGAACTGCGAGGTCACCGGCCTCGACGTGGTCGACAACCGGGTCGTCGGCGTACGGACGACCCGCGGCCGCATCGCGGCCGGCAAGGTCGCGCTGTGCTCGGCGGGCCACACCTCGGTCCTCGCCGCCATGGCGGGCGTTCAACTCCCCTTGCAGTCACACCCGTTGCAGGCCCTTGTCTCCGAACTGCTGGAACCCGTGCACCCCACGGTGGTGATGTCCAACGCCGTCCACGTGTACGTCAGCCAGGCGCACAAGGGCGAGCTGGTGATGGGCGCGGGCATCGACGCGTACAACTCCTACACCCAGCGCGGCGCGTTCCACATCATCGAGGAGCAGATGGCCGCGGCCCTGGAGCTGTTCCCGGTGTTCGCCCGCGCCCACGTCCTGCGCACCTGGGGCGGCATCGTCGACGTCAGCCCCGACGCCTCGCCGATCGTCGGGCTCAGCCCCGTCGACAACCTGTACCTCAACTGCGGCTGGGGGACAGGCGGGTTCAAGGCCACGCCGGGCGTCGGCTGGGTCTACGCCCACACCATCGCCCACGACACCCCGCACGCCCTCAACGCCCCCTTCTCGCTCGACCGTTTCACCACCGGCGCGCTCGTCGACGAGCACGGCGCGGCCGCGGTGGCCCACTAGGGAGCCCAACCATGCTGCTCATCCCCTGCCCGTGGTGCGGGCCCCGTGACGAGGCCGAGTTCCACTACGGCGGCCAGGCCCACGTGGCCTACCCCGAGACCCCTTCGGACCTCACCGACGAGGAGTGGGCCCGCTACCTCTTCTTCCGCGACAACGCCAAGGGGCCGTTCGCCGAACGCTGGAGCCACGCGGCGGGCTGCCGACGCTGGTTCAACGCGGTCCGCGACACGTCGACGAACGAGATCCTGACGGTGTACCGCACGGGCGAGGACCGCCCGGCGACCCCGGACCCGAGCCCGGCCCGTTCAGCCTGCCAGGCGGTCCCCCCTCTGGGGGAGCTTGAGGACGCTGCCGTTCAGGCCGAACGGGGGACCGGGGGCAGCGACCCCGGGGACGGGACGGGACGGAGCGGCGGGGGCGAGACGACCCAGCCGTTCCGCCACCCCATCCGAGGCCGCATCGACCGGGACACCCTCCTCACCTTCACCTTCGACGGCGTCCGGTACCAGGGACACCGGGGCGACACCCTCGCCTCCGCACTCCTCGCCAACGGCGTCATCCAGGCAGGGACCAGCATCAAGCTCGGCCGCCCCCGGGGCATCTTCTCCGCGGGCGCCGAGGAGCCCAACGCCGTCATCCAGATCGAGGAGCCGTTCCCCGAGCCGATGCTCCCCGCGACCACCGTCGAGCTGTACGACGGACTGGTCGCCAGCAGCCTCCCCGGCCAGGGCCGCCTCGCGACCGCACCCGACCCCGCCCGCTACGACGCCGTCCACGCCCACTGCGACCTGCTGGTCGTGGGCGCGGGCCCGGCCGGCCTGGCGGCGGCCGCCGCGGCGGCGAACAGCGGCGCCCGCGTCATCCTCGCCGACGACCAGCCGGAGCCCGGCGGCAGCCTGCTCGGCACGGCCGAACACCTCGACTGGGTGGCCGGGACCGCCGCCCTGCTCGACGCCGCCCCCGAGGTCCGCGTCCTGCGCCGCACCACCGTCTTCGGCTACTACGACGACAACCACCTCCTCGCCGTCGAACGCCGCACCGACCACCTCGGCGCCGCGGCCCCCGGCAACGTCTCCCGGCAACGCGTCTGGCGCATCCGCGCCCGCCGGGTCGTCCTCGCGACCGGCGCCCACGAACGCTCGCTCGCCTTCGCCGACAACGACCGCCCCGGCGTGATGCTGGCGTCCTCGGCCCGCACCCACGTCAACCGCCACGGCGCCCTGCCCGGCCGCCACGCCGTCGTCTTCACCACCAACGACAGCGCCTACGCGGCCGCCGTGGACCTCGCCTCGGCGGGCCTGGCCGTCACGGCGATCGTCGACACCCGCCCCGAACCGGGGGAGTGGGCCGAGCGCGCCCGGGCCGCCGGCATCGAGGTCCTGGCCGGACACGCCGTCACCGGCACGCGGGGCGGGGCCCGCCTCACCGCCGTGACCGTCGCCCCGTACGGCGAGTCCGCCGGGCAGCGGGAGTTCGCCGCCGACCTGCTGCTGGTCTCCGGCGGCTGGAACCCCGTGGCGCACCTGTTCAGCCAGTGCGGCGGCAGGCTGCGCCACGACGAGACCCTGGGCTCCTTCGTGCCCGACACCGCCCGCCAGGCCGTCGAGGTCGTGGGCAGCGCGAGCGGTCTCCTCGACCAGGCCGCCGTCCTCGCCCAGGGCGCCGCCGCCGGAGCCCGCGCGATCGAGGCCGAGGGATACACGGCCGAGGCGCCCCGCCTCCCGGCACTGACCCCGCAACCCGCCCCGACCCCGGCGATGCGGGTGTACGTCGTCCCGGGCGAGTCGGACGCCCCCCGGTTCGTGGACCTCCAGCGCGACGTCACGGTCGCCGACCTGGCCCGCGCGACCGGGGCCGGCCTGCGCTCGGTCGAGCACACCAAGCGCTACACCACGGCGGGCACCGCCAACGACCAGGGCAAGACCTCGGGCGTGCTGGCGAGCGGGGTGGTCGCCGAACTGCTCGGCGTGGACGTCTCGGCCCTCGGCACCACCACCTTCCGCCCGCCGTACACACCGGTCTCCTTCGCCGCCCTCGCGGGCCGCCACCGGGGTGTGCTGAGCGACCCGGTCCGCACGACGGCCCTGCACGAATGGCACGCCGGACACGGCGCCCTGTTCGAGAACGTCGGCCAGTGGAAGCGCCCCTGGTACTACCCGCGGGCCGGAGAGGACATGGCGGCCGCCGTGCTGCGCGAGTGCGCGGCGGTCCGCGAGGGCGTGGGCTTCATGGACGCCTCCACCCTCGGCAAGATCGACGTCCAGGGCCCGGACGCCGGCGCCTTCCTCGACCTGCTCTACACCAACATGATGAGCACCCTGAAGGTCGGCATGATCCGCTACGGCGTCATGTGCCGCCCGGACGGCATGGTCTTCGACGACGGCACCGTCATCCGGGTCGACCGGGACCGCTACCTGGTCACCACCACGACCGGAAACGCCGCCGCCGTCCTGGACTGGATGGAGGAGTGGCTCCAGACCGAGTGGCCCGGACTCAGGGTGCACTGCACGTCCGTGACCGAGCAGTGGGCCACGGTCGCCCTGGCCGGCCCGAACTCCCGTGACGTGCTCGGCTCCCTCGCGCCGGGACTCGCCGTCGCCAACGACGACTTCCCGTTCATGGCCTGGCGCGAGACCACCGTCGCCGGCGTCGGGGCCCGGATCTGCCGGATCAGCTTCTCCGGCGAACTCGCCTACGAGATCAACGTGTCACCGTGGGAGGCCCTGACCCTCTGGGAGGCCCTGTACGAGGCCGGCGCCCCGTACGACATCACCCCGTACGGCACCGAGACCATGCACGTCCTGCGCGCCGAGAAGGGATACCCGATCATCGGCCAGGACACCGACGGCACGGTCACCCCGCAGGATCTCGGCATGAGCTGGGCGGTCTCCAAGAAGAAGCCCGACTTCATCGGCAAGCGCTCCTTCGCCCGCGCCGACACGGTGCGCCCGGACCGCAAACACCTCGTCGGCCTGCTCCCCGAGGACCCGGCCGACTTCCTCCCCGAGGGCGCCCACCTGGTCGCCGACAGCGTGCTCCCGGCCCCGCCCGTCCCGACGCTCGGCCACGTCACCTCCAGCTACCGCAGCGCCGCCCTCGGCCGCACCTTCGCCCTCGCCCTGGTCAAGGGCGGCCGGGACCGCGTCGGCGAGCGGCTGTACGCCCCCGTGGGCGACCGACTGGTCCCCGTGACCGTCGCGAGCCCCGTCCTCTACGACCCCGAGGGAGCCCGCCGCGATGGCTGACACCGCCCCGACCTCCCGGCTCCGCAGCCCCCTGGACCGGGCCGCCGACCGGCTGGCCGCCGCCACCCGCGCCTCCGGGGGCGTGATCCGGCTGGCCGAACTCCCCTTCCTCACCCAGCTCGACGTCCGTCTCGACGCCAAGGGCGCGGCGGCCGGCGCCGTAGGCCTCGCACTGGGGCTCCCGCTGCCCCTGGAGCCCGACACCGTCGTCCGCGCGGGGCAGCTGACGGCGCTCCGGCTCGGCCCCGACGAGTGGCTTCTCGTCGGGCCGCCGGGCGGCGGACGCGAACTCGAGAGCCGGATCCGGGAGGCCGCGGGGGACGAGCCGGTCGCGGTCACCGACGTCTCCGCTCAGCGCACCACGCTCCTCGTCGCCGGTGCGGGCGCCCGTGACCTGCTGGCCCACGGCTGCTCGCTGGACCTGCATCCGAGGGCCTTCGGCCCCGGCCGCTGCGCCCAGACCACCCTGGGCCGGACCCAGGTCGTCCTGGTGGCGCGTGAGAAGCCCAGCGCCGGCTTCTGGGTACTGGTCCGCTCCTCGTTCGCCGGGTATCTGGCGGACTGGCTGCTCGACGCGGCGACGGAGTACGTCTGAGCGAGCCGCCCCGGCCGGGGGCGGCGACAAGCAGGGGACGCGCACGTGTCCTGCCCGCGCGATCCCACCGACACACCGACGGGCCGATACGTCGGCGGGCCGTCTGTTGGTCGCGCGCTGAGGCACGGGCGCGGCCGCTCCGGCCGGGATGCGCGAACGCCGGGGGAGGAGCGGCCGCCGGAGCGCCGGAGCGCCGGAGCGCCGGGGCGCCGAGAGGCGGTGGCGGCGCGACCGCCGCCCCCGCCGGGCGCTCTCCGCGGGCGGTCAGCCCAGGTGACCCATCCTGCGGCTGATCTCCTCGGCGCCCCGCGTCAGCACGGGCGCGAGTTCCCGCATGCGGTCCTCGGTGAAGCGGTAGGCCGGGCCGGAGGCGCTGAGCGCGGCGATGACCTCGCCCTTGCGGGAGCGGATCGGGGCCGCCATCGCGTGCAGTCCGATCTCCAGCTCCTCCATCGTCACCGCGTAACCGCGCTCGCGCGCCACGTCGAGGTCCTTCTCCAGCTTGGTCCTGGCGGTCAGGGTGTGCGGCGTCAGCCTCCGCAGCCCGCACGCCTCCAGCACCTCGGCCCGCCGCCGCTCCGGCAGATGGGCCAGCAGGATCTTGCCGCTGGACGTGGCGTGCACGGGCGTGAGCTGGCCGACCCAGTTGTGGGTGCCGACGGCGCCCGGTCCGCGCACCTGGTGGAGGTTGACCGCGTAATGCTCTTGCAGTACGGCGATGTTGACGGTCTCGCCGATCTCCTCGCTGAGCCGCTCGCAGACCTGCCGGCCCTGCTGGGTGACGTCGAGCCGGCCCGTGACGGCGCCGGCGAGCCGCACGATGCCGAACCCCAGCCGGTACTTGCCCCGTTCGGCGCTTTGCTCGACCAGCCCGCGGGCCTCCAGCGCCCCGAGCAGCCGGAAGGCGGTCGACTTGTGGACGTCGATCTCGGCGGCGACCTCGCTGACACCGGCCTCGCCGCGGCGGGCGAGGATCTCCAGCACGCTGACGGCGCGGTCGACGGACTGCACGCCGCTCACCGGCCCGGTCGCCGCGTCCGTTGCGCCCTCTGCCGCGTAGTTGCTCATGACGCAACTATAGGCCGTTGTGTGCAAAGGTCCCGAGGTTCGCGGAGCGGGTCGGCCCTGGCCGGAACCGGTCGCCCGCATGCTCGCACGGCCGCTCCGGTCCGGGGAAGGGGGCGGCGCCGAAGGGGGAGGGGTGAGTCGGCCGCGGCCGACCTCTTGACAGGGGGTGCCCCCGAGGAGACAGTTTGGTCAACGTTGCTCATGGCGACGATGGTTGCGCTATTCAGAACGCGGAAGCGGACCGGAACGGCAGCCGCCCACGGTCCTCGTCCGGTCACCGCCCCGAACGACCCGCCCTCCGGCCCCGCGCCGACAGCTCCGAGGCGACCGGCGACCGGCGTCCGCCCGCCAACCCGCACACCCGGCCGAAGCGCGCAGTCGGCCGCCCCCGACGAGGAGATCGACCGTGACACACGAGGTACGCGCCGTCGTCGCCCGCGAAAAGGGCGCCCCGGTCTCGCTGGAGACCGTCCTGGTGCCGGACCCCGGCCCCGGAGAGGCGCTGGTGCGGGTGCAGGCCTGCGGGGTCTGCCACACCGACCTGCACTACCGGGAGGGCGGGATCAACGACGCGTTCCCCTTCCTGCTCGGCCACGAGGCCGCGGGCGTGGTGGAGTCGGTCGGCGAGGACGTCACCGACGTCGCACCCGGCGACTTCGTCATCCTCAACTGGCGCGCCGTCTGCGGCACCTGCCGGGCCTGCCGCAGAGGCCGGCCCTGGTACTGCTTCGCCACGCACAACGCCACCCAGCCGATGACGCTGGCCGACGGCACCCCCCTCTCCCCGGCCCTCGGCATCGGCGCCTTCGCCGAGAAGACCCTGGTCGCCGCCGGACAGTGCACCAAGGTGAACGCGACGGCCGCGCCCGCCGCCGCCGGCCTCCTCGGCTGCGGCGTGATGGCCGGATTCGGCGCCGCGGTCCACACCGGTGGCGTGGGACGCGGCGACTCCCTCGCGGTGATCGGCTGCGGAGGCGTGGGCATGGCCGCGATCGCGGGCGGCAAGGTCGCCGGCGCCGGCCGCATCATCGCCGTCGACGTCGACGAACGGAAACTGAAGTGGGCCGAGCGGTTCGGCGCCACCGACACCGTCGACTCCTCCAGGACCGACGCCGTCGAGGCGATCCGCGAACTCACCGGCGGCTTCGGCGCCGACGTCGTCGTGGACGCGGTGGGCCGCCCCGAGACCTTCAAACAGGCCTTCTACGCCCGCGACCTGGCCGGCACGGCCGTCCTGGTGGGCGTCCCCACCCCCGAGCTGACCGTCGACCTGCCCCTGCTCGACGTCTTCGGACGCGGCGGCGCCCTGAAGTCCTCCTGGTACGGCGACTGCCTGCCCTCGCGCGACTTCCCCGCCCTGATCGACCTCTACCTCCAGGGCCGCTTCGACCTCGGCGGGTTCGTCACCGAGACCATCGGCCTGGACGACGTCGAGGCCGCGTTCGCCAAGATGCACCACGGCGACGTCCTGCGGTCGGTCGTGGTCCTGTGACCGCCCGCATCGAGCACCTCGTCACCTCCGGCACCTTCGAACTGGACGGCGGCGCCTGGGAGGTCGACAACAACGTCTGGCTGATCGGCGACGACGAAGAGGTCCTCGTCGTCGACGCCGCGCACGACGCGGACGCCATCGACGCCGCCGTCGGCGACCGCCGTCTGGTCGCCGTCGTGTGCACGCACGCCCACAACGACCACGTCAACGCCGCCCCGGCGCTGGCCGCCCGCCACGGCGCGCCCGTCCTGCTCCACCCCGCCGACACGGTGTTGTGGAAAGCGGCGCACGGCGACGGGGCGGGCGCCCCCGGCTTCCGCGAACTGTCCGAGGGCGAGATCCTGACCGTCGCCGGCACCGGCCTGACGGTGCTCCACACCCCCGGCCACTCGCCCGGAGCGGTCTGCCTCCACGCGCGCGAACTGAACGCCCTCTTCTCCGGCGACACCCTCTTCCGGGGCGGTCCCGGAGCCACCGGCCGCTCCTTCTCGGACTTCGGCACCATCATCGCCTCCGTCCGGGACCGGCTGCTGACGCTGCCCCCCGCCACCACCGTGCACACCGGTCATGGCGAGACCACCTCGATCGGGGCCGAGGCGCCCCACCTCGACGACTGGATCGCCCGCGGCCACTGAACCGCCCGCCACCGCATCACGATGTTCCCGAAGGTGACTCGATGACCCTCAGTGATCTGCCGCCCAGCCTCGTCCCCACGCTGTCCGGCGAGTACTACACGGACCCCGGAGTCTTCGCCCAGGAGCAGGAGCACATCTTCGAGGCCATGTGGTTCTGCGTCGCGCGCGCCTCCGAGCTGGCGAAACCGGGCGCGTTCCGGACCGTCGACGTGGGCCGTGAGAGCGTCCTGGTCACCCGGGCGCGGGACGGTTCGGTCAAGGCCTTCTTCAATGTCTGCCGGCATCGGGGGGCGCGGTTGTGCACGCAGGAGAGCGGCGAGGTCAGGCGGGCGTTCCAGTGTCCGTATCACGCGTGGACGTACGGTCTGGACGGCGGGCTGGTGGCGGCGCCGAATTTGACGTCGATGCCGGACGTGGACCGGAGTGCGTACGGTCTGGCGGCGGTGCATGTGCGGGAGTGGCTGGGTTATGTGTGGGTGTGCCTCGCGCAGGAGCCGCCGTCCTTCGAGGAGGAGGTCATGGGCGCGGTGGTCGAGCGGCTCGGTGACGTGGGGTCGATCGAGCGGTACGGCGTCGAGGGGCTTTCGGTGGGGCGGCGGATCAGGTACGACGTGCGGGCGAACTGGAAGCTGATCATCGAGAACTTCATGGAGTGCTATCACTGTGCGACGATCCATCCCGAACTCACGGAGGTGCTGCCGGAGTTCGCGGACGGGTATGCCGCTCAGTACTACGTGGGGCACGGTGCGCAGTTCGGGGAGGAGGTGCGGGGGTTCACCGTCGACGGCTCGGAGGGGCTGGAGCGCATTCCGGGGGTGTCCGAGGAGCAGGACCGGCGCTATTACGCGATCACCGTGCGGCCGCAGGTCTTCGTCAACCTGGTTCCCGATCATGTGATCTTCCACCGTATGTATCCGGTGGCCGCCGACCGTACGGTCGTCGAGTGCGACTGGCTCTACCTGCCGCATGTCGTGGAGAGCGGCATGGACGTGGGCCGGTCCGTGGAGCTCTTCGACCGGGTCAACCGGCAGGACTTCGACGCCTGCGAGCGCACACAGCCCGGCATGGGTTCACGGCTGTATGCCAAGGGCGGTGTCCTGGTGCCCAGCGAGCACCACATCGGCGCGTTCCACACCTGGCTGCTGAACAAGCTCGGCACCGGCCCCGCGCACTGACCCGGCCCCGGCTGCCGCACCCCTCCTCCCTCCCTCCCTCCCTCCCTCCGTCCCGGACCCGCACAGGAGACCGCTGATGAGCCTGCTCAACCAGTCCCTGCACGACCTCGACCCCGAGATCGCCGCCGCCGTCGACGCCGAGCTGAACCGCCAGCAGTCCACCCTGGAGATGATCGCCTCGGAGAACTTCGCCCCGGTGGCCGTCATGGAGGCCCAGGGCACGGTCCTGACCAACAAGTACGCCGAGGGCTACCCGGGCCGCCGCTACTACGGCGGCTGCGAGCACGTCGACGTCACCGAGCAGATCGCCATCGACCGCCTCAAGGACCTCTTCGGCGCCGAGTACGCCAACGTCCAGCCGCATTCCGGCGCCTCCGCCAACCAGGCCGCCCTGTTCGCCCTGGCCCAGCCCGGCGACACCGTCCTCGGCCTGGACCTGGCCCACGGCGGCCATCTGACCCACGGGATGCGGCTGAACTTCTCCGGCAGGCAGTTCACCGTCGTGCCCTACCACGTCGACGACTCCGGCCTGGTCGACATGGACGAGGTCGAGCGGCTCGCCAAGGAGCACCGCCCGAAGGTGATCATCGCGGGCTGGTCCGCCTACCCGCGGCAGCTGGACTTCGCCGAGTTCCGCCGGATCGCCGACGAGACCGGCGCGTATCTGTGGGTCGACATGGCCCACTTCGCCGGGCTGGTCGCGGCCGGGCTGCACCCCAACCCGGTCGCGTACGCGGACGTGGTCACCTCCACCACCCACAAGACCCTCGGCGGCCCCCGCGGCGGCATCATCCTCGCCCGGAGCAAGGAGTTCGCGAAGAAGCTCAACTCGTCGGTGTTCCCCGGCTTCCAGGGCGGACCGCTGGAGCATGTCATCGCGGCGAAAGCGGTCTCCTTCAAGGTCGCGGCGAGCGAGGAGTTCAGGGAGCGCCAGCGGCGCACCGTCGAGGGCGCCAGGATCCTCGCCGAGCGGCTGACCGCGCCCGACGCCCGCGAGGCCGGCGTCGACGTGCTGTCCGGCGGCACGGACGTGCACCTGATCCTGGTCGACCTGCGCGAGTCGCAGCTCGACGGGCAGCAGGCCGAGGACCGTCTCCACGAGGTCGGCATCACCGTCAACCGCAACGCGGTCCCCAACGACCCACGCCCCCCGATGGTCACCTCGGGCCTGCGCATCGGCACCCCCGCCCTGGCCACCCGCGGCTTCACCGCCGAGGACTTCACCGAGGTCGCCGACGTCATCGCGGAGGCGCTGAAGCCGACGTACGACGCCGAAGCCCTCAGGACCCGGGTCACGGCACTGGCCGGCAAGCACCCGCTCTACCCCGGCCTGTGACGGACACCGGCAATCCCAGCGGGGACCTGCCGTCCAGACGCGCACGCCCCAGCCGACCTCACGGTGCGCATCAAGCTCGACGACACCGGGCTGCCCCATCCGTTCCGCACGGGCGACGAACTCGCCAGGCGGACCGGATTCGCGTAGCGGCGAAGCGCTCGCGCACCTGCGCCCCGGTGGTCACGCGAGTCAGCGGAGGCGGGGCACCACGTCCCGTGCCGCGTGGCTCAGGATCCGCAGGTCGTCCATGAAACGTTGGCGGTGGGAGGCGGGTAGGGGCCCGAGGAAGTACTGCTCGATGTTCGTCACGTGCACCCGTGCCGCCTGTACCGCCTTCTCTTCGCCCAGCCTGGTCAGGCGCACCAACCGGCCTCGCCGGTCGTCAGGATCGTCACCCCGTTCGACCAGTCCTGCGTCGGCCATCCGGTCGACCAGGCGGGTCACGCCACCTGAGGTGAGCACCTGCTCGCGGCTGATCGCCCTCATCGACAGCCCCGGGGCGCCGGCCCGGCCGAGGACCAACAGCACCTCGAACATCAAGTGGCTGATCCCGCACTCCTGCTCGATCGCCCGCCCCAGCACGTACTCCAACCGATTGGCCGCACCCTGCAATCGCCCGAACGCCACGACCAGCTCATGGTCCGCCGCGTCCTTCGCCGTTGAGATCCCGGCCCGCTCGGCCCCGTTTCTGGCATCCATCCCCCGATCATGCACCGGCAGGCACCAGATGTGGTTGCGGGGGGTCGCACTGAGCCTGCTCGCATCCTGGGCAGCCCCTCAGGACGCCCCCGCGCCCGTACGACCGGGCACAGGGGTCGCCCCCGCAGGACCTGAGGCGCAGGTCCTCGCCCGAGAAGCCCTCAGGCCGTCATGGCGTCGCGGACGAGTGCGGTGTCGACGAACTGCTCGAAGCGGACGATACGGCCGCCGCGGACGACGAAGGCATGGGCGACGCGGACGTCGATGTCCTTGCCGGTGGCCTTGTTGGTCGCGGTGTAGCGGGCCAGGACGACGACCCTCTCGCCGTCGACGACGTAGGTGTCGTCGTGGGCGGCCCAGCCCTCCCAGTCCGCGCCGAGCTTCTCCATGACGTGGGAGGTGACACCGGTGGGGGTCCGGTAGGTGCCGGCCAGCGGGAAGCCGGCCATCTCGGTCCATTCGACGTCGTCGGCGAGGGTGGCGCGCAGGGCCTCCAGGTCGCCGTTGGCGGACGCGATGTACTGACGGCGAACGACGTCGGCGGGAGCGGTGGAGGTCTGGAAGTCGGTGGTCTCACACATGGGACAGGGCCTTTCTCAGGCGGGGTCGGGATCCGTGGTGTCAGGGCACGGGGCTGCCGGGGCGGCGGCGAGACAGTGTGGAGCCGGGGGCCGCGGGCGGGACAGGCCGATCGGATGGCGGGCCCGGAGTGGTCGGCTCGGATACCGCCGCCGGTGGTGCTCACCGGGCACGAGCACCCCGGCCGGCGCGCGTCGGCCGCGGTGCTCGTGCCCGGTCCGTGGCCGGGACGGTCAGCCCCACTTCATCTCGCCCTTGGCGACCTTGGCGCCGAGCTGAGCGGCGATCAGCATGCCGTGGTCCGGGTAGCGCTTGACCAGCGCTTCGGTCAGCGCGGCGCCGTCGGCCGCCTTGCCGAGCTCCTCCTCGAAGGCGATCAGGTAGTCGCGGGTGGCGGTGATGGCGGAGGCGTCGGCCGCGGTGTCGGGCAGACGGTGGCCGGGGACGACCAGCCGCGGGTCGAGCGCGGCCATCTCGTCGAGCAGGGCGACCCAGGCGGCGCGGGACTCGGGGGTGGCGGTGTCGGCGACCCAGACGTGCTCCTGCTGGAACAGCAGGACGCCGCCGAGCAGGGCGCGGTGCCCGTCCTGCCACAGGTAGTGGCGGTCGGGCAGCGTGGCCGGTCCGCCCTTGAGCTCGAAGCGGTGGCCTTCCAGGACGAGGTCCCCGGTGAGCGGCTCCAGGTCGACCAGGCGGGTGGGGAGATTCGGGCCGAGCGCCTCCCACGCCTTGAGCTTGCCTTCGTACGTGGCCTTGATGTGCTCGATGACGATCGGGGTGGCGACGAAGCGCGCGGCGGGGAAGGCGTCGGCGATGACTTCGGCGCCGAAGTAGAAGTCGGGGTCGGCATGGCTGACGAAGACGGTGGTCAGGGTCTTGCCGGAGTCCAGGACCTCGGCGGCCAGGCGGTGGCCGTCGGCGCGGGTGAAGGCGGCGTCGACCAGGAGGGCCTCGCTCTCGCCGGTGACCAGGGTGGCGGTCTTGTTCTTCGACCCGGCGGGGAAGTCCAGGTCGAGGATCGTGAAGTTCAGGGTGCTCATGGGGTGACTCCTGGTGGGAAGAGGCTGGAGGATCAGAGGGGTGGGGGATCAGGCGTTGTGTGCGGCCGCGAGGCGTGCGTCGACCTCGTCGGCGGTGGCGTGGCCGATGGCCACAACGGTGATGCGGTCGCCGTCGGCGGCGAGCAGGGTGGGGAAGCCGGTGACCCCCAGCTCGGCGGACCGGCGGAAGTCGGCCTCGGCGGCGGCCTGCGATGCGGGGGCCTCGAAGGCGGCGACGACCGCGTCGGCGTCCAGACCGGCCGCCTCGGCGACCGTCCGGTAGGTGGCCGGCTCGGACAGGCTCAGACCATCCACGTAGAAGGCGCGCTGAAGGGCGGGGGCCAACTCCGCCAGGCGGTCGGGAGCCGCCTCTCGCAGGGCGGCCATGCCGCGGGCGGCGTCCTCGGAGTCCATGACGAACGTCCCGTCGGCGATCAGCTGCCCGTACGCCTCGCCGAACTCGGCACCGGTCAGTTCGCTGATCTTGGCATTGGAGCCCTGGACGTAGCCGAACTCGCGGATCGGCACCCGCCGCTCCCCGAGGAACAGGCCGCCGGAAACCACCTCCACCTCGAGTTCCGGGTGGCGGGTGACGACTTCGCGCAGGGTGCCGGAGAACCCGTGCGACCAGCCGCAGTAGGCGTCGAAGACGTGGACGAGCTTCATCGGGACCTCGTTGCGGGAGGGCGCCTGCCGGATGCGAGCGCTACTCCTGACACAACAGTATCTGCCCAGTCAGATATTTCCCTGCTTCGGGTTGCGATTTCTCGCCGCCTGGCGAAGCAGACGTGCCCATGCCAGGCCGGCGCACTGCGCCGTTCACGCGCTGGGCCGGAAGAGTGAGGCGGTCCTTGCTCACGGATTCGGGCGACGGGGTCTGGCAGTGTTGCGTGGCCGCCACCGGACCGGACTCGTCATGGCACGTCCGGCACGGTCTTCCCCGCTTGCCATGGTCCTCTTGGAGGGGCACGTGCCCAGCGCATCGCAGACAGCCTTCACCGTGGGTGACGCGACCCACCGTCTCACGGCCGACATGGTCCACACCGCCGTGGCTCGTCTGACGCCCGCCGACTCGGCGGATCTTCACCCCAACCGGAGCTGGTACGCCCTGGTCGGCACCCATCTCTACTACGTGGTGGATGTGGTCGAAGAGGCCACCGGGGCACGGGGCGTGAAGGTGAAGCCGGCGCGTCTGGGTCTGGCCGACCTCGGATTCCCGGTCTTCGCGCTGGGCTGGAGCGCGCTGCTGACCAAGGGGCATCCGGGGCACACCGACTGACCGCCCACGCAAGTACCCCTGCGGCCGCTACCCCGGTTGTGTCGGTCTGAAGCCGCCCGCGCAGACCGGCTCCGGGTCTGGGAGCAGACCCGGAGCCGGTCGAAATGCCGGCCGCGCGAGGCGACTTGGACGGATCGGGCCGGACCGGTCAGGAACTGGAGACCGAGAACGAGTTCGTCGTGAAGTTCAGACCGCCGGACGCGGACGTGATCTCGTAGCCGAACTGCACGTCGCCGAGGGTGACGTCACCGATCCAGCGCTTGGTGTTCTTGATCCAGTTCATCACCGCCAGGATGTCCACGGTCCCGGAACTGGTGTTGGAGGTGCGGACGAAGGAGAACACCGCGTTGTTGCCGTTGCTGCCCTTGTACACCGTCCAGGTGCTGCCGCCGACGGAGACGTTGCCCTGGGACGTGCCGAGCGGGCCGACCGGTCCCGTCTTGTTCATCCAGAGCATGATCTCGTTGGCCTTGTTCGAGTCCCAGACGTCGTACGCGGTCTCGTACGCGCCGCTCGACGGGACGCTCACGTTGAAGCTGGACTTCACCGAACCCAGGGCGCTGAGCTTCTTGCCCACGTAACGGGTGGCGTTGGGGTACGACTTGATGCCGCCGGTGTTCGGGTGGTTGGCCCACACTCCCCAGTTGCTGTACGAGTTCGCCCAGATCGTCTGAGAGCCGGCCCCCTGTCCCCAGACGTCGTTGTAGAGCGTGTAACCGCCGTTCGACCAGCTGCCCCACTGGTCACTGGACGACCAGGTGGCGGCCTGGGCGGGCGCCGCCGCCAGTCCGACCGCGGCGGTGGCGGCGGCGATGAGGCCGACGAGGGCTGCACGTGGCTTGGTGCGCAGGGCTGAGAACATGGGGGCTCCGTCTCTTCGGCTTCGACGGCTCGAAATCACGAACCCGGCACGGCGGGACCGCTGACCGCTTTCGTCGAAGCGCTTCAACTGTGGGGGGAGAAGCTGCTGGTGCTGTCTTCGGAGGGATGCGGAATACGATGACAGTCGAATAATCGAAGCGCAACATCGTGTTACAGGGGAATTTCGGGAGGGTGGACAGCCCGTAGCCCACCGGCCCGTTCCGGCCGCTCAGCCGGCAACACGCTTGCACGCAGGTGTCATGCCGCATGATTGTCGAAGCGCTTGACGCACCCGCGCTGACGGAACGCGTACCCCCCTGCGGGCCCCGCGGCAACCGGCAGGCAGGAGAGAGCCGCCACGCCCGGCGAGCGGGCCCATCGCTCGGCGGTCGGAACGCCCGGCCGGGCGCGGCCAGGGATTATGCTCGCAATCTGGTTCGTCGGTTCCAACGGGTGTCTGGGAAGGCCGAGTTGACCGCGATTCCCCCCGTCCTTCCGGGTCTCGGCAGCGCCGAACCCCGCAGGACTGCCGGAGTCGCCTCTCGCGCCCCCGCCGGGTTCACGGGACGCCGGCGACTCGTCGCGGGAGGGGGAGCGGGATGAGGCATGTGCCTTTCTTCCGGTGGGTGGTGACGTTGGGCTTCGTGCTCGTCGCCTGTGCCGTGGGGCTGTACGCCGCCGGGCCGGACCTGCCTGAAACGCGCCAGATCGACCTGACGGTGCTCGATGAGAAGGCCGACGGATCGTGCAGGGTCAGCTGGCCGGACCCCTATCGGAAACGGGTGAGGGAAGCCTCCTACCAGTGCGATCCCGACCGTTCCGACCTCCTCAAGGCGCCGCAGTACTCCGAAGACCACCGTTATGGCTGGGAGACCGGCTTCATGCTCACCGAGGGGCCGGAGCGAGGGAATCTGGAGGACCTCGCCACCGAGCAGGACCCGAGTACGTCGGACACCCTCCTGTTGTTCGGGCTGCCGCTCGTCGCCCTCGGTCTGCTCGGCGGGAACATCCGAGCCCTGCCCCGGATCTTCGGGGTGCAGGCCCGGCTCGTCCACCGCGCGACCGCCCTGTCCGAGGCCGCGAGGTCTGCGGCCGAGGACTACGAACGGGCGGTCGCGGCGGCAAGGGAGGCGGGACGCCGGCACGCCCTTCCCCGCGGCCCCGACAGCGGCCCCGGCTCCCCGCTGATCACGGCGCTCTGGGTGCTGCGGAAGGCCGGTCCGCAGGCAGAGAGGGCGGCGGCTCTCGGCCGCGCACTCACGGTCCGTCTTCAGGGACCGCTGGACGACGCGGCCCCCGCCGCCGGGCTGCGGAGCATGCTGCAGGCCGGGCCGGCAGCCCGGCTGACCGCCGCACGGGCGGTCGCCGAGCTGCGCCCGATTGTGGAGGGGGCGGAGCGCAACGGGGTGCCGGAGCGTCTCGCACAGGCCTCGGTGGACCTGCTGCGGGGCCAGGACGCCGACCGCGCCGCCCTCGAGGCCGCGACGGACTTCGCCGGAGACCCCGTCGCCTACCGGCAGTTGCTGGCCCGGCTGACACCGTCCGCCGTTCCTCCGAAGAAGCAGGGGGCATCCCGCTGGCGCCTCCGGTGGCGCCGGAGCTCATGAGTGGCCCGACCTCGCGACGAGGAGCGCGTGACACTGCCGCCCGGCGCCGGCGAGGCGGCGTCCACCCCTCGGCGATGCGAAGCGCCGTCAGCGTGCCGTCGCCCTCCGATACACCGTGAGGACGGCCGCACCGGCCTGCTCGGCCGACACGCAAGCGAGGTCCGCCTGCGGACCGTCGTCGGGGAAGAGCCTTCGTCCGGTGCCGGCGACGGTGGGAAAGGTCAGCAGCCGGTACTCGTCGACCAGTCCCTCGGACATCAGCGTGCGGACGACGCTCAGGCTGCCGGCGACGATCACGTCTCGCTCCTTCCGCTTGACGGCATCGACGAGGTCCGCGTCGAGAACCCGCGAGTTCGCCCAGGCCGAGGTGTCGGTGAGGGTGCGGGACACCACCAGCTTGGGCACGGCGTTCATGCGCGCGGCGAAGGGATCGTCCCGTCCGGGCCAGAGCTTCGAGAACAACTGCCACGTCGTGCGACCCAGCAGCATGACCCCGTCGTCCAGCGTGTCGCCCAGACGGAACTTGTCCCCGGCGACGGTTCCCGGACCGTGCCGGAACGCCCACCCGCCGGACGGCGTCCCGCCGGAACCGTCCGGGTCGGAGACGATCCCGTCCAGGGTGATGAACTCGATGACGATGACGCTCATGAGGCTGTCCCTTCGTTCGGATGCTCACCCGTACGTACCGGCGGCACCGCCCGAACTCATCGCGCCCGGCGGACTTCTTCGGAGGAAGCCTGCCGGGGAAGGCCGAAGGCGTCGAACACGCGGGGATCGGCGAAGACGACGTTGCGGGCGACCCGGCCGCCGGTCACGGTGAAGACCTGCAAGGTGTGCAGTTCGAGCCCGTCCCCGCCGGGCCGCGGCGCGTAGGCGGCGAGCGCGGGCTGGCCGTTGGCGGTCAGCGGCCTCGTGCCCCAGCCGGTGCCCCGCATGCGGAACACGCGGTTCATGAACAGCCCGTAGTCCCGGCTGCCCCGGTACCACAACGGCACCGGCGGCATCTCCAGCACCGCATCGGCGGTGAGGAGCCGCACGAGCGCGGGAACGTCGGCGGCTTCGAAGGCGCGGGCATACCGTTCGACGACCGCGCGGACGGCGGGATCGGCCGGCTCGGCGACCTCGCCGGCGTCGCCCGCCCCGGCGAGGGCGGCCCGGGCCCGCTGGAGAGCGCTGTTGACGGCCGCGACCGTGGTCTCCAGCTGCCCGGCGACCTCGGCGGCGCTGAAGTCCAGCACCTCCCGCAGCACGAGGACGGCGCGCTGCCGCGGTGGCAGGACCTGCATCGCCGCCACCAGCGCGAGCCGCAGGTCGGTCCGCGTCTCCGCCTCGCACCGCGCGTCCGGGAACGGTTGCAGCCACGGGACGTCGAGGGCAGGGGTGAGCGCCGCCCCGGGATCCTCGCTCGGCGCGCCCAGCCCGGACGGCAACGGCCGTCGGGCCCTGCCCTCCAGGGCGGTCAGGCACGCGTTGGTCGCGATCCGGTACAGCCAGGTCCGCACGGAAGCGCGCGCGGGGTCGTACCGGTCGCGGGCCTTCCACGCGCGCAGCATCGTCTCCTGCACCAGATCCTCGGCCTCGTGGAACGAGCCCAGCATCCGGTAGCAGTACACCACCAGCTCACCCCGGTACGGCTCGTAGTCCACGCGCCCATCATGGCGCAGAGACCACCGTCCCCGATCCTTCCCGTCTCCTGCCGGACTCCTTCGAGCTCCCTCCGAGGCGGGCGGGGCCTGCCGACGGCCGGTGTGCCGGTCCGTGCCGCATCAGTCGTGTGGCAGCTTCACTCCCGGACGCCGAAGCGGCGACCGGCCGTCGGCATGGTCCCTCGATCAATCATTGCACGATGCAAAATCTGAGCGCCAGTCCATGCGGCGTCGCTTCGGCCGGAGTTCGCGTCGAGGGGGTTCTCGCCCGGGACGGCACCCTCGCCCGGGATGTCACCGTAGTGGGGTGGGAGGTCAGGCTCGACCGGGGGCGCGCGTGCCGTGCGACCCGGTTGCTTCGAGTCGGACGAAGGGGATGGCCCGGCCCGCTTCGCGGAACGACGCGTCGCTGCCGTCCGAGGGCAGGCCCATGAGGGCGCAGAGGCGGCGGGCCGTGCGGGGATGCCGGGCGGCGTAGTCCGCCATGATCCGTGCGCCGTCGTCGGGGGAGAGGAAGCGTGCGTCGACGGCGTGGTACCGGTTGCCGATCTGGACGACGGTCTTCGGTCGCGCGCGCAGATTGCGGTACCAGTCCGAGCCGGGACCGAAGCCGGAGGCGACGGTCCAGCCGGAGGACTGGGTCTCGTGGGCGACGACTTCGAGGACCACGCGGCGGTCGAGGCCCGTGCTGCGCCCGACATGGTGCAGGAGGAGGAACCGCTTGCCCAGGACCGGCCCGAGACCGGCGCGAAAGAGGAGCAGCGGTGCGCGTGCGGCCCACCGCTTCCAGCCGGTGGGGAGTCGGGTTCGGGTGCCGTGGGTCTCTCTGCGGGGCATCGTCGCCTTCCAGGAGTCTCGTCGCGGATGCTCGGGATACCGGGGCTGCCGGAAGTCCCGGACGGTGTCGAGTGCCGGAACTGTCGGAGGCACAGGCACAGGTGCGTGGTCACCTCGCCGAAAGCCCCAGGCACGAACGCTCCTTCACCCCTAAAACATTGCATAGCCTAAATGTGGAGACGCAGGACGTGAAGGGGGCGTGGCTCGAGAAGGGAAAGTCCGTTCGCAATGCGGGCGTGAGCAGGTGCTTCGGCACGGTACAAAGGATCCATGCCGCAGCACGAGAGCCCCGTGGGGGTCATGGACGATGTCGACGAGGTCACCCGGGCGGTGCTGACCGCGTCCCGGTTGTTGGTGGCCGTCTCCGCCCGCTCGCTCGCCGAGGTCGAGGAGAGGGTGACCCTCGCGCAGTTCCGGATGCTCGTCGTGCTCTCCAGTCGCGGCGCGACCAAACTGGTGGCCCTGGCCGACCTGCTCCAGGTGGCCCCGTCGACGGCCATGCGCATGGTGGACCGGCTCATCGCCGCCGGACTCGCCGACCGCCGGACCAACCCCGGAAACCGCCGCGAGACCCTGCTTCAGCTGACCGACGACGGGCGGCGCACCGTCGCGGAGGTCACCGCCCGGCGGCGCGAGGAGATCGCCGGGATCGTCGCACGGCTCAGGCCGACGCAGCGGCTGGCGCTCGTCGAGGCCCTGGGGGCCTTCAACGAGGCGGGAGGGGAGCCGCCGGCGCCCGCCGCGGACGATCCGGAACCGCATCCGCTCGGCTGGCGGACCGACGTGCCCGCGGCCCGCGAGGCCTGAGCCTCCGCCGGTCGACGCGCCAGTCGGCGGCGGGCCCAGTCTGCACCGGCCTGTCGGTCACCTCTCGTACAAGTGCGCCGAAGCCACCCGTCCCGGCCGCATGATGCGCACCTTGTGCCTCTCGCAGGACGGGCACTGCGGTGACTGCAACGGGGACGGCACGTGTTCGCCGTCGAGCCGGTAGGCGGCGGTGAGCCCCGCCCGCTCGTCCATGGACACGTCGATGTCGTACGTGGCTTCCCAGCCGTGCCCGCAGTCGAGGCAGACGAACGAGTATGCGCGCCGGACGTGATGCGTGGGCATGGCTGCCTCCCGGTGAGCGGTCGGTTCGCTGTGTCGTCCCGATCTATTTTTGCACAGTGCAAGATAGGACGGCAGGCCCGGAATCGCTCTGCGATGACGTTTGTGCCGGTGCCGGTGCTCCGATTCGTCGGCCTTTCCGCCCCTCCCTTGCGGGTCTGCCGGTCTGCCGGTCTCGCGCTTTCTCCAGGTCGCGAGCGGTTGATGCGAGTCTTTGCCCTATGCAAAGATGACGGTGCCTCCGAGCTGTCCAGGGAAGCCGATGTCACTGTCCCAGCCCACTCCGCGAGACGACGCGAATGCCCATGCCGAAGTGGTGGGCGGCGATGACCCGAGCCGGCTGCGCGAGCCCTCCGAGACGGCCGTGCCGTCGCGCCTTTCCGTCCGCAGGGAGGACGGAGGGCGTCTTCCGCCGCGACTGGTACTCCACTTCGCGGGAGATCTCGACGTCGACACCGCGTTCGCCCTGCGGGAGAACCTGACCGTACTCGCGGCGCACGCCACCGGAGGCGTGCTGGTGCTGAATCTGTCAGGCATCACGTTCTGCGACACCGCGGGGCTCTACACCCTGCTGGCCATTCGGCAGACCCTGCCCGTGGCGGGCGTCGACGTGTCCTTGACCCAGGCCAGCGCGGTGCTCCGGGCCGCTGCCGACCGCGCCGGTCTGACCGGGCAGCTGGCATTCAGGGACGTTTCCTGAACACGGCCCCCGACCCTCGCCGGCCGGCCGGAAGCGGCAAGCAGTCCTCGATCGTGCCCTCGATCCCGCCCTCGAACTCGCGCCGAACTTGCCCTGGGACAAGGCGGGAGCGGTCCGTCCACGGGTTCCGCCGGCCGCGTGGATGCTGCATGATCGAGCGGTGCTGATCCGGTTGCAACGAGTCGTGCGGTACCCCGGAACCCCGTTGCTGGCCGCTGTCCGGACCTCGTTCGGTCACATCGCGGTCCGCTGGTGCGGAGACCGGGCCGCGGAGCCCGGCGAGTACGACGTCGAGTGGGCGATCGACGAGGTCATCGTCTGGGGGCGCAATGCCAGGCCTGCCGCCGGAGTCGGTCCTGGGCTGCGAACCGGCGGCCACTGCGTGGTCCTGCGAGGACGACTGGGCCTGACCGAGGACGGTGTCGCGCTGCTGGATCTCGACGGCACGAACATCCCGTTGAACCCTGCCGACCCGCCGCCCGCGGATGCCGTCGGCACGTGGGTCGAGCTTTTCGTCGACCGCCACGAGGTGAGTCTCCGCCCCCGCGTGCCCTGATCAGTATTCGCCCCCCCCTTCTCACTGCGACGAGTGGGTGTCCGAGAGGGCCGGGGCAGGTCAGGCCGGTGAGGCCGGTGAGGGGAAGCGGACGGCGAGCAGGGCGCGGTCGTCGGGGAAGGCCGCCTCGGGCTGGTGGTGCAGGAAGCGGTCGCAGAGTTCGGCGATATCGAGACCGGAGGTGGTGCGGGCGCACGCAGTGAGCCGTTCTATTCCCAGGGCGAGGTCCTCGCGGCGGCGCTCGATCAGACCGTCGGTGTACAGCAACAGCGTGTCGTCCGTGCTCACGGTGGTGGCGGCCCGCGGGTAGGTGACGTCGCGGACAGGTCCGAGCGGAGGCGCGATGGTGTCGTCGAGGTAGGCGCTGGCGCCGTCGGCGTGGATGAGCAGCGGCGGCGGATGGCCGGCTCTGGAGTAGGTCAGGGTCCGGGTGCGGCGGTCGAAGACCAGGTAGCAGGCGGTGGCCATCCGGTTCGGGTGGTAGCGGCCCAGAAAGGTGTTGAGTTCGTCGAGCACCGCGGCCGGGTCGGTGCCGCGGCGCGGGACGATGTTGCGCAGAGCGGCGGTGATCTGTGCCATGACGGTCGCTTCGTGCAGACCATGGCCCGCGACGTCGCCGATGCTCAGGCCGATGTGATCGTCGTCCACGTCGTAGACGTCGTACCAGTCACCGCCGACCGAGAGCAGGTCGCTCCCGGGGGCGTAGCAGGTGGCCGTCTTCAGACCGGGCAGGTGTGGCAGGCGTGGCAGCAGGCTGAGTTGGAGGCGTTCGGCGACCCGGTGCTCGTGCTCGTGGAGTCCGGCCCGGCGCAGGGCCTGGGCGATCTGCTGGGCCACGGCCGTCACGTGCTCGGAAGTCGTGGAGTCGTGCGAGCCGTAGACGATCAGCATGCCCAGGTGAACGCCGTCCGCCTCCAGCGACAACGCGGACGGCACCGCCTCGGCGGCCTCCGTCGGGAGGGAGCCGTGCGAGGCGGCGGGGCGGTCCAGGTCCGTCCAGCCCTCCGCGTCAGCGGCGAGAGCGCTGTCCTCCGGTTGCAGGGGCGGTACCAGTCGCGCCGCATGCAGATAGAGCTCGGCCGCGGTGGCTCCCAGGGCGGCCGGCGCCACCTCCCCGACGACGCGGGACACCTCCGCGAGAGTGACCGCACCTGCCAGGGCGGCGGTCAGCTCGTACAGATGCTGCAACTGGGCCCGGGCGGCCTGCTCGGCGGCCAGCAACCGCGCCCGGTCCACTTCGGTGACCCGACGGAAGGCCACCTCCCGGTTCAGCGCCTCCACCTGCTCACTGAGCACGACGAACCGGTCGGACGCCCCGGCCTCGACCAGATGCAGCTGTGCCGCCGGCTCCGGGCCGTCCCACCATGTGGCGCGCGCCCCGTGGCAGCGGAAACGCCGCATGCGGCCGTCGGCGTCCTTGAGGACGAGCGCGCCGGGCACCGAGCTGCCGCTGCGCAGCCACACAGCCAGCTGCCGACGCAGCCACGCCGTGTCCTCGGGCCGCAGGTCGAACAGGCTGGCGCCCGGACGCAGCCGGTCGTCACAGCGACCGGCCGCCGGATTGACGGCCAGCACGCGGCCGTCGGCCCCGCACAGCAGCACCGGGTGAGGCATCGGTCTGGTGATGGCCCGGAAGAGGCCAAGACTCATGGAGCCACAGCCGGATCGCCGAAGTACTCACGACCGCTCAGTGTCTCCGCGGCCACGTCGGGGACCAGGTGCACGACCACGCGGCAGCCCGCGTCGCCGCGCGCGATGGTCTCCTCCAACTCGACCCGGGCATAGCCCAGGTTGCGGGCGGCGACGGTGCCGAAGACATTGGACGTCATCATGCACATCGACTCCCGGCCCACCACCTTCTCCGCGAACGGACACACCCGGTTGCCCAGCACGATCTTCTTCTCGTCGTGCTCGATCACGTAGAAGTCCCCGTTGATCCGGCGCTTGAGATCCACGAGCGCCTCGGCGACCTGCTCGCCGGTGAGCCGGTCCACCGCCAGGGCCTTGAGGTACATCTCGTCGATCTGCGTGCCGACGGCCTGCCCGACCAGGCTGACGTAGCCGGACGCCTCCTCCAGCCCGATCACCGATTCCAGCGACGTCGCCAGCTCACGCACCAAGGTCCGCAGGAACACATCACGGTTCAGCGCAATCTCCACTTCCGCAACCTGTCCCATGCCGACTCCCTCATCCTCGCCCACGGCGGCAGCGCGACCGCAGCGGCCTCACTTCCTGCGACGGGATCTGATTCTGCCAGCGTTCTCCCGCTCGCCACCACCGGCCCGGTCAATGATCTGACGAACGAACTGCGCAGGGTCCGCCGGCCCTCCGATCGAGGCGACGGGTTCTCCGAACGGCCGCGACACATACCGCCAGCCGGCCGCCCCGAAGACCTGCCGGGTCCGTCGCGACGGAGCGGGTCCCGAACACCTCGGTGAGACCATCATCCTTGGCTACCTGGCATGCCGGGCGGCGGCGAGGGCGCGCACGCTCGCCCACAAGTTCCGTCAGGAGACCGGGATATCCCCGATGCAGCGGCGCGGCGAGTAGCGCCTACGCTGCGTTCGCCGACTGCTGGAACGCACGATGCACTGCTTGATGTTCACGGGTGGGGAGACGCGGGACCAGCCCTGAACGAGTGCAGATCGGCCGCAGCGAGGGTTTGCTCCGCTGCATACAACTCGAAGGTACTCACGCGCTGGAAGCCGAGACGGGCGGCGAGTTTGAGGGAACGCTCGTTGGCCGTCTGTGTCACCACCAGGACCGGCTGGTCCGGCAGTTCGTCCGCGGCGATCCGCAACGCAGCCGTGGCGGCCTCGAACGCCAGCCCCGCTCCCCAACTTTCCCGTCGGAGGATGTAGGACAACTCCAGCTCCTCGTCATCTCCGCTGACGTGCCCGGGAAGGGCGGCGGAGCGGCGATCGAGCACGAGTGTCCCGATGAGCAGGTCGGTTTCCTTGTCCGCGATGACGTAGGTTCCGGGCTTGCCGGCTACAGCGCCGATGCCGTTCGTGTCGAAGTACTGCTCGACGACGGCACGGGGCCGCGGGCCGCCCAGGTGGGCGCGGATCTGCGCATCAATCTGCAGCTCGATGAGGCCGTCGACGTCGGCGTCGAGTGCTTTTCGCAGCCGGAGACGAGCCGTGCTGATCTCCATGGCCGACAGCGTGGGCAATGAGTTCATGAGGTGATTGTTCCGGCTCGTGCCGCGAAGCGGCCGGGACCGCATCGCACTTCCTCGTTCGGCCGCCACCCTCGTAAAGGATGTGGCCACTACGGCCGCGCGCACTCCCGTCCGGCCAGGAATGTCTCGGTCTGCCGCGTCAGGAACTGTGGCAGGTCGCTCAGCTCCGAGACGATCATGCTCAGATCCCGGCCGAGTTCGGGCCACTCGTTCCAGACGGCTGGCCTCCGGGTCACGACGGCGGACAACAGATCGCCTTCGTACAGGTGGCCCGCAGCCATCGGATCGTCGCGCAGCACCTCCAGCGCACACGGCAGGAGAAACCTCAGTCCCACGTTCTGCCCGATCAGCAGACGCATGTCCTCAACGGTCAGTTCGCCGATCGGGTGACCCCTCAGGGAATGCACCTTCACCACGAGGGGACTTGCATCGGCGGGCGGGGCCGACCAGAAGTCCCGTTCAAGCTCTTCCAAGGAGCGTGCGCGGTCCACGAGTCGAGTCACCGATCGATCGTCCCACACCGAAGCTCTCACCCGCGGTCTCATAGGCGTGGCCGCCACTTCTCGCGAGCTTGTCACCCACAGACCGTCCGGCGATGACCGGCCCGTACGTGGCCGTGCTGCTGCGGGTGGCTCGGCCCACTCCGTCCGGAGTACCGGCCCAACAAGCCGAGTTACACGCCGGCCTGTTGGGTCGTGCGGGCGGGAGGAGAGCCGCAGTCGAACGACGCCAATGAACGGCGGACGTCCCCCGAGCCGCCAGCGCTCCGCGGCGACGGGAGACGGCCGCTCTCAGGACAGACGGCCACTCTCCGGACGGATACCGGCGAGCCGCGGGGGAAGCCGGATCGGGCCGGACGGGACCCTGCTACCCGGTTGCGGCGCCCTCGGCCGCCCTCGAACCGATCAGGGCGCCCACGGCCCGAGCATGCCCTTCATCGTGTCGCTCAGGGCGAGTTGCAGCAGCGGGCCGTAGGTGATGCGGCCGACGCCGAGACGGCGGAAGCGCTCGAGATCGTGCTTGACGGGGTGGGCCGTGGAGTTCACGGGAACGGAGACGGCGCCGGTCACCGCGGTCAGCAGGTCGTCGTTGTCCTGGATTCCCACCGGGTAGACGCTGTCGGCGCCCGCCTGCTCCAGGGCCCGCAGCCGCTCGATCGCCTCGTCGAGGACGGTCGAGGCGTCATCGGCGTGCAGGAAGAGGTCGGTGCGCCCGTTGATCCAGACGGGGATCCCGGCGTCGTCGGCCGCCGCGCGCAGGCCGGCGATGTAGCTCGCGTGTTCCTTGGTGGTGCGCAAGCGTCCGCCGTCCGAGTGGACGGTGTCCTCGACGTTGAGGCCGACGCCGCCGACCTCGGTGAGTCCGGCGATGAGGTCCGCGGGTTCCTGTCCGTAGCCGGACTCCAGGTCGACGGAGACGGGAACGTCGACCGCCGCGATGATGGGCCTGACGGCGGCGAGGACCTCCTCGAAGGTCTGCCCCTCGTGGTCCTCGGCTCCACGGGAGTCGGCGAGCGGATGACTGCCGATGGTGAGCGCGGGGAATCCGGCGCCCGCGGCCGTCCGAGCGGACCAGACGTCCCACACGGTCGGCAGTACGAGCGGCTTGTACTTGGCGTGCAGCTGCTTGATTCGTTGAGCGCGCTCAACGGTCGTCCGAATGTCCATGGCGAGGACGCTACCCCCGAGGGACCGGGCACCAACCGTTACCGGCCGGGAGTCAGGACGTGGATCGCGGGCCGGGTCCGCTACGTCCGTCCGTGTCACCCGCCCGTGTCACCCGTCCGGCGGACTCGCCGCGCGGGAGGCGAAGGGCGCTCAGAGCGTCGGGCGCGGGCGCACGAGACTCGCCCCAGCGCTTGGGAGAAGCCGATGACGGAGGAATCGGACGACTCGATGGAGGAATTCGACATCACGGCTCAACGCGAGTCCTAATTCCGCGAAGCGCACGCGCCGGCCGCGTGCCCTGAATGCCATTCAGCGCAGTGAACGGCTGATCGCCGCGCTGCTCGCCCTGGCGAAGGGCGAGAGCGGTGTGCTCCTTCCCTCGGCGGTCGATCTGGCCGAAGAGGCTCGGACGGCGATCACCGATGCGCTGACGGAGGCGCGGGAGGCCGAAGTGACCGTAGACGCGCAACTGAACGCCGCCCCGGTGTGGGGTGACTCATCCCTCCTCGGGCAGCTTGTGGGAAACCTGGTGACCAACGCCGTCCGTCACAACAGGCCGAACGGCTCGGTGCACATCGCCACGAGGACTGCCGGCGAGGGCGGCGCGTTCGTCGAGGTGGCCAACACCGGCCCTGACGTCCGGGAATCCGATCTGCCCACGCTGTGCGAACCCTTCCAGCGCGGCAGTGGACGCCGTAAGGGGGCGGGCCTCGGGCTGTCCGTGGTCCGCGCGGTCACCGCCACGCACCAGGGAAAAATGATCATCCGGGTCAATCCGTCCGGCGGCCTCACCGTACGGGTGGAGTTCCCGGCAGCGCACGCGGCGGGCCCCGGACATGGTGCCGGAGACCCGTAACCCTCGCGCTCCTTCACGGGGAGACAGCGTCAGCGCGCGGTCACGGCCACGGCCACGCTCACCGCTCCGAATGTGCTGCGGCAGTGATGTGGCTGTGGCTGTGGCACGGACTGCGCGGGCGACGGTCAGGCGGTCAGCGCCGCAAGCTCCGCGTCGGCGCGCTCGGTGACCAGGGCGAGGACGCGGCCGGCCGCGGCCAGATCTCCGGCCGGGATCGCGCCCCAGATGTGGTCCGAGACAGGGGCCGTCTCGGCTTGGACGGCCGCCAGCAGTTCGCGCCCCGCGTCCGTTGCGCGAAGGCGCGCACCGTCCTCGACGAGCAGGTGTCCGGTCAGGAGCTCGTCGACAGTGGCGTGGACGGCGGCCGGGTCGGCCTTGAGGGAGTTCCGGACCTGGGCGACGAGTTCGTCCCGTGTCTGCGGGGTCTCGGCGGTGACCGCTGCGCGCAGGGCGATCTGCCGCTGGAACGTCATGCCGTGCCGCGCCAGGACGTGTTCCAGGACCGCGCGGGCGGCGTAGTGGGCCAGGCCGAGAGCCCGCGCGTTGGCGACGGGTGCGGAAGCGGTCGCCGCCGCGGTGGCGGACTCCGACGCGGTGGAAATTGTCGTGGGAGACGCTGTGGTCATGGTGTTGTCCCCTGAGGTGTCGGGTCGTTCGGTACGGACGGTGCGAGGGGCGCTTCGAGCAGGTTCGTCAGCTCGTCGGTGAGCGTGCGCGTCCGTGGGGCGTCGGGGCCGCCGAGTGGTTCCAGCAACCGCTGATGCAGTTCCTGGACCACCGCGATGGCCTGTCGTGTGACGTCCTGGCCCTTCTCGGTGAGGGCGAGCTGCATGGCGCGCGGGTCACGGGGATCACGGGCGCGCTCGACCAGGCCGGCCGATTCCAGGGCGCGTGCCAGCTTCGACACGTACAGAGCCTCCAGACCGGTGTGCTCGGCGAGCCGGCGCTGGCTGGGCCGCTCACCGGCGCGCTGCATGCCGTGCAGTGACGCGACGAGCGAGTACTGGGCGTGGGTGAGGCCCAGTGGGGCCACGGCGCGATCGACCGCGACACGCCACTTGTTGGCGAGCCGCCACACCAGGAAGCCGGGCGTGGGACCCGGTGAGCCGTTGTTCATGAATTTAGATTACATGGCTACTATGTCCATGGCTACTGTTTCGGGGCCGTGTGCGTCGCGCATCCGGCTGCTCGCCGAACGCAGGGGACGCGCCCGCATCCGCAGCGAGACAGCCATCCGCTGGGGCGGACGCCCCCTCGCACCAGCGGTCCGAAACCTGAACAAACCCTTGTGAACCCTGAACAGATCCACGTGAACCCTGAACAAGCCCATGCCGAACACCGTGAGCCTCCGGCGGACCTGTCCGGTCGGAGCGCTAACGGAGGGCTGAGATCCCGGCGAGGAAGATGTCGACTCCGACGAGGAACTGCTCGCGGTCGTCGTGCTCGCCCAGTCGGGTCGCCGCCGCGTGCACGAAGGGGTACCGGGCGGGATCGACCTGTGCCCATTGCTCGGCGGCGTCGTCCAGGAAGGCCTCCCGGTCCGTGTCGCCGTCCGTGCGCAGCCGCGCGTTGGCGGCGTTCTGCGCGGCGACGCCCAGGACGTAGTTCACGAGCGCGCCGGCCGCGTCGAAGCGCGCCGCGTGGGGAACGTCGAGGGCGTCCAGCAGCCTGCCGACGCTCTCGTAGAAGTCGAGGAGCGCGGGTCGCCAGGGCCGGCGGGAGAGTTCCGCCCCGACCCACGGGTGGGCGTCGATCGCGTCGAACAGGCCGAGGGCGAGGCGGCGCAGAGCGGTGCGAGGGTCCGCGTCGGCGACCGTGCCGGCCAGCACGCCGGTGATGACCTCGTCGGCGGCCGTGGCGAGCAGATCGCTCTTGTCCGCGACATGGTGGTAGATCGCCCCGTAGCCGGTGCTCAGCCGCACGGTGAGGGCGCGCAGCGTCAACGCCTTCTCGCCGCCGCTGTCCAGGAGCTCGATCGCACTCCGGATGATCAGCTCTCTCGACAGGCTGTCCGTCCGCCGCGGAGCCCGCCCGGTCCCTGTCGCCGCTCTCTTCGCCATGACTCCAGCATCCCATGGATGGAGCGTCGATCCAATCACGTGTTAGCTTCATTGGAGTGACGATCCACAATCGGCGCGCCATCCCCTTATGGCGTCAGGGAGGAAACCATGACGACACCTGTCACGATCATCGGAGCAGGGCTGGGCGGCCTCACGCTGGCCCGGGTGCTGCACGTGCACGGCATCCCGGCCACGGTCTACGAGGCGGAGCCCGCACCGGACGCCCGCCGCCAGGGCGGCCTGCTCGACCTGCACCCCCACAGCGGACAGGCCGCTCTGGAGGCGGCCGGCCTGACCGAGGAGTTCCGCAAGCGGATCCTGCCGGGGCGCGAGGCATACCGCGTCATGGACCAGGCGGCGAACGTGCTGCTCGACCTGCCCGATACCGGAACCGGCGAACGCCCGGAGATCCCGCGCGGCGCACTGCGGCAGACGCTGCTCGACTCCCTGCCCGCCCGGACCGTCCGCTGGGGGCGCAAGGTCACCGGCGTACAGACCCTCGCCGGCGGCCGCCACCAGGTGCGCTTCGCCGACCAGGCCACCGTCGTCACGGACCTGCTCATCGGCGCCGACGGCGCCTGGTCGCGCGTGCGACCGCTGCTCTCCGACGCCGCTCCGCGGTACGTCGGCCTGTGCAGCGTGGAGACGTTCCTCTTCGACGCGGCGACCCGCCACCCCGCCTCCGCGGAGGCGGTCGGAGCCGGCTCACTGTTCGCGCTCGCACCGGGCAAGGGACTGCTGGCCCACCGGGAAGGCGGTGGAACCCTGCACACCTACGCGCAGCTCGCGAAGCCCCAGGACTGGTTCACCGGCCTGGACGCCACCGACGCCGCAGCCCTGACCGCACGCATAGCGGCGGAATTCAACGGCTGGGCCCCCCAGCTCACCGCCCTCGTCGCCGACAGCGACACCACGCCGGTCGTGCGGCCCGTCTTCACCCTGCCCGCCGGACACCGCTGGGACCGCACACGGGGAGTGACCCTGCTCGGCGACGCCGCCCACCTCCGCGAGCCGAACGGCGAAGGAGCCAACCTCGCCATGCAGGACGGCGCACACCTCGGCCGGGCCATCGCCGCGCACCCCGACGACGTGGAGGCCGCCCTCGCCGAGCACGAGCGCGCCATGTTCGCCCGGGCCGCCGACGTGGAGGCCGACGACGACGGCTTCTACACGATCATGATCGACGACCATGCACCGCACGGCGTGCTCGCCCTGATGACGGGTGCCGCACACGGCGGCTGACCCTCACCTCCACGCGCCCCGCGACAAGCGTCCGACGCGGGTTCCCGCCCCGGACCGACAAGGCCGCCCTCATGAGCAAAACCTCCTCGGAATGTGAATGTGCTCCACACAGCCGAGCGGGCAACCGAGCCCGGTATGGGCAGCCGGTCGCGGGGGACTCTTCCGCCATGAACGGCATGAACGCCACGAACGGCATCGATCACAGCGGGCCCGATCGGGATCACCGGCGGCCCGAGGGGGTCAGCGACGAGACGGTCGAAGCGCTGGGAGCCTTCTCCAAGGCCCTGGAAATGACCGAACGCGCGCGCGGACATCTCTACGAGTTCCACCAGCTGACCGGAAGCGCGGATCTGGAACTCGACCGGGCCGCCGCCCTCCTGAGGAAAGCCGGACACCCGCAATGGGCGGACCGCGTCGAGGCGGACATCATCGGACGAAACGTGATTCCGGGGCACTGGACCTTCCAGATCATCGAGGAGTACAACCGCACGTACTACGAGCCCTTCAAGGCGGCGGAACGCCAGGCGTTGGAGGAACTGGCGGACGGACGCGATCACCTCTACGAGGCGGAGATGAAGGAGGCCCGGCGCACGGCAGGGCATCCCGACCACACCGCTCGGTAGCGCCGACTCCCCGTGGGGGCCGTCTGACCCTCCCGTGCCCTCCGGGGCGCGGCTCCCGCGCTCTCGGAGCCCCGCCCCGGCCCGGATCGGCCGTGCTCCGCCCCGACGGCCGAGCGCGCCGGCTCAGCGCGCCGGCTCGGCGCGTCGGAGCCGCGGCAACCCGCACGGTTCCTCCACGGCCGGCTCATGAAGGCGCTCCGCGCTCCGGGGTCTGCGCGCCGTGCCTTCCGGCCCCGTGCCATGATCTTGAGACGTCGGCCACGGACGTGACGGCGACGACAGCCAGGCCTGCGGACGAGGAGACGACGACCGATGACCGATTCCGACGCCGTCGAGATCCTCGCGGACGTCCACCGGGGCGTCGGCCGCATCCTTGTGAACCGGCCCAAGGCGCTCAACGCCCTGACGACGGACATGGTCGTCGCCCTCGACCAGGTGCTCGCCGAGTGGGAACGCACCCCGCTGACCGCCGTGGTGCTCGCGAGCACCAGCGCGAAGGCCTTCTGCGCCGGCGGAGACATCCGCACGATCCGCGAACACAGTCTCGCCGGGGATGCCGAGGCCGCCGAGCGGTTCTTCGCCTCCGAGTACCGGCTCAACGCCCGGATCGCCGAATATCCCGTGCCGTTCGTGTCGCTCATCGACGGTCTGTGCATGGGCGGCGGACTCGGGCTGTCCGTCCACGGCAGCTTCCGCGTCGTCACCGAGCGGGCCGTGCTGGCGATGCCCGAGACCGGGATCGGATTCTTCCCGGACGTCGGGGCCAGCTACTTCCTGCCGCGGCTGCCCGGCGCGATCGGCATGTACCTGGGACTCACCGGGAGCCGGCTCGACGCGGCCGACGCCCTCTACACGGGGCTCGGCACGCACTTCGTCCCCGCCGACGGGCTCGACGCGGTCGGGGATGCCCTGGCCGACGCCCCCGGCCAACCGGTCGATGTGGTCCTGAACCGCCTCGCCGGCCGTTCCCCGGTGGGGGAGAGCAGGCTGGCCGCCGTACGCGGGGACCTGGACCGGGCGTTCGGCGCGCCGACCCTCGGTGAGATCGATGCACGTCTGCGCCGCCTGGGTACCGCCTGGGCGACCACCGCCCTCGCCGCCCTCGAATCCGCCTCGCCGCAGAGCCTGGAGATCACGCACGCCCTGCTGGCCCGGGGCAGACAGCGCACGTTGCGCGAGTGCCTCGACGCCGAACTCGCCCTCACGCGGACGACCATTCGCACGCCGGACTTCCTGGATGGCGTCCGTGCGGCCCTGGTCGACAAGGACCGCACTCCCGTCTGGCAACGTGCCGCGCTCGCCGGACGGACGCGGTCGTCGTCCTGAGCAGCCTCGCGCCGCCTTTCCCGGCGAGCGCCACCGGCGCCAGGGTCCGGCGCCCGGCGGTGCCCCGCCTCCAGCGGGATGCCCCCGGCAAGGACCGATGTCAGGTGAGGGCGGTGACCAGAAGGGTGAAGGCGCCGATGAGGACGGCGACGCGGACGTAGTGCCAGCGCTCCCAGCGGTTGAGCTGCTCTTTCCAGTCCGCGGGCCGGTTCTCGGGCGTCCATGTCTTGTTGCGGTTGTTGATCGGGACGAGCAGCAGTATCGACATCACCACGCTGAGGAGCAGCAGCGCGGCGGAGCCCACGACCAGGCCGGCGCCGTCGTGGTGCCGCCCGGCGATGGCCCAGACCGACGCGAGGGCGAGCGAGCCGATGTACCAGACCGGCATGACGGCGCCCAGCATCCGGCCGCCGTGGGCCTTGCCGAGCTGGCCGGCGTCCTCGGGGAGTGCGTTGAAGATCGGGGCCATGACGAAGGCGACGGCGAACTCCACCCCCACCATCACGCCGACGGCCACGGTGGTGAACACCTCGAGTGCGATGAGCATGACGGTCTCCCTTGGTTTCTAGCGTTGCTAGCTGTGGAGATGACGCTAGTACTACTGCCGCTCCTTTGTCTAGCGGTGCTAGGATCGAATCATGTCGGTAAAGGAACGCAAGGAGCGCGAGCGGGCGGCCCGCGAGAGCCTCATCGTGGCCACGGCCCGTGAACTCGCGGAGCAGCAGGGCTGGGACGCGGTCACCACGCGACGGCTCGCCGAGCGCATCGAGTACAGCCAGCCCGTCCTCTACAGCCACTTCCGCGGCAAGCGCGAGATCATCGGCGCCGTCGCTCTCCAGGGCGCCGCCGAGCTCGCCGTCGCGCTGCGGGCCGCGACCTCCGCCGCGAACGGACCCCGCGCCCGGGTCACCGCCCTGGCTCGCGGTTACCTCGACTTCGCCGAGCGCAACCCGGCGGTCTACGACGCCCTCTTCCAGCTCGACGGCGGCCTGGCGTACGCCCAAGAGGACACCCCGGAACCGCTCAAGGACGCCTTCGCCGCGCTGCTGGAGTGCCTCGGCGAGGTCGCCGGGGACGGTGTCCACCCAGGGGTGTTCACCGAGGTGTTCTGGGCGTCGCTGCACGGAATCGTGACCCTGACCCGAGCGGGGCGTCTGCCGCCGGAGCTCGCCGCGCAGCGGGTGGACCTGCTGGTGGACCGCCTCGCCGTGCTCTGAAGCGCCGGCCCGGCGGGCAGGCCGTCCGGCCGGGGCACCGGGTGCGCGGACGAGCGCGATTCAGGCCGCGCTCGGGTCCGCCTCCAGGCCGCGCTCCTAACGTGGGTGACCAGCGACGATCGCGCGCGTGACGCTCATGGCCGGACGGCCTGCCCCGTGGACCCGTGGACCCGTGGACCCGTGGGCAAGCGGCCGGCCGGCCACGCCGTGAATGACCCGAGGAGTCCGATGTCCACCAGCACATACACGTACCTGTGTCGTTTCGAGGCACTGGAGGAGGGGGTCCCCCGGCGGTTCGAGGCGCAAGGCGTGGCCGTCTCGTTGGTGCTGACCGGCGGCGAGGTCTTCGCGATCCACGACGTGTGCTCGCACGCGGCCGTCTCGCTGTCCGAGGGGGAGGTGGAGGGCTGCGCGGTCGAGTGCTGGCTGCACGGTTCCCGCTTCGACCTGCGCAGCGGAAAGCCCCTGGACCCGCCGGCGACCCGGCCCGTCCCGGTGTATCCCGTACGGGTCGAGGACGGGTCCGTCTACGTCGACGTCACCACGCCCGACGAACGCTGACCGACGCCAAGTCGGGACGATGGGGAGCGTGAGGACGTCACGGCCTTCTTCGTATGGCCTTCCGCACGATGGCCTGGCCGTGGCGTCCACGCGAGCCGCTGCTCAGGCCCGTCCGCCCGCCGTCCTCCGCCCCGTCGCCGAGCGTTTCGCGGCCCTGTGACCGAACGGAACGCGCCGGTGCCTTGCCCGCGGTCGCGGGCAAGGCACCGGCGTCGGCGAGATGTGCCGTACCGGGGCGCTGCCCGGCTGGTCCCGCGCTAGAAGGTCAGGTTCCAGGCGTCGATCTTGCCCGTGTCGGAGGCGGCGTTGTCGTTGACCCGCAGCTTCCAGGTGCCGTTCGCGACCTCCGAGGAGGCGTTCACGGTGTAGGTCTGGGCGATGTTGTCGGCGCTGCCGCCGGCGCGGTTGTGCAGCGTGTAGACGGTGCCGTCCGGCGCCACCAGGTCGACCTTCAGGTCACCGATGTAGGTGTGCTTGATGTCCACACCCACCTTGAGGGTGGCCGGGGCGTTGCCGGTCACGCCGGTGACGGTGATCGGGCTCTCCACGGTCGCGTTGTCCTTGACGGCGAAGTCCGTGAGGTTCTCGAAGTACTTGCCGGCCGGCGGGGTCGTGCCGACGGCCTTGAGGGCGTCGACCTGTCCTTCGCCGAAGAACGAGTTGTTTGCCGTCGTGCCCGTGCAGCGGCTGTCCGAGGGGCAGGCGATGTCGTTGGCCTGCGCGGCCAGTTTGGCGCGGATCTGCGCCGGGGTGATTCCCGGGTCGGCGCTGGCGATGAGCGCCGCCACGCCGACCACGTGCGGGGTGGCCATCGAGGTGCCGCTCTTGCTGCCGTAGCCGCCGCCGGGGACGGTGGAGTACACGTTGCTGCCCGGCGCCGCGACGTCGATGACGCCCTGGCCGTAGTTGGAGAACGAGGCCTTGGTGACGCCCGTGCCGTTGGCCGCGACCGTGACCACGCCCGGCAGCTCGGTCGGGATGTCGAGGCAGGCGTTGGTGATGGTGCGGGTGACCGGCGTCGAGTCGTTCGGGCTCGCGGAGTCGGTCGTCTTGTGGGCGAGGTCGTAGTTCTCGTTGCCCGCGGCGGCGATCTGGAGGGAGCCCTTGCCCTCGGCGTACTCCTGGGCGCGCTTGACGCCTTCGATGATGGCGGCCTGGTCGATGTTGTCCGGGCAGTTGAACTGCCAAGGGTCCGTGTAATAACTGTTGTTGGTGACCTTGAAGCCGTGGTCACCGGCCCAGACGAAGCCGCAGATCGTGTTCTCGGCGAAGAAGAAGGAGTTGCCCGGCTCGGCGACCCGGACCGCGGCGATCTTCACCCCCGGCGCCACGCCGACGACGCCCTTGCCGTTCTTGGCCGCGGCGACGGTGCCGGCCACGTGGGTGCCGTGCGTGTCGACGTCCCGCCAGGCGCCGGTACGGGTGTCGGGCTTGCCGTAGGCGCAGGAGACGGAGTCGGCCGCGTCGAAGTTCGGTGCCAGGTCCTGGTGTTGGTCGTCCACGCCGGTGTCCAGGATGCCGACCTTGACGGAGGCGGAGCCCGGGTTCACGGCCCAGGCCTGGTCGGCCTTGATCTGGCTCATGTCGGCCCGGACCGGTTCCCCGGCCGGGGTCGAGGCCTGGGCCGGGCTGGTCGGCAGCGCCGGGGAGTACGCGTCGGCCGGGACGTCCGAGGTGCGCGTGGCGCCGACCTGCTGCACGCCCGCGACGGTGCGCATGGTGGCGGCGAATCCGCTGGACGCCGAGTGGGCGACGATCACGCCGATGGCGTCGAAGTTCGAGAAGACGGTGCCGCCGTTGGCCGTGATCGCGGAGCGGACCGCCGCGTTGTCGCCGGGGGCGGTGATCACGAGGTAGGCGCGCGTGCCGGCCACCCAGGCCGCACTCGCGGCAGCCGGCACGGTGGCCGGAGCGTGGGCCTCGGCGGCCGGCGCGGCGGAGGGGACGACGGGGAGCGTGCCCGCGAGGGCGCCGGGAGCGCCGAACGCGAGGGCCGCGCCGAGCGTGGCCGCCAGCAGCAGCGTGCGTCTGGAGCGGCTCGATATGTGGGGTATCAATGCGTCCTCCGAAGACGGCCCGGCCGTGCTTATGGCACTGGCCGGGCCGTACGAAACGAGTGGTGGACGCAAGATGTCAGACGCGTGCTCCTGTGCGGAAGTACCTTTTCGTGCCGGGACGTTGCAGGAGCATGGCTGAAAAGAGACCTACTCCGAAGGCTGTCCGGCCAGCGCGACCGCTGCACGGCGCGAAGACCGGAGCGGTCGGCCGGTCTGCCCGACGACGGCGATCGTCAGCGGAACGCGCCCGCTGCCGCCGCCTACTGCGCCGACCGCGTCCGCGGCAGTGCTGCCGCCCGCCAACAGCTCCCAGCAGAGAAAGAGTGAACCCGTCCACGGCCCGCGGTCAGCGGCCGTCAGCGGAGTCGTCGCCATTCACTTTCGGGTGATGTCTCTCAGGAGCACGGGGGCTGGCGCGGTGTGGGCGCGCTTCGCCCCTCGACCGCTCCCCACCAGGGGAGATCGACCTGCCGTGCCGTCAACTCCGCGCCACGGGAACGTAGATGAGCGATGCAGGCGAGAGTCGCGGTCACGTGCGCGACCGGTAACCTCACGCGCGTTTCACTCCGTTTCCTCGCGCACATCGGCGGAGTGTGTGCGAACGACCCGGCGGCATCCATGTGCCGCGCGGGATCCCACGCGGCGCGAAGGCCGGCTGCGGAGAATGCTCACACCACGAGGGGGACCCTTGTCTGCTTCTGCTTCTGCTTCCGTTTCTGCTTCAGCCCTCGCCCGTCGGCTTGCCGCCGCCGCGCTGGCGTCCGGTGTACTGGTCTCGGCGGCGGCGCTGCCGGCGACCGCGGTCGGCGACGCCCGTCCAGGGCGCCCGAAGGTGCAGATCTCAGCCGTCGTCTACGACTCACCGGGACGCGACGACCACTCCAACCGCTCGCTGAACAAGGAGCGGGTGCAACTGGTCAACCCCACACGCCATGCGGTCAACCTCGACGGCTGGACCCTCGCCGGCGGGGACGGCGCCGCCTACACCTTCCACCACTACCGCCTGGCCGCCCGCACCACGGTCCGCGTCCACACCGGCAAGGGCCGCGACACCCGCGACGACCTCTACCAGAACCGCCGTGACTACGTCTGGGACAACGCCTCCGGCACCGCCACCCTGCGCGACGACCACGGCCGCCTCGTCGACGCCTCCTCCTGGGGCCACGCCCGCCACCGCCACGGCCGCCACTGAGGCCCGCAACGCTTGGTGCACCGGGGCCTGCGGGTGAGTCGGCAGGCAGCTGATCGACGGCACTTCGCGAGGGTGATGTGCGTCACAGTTCTGGAATCGAGGAGGGCCTCTCCTTCAAGGCGGCGTCCCAACTTGCCACCTCTTTCCATTGGTTCGACGGGCCGGGCGGGGGGCTGAGCGGCGTCAGGCTTCGATTCGCCGAGATGCAGCGGCTCGACGGTCCGTATGTCGTGAACCGTCCGCATGTCCATCACCTGCCGTGCGAGGCCCTGCCGCACCCTTCCCGGCTCGCGATCACCACATGTTGAGAGCGCTCTTCCCTTTCGATTCGCCGCATTGGCCGTGCATTTCCGCATGCCGTCCCTGCGAATTGAACTCGACGTTCCGATGCCTGTTACCCATGAGCGTCCTGATGTTTCTGAGACAGCGTCAATGCGCGTTGTCTTCCTGTCATTTGGGCGCAACACTGGTCTTCACACGGAGTCGATTGCCCAATCCTGGTTCCTCACGGGGCGGGCGACGGCCGGGTGTGGAAAGGAGGTGGATTCACATGGGTATGAAGATGACAATGACCACCCGTTGCACGGTCGCCGTGGGCTGGCGGCACGTGCGAGTGGTCATCATCGTCGTCGTCATCGCGATCCTGAGTGTGCTGACTCGGGAACCCGGTGACCCGTCACTGCTCGACGCGCTTCTGCCGCGCGTCTGAGGGCTGCACCGACCCTCTGAACCGGGGCGGTTGCCGGATACCGGCGACCGCCCTTCCTCATGCAGAGGTTAGCGCACTGACGCGGCCCCTTGAAGGGGAATGCCGCTCGTATCCGGTTCCGCGCCTTACAACTATCCGGTAGAACGCACACCACACTGTCGGGAGGATTCGATTCGAACGAGCCGCGCGCTTATGAAGATCCCCTTCTCCTCCTTTCCGCGATGTGTGATCCCCCCCGGAGGGCCGGCTCAGAAGGAGAGGACACGACGAAAGTCCGCCTCGTCGTACTCGCCCGCCGGCGTGACGCGAACCCCTCGCGCCTCCACCCATGCATGAAAGCGGAACGGGTCGTCTGCGGCGCCGATGCACCACACCGCACGCCGTCCGCGGAACGCCAGCACGGCGAGAGTGGCCAGTGACTCCTCCAGGCACGCGGCCCGCCCCGGGTAGTACGCCGCGGCGGTGCGGACAGCGGCCAAGGCGGCCGCCGCCTCCTGCGGCGTGGCTTCTCGCCCGCCCCGTCCTCGAACGCTCCGGTCCAGGACGCGCGCGAGAGCGCGGAACGGGAGCCGGATCAGGAAGAGGGCGACCAGGAGCCCGGCCAGACCGGCGACTGCCGCCGCCAGGTTGCGGCGTCCTCGTGCGTCGCGGTGTCCGAGCGGGGCGGCTGCCATCATTCGCACCGCCGCCTTCGGCGAGCCCTGAGGTGAGGGCTCACCGGGTTCGGTGGACGCGCTCGGCGCCGACGATCGCGCTCGCGGGGGAAGGGGGTCCGGCGCGAGCTGCGGTCTGTCCGCGGTGAGCAGACCGCGGCTGATCAGGTCGTCCGCGAGTCGCCGGGCGTCCGCGCGGATCCGGTCGTGCTGCGGTGCGGGGTAGTGGGCCGTGAGTACGCCGACCCCGGCGTCGAAGTCCTCGCAACGACGCCATTCCCGCCACAGGGTGCGCGCGATGGGGTTCATCGCGAAGCAGTGACCGGAACGCACGTCCAGAAGCACGCTTCCGCCGTGCGGTGCGACGCTCTCGTGCACATGGCCGGGCACGTTCAGTCGGGTCACGTCGGCTCCTTTCCGCCGGCGCGCGACGCCAGCCATATGTCTTCGCCCAGCAGGCGGTTGAGCGCGGGGAAGGGGGCCGAGAGTCCGGCGACCGCACGCTCGAGGGAGGCGATGACCCGTGACGGCTCGATCACGCCCAAGTCGGCCAGCGGTGAAGCGGCGAGTCGCGCGCGGATGTCCTCCGCGGACAGGCGGGCGCCTCTGTAGTTCTCGGCGGAGTAGTCCCCCTTGGTTCTTCTTTGCAGCACGGCCTCGGGCACCAGCCCGGCCAATGCGGCCGCCAGCAGCGGCTTGACGGTGAAGGGGTCCGTCCTGTGCGGCAGGGGCAGGCTCAGGCAGGCGCGGACGACGTCGCCGTCGAGAAAGGGCGCATGGGGCCAGATGCCCAGCGGGCGTGCTCTGTCGACGAGTTGGCGCTGCACCGCGGCCGAGTTGCGCACCTCGTGGAGGACGGCGCGGGAAGCCGGCGTCGTCGCGAGGGCCGGGTCGGAGTCGGCGGACCGGGCGCAGTCGCGTGCGAGTTCGGCCAGTCGGCGGCGCATGCGGGTGGTGAGCCAGGCCGCCTCCGGGCCGGGCGGGGCCCACCAGGCGACCGCGTCCAGCCAGTTCGCTTCGTGCCGCGCCGGTTGTTCCAGCTGGAGGGCCAGGTCTTCGAAGGCTTGAGGCTTCGACGTGCGGGCGAGGCGTAGGGCTCGTAAGACCGTGTGAGCAGGGGAGATCTTGCGCATGCGGGCCAGAGCGCGGCCGTCGCGCACGAGTCGGCGCAGGCCGTCGGCTGCCGGCAGGTCGCCGAGCCAGGAGGGCGGTGCGGTGAGGAGGGCGTCGCCGCCTTCCCCGGTCAGGTGAACGGCGCGGCCGCCGTCCGCGATGTGGTCCAGGCGCAGCCGCAGCCGTGCGCCGATCACCGCTGCCGGGTCGGGCTGGTCCGTCGGCCCTTCGGCGTCCATTCCGCTGTAGGGCAGTGAGGTCCGGCTGCCGCGGGTCACGTGCAGCCGGATGTCCGGGGTCGTCGCGGCGTGGGCGAGGGCGTGTTCGAGGTCGCCGGCCGGGGCTTCGGGATGGTGGTAGACGAAGGCGTCCAGTGGCTGGTGCGAGGCGCGGGCGGCGAGGACGGCCAGTGACGTCGAGTCCAGTCCGCCGCTGAAGTCGGCGGTCACACGGGTGGAACCGGCGGCGCGCAGCGACACGGAGTCGGTCAGTGCCGACCTCAGCCGCTCGGCGGTCTCCGCGAATCCTGCGCCGCCGTGGCCGGAGTCCAGGCATGCGTAGGTGCCGCGGCGGAGGCTGCCCGAGGGGTCGATGCGCAGCACCTGCCCGCCGCCGAGGTGCCGGACGCCGGCCAACGTGGTGTGGCCTTCGGTGAGTTCGGGGACCGTGGGGCACACGATGTGTGCGGCGAGGGTGGTCGGGTCGGCGGTGTCGGCGGTTCCCGCCAGGAGTGCCGCGGTCGTGGCACGTGTGGACAGCACCGTGCGGTCTCCGTGCCGCGCGTAGTAGAGAGGGAACTGTCCCGCCGGGTCGGTGTAGGCGGTGAGCCGTCCCTGGTCGTGCATGACGACGAGCAGATACGCGCCGGGCCACCGCGTCAGCCGTTCCCAGTGGCCGTCCGCCGCTGAGCGCTCCAGGTCCCGCCGCATGGTCGCCGTGTCGGCGAGGCACTGGCCCACGGCGACCAGGCGGGCACGCGCGCACGCAGCGGTACGCAGCTCGCGCGGGTGCCACGGCCCCCACGACCACAAGGGGCCTTCGCCGGGCCACACCCTGACTGCTCCCAGCGCTGCCGTGCCGGGCGGTGGCAGGGGGGAACCGGTGGGCGAGAGAACGCCCGCGATGGCGGGGTCGCGTGGCGCGCGCGGGGCGGGGACGTGCTCCCGGCTCTCCGTCGCGGGGAGGGATGCATCGGGCGTGGACATGACGGCAATCCGCAGGGCTACCAGTAGTACTGGGCGTTGGCGTCCGCATTGCCATTGGGTGAACTGCCGAGCGTCACCTCGCGGATGTGACCGAGGTCGACGAGCACCGGGGATTCGTACTCCGCCAACCGGTACGGTGACGCCACTTCACCGGTCCGCACCGCGTGCTCCGCGCTGACGGATTCCTCGCGCGCCCGTGCGCACCACGATGCAGCGGCAGGTTTGTGGGTCATGGTGTCCGCCTAGGGTCAAGGGCGGGAAACGCCCCGGGAAAGACAAATGCGTGAGTGGCCTGAGTGATTCCACCGTTGGTCGGAGTGTAGCCATCCCCACGCCGCACCACGTGCCGAACTGGACGGCGAGGGCCTGGTCCGTGGCCTGCTGATTTACGCAGGATGCTTGTCCCGGCCGCAGGCTTGGAACGCCTCGGGGGCGGGCGGGCAAGCGCTTCGGATTCCGTTCGACGGGCGGCTGTCGCTTATTCGAAGAGACGTTGGGCGCCTCGGCATGCTTTACCGTCACATTGAAGAGCGCAATGGCGGTTTGACGGGCTTTGAGCATCGCGCGTCGGGACGCACATGCCCGACGAGTGTTTGGCCCGCTCCATAAGACAGCAGACAACAGACCGCAGACAGCAGAAGCGGTGTGCGGCTACGCCGAAGGCGCCGGGTGCTGTGCCGGGGCGCTTCCCGCGTTCTCCTGGCCGCGCAGTCCCAGGACGAGGGCCCCTTGTGATTCGGCCCGGGTGCCGAGTTCGCTCAGCGCGAGAGTGAAGGCACCGCCGTCGGCGACCGCGCCGGGCAACGCGAAGCGGTGCAGGGACTCGTTGCAGCCGTCCAGCAGCAGTCGGGTCTCGGCGAGCTTTCCGCCGACGACGACGAGGTCGGGGTTGAGCATGTTGCACAGCTGGGCGAGCGAATGGCCGAGGCGGCGGCCCGCGTCCTGGATCACCCGCATGCAGACCGCGTCCCGCTCGTCGGCCGCTTTGATGACCTGCTCCAGCGTCTCGGGTCCCGAGGCGCTGTTGCGGGTGTGTGCGGCACGGACCTGGGCGATCAGGGCGTCGGCTCCCATCACCGTCTCCAGGCAGCCTCTCCCGCCGCACTGGCACACCGTTCCGTCCGGATCCACGGTGAGATGGCCGATCTCCCCGGCCATGCCCCGGTGGCCGCGCAGCACGCTGTTGTGCACGATGATGCCGGCGCCGACCCCGGTCGACGCCTTCACGTAGACGACCGTCTCGGCGTTCTCCCGGGTGCCGTACGTCTGTTCCGCGAGGGCGCCGAGGTTGGCGTCGTTGTCGATGACGGCGCGCACGCCCAGCCAGGCGCCCAGGTCGTCGGCCGGGTCGTCGCCCGGCCGCCACGGAGGCAGGACCGGCGGGGTGAACGCGCCGGTGCGCGGATCGATCATTCGCGGGACGGCGATGCCGAGGGACAGCACATCGGCCGGTGCCCGGCCCGTCCCCTCGATGGCTTCCTCGATCATCTCCTTGACCTCGGGCAGCGCCCGGTGCCAGCCCTTGCTGACGCCTTGCGAGCTGACCCGGACGCTCACCTGGTCGAATTCCCTGTCGAGCCTGCGGGCGACCACCGTGGTGTGGTTGAACCCGACGTGGACGCCCACGCCGACGTCGTCGACCGGCACCAGGGAGACCTTTCCGCCGCGGCCTTTCCCTTCCGTCTTGGCGTCGGGCACGAGCCCGGCGGCGGCCAGTTCCCGCACCGCGACCGACACGGTGGCCGGCGAAAGCATCGTGCGCCGCGCGATGTCGACCTGGGTACCCGCTTTGATCGCGACAGCGAGCAGCACCTTTCTGCGGTTGGTGCTCCTCGTCGGGGTGACGGACTCCGGGAGTCGGCCTAAAAGATCACGCAGCTTCCCCACGGACGCCCCCCAGCCGATGTCGGCGCTGCAACTTCGCGGTCCTGAAGGGGAAATAATACCAGCGTGATCTTCGATTCGAACGCGGTCGGGCTTCGAATGACGCACCGATGAAGGAGGGGACGGGGCGTCCACCATACGAACTCGATCAATATCGGATCGTTGAATTGGCCGAAAATAGCGACGATACGTCAAGGAGAAACGCATTCACGCAGCAAGTGGTCGACACCCGAACGGAATCGAGCATCCCCGGGAGTCCGCCCGAGGACGGCGCGAAGCATCCTGGGCGGGGGCGTGCGGTCCGTCGGTGAGCCCATGGGGGATGCCAGGAGGTGGCGGGCCGGCCACGGGCGGGAAGGGCGTCACGCCGGAGGGCGTCGAGTCTCTGGGCGTCGAGCCTCTGGGGGTCTCGTGTTGCGAGGCCGGCACGACGGTGAGCATGACGACGACCGTGTCGGTGATCCGCGCGGGCGGAGCGAGGCTGTCAAGGCTGCTGGTGCCCAGGGCGGCGCGCTTCTGCTCGGCGCGCGCGTGACCCCGCCCAGGAGCGGGGCAGGGGCAGGGGCGGGACGGGGCGGGACAGGTCAGGATGAGAGGGGGCGGCTCCGGACCGGCGCGCGGGTTCGGCGTCACGCTGCCGCGGGTGAGCGACTTCTGGCCGCCCTCCTTGCCGTTCCGGGCCTGCGATGCCGGTCGCCGAAGGCGGCGGACGCGGAGAGGGCCAGGCGCCCCAGGGGTCGCACGGCCCGAGGGGCGCGCGGCCCCTGGGGCCGCCCGGTCCAGGGATGCGATACGGGGTGATTCGTGGTGTTCTGGCGGAATGAGTGTCACCCGGACAGGTGAATCCTCGGCCGACACCGCACCCGACCCCCGCCGCTGGTGGGGCCTGGTGATCATCGCCCTCGCCCAGCTCATGGTCGTCCTGGACGCGACGATCGTGAACATCGCGCTGCCCTCCGCGCAGGAGGACCTGGGCATCTCCGACGGCGACCGCCAGTGGGTGATCACCGCCTACACCCTGGCCTTCGGCGGGCTGCTGCTGCTCGGCGGCCGTATCGCCGACCTGGTGGGCCGCAAGCGCACCTTCGTGGTCGGGCTGGTCGGTTTCGCGGCGGCCTCCGCGCTCGGCGGGGCGGCCACCGGATCGGGCATGCTGTTCGGCGCCCGCGCCCTCCAGGGCGTCTTCGCGGCCGTCCTCGCCCCCTCCGCGCTCAGCCTGCTGACCACGACGTTCACCGACCCCAAGGAACGCGGCAAGGCCTTCGGCATCTACGGCGCGCTCGCCGGCAGCGGGGCGGCGATCGGCTTCATCGTCGGCGGTCTGCTCACCGAGTACCTCGACTGGCGCTGGTGCCTGTACGTCAACGTGCCCATCGCCGTCGTCGCCGTTCTGGGCGGCATCGTCCTGCTCCACGACCGCCCCGGTCACGCGGACGTCCGGCTCGACGTGCCCGGCGCGGTGCTGGGCTGCGGCGGCCTGGTCGCGATCGTCTACGGCTTCAGCGAGGCCGAGCCGCGCGGCTGGACCGACCCCCTGGTGCTGGGGCTCTTCGCGGGCGGGATCGTCCTGCTCACGGTCTTCGTGTGGTGGCAGACGAAGGCGCGGGTGCCGCTGCTGCCCCTGCACATCGTCAAGGACCGCAACCGCGCGGGCTGCTTCCTGACCATGGGCCTGGCCATCATCGGGATGTTCGGCCTGTTCCTGTTCATGACCTACTACCTCCAGGCCATCCTCGGCTATTCCCCCGTGAAGACGGGCCTCGCCTTCCTCCCGCTCACCGTGGCGATCATCATCGGGTCCACCCAGATCTCCGCCCGGCTGTTGAACCGCGTGGCGCCGCGCATGCTGATGGTCCCCGGCATGATCCTCGCCGCCGGCGGCATGGTGATCCTCACCCGCATGACCGTGCACTCCTCCTACAGCAGCGAGATCCTCCCCGCGCTGCTGATGATGGGCCTCGGCATGGGCCTGACCTTCATGCCGGTCTTCGCCACGGCCACCTCGGGAGTCGCTCCGCAGGACGCGGGCGTCACCTCCGCCACCGTCAACACCTCACAGCAGGTGGGCGGGTCCATCGGCACGGCCCTGCTCAACACGATCGCCACCACCAGCAGCGCCGCCTACCTCTCGGCCCACCTGACCGGCCCCGCGCGCCGGGCGCAGGTCGCGGCCGAGGGCACCGTACACGGCTACACCGTCGCCATCTGGTGGGCCGCCGGGATCATGCTGCTGGCCGGCCTGGTGGCGGGCCTGATGGTCACCACCGGCCCCCCGAGACGTGCCCCGGCGGAATCAGCGATGCCGGAGCCGGTGGGCTGACGGCCGCCTCGGCCGGCCGGGCCGGACAGATGGAGGGACCCCAGCCGGCGCACGGCTGGGGTCCCTTTGTGTGGTGGTGCGTACCGGTCAGCGGGCGAAGCCGCCCGCGCCGTGCCCCGTTCGCCTGCGCGCCGGGGAGCCGCACCGGGTCGCGATCACCCGCGGACGGGCAGGGTCAGCGCTGCAGGGTGAGGACGCCCGGCCGCCAGGGCAGTTGGTCGTAGGGGGTGTTGGGCGGCGTGTTGGGGGACTTGCCCTGGTAGAGGAGTTGCAGGTTGCAGGGGTCGATGGTCATGGTCTGGTCGGGGTTGTCGCGGACCAGGTCACCGTGGCTGATGTCGTTGGTCCAGGTGGCGCCGCTGTTGGCCTTGCCCGCGAAGGGGTTGCTCTCGGTGGCGGCCTGCGGAGTCCATGAACCGCTCAGGCTGGAGGCCGTGAACGAGCGGAAGTAGCGGGCCTCGTTCGCCCCTCTCGCCTCGACGAGCATGAGGTACTGGTTCTGGCCCTTGACCTTGTACACCTGAGGCGCCTCGAAGAGGTTCTTCACCGTGTCGCTCATGACGGTCGTGTACGAGGAGCCGAAGTTGCCGGGGAAGTTCCCGATGGGCATGCTCGCCCGGTAGATCTTGCCGTTGTCGCCGGCGAAGAACAGGTACATGTTCTGACCGTCGGCGATCAGGGTCTGGTCGATCGGGGCGGCGCCGGAGATGCTGCCCGTGAACAGGGGCTGCGGCGCGGACCAGCCGTTGGGGTTGGTGGGGTCACTGGACGTGCGGTAGATGAAGGGCCAGGCGCCCCACTGGTAGGCCAGCACCCAGACGTTCTTGGGCGCGAAGTAGAAGAGCGTGGGCGCCACCGTGGACTGGCTCATGCCGGTCTGGCCCGCCGACGCCATGTCCGACCAGTTGGTGAAGGGCTTGAACGCCATCGAACCGTACTTGGAGCCCGACACGTTCGACGCGTAGACCAGGTGCTTTCCGTTGTACGTCACGGTGGTGAAGTCCTTCAGCGCGGCCCACCCGTTCGCCGGCTGCGCAAGCACGCCCGTCGAATTCCACCGGTAGGTCGAGGGCAGCGAGCACGAGCCGTCCGGCGGGGTCGTCCCGGAAAGCCCGGTCCACTTCTGGTTGCTGGCGCCGTTGCACGTCCAGATCTCCACCGCCGTGCCGTTGGCCGTGCCGTGGCTCGTGACGTCCAGGCACAGCCCGGACTCCACTCCGACGATCGTGCCGTCGGAGTTCACCCGCCACTGCTGGTTGGCCCCGCCGCTGCAGGACCAGATCTGCACTCGGGTACCGGCCGTGGTGGCGTGGCCGGGAACGTCCAGGCACTTGTTGCCGTACACGGTCAGCTGACCGCTGTCCGTCGCCGTCCACTGCTGGTTGGCCGCGCCGGAGCAGTCGTAGATCTGCAGGCTCGCGCCGTCTGCCTGACTGGCGCCCGCCACGTCGAGGCACCGGCCGGAACCGACACCGCGCAGGGCGCCGCTGGACGCCGCCTGGGCCGGGTTGGCGACGAGCGCGGCCGCCAATGCGACCAGGACCGTGACCGCGGCGGCGAGCACCGCGGACAGACGTCTGCGGCTGGAACTTCGTCTGCGCATGGGGCGCATGGGGACCTCGTCATCCTTGAGTACGCGGTTCCGGCCGGCTCCGTCGGAGGCCGTCCGGACTGTCGATGGGGTGCGCTGCACAGCGGACGTGAGCGCCGGGACGACCCGTGAGGGCTGCCGGGTGCCGCTGGGCAGCCCCCGTGTGGTCCGCGGGCCGTTCGAACTTTCGAGCTCTGATCGCCGTCCGGGCCCGCACGGGACGGCGCGCAGCGAAGCGTTCGCGACATCCCCCGAGCGAGAGGAGCCCGAGGAACCGAAGGGCTCACCGGCATGTCGTGCTCCGCCCGCAGAGGGCAAGGGCGCCGGCGGGCGTCATGGGGTGAAAGCGCCGGACGGAGCACGACAACGGACCTGTATTGATGAGGCCATGACATTTGCATCGGCGGCATGCTCCTTGGGGCTTCGGCCGTCTGCCTGTGCGTGACTCGGAGGTGCTCTGCTGTGCGAAGGGTGCGGCTCTGATGCGTTCGTGATGTCGAACAAGGATCGAATCATCGATCAGTCTGGATGATAGGGAACCGACGGTCGGGGTCAATACCTCTCGCATGATTCGCGAACGACTTCGAAACATTCGCGGAACCATATGGATGAAATGCCGCGAACCGGTTCCGTTGAACGATGCCCACAGAGAGTGAGGCGGCATGAGGTGATGTGGGGTCAAGCGCGAGGCGACGTTGCGTCAGGAGTGAGGCCACGCCAGTCAGTTGGCGCGATTCGGGCGTCTCGACACCATCGGCAGCGTCGGACTCGCAATTCTCGTGATCATGGGCGCGACGGCGGCGATGGACCGCCGCGCCGACGGGCGCGCGTCATAGGCGTCCTCTTGCGGGTAGCAGTGGAAGAGTCGAGTCAGACGTGTGGTCGACCGCCCGCTCGGGCCTCGCCGCCTGAAGCGCACACACTGCCTTCAGTCACGCCCTCCTCGATGCTTCCGACGGAACAGGAGCACGCTCATGCGTCTTTACGCCCAGAACCCGAACCGCCGCAGCCGTCAGGTACTCGCGGACCTGATCGCCGTGGCCTTGATCGCGCTCGCGGTGAAGTTCGCTCTGGCCGTGCACGACGCCATCAGCCTGCTGGCCGAGCCGGGAAGGAAGACGCAGAGCGCCGGCGACGGCCTCGCCGCCGGTCTCGACGACGCCGGCGACGCGGCCTCGAAAGTGCCCTTCGTCGGCGACGCCCTGAAGAAGCCGCTCCGGTCCGCCGCGGAAGCGGGCAACAGTCTCTCCGACGCCGGACAGTCCTTGCAGGACACGGTGGGCCGCGCGGCGACCCTGACCGCAGTGGCCCTGATCGTCCTCGCGACCGCCTTCGTGCTGGCGCTGTGGCTGCCCCCGCGCCTGCGCTGGATCCGCCGCGCCGCCACCACCCGACGCCTCCTCGACGAACCCGGTGGCGCCGACCTGCTCGCGCTGCGCGCCCTCACCGGCCCACAGCGCCACCTCGCCGCGGTCCCCGTCCCGCCGGGCGGCCTCGCCGACGCCTGGCGCCGGGCGGACCAGCAGGTCATCGCCGACTTGTCCGAGGCCGCCCTCGCGCGGGAGGGCCTGCGGCCCTGACCGGAGCGTGACGGCACCTCGCTCGATCCTCGCGGCTCGTTCGGTCCGGCCTGGAGTGCGTCGGCGTGGATGATCTGATTTCTGCGGAGTAACTGTTCCTGCCACTCCACCGCCGCTCGTTCCGAGTGCGACTCCCGCTCGCGCCCGTGAGGGGTCGGGGTGGCGTGCTCCGGTTGGGCGCGAGTACCTGGACCGTTCTGAGTAGGCCTCAGTCGACTCAGTCGACTGTGCGATGCAGCGTTCGTGGGGATCCGGCCTACGGGCAGTGGGTCCGGCTTGGGCCTAATCGATGATCTGGTTGAAGAACAGCACGGCCGGTGCCACAACCCCGCCGCCGACGCTCACCGCGACGGGCCACCCGTTGCCGGCCAGCACCGACAGCGCGGTGGCAGCGATGCCGACCAGCGCTGCCAGCAGGAAGACGACGGCGGCGCGCTGGGTGAGGAGCGGCCCGTCCCGGCCGGACCGCCGGCGGTCGGCCTGTGCCACCTCGATGCTCCTTACCTGACCGTCAGGACGGGCTCGTGCACGGGTACGTCCCACGGATCCTGCGCGGGACGCAGCAGCTCGAAGGCGACTCCTCCGTCACCGTCACCGTTACCGTCCACACCGCCGCCGGCACCGCTCGTGCGGACTCGGACTCCGTACACAGCCGGTTCGGGCAGGCTGTTGTAGTGGAACGGCGTCGAGAAGTAGTAGGCGCCCGTGTCCGGGACGGCGACGATGTCCCCGGGCTCCAGCAGCGGCAGCGCCCGGTCGCGCGCCAGCAGGTCACCGGCGAAGCAGGCGGGACCCGCGATGTCCTGGCGGACCGGGCCGCCCCGCTTGGCCGTGCCGCCGCCGTCGTACGCCTCGATCCGCAGGGGCCAGGCGTCGGGGTTGAACACGGTCCGGGTGGCCACCTGGACGCCCGCGTGGGTGACCGCGATCGACCGGCCGCCCACGTTCTTGGTGTACTCGACGTACGCGGCGGTGAACCCGTTCTTGGCGAGGACGGAACGCCCGAACTCGGTGACGATCTCGTACCCACCGGAGCCTTTGGAGTCTCCGGAGACGCCGGAGGGGGCGGGCTCGGCGAACAACGCGGGTGCATGGGCGCGCAGTTGTTCCACGTACGTGGCGAAGGTCGGTGTGGTCTCGTCGTCGGCGAAGTTGACGGGCAGCCCGCCGCCGATGTCGACGCCGATCACCTGACGCCGCCCCAGGGACGCGTTGACCTCCTCGGCGAACTCCACGGCCTGCGCGACCCCGCGGGCCATGAGGTCGAGCGGGCAGCCCTGCGAACCGGCGTGCGTGTGCACCCAGGTCAGCCATGGCCGGTCGCGGTAGGCGCGCAGCAGCTCCTGCCGACTGCCCGGGTCCGCCAGCGGAACGCCGAACTTGGAGGTGCTGGTGGCCGTGCTCATCGCGGCGATGGCGCCGCCGCCGAGCTGGGAGTTGACGCGCACACCGATCCGTGACGTCGGGACGCGGCCGCCGAGTGCGCGGTCGATCCTGGCGAGCTCCTGGTAGTTGTCCGCGTTGACCGTCACGCCCAGGTCCAGGGCGCGCCGGAGTTCGGCCTCCGTCTTGGCCGGGGAGTCGAAGACGATCCGCTCCGGCGCGAAGCCGGCGGCCAGGGCGCGGGCCAGTTCGCCCGCGGTGGCGACCTCGCAGCCCATGCCGAGACCTCGCAGCTCCGCCAGCACCGGGACGAGACTGTTCGCCTTGGCGGCGAACGCGTGCAGCACGGGCGCGGCGGAGGGAGCAGAGGCGAAAGCGCGGTGCAGGGACTCCACCGTCTCGGCGACGCCGTCCAGGTCGACGAAAGCGGCCAGCAGGTGTCGTTCGGGGTCCAGCAGTCCCTGCCGTACCGCTTCCCGCAGGATGCGCTCGCGCCGCTCGGCGGCGGGGGTCAGTCCGGTCATGGTGAGCCTTCCGGGGTGGTCTGCGCAGCACCCGGGGCTTTCCCGGGCCGGACCACCAGCGTGCTGTCCGCACGGGAGGGGCGTCTTCGTCGAGTCGTGAGAGCCGAGGGCCCGCCTCACCATGGCCAGGAGCAACCGACCGCCCCGCCCGGCAGGGGTGTTGTGCACTCCGACGAAGAAGCGGCCTCGTGATGGTGGGGACCGACGAGCGGCGGTCGGGGCCGGTCAGCCGCGTTGGTCGCCGCCCTCGTCGCTCAGGCGCAACTGCAGCTGGGCCAGCAGACGGGCGTCGGGGTCCGCCAGGTCCAGTCCCGACACCTGGGCGATGCGCCGCAGCCGGTAGCGCAGGCTGTTGGCGTGCACGCTCAGCGCGCGGGAGGCGGCGGACACGTCGCCGAAGTGGTCGAGATAGGCGCGCAGCGTCTCCACCAGGCAACTGCCGCCGTGCTCGGCGTCGAACGCCCGCAGCCGGGCCACCGAGGTCTGCGGCGGCAGGTCCACCCCGCGCAGGGCGCCGACGACGTGGAGGATGCCGACCGCGTCCGCGACGTCCCCGGTCCTGGCGACGGTGCGCGACCCCGCGGCCTCGGTGAGCGCCCTGAGGGCCAGCTCGGCCGCCCGGCGCGACTCGGGCGCCCGCGCCAGCCCGGGGGCCACATCGCCGAGCCCGACCTTCAGCGGCCCGCCCAGGGCGGCCGCCAACTGGTGCGCCAGAGATTCCCCCAACCGGGTTACCTGACTCTCGGCCCGGCCGAGATCACGGTCCAGGGCGCCCACCAGCACCAGGATCCTGCCGCCCGCCGGGACGACCACCGCACGGTGGCCGTACGCGGCGCAGTGCAGGGCCAGCAGTCCGTACACTCCCGACGGATCGCCGTCCCCCTGATCCGCGGCGCCCGTGCCCACGGCCAGGACGGCACAGGGCTCCCGCAACGGCAGCGAGGCCCGTTCCGCGAGCACCTCGACGGATCCGCGCTCCTCCAACAGCGCGCGGGCCGCGTCCTCGACGAGACGGGCGTCCGAACTGTGGGTGCGATGGTGCAGCAGGTGAGCGGCGGCTGCCCGGGCCGCCGCGCGCAGGGCCTCGGAGGCGTTGGGCGCAAGCGGCCGGCCGGCCACGGCGGCCACCCAGATCGACCCGAGTGCCTCCCCGCCCGCCCGCACGGCGCCCACCAGGCGCTCCGGGTTCTGTCCGTGCGCCGGCCGGTGCAGTACGTCGTCCCCCGCCCACAGCGCCTGGAAGAAGCCCGCCTCGCGCATGGCCGCCACCCGCCACGGCGGGACCCGGCGGCCGAGGATCGTCAGCCTGCGCTGCTCGTCCACGTTCTCCTCGGTGGAGGAGTACGCCAGCACCCGGGACTCGGTGTCCTCGATGGTCACCGCGCCGCCGACCAAGGCCGCCACCGCGTCGGCCAGCGAGTTGAGATCCCCCAGGCGCGGCCCGCCGAGCCCGGCCATCGGCGGCACACCCGCCGAGGCCAGCCCCGCCCGCAGCACCCCCACCAGCTGGGCCCACGTGCACCAGGCCGTACGGAACAACAACGCCGCACCGCCCTCTTCGGCGGCCGACTGGAGCGCTCCCGCGGTGGGTTCGGGCCCGCCCGGACCGAACACCACGCCCGCCGCATCCGACTCACCCGCCCGGCGCACGACGTCGACCGCCAGGGCCGAGCCCGGATCGACGCCCACGGCGAGCAGCAGTTCCCGCGGTCTGACCACCAGTTCCCGAAGGTCGAGCACGTTCACCCCGGTGACCGTGGCCCCCAGGCCCTTGGGCGCCGAGTGCAGCTCCACGGCGCCCGACCCCACGACCGACAGCAGCCGCTCCAACGTCACCCGTGACTCGTCGGCAGCGTCCCAACCGGCCGCCACCGCAAGGTCCGTCATATCGCCCCCCGTCTCGCGCTCCCGCCCGATCCCGCGCCGAGCCGGTGCGTACACGCGCCACCACGCTCGGTGGCCGATCGGGAAAACGTACGACATCTCCCTCGCGTCCCGCAGCCAATGCGGGCGAAACGAGCCGCCTCCGCGCCGGTCGTTCCTTGCGGGAGCCGAACGGAAAGACGAGTAGTTCCGACGCGGCTCTGTGGTCGTAGGCGATCAGCAGTCCGGCGATGGCCGCGCCGATGGTGCGGTTGTGTCAGATCGGCAGGTGCTGGCCGGGATCCGCTGGAGGATCCGCTGTGTCATGCGAAGGCCGACGCCTTCGTCGGGGCGTTCGCCGTGCTCTTCGAGGGCGAGCCGGCTTTGAGGGCGGCGTCGACCGATGCGATCCATGTGATCAGCGGTCCCCGCGCGGGTGCGCCGAGCACGGGGAGGAGGGCCGTGGCAGGCTGATGTCGTGGGTGGCGAGGCTCCCCGACTGCTGCCCGTCGAGCGCGTCGAGCCCGGCCCCGGAGAGAGCGACGCCGAGCAGGAGACGGCACCCGACCGGCGAGGCGGGCGCATCCTCGAACCAGGCGGAACGGTCAGGCGTCCACTTGCTTGACGACCCCGAGCGACGTCAAGCCCTCCGTCGCGCACAGCCGGTCCGACGCTCCGCCGACCGTGGTCCGCAGAAGCTGATACGCGGCGCCCCGCTGGTACCCCCAGTGCATCGCGGCTCGCCACAGGGCCCGCCCGTACCCGCGTCCCCGGTAACAGGGCAGAACGCCGAAGTACTGCGGGAGGAGGCGGATCGCCCCCGCTGCGTCGGGCATGGTCTCCATGGGCCCGATAGCGCCGGCCACCCGCCCGTCGTGCAGCACGGTGAGAACCGGGCCGACCTTCCCGTCCCGCATCTGCCCGTGCAGGAAGGCGAAGCCGTCGGCCGCCAACTTCGCCGCGAACTCCCCGAACCCGGAACCGGCCGGGACCTGTCCGTGCTCCTGGACCAGGGTGTCCGGCCGCTCACCCGGCCCGGCGGTGAAGTCCTTCATCTGAACCCGGGTCCCGTTCTCGATGTGCTCGTGGACAACGCCGGGTCCGTGGAACGAGACGACCTGGGCCCGCACGGTGCCGTGGACGTCGGCGAGGTGCCGGGCGAGGGCAGCGGCTTCAGGCAGTCCGTCCCCGTACACGTGGATCCGCACGGTCCCGCCGCCGCGCTCCAGGAGCGTCGGTACGAGCGTCCGGCGCCGGTCGTGCTCAATGGCGTCGACCAGTACGCGCTCGGTCTTCCGGCCGGACCAGCGGCGGTCCTTGTCGTGGGGGAGGAACCGGCCGGTTCCGGCGACCGCCACCACAGCGGCGAACAGGTCGGAGAGCGGCTCGCCCGGGTGGGCCGGCCCGAGGGTGGGCACGTACGGCACGGCCATCACGGGACCGATCCAGTCCCAGCGGAAGCGCATGCCCGGCACGCTACGCCTCGAATGGCGAGTGGGCGCGCCAGCGGAGGCACTCCAGGAACGTGCGACCGCGCACGGGCCGGCCAACTCGGTAGCCTCCACGCCCTTCCCGCGCTCCGCGCATCCGCCTCCCACGATCAGTGTGTTTCACCCCCAACAGCCGTTATCTCACCCTCACCCATGTGAGCAAAGACGGCCATCACCGCCGGCGCCCTGGCACTCGCCATCGCCGCCGGAGCCGGATGGGCCGCCCAGGCGGCCCCCGACCACATCCCCGCACACACCCGCGTCGTCGACGGCTACCAGATCGTCACGCTGCCCAACGCCAACGTCCCGAACTTCCAGCGCCGCACGGTCTTCTGCCCGCCTGGCAAGCACGTCGTCGGCGGCGGAGCCGAAGCCCAGGGCAACGACGCGATCCTCGTCGGCAGCTTCCCCACCTCCGACGGAACCGGCTGGATCGCCCTCGGCAGGCAGAATGCCTACAGCAGCGTCGGCATCAGTGTCTACGCCATTTGCGCCAACTGAAGATCCACCTGCCGCCGCTTCAGCGCCCCGCTTCCGGATACCCGGTGGCGGGGCGCCGCACATCCACGTTGGCCCCGTAGCCCCGGCCCCGGCATCCCGTCCACTTGGCCGAGTCGCCGGTTGCCTGAGACCTTCGATGAGGCTGTGCGGCGAGGCGGTTCGGTTCGGGCAGACTCCGTCGACCCGTTGAAGGGGTGGCGCCGACACAGACGCATGCGCGGATGTGATGCGCTCAGGGAACGGCGAGGGTCTGGGAGTCGCCGTTGAAGGTGGAAGGGTCTGCCCGGACGATCCCGGCGCCGGCCGGGGCTGCCACACCTCCCACGTACATGGCCCGGTAGCGGTCGTAGGGATGTTCTTGCCCGCCGCCCGCGGGAGCGGTCAGCCGGAACGGTTTGCCGCCGTCGCTGATCTCCTGTTTCACGGGCTCGTGGCCCGGGACGACGATGGTGAAGCGGAAGGTGAAACCGCAAGAGCGTGCGTTGGCCCTGATGAAAGCCGCAATCGTCTCACTCTCGCCCTTCTTCAGGGTGATGCTCTGCCGCGCGAAATAGGGTTCATTGTTTTCGTCTGTGGGCTCGGGCAGTCGATCGTCCAGGTTGAAGAACAAGGTCTTCGTCTTTGCTCCGCCCCCATTGGTGCCGCCATTGAGGAAGAGTGTTCCTGTCAGCGGAGGAGTGCAGTTCACCTTGAGCAGATCGACGTCGGTGATGCGGAGCTGTTTATCGCTGCGTCCGCTGATGGTGAGCGAGATGGTTCTGTCATGGGCCGGTACTCCGGCGTTCCGGTGGAACCAGTCTTCGAATGTCAGACCCTGCCCGTAGTTCTCATTCTTGAGTGCCTCGACCTGGGAGGGCGACAACTTCATGGTGGACGGGAAGACGTAGTCCCCGGTGCCCAATCCGAGAAATGACACGTCGTCCACGGACAGAGGCGGTTCCGGATTCTTGTCCCAGAAGATGTACGCCGTAGTCGCCGACAGGGCCACCACCACCGTGGCTGCCGCTCTCAAGGCCACCGGTACACGTCTGCGTGGACGAGCCGGAGCGGCCACGGCTTCGGCTGCCTCCGGGCGCCGGTACTTCGGCCGCGGCCGGCCTCCGAAGACGGTGTAGCAGTTCGCCCAGCGGGTCACCAAGGTGTCCCGTGTTTCCTCGTCCAGGTTGTGGTGCTTGCAATACGCCACGACCAAGAGCTCCACGTACTTCCAGTCGGGCAGTTGGTTCGACTTACGGCCCTTCGTTGTCAGGGCGTTCAGCCACGTGCCCTTGGACGGGCCGTTGTCCATGCCCTCGAAGCCGGGAACCTCCTCGCGTGTCACGATCCCGTTGGCCGTGATCACCAGACGGTCGTACGAGAGTCCGTCGCCCCGCAGACCGTTCAGTGCGGCGCGAAACGCCGAGGCCGTTCCCACTTGGACGGCGTCGTCCAGAAGCTCCTGCCACGTCGGTGACTGCTCGGCCATGTCGCGCCCCCCTGCTTCGTGGTGAAGCAGTATCCCGGAACCGCCGGCCCGGCGGAGGTCCTGGCGCATATCCGGTTCAGTTGCGGTCACTTCGGCCCATCTGCCTGCGTCAAGTCCGGTGGACACCATTGACATGATCTTGTACTGGAGGTGTCCGGGACTTCTGTCGCACGGTGTGGAGCACTCCGCACCGCGACCTCGAAGGACTGACGCCCATGCCTACGCCGAGCCTTTGCTTTCCGAGCCGTGCCTCTCGTCCACCCGGGACTGAGCACCCGCGTTGCCCCCTGGTAGCCCCTACCGTCTTGCCGCACATTGGAGCGATCCTCCGCACGGCGACAGTGAGTCCATGCGGTGTCGTTGTGATCCTCGGTGCGGGCACACAGAAATGGGCCGCGAGAATACATTCTGTCCTGACGCGCAGCTAGGGTCAACGCGCTACGAGGCGGCCCTTCCGGTAGACCCAGCTCTCTGTGGCCTCACCGGAAGGGCAGCAGTTGAAGTCGTTCACACGATAATAGCTGTCCTTGACGTTGATCCCGTCCGGCTTCATTCTTTCGACCTTCAGAAAGTTCGGGGGCTCACCGAGCCGCGGCTTACGGCTCGTCAGAATCCCGAGCAGAGAAAGCCGTTGAGCAGACCCGTCGAAGACGAGGACCCCCATCGCCCTTTGGCCTGCTGCGGTGGAATCATGATTTGCGCACAGCACGGGCAGCGCGGCCTCGTCGCGATCATCACCTGTGACGTCACCGTAGAAGACCTGATCCGTTCTCACCGACACGTCTTGGGGCATGTTCGGCTCCGGCCCGTCAAATTCCGATGGAACGTTGACAGCCGTTCCGTCATGCAGGCGGATGCCCTTCCGAGACCTGCACAACCCGCCCGGAATTTCGACGTTCAGCCAGTCCACGGCACGCAGATCGATCGGATCGGTGCGCGTCTCGTCGCGAGGAAACATTCGACAGGCCACGATGCCGGCCGCGGCAAGGACTACGCACACCAGCAAGGCCGACATTCCTGTCCGCCGCGCCGAACGGTTCATCGTCTCCGTCCCTGGTTCCGGCCTGCACGAGGTGCTGACAGTGTGCCCGTGAGACCGGTGCCGTGGAGGCACATCCCTCATCCTCGTGCCAGGTGTGCCACGTGTGCCCGTCAGAATCTTGCTGTTGGTCGCACCGGCGATGTCCTCGACCTCGGCGCCGTGGCGCACGGCCGCGGCCCATGTGCGCCGCTCTCGACCCAGTCCCCACACGTCCGGCGGCCGTCCCGTTATGTTTCCGCGGTCCTGCAATGGGGCCGCTGGCCTCCGGGTCCGGCGTGACTGTTGCCCCTGTCGAAGGCATGACCTGGGGGTTGGTGTCACCGGACCCGGGAGGTGCCGTCGGAGACGCTGCAGAGCCGCGGCCCGGAATCGATGTCCATGACCACGAGCAGCCTCATCCGGGGCGCTGGTATCCCGGCCCACGGAACCCGCACAGAGGTCCGCTCAGGACATGCCGAAACCCCGTGGAGCCCTTCTACATGGCGTGGAATGCTCGTGGGTGACTGCTGACGGAAGGGAAGATGAAAACGTGTACGTACCGTCGTCTGCGCGAGCTCTTGATGATGACGAGCGTGAGCTGGTGGAGCTGGCACGCCGCACCATAGACGCGCATACCGACGCCGGGCCCGACGAAGACGGGATCCATACGATGGGCGCCGCGGTCATGGCCGCCGACCACCGCATGTTCGCCGGCGTGAACCTCTACCACTTCACCGGCGGGCCCTGCGCCGAACTCGTGGCTCTGGGAGCCGCGCGAGCCCAGGGCGCCCGCCAGATGCGCTGCATCGTCGCCGTGGGAAACCACGGGCGCGGGATCATCGGCCCGTGCGGACGCGATCGGCAGGTCTTCGTGGACTACTACCCCACCATGCGTGTCATCGTGCCCACGCCCGCGGGGCCCAGGTCCGTTCTCGCCGCCGATCTGATGCCGCTGACGCAGCGATGGACCCCCGAAGGCATGAACGGTCTCGACCCCTCGCTCTACCAAGACCCCGAGACGGCCGGCCCCCCGATCATCCGCTTCAACCCCCGCTACCTCGAGGACGTCCGCTCCGGCGCGAAGACCAGGACCACCCGCTTCCGGGATCCGGCCCGGCCAGGAGCGGCACGGTTGGTGTTCGAGAGCGATCCGGAAGTCGTGCTGCAAGCAGAGGTGACCGACAGCAGGCAGTGCCTGGTCAGCGACCTCACCGACCAGGACGCGCAAGCCGAGGGACTGACGACCGCAACCGAACTCCGAGGAACCCTCAAGGGCCACTACCCGGATCTGGTGGACACCGACGAAGTCGACGTGATCACGTTCCGGATCTACGACGAGACAGGTGCCTCCTGATAACCGGTGTCCGTTCCTTCTCCGCCTACCCGACTACTCGACTCCACCGAGACGGAGGGCGTCCCTGAGCTCGCTGAGCTTCTCGGTCGTCGCCGGGGTCCGCTCTCTCGCCTGTCCGGCGAGTCGGAGGGCATCCTCGATCTCGTTGAGTTTCGCGCTGGGCAGGGCGCCCGCCCGCTCGATCAGGTCGTCCCCGGACACGGTGGTCAGCCACGTGCAAGGGGTGAAGCCCGGACACGGGAACGCGACCCGCAACACGCCTTCGAAGGGCAGCCCTTCCATGGCGCCAACTACCACTTCCACGCCCAGACCGCTGATGTCGACGCCCGCCGGAGCCACGACCTGCATCACCCGGATCCCGGACGCGTCGCCTTCCGACAGCAGTACGACCGGCCGCCGCTCGTCGAACTCGGCCCACCAGACTTCACCACGTTGCACATGTCCTCCTGACACAGGGCCGCTTGCGTACGCTGCGCGACCTGACGGGCTGGGGAAACGCGGACGCACGTGCCGCGGCATGCACGGGCCGGGCCGACTGGGTGCGTCTCGAGTCCTGTCCGCTCCGCGACCACAGCTCGGCTGCGTCTGAGGAAGAAGCCTCCGCCGTGGCTGACAGCCTCGGAGCGTGGCGGCCGGAGCTGACGACACGATGACCTGGGATGCCGCGTCCGCTGAGAGACCCGCGAAGGCGGCTGAGCCTACGTGAGTTCCTTTCGCATCAACGTGCACATCGTCTCGTAGCGGCGCAACGACCCATCAGGGGCTTGCTCGTCCCACGAGTCCGGCTGCCGGTCGTACGCGACATAACCCAGCCTTTCGTAGAGCGCACGTGCCCGGGGGTTGCCCTCCTCCACACCGAGCTCGGCCTGGCGCAGACCGCGGCTCCTGATCCGCAGTTCTGCGGCTTCAACGAGGAAGGCGCCGATCCCGCACGACTGCAGTGCGGGGTGGACTGCCAGCTGCCACAGAGTGCCGACCCCGTTCTTGACCTGGTAGTCGACGCCGCCTTTCGCCACAGGGATGTCCGTTGCAGGGCAGACCGCGAGGTAGTCGACCTCGCCGGTCCGAACACGTTCCAACTGCTTGGCGACGCCGGCCAGGTGGAGGTCGGACCCTGCCCATCCGCACGACGCCAGGTCCGCATGCACCAGATCACGGGCTGACAGCTTCAACACAACATTGATCATCTTCAGCACCTCCGGCGAGCCAGCATCCATGCCGATCACACAGGACGCAAAGCCATTTCCTCTGCCCGCACCTCTGGCTCACGGGCCACCGCTGCTCAGGCGATCAGGCGATCAGGCGATCAGGCAATCAGCAATCAGGCTAATGCTGGCCGCCACAGCCAGCGCAGGGCATCCGGCAACAAGACGCCGCCGTGATTGGGGCTGTGTCCACCGTCTCCCAGGACGAGGCGGAAGTCGTAGCCCGCTTCAGCGAGAGCGGCCGCTACGCGCAGGTTCTCGGCGAGCCAGTTCCCCTGCGGCTCGCTCCAGTTCAGGTCGCGGTGGCCCGCCTGCATGAAGATGCGCAGCGGCTTGCGGGGGACGCGGGAGATGAGGTCTGGATAGGAGTTGCCGTCCGGCATCTGCGCGAAGCTGGACAGGTATCCGATGGCGCGGCGGAACCTGTCCGGGCGCAGCCACGCCGCGGTGAGGGCGCAGTTGCCGCCGCTGCTCCCGCCGCAGATGCCCCACTTCTCGGGCGACTGGGCGATGGCATAGCGCTTCGCCACCTGCGGGATGATCTCGGTGAGGAGGAAGGTGACGTACTGGTCGTCGAGGGCGTCGTACTCGTTGTTGCGGTTCTTCGGATTCTCCGCGTCGGGGAAGACGCCGGGATCGACGAAGACGCCGATGGTGACGGGGATGTCGCCGCGGTGAACGAGGTTGTCCAGGACGATCGCTCCGCGCACCTCCCCTTCGGGGTCCAGGTACCACCATCCGTCCTGGAACACCATCAAGGACGCCGGTTCCGCCGGGTCGTACCGGGCGGGTACGTGGACCCAGAACTTCCGGGACGTTCCGGGGTAGACGTCGCTCTTCCTCCACTCGAACTCGATCGTCTCGCCGACGGGTACGCCCGGCCGGCGAGCGGAATCGGGTCCGTGGACGTAGCGCACGTCCGACTGGTCGATCGGAAGCGGCTGGTAGGGGATCTCGATAGTCACGGGGAGCAACCGTAGGGCGATCACTGCCCTTCGCGGCAAGGGAGTTTTCGTCCGGCTCTCCGACTCGTCGTCAGGTTGTCGCCAGGGCCGGGACCGGCGTGTGGGAGAAGCCGCACCCGACGCTGCCGGAGAGGCTGGGGTCGGCGACGGGCTGGACTGGTCGCCGGCGTGATCGACCGGCGCCGCCCTCCGCCACGCGACTCAGGCACTCCCGGTCGTGGTCGACTGCCACGCGATTTCCCCCAGGGCACGCGCGAGGCGAGCCCGGCAGCGGCAGAAGCGGGAGCCGACGCGGCAGCCGGAGTGCCCGCTCGCGCAGCCCCCGTCGCCGCCCTTGACGGTTTCAGGGCCGTTCCGGGACTTCGTTGACAACGGCGGCCGCTCCCCTCCATCATCATTCCACTAATCAATTAGTGGAATGATGATGGAGGGGAGTGGTGGCCGTGGAGTACCGCATCGACAGGCGGAGCGGGGTCCCTGCCTTCCAGCAGATCGTGCAGCAGACCAAGCAGGCCCTCCGGCTGGGCGTGCTGGTGCCGGGCGACCGGCTGCCCACCGCCAAGGACGTCGCCGAGACGAGCGCGGTCAATCCGAACACCACCCTGAAGGCGTACCGCGAACTGGAGCGCGAGGGCCTGGTCGAACCGCGACCGGGCCAGGGCACTTTCGTACGGCGCACGTTGGGCCGCCCCGAGACGGGAACCGACTCGCCCCTGTACGGGGAGCTGGTGGCGTGGATGGCGAAGGCGGCCGAGGCCGGTCTGGAGCAGGAGGACGTGGCCGCGCTGGTCGCGTCGGCGCTGGAGAAGCAGTACGCCACCGGGGCCACGGCGGTCACGGGGGTCACGGGGGTCACGGGTGTCACGACAACGAGGAGCACAGGTGAGTGACGTCATGTACGCGGGGGAGCCGGCGCTCGAGGCGCACGGGCTGGGGATGCGCTACCGGCGGGGCTGGGCGCTGCGGGACTGCACCTTCCGGCTTCCGGCGGGCAGGATCTGCGGGCTGGTGGGCCCCAACGGCGCGGGCAAGACCACGCTGCTGAACCTCGCGGCCCACGTCCTGAAGCCGACGCAGGGCACGCTCAGCCTGTTCGGCGATGCGCCGGGCTCGGTGGAGTCCGGTCGGCGGACAGCCTTCCTCGCGCAGGAGAAGCCGCTGTTCCGTCGCTTCACCGTGGCGGAGACCCTGCGGCTGGGCCGCGAGCTGAACCCCGGCTGGGACCAGCGCGCCGCGGAGGACATCGTCCGAGCGGGCAACGTGCCCTTCGACGCGAGGATCGGCACCCTCTCCGGCGGGCAGCGCACCCGCGTCGCGGTCGCCCTCGCCTTCGGCAAGCGCCCCGACCTGCTGCTGCTCGACGAGCCGATGTCGGACCTCGACCCGGTCGTGCGCCACGAACTCATGGGCACGCTCCTCGCCGAGGCCGGCGAGCGCGGCACCACCGTGGTGATGTCCACCCACGTACTCGCCGAACTGGAGAACGTGTGCGACTACCTCGTCGTCGTCGCCGGCGGGGGAGTGCGCCTCGCCGGTGACGTGGACGACCTGATGACCGTGCACACCGTGGTCACCGGGGCCAGGGAGGGCGAGGACCTGCCCGCCGCTCTCCGCTACCACACCCTCGTCGAGGCACGCACCAGCGGACGGCAGTTCACCGCGCTCATCCGCCCGGAGGGCCCGATCACCGGCCCCTGGGAGGCGGCCGCCCCGAGCATGGAGGAACTCCTGCTCGCCTATCTCCGCTCACCCGACGCACCGCCGCTGATCACCCCCACCGCCCAGGTTCGGGGCCAGGGGTTGAGCACCGCGAGGACCGCTGCATGAGCACCTTCACCAGCCCCTCGACCGACGACACGAACAGGACGACGGCCCGGACGATGAACGGCACAATGAACGCAACCATGAACGGACCCCGGCACGGGGCCAGGAACGCGACCACCACACAGGCCGCCCGGCGCCCCCGGCTGAGCGGGATGACCTGGCTGGTCTGGCGCCAGCACCGGGCCGCGTTCTGGACCGTCATCGCCGCCACCGTCCTCGGCGTGGCCTGGATCGCCTACCAGCGCGGCCAGATGACGGATTTCCTCGACGCCTACGGCTTTCCCGCCAAGAGCCTCGACGACGCGGAGGAGGAGTTCAAGCCTTACGCCGGCGCGTTCACGTCCGTCACCACCGGTCTCACGGCGATACCCGTCATCCTCGGCGTCCTCCTCGGCGCCCCGCTGTTCGCGGGCGACCTGGAGAACGGCACGGCCAAGCTGATCGCCGCCCAGTCCGTGAGCCGCAACCGCTGGCTCGCCATGAAGCTGGGGTTGACCGGGCTGGTGGTCGTACCGACCACGGCCGCGCTGTCGGCTGCGTTCGCCTGGTGGTGGAGCCCCGTCAAGTCCGACTACGTCGACTTCGGTTGGGCCTCCAGGGAGTTCTTCAACACCACGGGACCGGTGCCCGTCGCCCTCAGCCTCCTCTCCGTGGTCGGCGGGGCGGCGATCGGCGTGCTCCTGCGCCGCACACTGGCGGCCATGGTCGTGACCCTCGGATTCACCGTCGTCCTCCAGGCCGTCTGGGGCTCCGTCAAGCTGTCGCTGGGCGACATCGTCACGGTCACCAGCAAGCCCGTCAGCCCCGGCAGCCTGATCACTTTCCCGGAGGTGCCCCGCACCGCGCACTGGCTCGGCACCTCGTATGTCAGCGGCAGCGGGAAACTGCTCGACGTGACCACGTGTACGGAAGCGCTGGGCGAGGAGGCGACCAGCGCGTGCATGAAGAAGGCGGACATCGTCGGCGCGTCGATCGACTACATCCCCATGTCGCAGATGAGCGGCATGCAGTGGTTCGGATCCTCGATCCTCTTCGCCCTGACGGCCTGCGTCGTGGTGTTCCTCTTCGTCTGGTGTCGTAAGCGGCTCGTCTGAGCAGCCGTTCACCCGCAGGCCGGGTCGCGGTCGGCGGAGGCGGTCCGGGCCCAGGCCGCGATTGAGCGGAGGCGCTGGGAGTCGTGCGCACCGTCAGGGTTGGGCGGCTCCCGCCAGGGGGAGCCTGTCCTGCGGACCGCTGACCGACGCGAAACCCCTGTGGTGCAGCGGCCGTTGTTCAAGTGCCGGAATGACTTCAGGGATGGAGTTGATGCACGGTGGAACGACGCTTGCCGGTGGCGACGCACTGGGGCAGTTTCGTAGCCGTGGTCGATTCCGGCCGACTGCTGCGCATCGAACCCCGGGCTGACGACCCCGCGCCCTCGCCGATCGGCCCGGGCATGGTGACGGCTGCCGAGGACCGTGCGCGTGTGCGGCGTCCCGCCGTGCGCAAAGGATGGCTCGACGGCTCGCCGCGCGTCGGTGACACGGCCCGAGGCGCGGACGCCTTCGTGGAGGTCAGTTGGGACGAAGCGCTCACCCTGGTGAGCGAGGAATTGCGCCGAGTGCGCGAACGGCACGGGAACAGCGCGGTGTTCGGCGGTTCGTACGGCTGGGCCAGCGCGGGCGGGTTCCACAACGCCCAGGGCCAGCTCCAGCGGTTCCTGGCGCTGGGCGGGGGCTACACCGACTCGCGCAACACGTACAGCACCGCCGCTCTCGAGGTCATCCTTCCGCATGTGATCGGCGGGGCTCCCTGGAGTTACCAGTCCCGGATGCCGATGTGGGACGAGATCGCCGAGAACTGTGAGCTCGTGGTGGCGTTCGGGGGACTGGCCCTGAAGAACAGCCAGATCAACCCCGGCGGGCTGGCCCGCCACCGGACGCGCGACCTACAGCGCAAGTGCCGTGAGGCCGGGGTGCGGTTCGTGAACGCCAGCCCGATCCGCAGTGACACCGCCGACTTCCTCGACGCCGAGTGGCTGCCGGTCGTCCCCAACACCGACACCGCCCTGATGCTCGGCATCGCACACACGATGCTGGTCAACGATTGGCACGACGAGGACTTCCTCACCCGCTGCTGCGAGGGGTTCGACCGCTTCGCCTCCTACCTGACCGGTGACGTGGACGGCGTCGTCAAGGACGCCGACTGGGCCGGCGGGATCACGGGCATCGGTCGCGACACGATCACCGATCTCGCCCGCCGCCTGTCCGCACACCGTTCCCTCATCATGGTCAACTACGCCGTACAGCGGGCGGACCACGGTGAGCAGCCGATCTGGATGTCGGTCGTGCTGGCGGCCATGGCGGGTTCGCTGGGACGCCCCGGCTGCGGTTGGGGCGCGGGCTACGCGACGATGGACGCGACCGGTGTCGCCCCGGGCCGCCCGTCCGTGGCGTCGATGCCGCGGGTGGCGAACCCTGTCGCGGACTTCATTCCGGTCGCCCGGATCGCCGACACCCTGCTGGAACCGGGCACGACCATCGACTACGACGGTCAGCGCCTGACCCTGCCGGACCTGCGCCTGATCTACTGGTGCGGAGGGAACCCCTTCCACCACCACCAGGACCTCCACCGCCTCACCCGAGCCTGGCAGCGCCCGGACACGGTGGTGGTCCACGAAGCCTGGTGGAACACCACGGCGAAGTTCGCCGACATCGTGCTTCCCGTCGCGACCAGCCTGGAGCGTGACGACTTCGCCGCGGGGTTCTCCGACCCTCACCTCACCGCGATGCCGAAGGTCCGCGAGCCGGCCGGCGAGGCACGCACCGACCACCAGATCTTCGCCGCTCTGGCCGCACGGCTCGGCTACGAGCGCGACTTCACCCAAGCCCGTACCGAGATCGAATGGGTCCGGCACCTCTACGCCCAGACATGTGCGAACCTCGGCGACGACGCGGCCCTGCCGGACTTCGACGACTTCTGGCAACGCCCCTCCGGTGTCGAACTGCCGGCGCTCAGCGGGCCGTTTCCCGGCAGCTTCGAAGCACTGCGCTCCGATCCGCAGGGCTTCCCCCTGACGACGCCGTCGGGCCGGATCGAGATCTTCTCCGAGGAGATCGACTCGTTCGGCTACGACGACTGCGCCGGCCATCCGACGTGGTTCGAGCCCGTGGAGTGGCTTCGCGCCGACCTGGCGGACCGCTTCCCGCTGCACCTGATCTCGAATCAGCCCGCCTCACGCCTGCACAGCCAGTACGACAACGGCGGCCACAGCCTCAAGTCGAAGATCCACGGCCGCGAGCCCGTGACGATCAACCCGCAGGACGCGGCATCACGCGGTATCGAGGACGGCATGATCGTGCGCGTCTTCAACGAGCGAGGCGGCTGCCTGGCGGGCGCGGTCCTGTCGGACGCCGTCATGCCCGGCGTCGTCCAGCTGTCCACCGGGGCGTGGTGGGACCCGGCCCAGCCGGGCCGGAGCGGAACCCTGGACCGCCACGGCAACCCCAACACCCTCACCGGGGACCGCGGGTGCTCCCGTCTGTCCCAGGGACCCAGCGCGCACAGTGCGCTCGTCGACGTCGAGGTCCACGACGGGCCGGTCGAGGAGGTACTCGCGTTCACACCACCACACCTCGAACGCTGAAACGAAGCGGCCCCGACGACGGGCGAGTTTGCCGTGTTCACCGTCGCCGGAGACCCGGACGGCGGGCCCGACCGGTGCCCGGCCTCAGACGAGGGCGTTTGCGTCACCGTAATCACGTGAATACGGTGCGCAGCCATGAGCGCACTTCAAGATCTCAAGTACGGCCAGTGGTTCCGGGGCGCCGATGTCGACGGCGACGGGTTCATCACCCAGCGCGACGTCCGCATGATGAGCGAGCGCTACATCAGCGCCCGCGAGACCACCCCGGATCAGGAGACCGTCCGCCGGCTCACCGACGGGATGGACCAGTTCTGGTCGAACGTCATCGCCCCGATGGATCAGGACGGTGACGGGAAGGTCGACGTGCGGGAGATGACCGCCGGCTTCAAGAGCGTCCTGACCGACCGCGCGCTCTACCCGCAGCAGATCGAGCCGGTCACCGACTGCTTCTTCGACCTGGTCGACCTCAACGGAGACGGCAAGATCGACCAGGCCGAGTTCCAGCAGATGTTCGACTCGGTCGCCGCCGTCCCCGGCGAGGACTGCGCAGCCGTCTTCGCCGCTCTGGACCTCGATGGCTCCGGCGGACTGGACCGCGACGAGTTCCACCAGGCGGTCGAGGAGTTCTTCTACGGCAACGACCCCGACGCCCCCGCCAACCACATCTTCGGCAAGGTCCACGCCTGACGGTCCCCGGACACGCCGCCGCCCCGCGCTTCTGCCAGAGCCTGCCTCCCCGGCCGTCGGCCGTGTGGCGGCGTGGGGTGCGCAGCACCTCGGAGTTTTCCTGGTGGGTGTGGTGGGCCGCCAGCGTGCGCACTGTGGCGGTCGGTCGCGACAGTGCACGGTGCATTCGCCGACCGCCACTCGTCCACGCCCGGCCATGGGGGAGCGGTGCCGTTCCGTGGGTGACAGCCCGAGTGATCAGGTGGCGTGACGCCGGACGCCGGAAAACGTGCCCGCGTTCCGAGATGCAGCACGCTTCCCGTAGTGGCAACGGCCCGAGGCGGTCTGTGAGCACACGCGCACGGCCCCGATGTACTCGCCGTTCGGACCGGGGCGCCGTTCGTCAGCCGTCGTCCGCCGCCCGGTTCGTTTGCGGCGGCCGCCAGGACAGTTCGATCTCCAGGTCGATCTCGCCGTCCTCCAGCTCGACCTCGATCTCCGTCCGCAGCTCGTCCGGGATCCGCACCGTCAGCCGACCGGGGCCGAGGTCCAGCTCCGCCTGGCCGCCGCGGCGGAGCGCGGCTGCCAGGGCCTCCAGCTGGTCGGCAGCCTCGACACGCGACAGCGTCCGCTTCTGTTCGAACTCGAGATCACTCACGCAAGCCTCCCAGAACCAGCAGACGTCTCTCACGCCTCTCTCCGGTCTCATTGTCACGCCGCTCCCCGGCGTCGGCCTGGCGAGGCGGCACCCTCGTGGTCTTGCGAGTGCGGCGGCTCGCGGGACGGCGGACCAAGCCCGCCGCGGACGGTGTCATCGGGCTCGTCCATCTGATCGCCCACCGACCTGAAGACCAGGCGGAACCGTTGGAGTACCGGATCTCGCTTCTGCCCACCGACATCCCGGCCCGCCATCACTTCCGGCTGGCGAAGGGTCCCGCCGGCGCATCGAGCACGACTACCGCGGGCTGGAGCCGACCTGGGACTCGACCACGTCGACGTGATCCGAAGTGGACGACCTGGCTCGCCCGGACGGGCCTCGGGCCGTAGCAGTCAGGTCGAAGTCGCCAGCCATGCCAGGTACCAGTCTCGGAAGTCCGGCCCCGGTGTCAGGCCACCCCAGTCAGGATCGTCGAGCCAGACCTGGCCGGCGTTCCTCCCCGTGACGACCAGCCGGTAAAAGGTGCCGCAACCGCACTCACCGATGACCAGACTGCCTCCGACCGAGTAGTCGGCATCACCGTCCTTGCCCGGCCCCGGCCACTCGGTGGTGTGCGGAAACGGCGTGGACAGGAAGCCCGCGCGTCTGCCCTCTTCCCGGAGATCGTGCAGGGCCTCTTCGTCGTCCACTTCCTCGGTGAGGCCCAGGAGCCCGTAGGCCGGTCCCGCTCCTCCGTCGGCGACATCCTCGACGAAGCGGCGGTAGGAAGCGGGGAGCCGGACACCATGCTGCTGCTCGAACAGCCAGATCGTGTCCTGCGTCAGAGGAGGCCGAAGGCGATATCCATGGTGTGAGGACCCGAAACGCTGACGCCCGGGGTCTCCCTGAGCCATGGCGGCGACACGGGCGTGGACCGCGGCGTCGTCCCAGAGCCCGCGGTGGTCGGCCTCGTCATCGGTCACAGCAGCACGGTACTGGCATCCTGACGCGTTGTCGCAGCTGGGTAAGCGGCTTGGTGCGGAGCCTCTGGCGCGGGAGATCGGCTCCGGTCCGGCCCTCTTCAACTGCCGCCGGTTTGCGTCACCTCTGGGCCCAAGTCATCTACTGGGCCGCCACGATGCGCTCCACGGCGGCGGTCACGAGCTGTTCACGTTCTGCCTCCGTGAAGACGTCCGGCAGCGTGAGCTGCTCAACGATCAGCCAGTTCAGCGTCAGCATGAGCAGCTTGACGGCCGTGGCGTCGCCAGGGAGGCCGGAAGCCTCGTGATAGGCGACATTGGCGTCGATGTCGGCTCGGACTCGGTCGGTGAGGACCTTGCGCAGTTCGGGGCGCCGGGTGGCCTCAAGGCGAAGTTCCAGCAGCGCGAGATAGCCGGTGCGGAAGGAGGCGACGCGGCCGACGAGCTCACGCATCAGTTCAGCGTAGGTCTCCGGGTCGCGGTCGGCCGCCTGCTGGCGGGCGATCGTGGCCTCGTCGGGCTGGAGCCGCTCGTAGACCCGGGCGCCGGTCTGAGTGAACAGGTCGTCGCGGCTGGCGAAGTAGTTGGACGCCGTACCGGTGGGAACGCCGGCCTCCGCATCCACGGCCCGGAACGTCAGGCCGCGCGCTCCTTCTCGCGCCAATACCTCGATCGCCGCGTCGACCAGGGCGGCGCGCCGCTGGTCGTTCCGTCTCACCATTGACACCACTCCGGATGTAGTACTACGTTCAGACCACTTCAAGCAGAGTACTACACGTGAGGATCCTTGTGCGAAAGCTCGTGTACTACGTCGGCGTCTCGCTCGACGGCCGCATAGCCGGCCCCGGCGGCGAATTCACCTTCTTCCCGCAGGGAGACGAGCAGGAGGCCGCCGCCTACTCGACCTGGATGAACGCGCTGTACCCGGAGACCGTCCCGACCGCCTACCGCGCGGCCGTCGGTGTCGCCGACGCGCCCAACCGGCGTTTCGACACCGTGGTCATGGGCCTCGGTACCTACCGCCCCGCCCTCGACAGCGGGATCACCAGCCCCTACGCGCACCTGCGCCAGTACGTCGTGTCCAGCACCCTCGAGCCGGACACCGACCCGGCCGTCATCGTCGTGCCGAGCGACCCCCTCGCCCTTGTCCGCGAGCTCAAGGGCGAGGGGGGCGCCGGCCTGGACATCTGGCTCTGCGGGGGCGGCCGGCTCGCGGGAACCCTGCTGCCCGAGATCGACGAGCTGCTGATCAAGACCTATCCGGTCGTTGCCGGCGCCGGAATCCCGGTGGTCGACGGTGCCTTTGACCCCACCGTCTTCGACGTCGCCGAGCGCACAGCCTTCCCCAACGGGGTCACCTTCACCCGCCTCACCCGCCGCTGACCCGTGAGACGGCGCCACTGCATCCGGCGAGCCTCTCAGTCGCGAGGGCGCGGAGTCTCGAGGACGGGCCGGAGCTGCTGTCGGTCGCGCGGCGTCGGCAGTTGGCCGGCGGGTTCGCCGGGCACACTTCCGGGGCCGGCGCCCATCGCACCCCAGGACTGCGCCGTGAGGAGCCGGCCACTTCGGGCCACAGGTCTCATCGGGGTGTCCCGAATCTTCTTGCCGAAATCTTCTTGCCGAGCGCACTTGATCTGGAGCGCGCTCCAGATCTGAGGATGGGGGGCATGGACATCAACCCCACTGCCTCGCAGATCGTCCTCGGGACGATGGACTTCGGCACCCGCGTCGGCCAGGACGAGGCCTTCGCGATCCTCGACTCCTTCGTCGGCGGAGGTGGAGTCTGGCTCGACACCGCGAACTGCTACTCCTTCTGGGCCGATCCGAGCGGCGTCGGCGGTGCCAGCGAGCGCGTCATAGGCGCGTGGCTTCGATCCCGCCCCGGCGCGCGCAACGCGGTGCGGATCGCGACGAAGGTCCGGCAGAATCCGCTCGTTCCGCACTCCTGGCCACAGAGCGCAGAAGGACTCTCCGCCCCCGCCGTGCGCATCGGTGTCGAGGGCAGCCTGGGGCGTCTTGGAGTCGAACACGTCGATCTCCTCTGGGCTCACGCCGAGGATCGCACTGTGCCGCTGGAGGAGACCGTCGGTGCTCTCGGCGAGCTGGTCACGAAGGGAACGGCTCTGCGCGTGGGGGCGGCGAATCATGCTGCCTGGCGGGTGGAGCGCGCCCGCTCGCTCGCCCGGGAGCAGGGCGTGGAACCGTGGACGGCCCTGCAACTGCGCCACTCACTTGTCCAGCCGCGCCCGCTCATCCCGCTCGCTGAGGGCGGGCACCGTCTCATGGCCGAAGAGGACCTGGACTTCGCGCAGTCGGAAGGGCTCACCATGTGGTCCTACAGCTCGCTGATGTGGGGTTCCTACGTGCGCACGGACAAGCCGCTGCCGCAGACTTATGATCATCCTGGTACCGCTCGAGTGCTGTCGGTTCTGGCCGACGTGGCCCGCGAGTCGGCAGCCACGAGGAACCAGGTCGTCCTCGCATGGCTGATGCGACAGGGCATCGACCCCATCGTCGGCGTGAGCCGGGTGGAGCAGATCGAGGAGGCACTCGACGCACGCCATGTGCGGCTGGACGACGAGCACCTGGCGCGCTTCGCCGAAGCGCGATAGCAACGGTCGGACAAGGAGCCTTGTGACCACCCTCATCACCCCCGCGGCGGCAGCCAACCGCACCGGCGTCTCCCTCGACACGCTGCGCTACTACGAGCGCGAAGGGCTGATCGGACCGATCCGGCGCTCTCCTGGCGGGCGCAGGGAGTACACCGAGGACGACCTCTTCTGGATCGGTCTGGTCACGTGCTTTCGTGACGCCGGCCTCGGCATCGCGGACCTGCGAGAGTTCGTCGCCATCCTGCGCGCCGAGCACTCTGCGCAGGACCGGGTCGCCTTCCTCCGCGAGCGCCGTGCCGCCCTCGAACAGCGTGTGACGGCGCTGCGCCGGGCCCTGGAGGTCCTCGACGACAAGATCGCCTACTACAGCTGAGCGCCACGGCCTCCGCGCTCAACTCGGCTATTGGGGGAGGCCCTTACGTTGCGGGGCCGCCGCCCGCAACTCCCTCACCAAGGCGCGCACGCCGGCGGATCCGGCCAGTTCGGAGGTGGTGACATAGCCGACCCGGCGTGTCGGGCGCTCGACGCCGAGATCAGTGATCGTGACCGAGTCCGCTGCTCCGACCAGGGAGAGCGCCGGCATGATCGCCATTCCATGACCTCCGCTCACCAGGGAGAGCACCGCTCCGTCATCGTCGGCCTCGACGGTCGCCTCCGGGATCCAGTCCTGTGCCGCCCACCAGTCGCGGGTGTACGAGCCACAGTTCTCGGCCCAGTCGACCAGCGGCAGCGAGCGCGGGGCGGTGTGACCCGTCGGGTGTACCAGGGCATACGGCTCTTCAAGGAGCCCGCTCGCGACCAGACCCGGTGGAAGCGGCACGGAGCCGCCGAGTGTGGCGATGGCTATGTCGGCTTTTCCGTCGGCCACTTCGCCCGCGGTGCCGCGCCCCACCTCGCGGTGGACTCCTCGTCGTGCTCTTGGCTGATCAGCCCTGAACACACCGAGCGGCCCCTTTCGAGACCGTTCGGCTGGTGCTGGATGAGGCTCAGGGGTGATCCGGTTGCTGCGCCGGAGGCACTCCGCCGCCCTCTCCTCCACCCTTGGTGCCCTTGTCCGCGCCGTGCGGGTGACCGCTCTCGCCGCCGCTCGGTTGGCCTGCCTTCAACTGGCGGCTGTCCTCGGGGGTGGCGGCACCTTTGTCGTTGCGCCGGAGTTCTGGCTGCTGCGGATTGGGCATGCCCGGACCTCCTGTCGGTGGTACTTGCTGCGGGTGACCGAGTTCCCAGGGTGATCCGGGTGACGCACGGAGTCCGCCGACAGGTCGCACGCGCAGCCGGACACCACATCGCATCGCATCGCGGGACGTCGTCGCTGTCGTCGCTGTCGTCCACGTGGGGCACGTGGGGCACGTGGGGCACGTAGGGCATGTGGGGCATGTATCTCCGCATCCCCGCAGCCCAGAGGGGTACCCGGGGCTGGCTCGCGAGAGAGTCTCGGGGGCCGGGAGGAGGCTTCGTGCCCGAAGGCAGACATGAGCGGGTCGCGGAGCTGCGCCGGGTGGCCCGGGAACGCTTCGGCTTCGACGACCTGGGCCCCGAACAGATCGAGGCGATGGGGACCCTGCTCGAAGGTCGTGACGTGCTGGTCGTCATGCCCACCGGGTCCGGCAAGTCGGCGATCTACCAGGTGCCGACCGTGGTGCTCGGCGGACCTGCCGTCGTGGTGTCGCCGCTGATCGCGCTGCAACGGGACCAGGTCACGGGACTGCGTGAGAGCGCCGCCCCGAATGCCGTGGCGGTGAACTCCGCCCAGTCCGAGTCGGCCGTGGACAAGGGCTGGCGAGCCGTCCGGGAAGGCGACGCCGAGTACCTGCTCCTCTCGCCGGAGCAGCTCGCCAAGGACGACGTGGTGGCGCGGTTGCGTGAGCTGAGGCCCTCGTTGTTCGTCGTCGACGAGGCCCACTGCGTCTCCACGTGGGGCCACGACTTCCGCCCGGACTACCTGAACCTGGGCGAGGCAGCCGAACGCCTGGGCCGCCCGCCGGTGCTCGCCCTGACGGCCACGGCCGCCGCCCCGGTCCGGGCCGACATCGTCGAGCACCTGCACATGCGTGACGCCCACACGGTGACAGCCGGGACCGACCGGCCCAACATCAGCCTCGCCGTACGCACCTTCACCGACGATGCGGCCAAACGCGAGGCGGTCTCGCGGTGGACGGCCGAAGCGGGCGGCCCGGGCATCCTGTACACGGCGACCCGCAAGGACGCCGAAGCCTACGCGCAGCGACTGCGGCAGGACGGCGTGGACGCCGAGGCCTACCACGCGGGGATGAAGGCGGCGGACCGGAGCCGGATCCACGACGGCTTCATGGCCGGAGCGCCCGCTGTGGTCGTGGCCACCTCCGCCTTCGGGATGGGCATCGACAAACCCGATGTCCGGTTCGTCGCCCACGCGTCCGTCCCGAAGGCCCTGGACTCCTACTACCAGGAGATCGGGCGCGCCGGCCGGGACGGGGAACCGGCCCACGCGATGCTGTTCTACCGTCCCGAGGATCTGGGACTGCAGAAGTTCCTCACCGCCCGTTCCCTCGACAGGGACGCGCTACAGCGGATCATGACCGTCCTGGCCGGCCAGGACGTCCCACAGAGCCGCAGCGGCGTGGCGCAGCTGGCCGGGCTGTCGCGCCGCAAGACCACCGATCTGCTGAGCCTTCTGGAAGAGGCGGGCGCGGTGACCGTGGAGGGCGGGCGTCGCGCCGTGCGGGCTGTTCCCGGCCGTACGGCGCGCGAGTCCGTCGAACGGGCGCAGGAGGTGTTCGAGCGGGGGCGACGCATGGACCGGTCGCGTATCGAGATGATGCGGGGCTACGCGGAGACCCCGTCCTGCCGTCGGCAGTACCTCCTGGGGTACTTCGGCGAACAGCTGGACGGGCCGTGCGGTCACTGCGACGTGTGCGACCGATGCTCCGGCACGGACCACGGTGAACCGGCCGCCGCACCCGGGCTCAGTGAACCGGCCGCCACACCGGGGCCGTGTGCGCCGTACGGGCCCAATGACAGGGTCCGGCACGCCGAATGGGGCGAGGGCACGGTCATGCGGGTGGACGAGGACCGCCTCGTCGTCCTGTTCGAGCAGGTCGGCTACAAGACGCTGTCCCTGCCGGCCGTCGAGGAGAGCGACCTGCTGGCTGATGCGTGAGGCGCTCCGGGCGACGAGTCCTGGGTCGCGGGGTCCTCTCACGTCCTCGGTCAGGGGCCTGCAACCCCCTGGGGTCGTCCTGCTCCAGGTGGCGTCGGGGCGGGGGAGCGGACCTTGTATCCCCCTGATTGCCGAGCGCAGTGGGGGTACTCGCCACGCGCAAGCGCTCACCGGGCGGCCATCCGTACGAGCACACGTGCTCAGGCGTTCCTCGCCACAGCGGTGGCCCACCCCCGGTGCGCGCTCAGCCGCCCCCGACCCGAGGATGTGACCGCATATGAGTGTCGCTGGGAAATCGCTGGCAGCGGCCGCCGTGGGGCTGGCCGCCGGGGCCTTCGTCGTCGTACGGCGCGCGAAGGCACACCCGTCCGGTACAGCCGCCGGCGACCGCTGGCTGACGGTGACGATCAACCGCGCCCCGCAGGACGTGCAGGCCGACAAGCTGCCGGCGCCCCTGCACGAGTACGGCGACCGCGTCGAGACCCGTGTCCGTCCGGCGCCCGGTGACCGGGGCACGGAGCTGGCGGTGCGACTGAGGCAAGCCGCACCGGACGTCGCGTACTCGGCGCCGGCGCGGCTCGCCGGCGTCGACCCGCGTCAGGATCTGCGCCGCGCCCTGCGCGACGCGAAAGCGCTGCTGGAGGCGGGAGAAGTGCTTCAGCCCGACACACCGCCCACCACGCACGACACCCCCGGCGGGAAACTCGTCGGGCTCCTGAGCAGGCGCGCCGACGGGGAGGGAGTGCTGTGAAGGCCCTGTGCTGGGAAGGCGTGAACAAGCTGTCCGTGGAGCAGGTCGACGACCCTGTCATGCGCAACGAACAGGACGTGATCGTACGGCTGATCGCGGGCACGACCTGCGGATCGGATCTGCATCTCATCGGCGGCTACATCCCGTTCATGCGTGCCGGGGACGTCATCGGTCACGAGTTCCTCGGCGAGGTCGTCGAGGTCGGCGCGGGCGTGCGGCGGCACAAGGTGGGGGACCGGGTGGTGGTCTGCTCGTTCGTCGGGTGCGGGCGCTGCTGGTACTGCGCGAACGATCTGTGGTCGCTGTGCGACAACACCAACACCAATCCGGGCATCGGGCAGGCGCTGTTCGGCGCCGACACCGGCGGCATCTTCGGCTATTCGCATGCCATGGGCGGGTTGCGTGGCAGCCACGCCGAATACGTGCGCGTGCCCTTCGCCGACTACGGAGCCTTCTCCGTCCCGGAGGGCGTCGACGACACCAGCGCCCTGTTCGTGTCCGACTCCGTGCCCACGGGCTGGATGGGCGCCGACCTGGCAGGGGTGAAGCCCGGGGACGTCGTCGCCGTGTGGGGCTGCGGGGCGGTCGGTCAGATGGCGGCCCGCGCCGCGATCCTGCTGGGCGCGGAACGCGTGTTCTCCATCGACCGGATTCCCGAGCGCCTGGAGATGACCGAGCGGCACATCGGCAGCGAGGTCATCGACTACACGAGCACCGACGTCGGCGCGGAACTGCGCGAGCGCACGGGCGGGCGCGGACCCGACGTGTGCATCGAGGCCGTCGGCATGGAAGCCCACAGCGACAGCCCCGTGCATCTGTACGACCAGGTCAAACAGCAGCTCCGACTCCAGACCGACCGCCCCACCGCCGTACGCCAGGCCATTCACGCCTGCCGCAAGGCCGGAACGGTCTTCGTCCTCGGCGTGTTCGCCGGCGCCGTCGACAAGTTCCCCCTCGGCGCGGTGATCAACAAGGGTCTGACCGTGCGGGGCGCCCAGCAGCACGGCCAGCGCTACATTCCCATGCTGCTGGACCGGCTGGCGGCCGGAGAGATCAGCACGACTCACCTGGCCACCCACACGGTGCCTCTGGACGAGGCGCCACGGGCCTACGAGATGTTCAAGGAGAAGGAGGACGGCTGCGTGCGCGCGGTCATCCGGCCAGGCCACTGACTCACACCGCACGGCGATCGGCGGGGGACCAGCAGCGCGGGTGGCCGCCCATGACCCGCGCTGCCGAGGCGCCCAGTATCGACCGGCAGACGGCGACGGCGACGGTGCCCCCGACGGTCACGGCGACGGCGACGGCGACGGTGCGGACCGCGGAGACGCGACGGGGCGCCCGGCAAGCCCGGACGCCCCGTCTTCCGTGAGGACTCACACCCGTCGTCGTACCAGGTTCAGCAGCTCCTTGATCGAGCTCCGGCGTACCCAGGCGATCAGGGCGAGCGGCACGATGAGGATCAGCGGTGTCGCCGCGTTCTCGCCGTCGAAGACGACCATCTGAACGACGAACGCGCCGACCATCAGCGCACTCAACGCGACCGCGGCCACCGACTGCAGCGCCGGGATCAACAGGGCGATGCCCCCGGCGAGTTCGAGCGCGCCGATGACGTACATGCCGGTGGCGCCCCAGCCGATCCGGTCGAAGGAGTCGACGGCGTAGGAGTTCGCGATCAGCTTGGGCAGGGCGCTGGCGATGACATAGAAGAGGGCGAGGAGCACCTGCACGGTGCGCAGGGCGATCCGCGCACGACGACCGCGAGCGGCGGGGGCGACAGAGGCGACGGGGGCGGTGGTCTCGGACATCTGGATCTCCTGTGCTGCGCGGGTCGATGAGCGGTACGTGCTGAGTCACAGGGATAGACCAGGCGTTGCGACAGAACTCATCGGTCCTACGGCGCGAACTGTCCGTGCCCCGGGTACCAGCCCCACACTCCCGCAGACGGCCCCCCGGCTGTCCCCTCCGAAGCCGCACGCCGAGCAGCCTCTCCACCTCACCTCTATGTGTGGGGCCGCGAACACGGGTAGGGGCGGTCGGCGGCAATGCCGTCGATGTGCGGCAGAGTGCCGTGCCCTCCCGGACCTGGGTGCCCCTTCAGGGAGCACCCTTCGGGGGAGTGCCCCCTTCTCAAGGACGGAAAGCGCGGCGGTAGGTGTCGGGTGGGACGCCCACTGCGGTGGAAGTGGCGGCGCAGGGTGGGGGCGGTGCCCATGCCGGTGGCCGCGCCGATGGTGTCCACGGTGGCGTCGGTGGTCTCCAGCAGTTCCTGGGCGTGGCGAATGCGCTGGGTGTGGAGCCATCGCAGAGGCGTGGTGCCGGTGAGGTGCCTGAAGCGGCGGCCGAGGTGACGGGAGCTCATGCGGGCCTGGCGGGCCAGGTCCTCCAGGGTGCCGTCAGGCGGCGGAGCCGGCCGTGAGTTGGTCCATGATGTCGGTCCGGTTGTAGTGGGCCCGCTTCTCGATGATCTTCCCGTCCTTGAACGTGAACAGGTTGAACATGGAAAAGCGCATGTGCGCTCCGCGCGGGGGGATGCTCTGGCACGGCGCAGGGACGCCGCGAGGGGGTGCTGCCCGGGGCGGGGCCCGGCGTGTGGCGGACCCCGCCCCGGGCACCAGGTCTCGGTTCCTGGACGGCGGTCCGGGCTCAGGCGCGCTGCGCCCAGTCCTGGTCCAGACGGTCGGTCAGGCCCGCGGCGTCGAAGGCTGCCTCCAGCTCGTCGCGCCCCTCTGTGAAGTGGGCCCAGCTGTCGTGGTGGACCGGGACGACGCGACGGGCGTCAAGAATCCGGGTGGCCTCGGCGGCCTGCGCGCTGTCCAGGACGATCAGCCCACCGTCGAAGAGCATGGGGAAGCGGGGCGCGCCGGCGAACAGGAGGGCGGTGTCGATCGGGGCGAAGCGCACGGCGATCTCCCTGACCGCGTCGAGCGAGGCGTTGTCGCCGCTGACGTAGACCGTCGGCAGGCCCTCGCCCGTCAGGACGAAGCCGACGACCTGGCCGGCGAACGGCTCGACCTCCTCACGCGCGCCGGGGCCGTGGATGGCGGGAACCCCGGTCACCGTGATGGTGCCGCCGCCCGAACGCTCCAGCTCGACCGTCTCCCAGTCGGCCAGGCCCTTGGCCTTCTGCCCGAGGCGCTCGCCGCCGCCGGGTGTGGTCAGGGTGAGGGGGACGTCGGCGAGCAGGGCGCGGCCGGAGGTGTCGAGGTTGTCGGCGTGCTCGTCGTGGGAGAGCAGGACCACGTCAATGGGGCCGAGGTCGGCAGGGGTAGTGGTGGAGGGGGCGGTCTTGGTCAGCGTCGGGCCGGGAGAGGCGTAGTCGCCGGGGCCGTCGAAGGTCGGGTCGGTCAGGAAGCGCAGGCCGCCGTACTCGAACAGGGCGGTCGGACCGCCGAACGTGCGGACCGGGAACTGGTTGGCGTTGAGCTGGGACATCACGTCTCCGTCTCTCACGAAAAAAACCTGCGGTTAACGTGACGCCAGGCTAGGCAGGCGTCACGGAAAAACGCAAGAGCTACCATGAGAGGCATGGATGACGCCCTGACCGCCGACGTGGCGCCGACCGCTCTGCCCCCGGCACCGGGTGCCGACCGGTACCGCTCCCTGGACTTCGCCGACACCGCGGCCACCCTGCCCGCCGGCCAGAGCTACGACCTGCTCGCCGCCCCGGAAACCGCCATGCGCTGGCTCGCCGCCCACGACCTGACCACCCCGGACGTGCAGCTGTACGAGGTGTGCGCGCAGCGGATGCGTACCCTGCGCGCCCACATCCGCGTCCTGTTCGCCGCCCGCGTCGACACCACCACCCCGCCCCAGGAATCCCTGCGCGCGGTGAACGAGGCCCTCACTGCCGTGCCCACCGCCCCCCTCCTCGCCTGGGACGGGGGCCGAGGACTGCGCCGCGTCCAGGCGCACCCCACCGACCAGGCCGTCAACCACGCACTGGCGACCCTCGCCGCCGACGCCGCCGACCTGCTCACCGGTCCCGACGCCGGCATCCTCGCCGCCTGCGGATCAGCCCCCTGTGACCGGTTCCTCCTGCGCACCCACGGCCGGCGCCACTGGTGCTCCACACGCTGCGGCGACCGCGTCCGTGCCGCCCGCGCCTACGCCCGGCGCAGCGGCGCCTCGGGCTGACGCCCCCAGGGCCCTCCTGCGGACCGCCCGGTGGTCACGCGAAGCACCTTCAGCAGGCTGCTTCCGGTTGCCAACCGGCAGCCGGCACTCGATCACTGAAGATCGCTACTTTGACTCGGGCTCTCTCGCAAACGCTCCTTTGCGCGAGCAAGATCAATCCCGGACCGCCGGACCCCCACTGATCCCGGATTCGTTCGCAGAATTCGTTCTCACTGAAGAGCGAGAGCCAGTCCGTTCTGAGACTTGCATTGTGCGAAAGTCCGGGCCCATGACGGCCCCTCAGCACCCTCATCCGACCGATCGGTCGGACGAGAACGACGTCGGACAGCACGCCTGCCCGAAGGGCGACGCACAACCCGGCTCGCCCGGCCGCTCGCGCGGCGGCGCGGTCGCCTTCGCCCACCACACCCGCCGCTTCACTGTCGTGCCCCGGCTGAAGAAGGGGCTGCGGGTCTCCATCCCGGCCGACCGCGGCCCGGACCGGCCGTGGCGGCCGGGCACGCCGCCGCCGGCGCCGATCAACACCCGGACCTGCCGAGCGCGGACATCCGTATCGGCTACGCAAGATGCTCGGCCCTCGGGCAGGAACTCGACTCCCAGCTCGACGCGTCAGCAAGCACGGCATCCCCCGCGACAAGATCTTCACCGCGAAGATCAGCACCCGCGTCCGCGGACGGCCGAAGTTCGAGGAGGCGCTGCGGACGGCGCGGGATGTCAAGGCGCACGCCCCGCACTGCCGCGTCGTTTTACCCTGTACGGCCTGATCGTGCTGAGCGGCTTCGGGTAATGGACAGGCGGTCCAGGCGCCCGTGCGCCGCCGTGAGCCGCCGTGAGCCGGGCGCCGCCCCCTCGCACGGGGGAGCGGCGCCCGGCGCGGTTCATGCCGAGTGGACCTCCAGGGCGGCGCGCACGGCGGACTCCAGCGCTCCCTCGATCCACGCCGGTTTCACGGAGGTGTGGTCGCCCGCGAAGTGCAGTGGCCCCTCGGGGGCCGGGATGGAGGTGAGCAGCTCCGTGTGCTGGCCGGGCAGCAGCACGGACGCCTCGCCGTAGGCGTACGGGTCGCGCATCCAGCTCTGGGTGCGGCCCGCGCCGGTGTAGAAGACCTCGATCCGCTGGCCGTACACCTCCTGGAGCCCGCACAGGGCGTGCGGGTAGCGGGCCTCGTCGTCCAGGGAGTCCCAGCGCAGGGCGTCGTCCGCCCAGCTGTAGGACGCCAGGACGACCCCGCCGGCGCTGCCGGGCACCGGGTGCGACGGCTGGTACATGAACCGGTTGGCGTTGTCCGAGACCGAGCCGCCGCCGACGACGTCGACCGCGGCCGGCTGGTCGCGGGTGACGGCGCGGTTCGCGGCGTAGTGGGTGCGCTGGCCGGCGGTGATGTGGCCGGACGGGACGGACGGGTGGGCGCCGAGCAGGCGGCCGTCGTCCGGGGTCCGTCCGGCGCGGTAGGCGTCGTACAGTCCGGGATCGATGCGGCCCAGCTCCCGCTTCCAGTCGGCCTCGTCGAACTCCCACCAGCGGCGGCTGAACTCCAGCAGCACCTTGGTCGCGCAGTCGTAGTGCAGCTCGGTGACCGCCCGGCGCTTGGTGTACGACATCGGCGGGCTGACCTGCACGTGCCGCAGGCCGGAGAAGGGCACGGTCACCACCGCCGCGTCCGCCGTGAACTGCTCGCGCACGACCGGGCCGCCCCGTCCCTCGGAGACGGTGTCCACCCACACCTGGGGTCCCCGGGCGCGTACGTGCCGGGTGTCGCTGCCGGCCCGGCCGGGATCGGGGTCGTAGTACTCGATCCGGGTCACCCGCCGGTCGAACCGCACGGTGTCGCGGACCTTGGCCAGCAGGGCGTCGGGCAGGACGGCCGTGCCGCCCTCCAGCTCCCAGAACGCGGTGTCCGGGCTGATCAGGGAGGACCCGATGAAGCTGTGCACGAAGGACAGCGGCAGCCGAGAGGTGAGGTTCTCCACGGTGCCGATCAGGTCGACCGTCCGCTCGTCGAGGCCCGCGTGCTCGGTCAGGAAGCGGAACATCGACCAGTCGCCGAACCGCTGGACCACCCTGGCCCAGCCCTGGATGCGTTCGGGCAGCGGCTTGTCGGTGCGTTTGCCGTCCGGCCCGAGCGTGCTGAACTCGTCGCGCACCGGGTCGAGGACCGAGCGCAGGATGGCCGCGGCCGGCGTGTCCCAGCGGGCGCGCGGGACGCCGAAGGAGCGGTTGATGCGCCGGGGGGCGCGGGCGTAGTCGGCGCGGCGCATGCGCACGCCGTTGACGTGGATCCAGGTGTGCGCGGCGGGCCGTCCGTGGCCGTCCACGTCGACGTAGTAGAACGGCCGCTTCTTCAGGCCAAGTTGGCCGATGAGGTCCATCACCAGCGGGTGGCTGCCGGGCAGCCGCATCGCGCCGGCCTCGGCGTACTGGCGCGGATCGGCGAAAGGCTGCGCCGACTTCTCGTGGCCGCCGCGGCGGAACGTCTTGATGCGCCCGCCCACCCGGTTGCCGTTGGCCTCCAGGACGGTCACGTGGTGTCCGGCGCGCCGGAGCAGCCACGCCGCGACGAGGCCGGCCGGGCCCGCCCCGATGACGAGGACCTTCTTGGCCCCGGCCGTCCGGGTGCGGGGCAGGCCGTCCTTGAGCACACGCCGGTAGCCGGGGACGAGGGGCCGGCCGTCGTCGTCGACGACGAGCAGGGCCCGGGCGACGGCGAGGCAGCGGTCGAAGCCCGCGCCCCGCGCCGCGGACGGGGCCGCCGCCGGGACGGGATTGCGCGGGGGCGACTGTGCGGGCAGGGCCGCCGCACTGCCGGTGCTGAGGAAGGCGGCGGCCACGGCGGTCGTGCCCGCGGCCGTCGTGAGCGTACGTCTGGTCAGGCCGCCGTGGTCGGCGTCAGCCTGGTGAGGCTCGGTCATGGCTCAACTTCTACGGGCCCGCCGGACCGGTTCGCTCCGAGTCGTGGTGAATTGCCACGGACGAGGGAAAGCCCCTGTTCAAACCGATGCGGACCGGGTGCGCAGGGGCACGCGGGGGCGGGTGCCTGCCCCCGGTTACGGCAAAGGGATGAATCGCGCCCCCGTGCCGCCCGGCGCGCGAGGCCGGTCAGGACACTGCCCCCTACAGACCTGCGCGCGGAAGGGGAAATCAGTGGAACAGCGGCCCGGGGCGGGTGCCCGAGCGCGGTACTGGTTCGACACGACCATGGCGCGCGGCACCTCGGCCCTGGTGGGCTGGCTGGTGCTGGTCTGCCTGGCCGTCGTCGTCCCCGCGAGCGCGGCCCTGGTGTGGACGAGCGGGCACGCCCCCGCCACCCTCTCCGGGAAGGTGGCGGCGATCTGGCGCCTGACCGGGGAGACGATGCGGCTGGGCGGCGCCACCGGCAGTCCGGCCGGGGTGGCGCTGTCGGTGCTGCTGGCCCTGGTCGCCCTGGTGTACGTCTCGACCCTCGTCGGTCTCATCACGACCGGGCTCACCGAGCGGCTCATCGCCCTGCGGCGCGGCCGCTCCAAGCTCCTGGAGCGCGGCCACGTGGTGGTGCTGGGCTGGTCGGAACAGGTCTTCACGGTGGTGAGCGAACTGGTCGCGGCGGGCGCCAACCAGCGGCGGTCGGCCGTGGCGATCCTGGCCGACCGGGACAAGACGGCCATGGAGGAGTCCCTGCAGAGCAAGGTCGGCCCGACCGGCCGGACCCGGCTGATCTGCCGCAGCGGTCCGTCGGCCGACCCGGCCGTGCTGGCGCTGACCAGTCCGGCCACCGCCGACTCGGTGATCGTGCTGCCGCCCGACGCGTCCCGCGGCGACGCGGACGTCGTCAAGGCGCTGCTGGCCCTGCGGGCGACGGCGCGCGGGGGCGACGCCACCGTGCCCGTCGTGGCGGCGGTCCGCGACAGCCGCTACCTGCTCGCGGCCCGCCTGGCCGCCGGGTCCCGGGGCGTCGTCCTGGAGAGCGACACCGTCACCGCCCGGCTGATCGCGCAGGCGGCGCGCCGCCCGGGACTGTCCCTGGTCCACCGCGACCTGCTCGACTTCGCCGGGGACGAGTTCTACCCGGCCGCCCACCCGTCCCTGGCCGGCCGGGAGTTCGGCGAGGCGCTGCTCTCCTACGGCAACGCCAGCGCGGTCGGGCTGATCCGTGGCGGGGTGCCCTGGCTGAACCCGCCCGCGCGGACGGTGCTCGAACCCGACGACCAGCTCCTCGTCATCGCCGCCGACGACGACACCGCCGAGCTCGCCGACTGCGCGTCGCTGGTCGACGAGCGGTCCGTGGCGGGCCCCCGGCCGTCGGAGACCCGGCCGGAGCGGCTGTTGGTGCTCGGTTGGAACCGCCGCGCACCCCTCGTCCTGCGGGAGTGGGGCCGCAACGCACCCCCGGGTTCGGTGGCCGACGTGGTGGCGGACGAGGACGAGGCCGTGGTGCGGGCCGCCTGCGACGACGACAGGGACGTCGGCGACGGTGACGGTGAGGGTGACGGCCCTGGCTGGACCTGTGTGGCCCTCAGGGGCGACACCACCCGCCCGGAGACCCTGGCCGGCCTGGACCTCGGCTCCTACGACAGCGTCATCGTGCTCGGCCAGGAGCCACGGGCCGGTGAGCCTCCCGAGGAGCCGGACACCCGCACGCTCGTCACCCTGCTCGTCCTGCGCCACCTCGAACGGCGCACCGGCCGGGAGCTGCCGGTGGTCACCGAGCTCACCGACGACGCCAACCGGCCCCTCGCCCCGCTCGGCCCCGGAGCGGACGTGATCATCAGCGGCAAGCTCATCGGGCTGCTGATGGCGCAGATCTCTCAGAACCCCCACCTGGCCGACGTGTTCGACGAACTGTTCTCGGCCGACGGCACGCAGATCCACCTGCGGTCGGCCGCCGACTACGTCGTGACCGGCCACGAGACGTCCTTCGCCACGGTCGTCGCGGCGGCACGCGCCCGGGGCGAGTGCGCCGTCGGCTACCGCAGCCGCGCCGACGCCCGCCGGGCCCCCGGGTACGGGCTGCGCCTCAATCCGCCCAAGGCGGACCGCCGGCGCTGGTCCGACGGCGACGAGGTGGTCGTCATCGCCGGGGAGGGACGGCGCGGTGCCGTCAGGAGCGGCGGACTCCCGCTTCCTCGCCGTACTCACCGGGGATGATCACGTCGAAGGGGGCGCCCGCGAAGAGGCGTATCGCCCGCAGGGTGGCGCGGCTCACCGCAAGGGGCATCGAATGGGCCGACGGCTCACACGCTGACGCGGACGCCGTCATCCGGTGCACCGGCTTCCGCCCGGCCCTGCCCCACCTGACCCCGCTGGGCCTTCGCCAGGCACGGGGCCACATCTCGACCGAGGGCACGCACGCCGTGCACGAGCCGCGCCTGCACCTGCTCGGCTACGGCGACCGGACCGGGCCGGCCTCCGCCACGCCGATCGGGGTGGGCCGTCCCGCCCCCGACACGGCACGCCGAATCACCGGACGGCTGTAAGCCGGCCCCCGCGTCAGACGGCCGGCTCCGCCCCCGCGTCCAAGTCAGGCGGCGGCCGCCGTTGTCAGCAGCTTGCCCATGGCGGCGAGCACGGACGGCTCGACGCGGTAGTAGACCCAGGTGCCGCGCCGCTCGGAGGTGAGCAGGCCGGCTTCCTTGAGCTTCTTCAGGTGGTGGGAGACGGTGGGCTGGGAGACGCCGACGTCGGAGATGTCGCACACGCATGCCTCGCCGCCCTCGTGCGAGGCGACCGCGGAGAACAGGCGCAGCCGGACGGGGTCACCGAGCGCCTTGAACATCCGAGCGGCCGTCTCCGCCTCCTCGGCGGTGAAGGGGCGCTCGGTGAGCGGCGGGCAGCACGGCGCCGCGCTCTGGTCGGCGGGCTCGAGCAGCGGCAGCACCTTGGCATTCGACATGCGTCTATGTTGACATACGTCGAACCAGGGGGCGAGGGTCGCCTGCTTCAGCGGCGCGCGAGCGCGGCGGCCGGACGCCGGGCGGCGCGGACGGCGTCCCGCCAGCGGTGCAGGCCCCGGCCGAGAACAGTGTCCGCCGCCGATCATCATGACGTCGACGTGCTCCATGCGCAGACCCCTGGACCCCCCTGGATTCGATGAATGTCTATGTTGACGCCCGTCGAATCAGGTGTAATGCTGGCCGCCGAAGCCATCGACAGACGTCGAAACACGCAAGGAGTCGCCGTGAACGCGCCCGCCATCACCGAGCTGCCCGTCGTCGTGATCGGAGCCGGACCGGCCGGTCTGGCCGCCGCCGCCCACCTGACCGAACGCGGCATCGAGCCCCTGGCCCTGGAGGCCGGAGCAGCCGCCGGCGCCGCGGTGCGCGAGTGGTCGCACGTCAGGTTGTTCTCGACCTGGGGCGAGCTCACCGACCCGGCGGCCGAGAAGCTGCTCGCCCCCACCGGCTGGACCAAGCCGGACGCGACCACGTATCCCACCGGCGGCGACTGGGCCGAGCAGTACCTCCAGCCGCTGGCCGACGTCCTCCGCGAGCGGGTGCGCTTCGGCGCCACCGTCACCGGTGTCTCCCGGGCAGGACGCGACCGGATCGTCGACGCCGACCGCGAGAGCCAGCCCTTCGTCGTCCACGTCACCTACGCCGACGGCCGGGAGGAGCGCCTGTTCGCCCGCGCGGTGATCGACGCCTCCGGCACCTGGACCACCCCCAGCCCGGCCGGCGCCAGCGGCCTGCCCGCGCTCGGCGAGCGCGCGGCGGCCGACCGCATCACCTACCGCGTCCCCGACCTCAAGGACCCGGCCGTACGCGCCCGGTACGCAGGCAAGCGCACCGCCGTCATCGGCTCCGGAGCCTCCGCGTTCACCGCGCTGGCCACCCTCGCCGACATCGCCAAGGACGATCCGGGCACCCGCGCGGTGTGGATCCTGCGCCGTGGCCTGTCCGGCTCCACGTTCGGCGGCGGCGAAGCCGACCAGCTGCCCGCCCGCGGCGCCCTGGGCCTGGCCGCGAAGGCGGCTGTCGACAACGGCTACGCGGACGCGGTCACCGGCTTCCGCACCGAAGCCATCGAGCGCGACGGCGAGGGCCGCCTGGTCCTGGCCGGTGAGGACGGCCACCGCCTCGAGCCGGTGGACGAGGTCATCGTGCTCACCGGCCTCCGCCCTGACCTGTCCTTCCTGTCCGAACTCCGACTCGGCCTGGACGAACGGCTCCAGGCACCGGTGGAACTGGCGCCGCTGATCGACCCCAACCAGCACTCCTGCGGCACCGTCTACCCGCACGGCCACCGCGAGCTGTCCCACCCCGAACCCGGCGTCTACCTCGTCGGCATGAAGTCCTACGGCCGCGCCCCCACCTTTCTGGCTCTGACCGGCTACGAGCAGGTCCGCTCCGTCACCGCCGCGATCGCGGGCGACCTCGAGTCCGCCGACCGCGTCGAACTCACCCTCCCGGAGACCGGCGTCTGCGGCGGAGCCGGACTGTTCGACGACCCGGCCGCCGGGCAGGCCGACGGCGGCGGCTGCTGCGCCCCGGCGCCCGCGCTCGTACAGATCGGCGTGGGCGCGCCCACCGCCACGGAGGTCGGCGCGCCCGCGGTCACGGCGGTCGATGTGGCACCGGCGGGCGGCTGCTGCGGCTCGTGACCGGCCTCAACTCCCCTGAGCGCGGGGCCGCGACCGGAACAGGGGCCCGGTCGCGGCCCCGCGCCGCCCTCCTGGCGCTGTGCGCGACCCGGATCACCAGCCGGGGCATCGTCCACTACGCGTCCCCCGTGCTGAACCCGCAGATCACCCACGTCACCAGGTGGCCGGCCGGGGTGACCACGGCCGCGTGCTCCGCCGCCCCGCTCGTCTGCGCGCTCGCCGGGATCCGCGTCGGTCGGATCATCGACCACCGCGGGTCACGCGCCGTGATGACCGTCGGGGCGAAGAGGTCCGGTTGCGTCGCCGGCACCGCACCACCGTCCTCGATCGGCTGCGGCCAAGGCTCCGGACCTGATCCGCCGCGACTTCACCGCGCGCAAGCCGGACAAGCCGGACACGAAGTACGTCGGCGACATCACCTACGTGCCCATCGACGGCGGCACATGAGGAAGCCGACAGGACCGGTTCACCCCAAGGAGTACCGAAACGCACGATGCCCATCGGGGACGGGACGACCGCGGGTACGGTCGGGCACGTCGCGTCCCGCCTCAAGCCCGGGGCGGGCGCAAGTGGCACAGCTTCGCGCACCACAGTGCGTGCGCTGCGAGTGTTCGACCGTTCCTCGAGGAAGAACTGCGGATGTCTGAGAACCTGTCTACGCCCGGACCGCGCCGGGACCTGGCGATGCACAACGACTGGTGGGCTTCGGGATGGGACCACGTCCTGCCGCGCCAGGGCTTCCCGCTGACGATGCTGATCGGGACCGCGAGTCAGCCCGGTTTCACCGGTTCTCTGGACGACCTGCTTCAGGAGATCTTCGAGGGCCACTGGGAGATGATCGGCGGCGATCTCGACGGCGCGCTCACGTTCTCGTGGCCCGACGAGGAAGGGGACCACGAGGAGGCGCCGGAGGAGCGCGAAGCGAACGAGGCAGATCGCTGGGAGAGGTTCGGCGCCATGCTCACCGCCGCCGGCCACCCGGTTCCCAAGACCGTACGGGACCTCTCCGAGCTGTACCTGACGTGGGGCCTGGCGCGCCGCGAGGAGACACCGGACGGCACCCGGTGGTCGATGCCTGAAGTACTGCCGTTGCCCGACGACCTGCTGCCTCTGGACGCCGACCTCGCCAAGCGGCTCGACCGGATCCGCTGGACCTTGCGCACCGGCCCGCTCGTCGACGCGCTCGTCGACCACCTGGTCGACGATCTGGGCGAACCGCAGGAGATTCTCACCTCCCTGGACCGACTGGCGGCCGCCACCGGCCGGCAGGCCGACGACGTCCGCAACGCCCTCGCGGAACTCGTGCAGTCCGGGGACGCCCGCGTACAGCGGGGCCAGGAACCGGCCGACGCGGAACGCCTGGAGGCACATCAGCGCTTCCGCCTGATCATGAACTGGGACCACTTCCACGAAAACCGGCTGCAGTTGAGCATCAAGGACGACGACGCGTGACGGACAGCCTGTCGGGCACAGTGGGATCGCAAGACACACGCCTGATCGTGATCCGGGGCAACAGCGCCTCGGGTAAGTCGTCCGTCGCGGCCGGGCTGCGCGAGAAGTTCGGCCGCAACCTCGCGATCGTCGGCCAGGACAACCTGCGCCGCGTCGTACTGCGCGAACGCGACCGGCCCGGCGGCGCCAACATCGGCCTGATCGACCTGACCGCCCGCTACGCGCTGAGCAACGGCTTCCATGTCGTCGTGGAGGGCCTCCTGTACGCCGACCGCTACGGCACGATGCTGAAGGACCTCGTGCGCGCCCACCGTGGTGTCTCACGCTGCTACTACCTCGACGTGCCCTATACGGAGACACTGCTGCGACACGCGACGAAAGCCGACGCCGAATACCTCGAGCAGGTCACCGAAGTCCACCTGCGCGACTGGTACCGGGAGAAGGACCTGCTGCCCGGCGGCCTGGAGACCGTGATCGACACGGTCAGCACGCTGGACGACACCATCCAGCAGATCCTGCGCGAGAGCGGTCTGGACCAGGTGCTCCCGACGGACCGCTGACGCCCCTCCCGCCGGCTCTCGCATGCCCAGGGGGAGCGGCACCGTGAGACCGCTGTCTCGGCCCGCCAGCCCTCAGCCCGCCAGCCCGCCGGTCGGTCGGTCGTTTCAGTGGACTGAACACATGAGAAGGAACAGGGCGTTTGACGGACAGCCGGAGGTGAGTTCTCCGCGACAGGAGTGCGGCCGGACCGCTCGATCACGCTCGAGCGATCCGGCCGCTGGTTGCGGAGCGCCGCCTCCGGACCGCGAGGCGGCGATCCACTGACAGCCGGTCGAGAGGGGGGAAGGGGCGGAGGGCGGGTCAGGACGGGATGATCTGCCACTGTTGCCGCGTCTGTGACGCGTACGGTTGCTGTTCGACATTGGCCCCGTCGGCGGTGCTTCCTTCGTCGACGCCGAGGCAGAGACCGCTGTAGCGGTTGATGAGGAAGTAGTGTCCGTCACCGGTGGGCGTCACGGCCCAGTGCTGCTGGGGGGCGGTGGCGTCTGCCCAGATGCCGACGTTGCCGCCGTCCGCGCGGGACAGACCCGCGACCTCCAGCAGCTTGCCGCTGCCCACGCCCTTGATCCTGTAGTAGCCGTCGCCGGTGCTGCTGAACGTCCATTTCTGGTTGGCCCGGTTGAGCCATGGCCACTGATCGACGTTGGTGCCGTTGGCGGTGCCCGCCCCCTCCACGTCGGCGACCTTGCCGCTGTGCCGGGCGACCAGTCGGTAGACGGTGCCGTTACCGGGAAGGGTGCCGGACACCAGCGCGGGCTTGGCCGTCCGGCCGCCGATCCTGACGCCGCCGACGTTGGCGTAGCCACCGGTTGCCGCGTTGACCTGGATGCGTACGAAGCCCACGTTCCTGGCCGGCCACTCGGCAAGCTTGAGGGTGCGGTCACCGGTCCAGGCGCCCGCGGCGACCTGGGTGAAGGTGACCCCGTCGGTGCTGGCGAAGATGGTGTACGAGGTGATGTCACCGTCGGTGGATTCGGTGCGGTTCCACTGCTTGGGCAGGTACTCCAGGGTGGAGACGTTGCTCCACACCCCGCCCAGGTCGATGGTGACGGACTGCGGCAGCGGCAGGCTCCAGGTGGACCAGCAGGTCTCGTAGCGGACGTCGCTGAGTCCGTCGATGGCGTTGAGGGGTCCCTCGCCGGTGTGGAAGGCGGTCGCGTACGCGTTGACCGGTGTGATCGGGTGTTCGGCGCGCAGTGGCTGCGTGGGCAACGGTGGCCGGGAGGCGTTGGGGTTCCAGGCGGCGCCCACTTCGGCGAGCCGGTTGACGACGTTGGTGTCCAGCAGGCCGTTGCGGTTGGGCGGGCAGTTGAGGATGAACGAGGTGTACTTCGGTTCCAGGTCGGCCAGGTGCGAGAGGATCGCGGCTTTGCTCATGAGGCTCTCGGTCGGCGTGGAGGGGTGCCAGAACCAGCCGTTGCTGATGGTCTGCCCCTGCATTCCGGCGTGGGTGTTGCCCGCCGGCGACGTGATGCCCAGCGGCTCCTCGAAGAAGATCGCGTCGCTGAGGAAGGGCTCCGACAGTCCGCCGATGTCGATCATGACGCAGTCCGGCTGGAGTTGCTTCACCAGCGAACGGATCCGCTGGTAGGAGACGGCCTGCTGCCCCATCTGCCATGCGTAACCGTCGGTCATGAACATGTCGATGGTGCCGTAGTCGGTGAGCAGCTCGGTGATCTGGCCGAGGATGAAGGTCATGTCGCCGGGCTGGACGGCATCGGTGATCTCGAGACCGGTCACTTTGTGCCGGCTCTCCCATGCCTCGACGCCGAAGGTGCGGTCCCAGATCGAGTAGTAGAACCCGACCTTCAGCCCCTTGGCCCGGAAGGCGTCGCAGTATGCCTGGACGACGTCCTGCTTGTAGGAGCTGTTCGCGACGTTCTGGGTGCCGTAGTGGCTCGGCCACAGGGCGAAGCCGTCGTGGTGCTTGGTGGTGAGGATGCCGTAACTCATCTTCGCGGCGGCCGCGGCGTCGGCCCACTGTGCACAGTTGACGCTCGGCGGAGCGAAGAGGGTGGGGCTCTGGCCGGGTTCGGCCCACTCCTGGTTGGTGAACGTGCCCATGCTGAAGTGGTTGAACATGCCGAACCGCATGTCGACCAACTTGCTCAGGTTGGTCTGCGTGTCCGCGGCGGCCGCCTGCGGCAGAAAGCCGGAGAAGCCGGGGAGGACCGGCAGGGCGGTCGCGGCGGTCGCCGCACCCGCTGCGCCGAGAAACGTACGGCGGGACATTCTTGGTGAGGGCATGGTCCACTCCTGTGGATCGATGGGATCGCTTGCGGTGACGACGTCTCAGGCGGTTGCCGACGGCCTGGGCACCGGGGCACGCAGGGATGGGCGAAGCGGCTGTGAAACCGACGTCCCGCGGGAAACTGCAGGCCGGGTGGCCGTCAAGGGGAAAGTGACCGCCCGGGGTTGGCGGCCGGCTGTCGGGGCGTGGCTCGACCGGCTCGGCATCGAGCGGCAGGGGCGCGGGTCCGGCTGCCAGGTGCTCCTCACCGGTCGGGCCGGAGGCGACTGGCGGGGTGCCACGGCGGAGGACGGACAGCGCTTTTTCGAAGGCGGGCCGGAAGTTGCGTGGCCAGGTGTGACCGCCGTCGGCGGTGTCGGCCGTCGGCGGGGTGTGCCGGTCACGGAGAGGGGGTGGTTTGGGCGCCATCGGGTGTCGAGCGGTGGGGAGACACTCAAAAGGGAGGTCGGCGCGGCCGTCGCGGAGGCTCGGGCATCAGGAGCTCCGGCACGGGCAGGGCGCAGGCGGAGGGCGAACCCCGCACTCGGCGTACCGCCATACCGGCGAGTGTCCCTTGTGCAGCTGATCCGCTCTGATCACGTGATCTCCAAATTTTCCTGGACCGACGCACCATGCTGCGGCTCGATCACCGGGCTGAACGGAGTGACTCATCGCTTGCTGACGGCGAGCAGATGACAGGACAGGTCACCCACGGGTGCGTCTTCGCTGGAGCAACATCGGATCTATTAAGGAGCTGGAGCGTGGAGTCTGTCCAGAGGGTTGACCGAAAACCCGTGATTATCGCTGCTGACGCCCCCCGTCTTCGGAGCAGGCCCTCGAGGCGCGAGGGTGAGAAGCGGCGATAGGTCGGGTGAATTGGGCGGTCGCGCCTTGGTGAGCAACCTCGGGGCGGTCCGGAGAAAGCCGGCCCTGCGCGCCGTCCGCCGGTGGCGACACGGGAGGGGCCCTTGCCGGGCGGCACCGGGGCCGGGGACGCGGGTGACGGTGCGCTCTCGCCGGGTCCGCTCGGTGTCCGCGCGAGTGGTGGGTCGAAGCGCGGTCGGCGGAGCCCGGGTGTGAGCCGAACCTGTGACGTGCGTCACATTGTCCCGTTGGTTACGTTGAGGTGACCGGGGTGTCGACGGTGAGGATGGAGACACAGCAGGGCCGCGCACCGTTGAACCGTGCCGAGTCGCGCAAGCGTCGCGCCCCGCATCCACCCCGTATCGGTAGTCGCACCGCCTCCATGCCGGAGGCGTGAGGAGTTTTGTCATGACCGGTAAGAACGTCGACATCGCCCGTGAGTACTTCCAGGCCGTCCAGAAGGGCGACCTGGCCAGGGTGGGCGGATTGCTGGACGAGGAGATCGTCTGGCATCAGCCGGGCGCCAACCGGTTTTCCGGTGAGCACAAGGGGCACGACGCCGTCTTCGCGATGCTCGGCGGGATGATGGCGGCCAGCCAGGGTTCCTTCGCTATTGACGCGATCCACGCCCTCATGGGCAACGGTGACACGGTGGCCGCCTCGATCCACTTCGCCGGGCGGCGCGAGGGCGCGTCCATGAGCATGGACGGCGTGGACGTCCTGCGCCTCCAGGACGGCAAGATCGTCGAGATGTGGCTGTTCTCCGCCGACCAGGACGCCGAGGACGCCTTCTGGGGGGAATAGGCCGTCCGCACCCCTCCCGGGCGGAAGCCGCCGTCCGGCGAGCTCCGGGCGCGGGGCCCTGACCGCCGTCTCGGCGCCGGTGAAACGGCTGTCGGTGATCTGGACCGGTCATTGGCGGGCGTCATAGTTCTCGCGTGCCGCGAGGACCTCGGCGAAGTGCTGCTCGGCCCAGAGGGCCAGCGCCTGAAGCGGGACATGCAGAGTGCGCCCCAGTGCCGTCAACTCGTATTCGACCCGGGGCGGCACCTCGCCGTACACATGCCGGGTGAGGAGCCCGTCGCGTTCCAGGTCCCGGAGCGTCTCGGTGAGGACCTTGGCGCTGATGCCGCCGACGCTGGTGCGCAGGTCGCCGAAGCGCAGGGGGCCCGCACTGAGCGCGATGACCACCATGGCCGTCCACTTGTTGGCGATGCGGGCGAGCGAGGTACGGGACGGGCAGGTCGCCGTCATGACATCGAAGGCCGGGAACTGTGGCACGTGAACGCCCTTGGTCGTGTGAGGCGACTGGTACCGGTGGTATGTGCGGGGACCGGATAGGCAGCATCCTCACCCGAGGACGTCGCCGGGCGCCAGCCCGGCACCCTCCCCTTCTGCGGCAGCCGCCGCCGCGCCGGAGGACGCCAGCGGTTGCAGGGGCTGGAAGGGCAGGCCGTCAGGCGCGGCGCGGCGCGGCGCGTCGGGTCCGGTGCGGTGCGCAGGTCGGCGCGTCGGCTGCGTCGGCGCGAGGAGGAAGAAGCTGGTCCACCCCTCCTGCGGCCTGCCGACCATCCTCGGCTTCGTCGGCGTGCAGCCGGTGCCGCACGCCCGGGAACTACGGAACACGGAGAATCGGGGCAAGCTGTGACTTCGTCTGCCTGGCATTCAGTCGGACGACGCGGCGGGACGGGAGAAGCGATGGCGCACGACGAGGTGGCGGGCGGGAACCAGTGGGCCGGGGTCCTCGGCGCACGGGCTGCGGACGCGGCCGATCCGCCGCTGTCCATCCAGGTACGCGGGGCGAAGGTCCACAACCTGAAGAACGTCGACGTCACGGTGCCGCTGCGCCGACTCGTCGCGGTGGCAGGGGTCTCCGGCTCCGGCAAGTCGTCGTTGGCGATGGGCGTGCTGTATGCGGAGGGTTCGCGGCGCTACATCGAGGCGCTGTCCACGTACACCCGGCGTCGCATGGCGCAGGCGCCGCGAGCGTCGGTGGACAGCGTCCAGCACGTGCCCGCGGCCCTCGCCTTGCGGCAGCGGCCCGGGGTGCCCGGGGTGCGCAGCACATTCGGCACGTCGACCGAACTGCTCAACGTGCTGCGTCTGCTGTTCTCCCGACTGGGATCACACCTGTGCCCCAACGGCCACCGGCAGGACCCGACGATCGATGTGGCCGCAGGACTGGACCTGACCTGCCCGGTGTGCGACGTGACCTTCTATCCGCCGGGCGCCGAGTCGCTGGCCTTCAACTCCGACGGCTCCTGCCCGCAGTGCACCGGCACCGGCACGGTCCGGGAGGTCGACGAAACGGCTCTGGTCCCGGATCCCCGACGCACCATCGCCGAGGGGGCCGTGGCTCCCTGGTCGATGTTCGGGCTGACCGTGATGCCGCAGGTCGTCGCCGAGCTCGGGGTGCGCACCGACGTGCCCTACGCCGAACTGACCGCGCACGAGCGGGACATCGTCATGCACGGCCCGGCAGAGCAGCGGCACATCAGCGTGCGGTCCAAGAACGGCAAGTTCTTCGAACTCGACTTCACCTACCGCAACGCCCGCCGGGCCGTCGAGGAGGCCCTGAACAAGGCCACCACCGAACGCGGGCTGAACCGGGTGAACCGGTTCATCAGTGCCCAGGTGTGTCCGGCCTGCAACGGCACCCGGCTCAGCGAGCAGGCCCGCGGCACCGTCGTCGACGGCGTCAACCTCGCCGACGCCACCGCCAAGACCCTCGACGAACTGATCGCCTGGGCCCCGACCCTCGCGGACGCCCTGCCGTCCGAAATGCGCCCGATGGCGCGGAACATCGTCGCTACGCTGCTCGAGACCGCCCGCCGACTGGTCGAACTCGGCCTCGGCTACCTTGCCCTGGACCGGGCGAGTTCGACCCTGTCGACCGGCGAGCGGCAACGCGTCCAACTGGCCCGCGCCGTACGCAACCAGACCACCGGCGTGCTCTACGTCCTCGACGAACCCTCCATCGGGCTGCACCCCTCGAACGTGGACGGTCTGCTCGGCGTCATGCGCGACCTGCTCCGCGACGGCAACTCCGTGGTCCTCGTCGACCACGACGTCCAGGTCCTGCGCGAGGCCGACTGGCTCATCGAGATCGGCCCCGGCTCCGGCACCGAAGGCGGGACCGTCCTGGCCACCGGCGACGTCACCACTGTGGGCGAGGCCCCCGACTCGCTGATCGGCGGATTCCTCACCGGCCGCGAACCCGTCCTCCGCCGCCGGCGGGCCGACCGCGACGAGATGTTCGACCAAGGCCGCATCCGCCTCTCCACCCGGCCCCTGCACACGGTGCACGCCTTGGACGTCGACATCCCCCAGGGCCGCCTGACCGCCGTGACCGGCGTCTCCGGATCGGGCAAGACCACGCTGATCCTCGAGAGCCTGATCCCCGCGCTCCAGGCGAAAGCCGCGGGCGGAGCGCTGCCCGACCACGTGGTCGCGGTGGACGCGCAGGCGATCACCCGGGTGAACACGGTCGACGCAACCCCCATCGGCGTCAACGTCCGCTCCACCGTCGCCACCTACAGCGGCATCCTCGACGACCTGCGCCGCGCCTACGCCGCCACCGATGCGGCCGAGCAGCGGGGGCTCACCGCCGCCGACTTCTCCTACAACACCGGCTCCCTGCGCTGCCCCCGTTGCGAAGGCACCGGCCAGGTCTCCCTGGACGTTCAGTTCCTGCCCGACGTCGACATCGCCTGCCCCGCGTGCGAGGGCACCCGGTACGCCCCCGCGGCCGCCGGCATCCTCCGCCCGGCCGACGGAGACCCCGACGCCGGCCTGTCCATGCCCGGGCTCCTCGCCCTCACCGTCAGGCAGGCGATCGAGCAGGTCGGGGACATTCGCCGGGTGAGAACCCGGCTCCAAGCCCTCATCGACCTCGGACTCGGATATCTCACCCTCGGTGAAGACACCCCGGCCCTCTCCGGTGGCGAGGCACAGCGGCTGAAGCTGGCCACCGAGCTGACCCGGAACCAGTCCGACACCCTCTTCGTCCTGGACGAACCCAGCGTCGGGCTCCATCCCCTCGACATCCGCACGCTCCTGGGCGTCCTCCAGCGACTGAGCGACAACGGCGCCACCGTCATCGTCATCGAACACGACCTGGACATGATCGCCAACGCCGACTACGTCATCGACATGGGCCCCGGAGGCGGCACCGCCGGCGGCGCCGTCGTCGCCACCGGAACACCGGAGGACCTCGTACACGATCCGCGCAGCGTCACCGCCCGCTATCTGGGCCGCCATCTGCGCCCGGCGAAGGGGTAGACCGGGCGGAGCCGGGGCCAGGCTGCCGGCCGCGGCCTGCCGGTTCCATCCGGACCCGGCCCGCCGGGCCGATTCCGCGGTTCGGCCGTGCTGAGGCGGCACCTCGCTGACGCCGCCTGCCCGCATCCGACCGGCCATCCTTCTCGTTCAGGAAGGAAGGCGTGCGTGACGCGCGAGACGGTTCAGCGGGCCTTCACGTCCTGCGCGGCCCCGCCGCGGCCGCACTCGTCCCCGGCCGGTGAGGATGCCCTGTCCGGTCCGACCCGCCGTCGGGACCCTCGTCCATCTGAGGGCGGCGCATCCTGGACGCCGATTCGTCGGCTCCGATGACAAGCCTCTTGGTTCATGAAGTGCCAAGTGAGACATGTAGGACTTGATCAAGGATCTTTCACTCGTAACGGTGTCGCGGCCACTCATCTGCCCGCGCACCCGGAGCGAACAGGACGCCGTTATCGGGATATGACACAAGCAATGCCTCCCGGTATGCCTCGACGCAACGCCAGACCGGGGAACGTAGCCGCCGCCCATGATCCGACGGTGCGGAAATACGCTTGGTCGTCCGGCGTGATCTACTCGGCGCTCGCGGAACAAGAGGCCACGAGCGCGGATTCGGAATGGGGCGGGCATCGAGTTACCGAGCCGCTGCTTCGTGATTTCCTCGGGCTGCTGGAGTCGATTCAGAAGGAATTCGATGCCCGGTGGACGGGTCAAGGAAACGTCGACCGTGAACAGTGCGTGACGGAAGAGTGCCATGAATCATGACTACGGCGATCCTGTCTCGGCACAGCGCGAGTGGTACTCCGACGCGTACTCCTATGAGACAGGACCGGCCTGGAGCGGGACGCCCGACGGCAGCGTCCACGCAGGTGTTCCGCTGACTGCTGCCGCTCCCGGAGGCTGGGACCCGGTCGAGGAACTCGCCTATCTCCTGCAGGAAGCCGTTCCGGCGGAGCCGTCGGCGAGGGTCCCGCCGATGCGCAGGGAGCCCCCGTCCGGCGTCGACTTCGATGAGCCGCTGGAGAGTCTGGCTGGTGCGCAACCGCCTCCCCGACACTCCCCTGCCGGGCATCGCAAAATGCAGATTCGGAAAGGCCGGCTCAAATGGCTGCAGACCGGCAGCTTCGCCCTTGTCGCCCTCGTTTCCGTCATCGTGGCGATGGTCAGCGTCTTCGGTGGCATGGTGGCCTACCGGCCGCTGCAGAACATCACGTCCGGAACGGGCACCGGAATCGCCCCGTCCTGGCCTCTCCTCGTGTACGGCCCGTGGATGGTGGCGTCTCTGTCCATCCTGCGCACCGCCCTGCACCAACGACGGGCGGTGCATTCATGGTTCATCGTCCTGCTCTTCTCCTCCGTCGCGATGATGCTGTGCGTGGCACAAGCGGACAAGACCTTCACCGGAATCGCCGGAGCCACCCTGCCCGCCCTCGCCTCCCTTGCGTGCTTTCAGCAACTCGTCCGGCAAATTACGCTGACCCTGCCACCCCGACAGGCCACGCGCCGCCACAGGCAGTAGTCCGACCCGTCCGACAGGATCAACGCTCGTCCCGTTCGGCTCTCCAGGTGACGTGAGTCCGCGAAACGCCGAGCAGCGCGAGGAACGCGCTCGCATCCGCAGCGAGAGGCGCCGGGGCTGATCTCCCTTGCAGCCGCAGCCGCAGGCGTCGGCGAGGGCGGCGTCGGGCGGTCGCCGTCGCCGGGGGCGTACGGGTGCACCGGCGTTGGGTCTGTTCGCGGGCCGGCGGGGTGGAGCGATCGCATGGGCGCTGATGACCTACCGCGTCCAGCCCGGATCCGCGCCAAGAAGGCGCGAAGATCGCTGCCGGCGGCGTCAAGAACGCGCGAAGATTCAGGCGCCGCCGCGGTGAGCGCGTTGGCTGGCGGACATGTCGATACCGCTCAAACGGCTGATCGTGGGCCGTCCGCTCCGTAGTGACCGCCTGGGCGAGCAGATGCTGCCGAAGCGGATCGCCCTCCCGGTGTTCGCCAGCGACCCGTTGTCGTCGGTGGCGTATGCGACGCAGGAGATACTGCTGGTGCTGACGCTCGGCGGGCTGGCGTATCTGCACCTGGCGCCCTGGGTGGGGGCCGGGGTGGTGGTGCTGCTGGCGGTGGTGGTCCTGTCCTACCGGCAGGTGGTGCAGGCCTACCCGTCCGGCGGCGGCTCGTACGAGGTGGCCACCCGCAACCTGGGCCCCTGGGCGGGACTGGTGGTCGCCTCGGCGCTGCTGGTGGACTACGTGATGACAGTGGCCGTGTCCGTGGCGGCCGGCGTGGACAACATCATCTCCGCGGTGCCGTCGCTGGGCGCGCACCGGGTCGCGGTCAATCTGGGGTTCGTGGCACTGCTGACCGCGATGAACCTGCGCGGCGTCCGAGAGTCGGGGCGGTTGTTCGCCGTGCCGACGTATCTGTTCATCGCCGGCGTCCTGGCCATGGTCGTGACCGGGTTGCTCCAGACGGCCTTCGGCCGTGCGCCGGTGGCGGAGAGCGCCGGGTGGCAGGTTCACGCCGAGCAGGGAAGCGCCGGGCTGACCGGGATGGCGCTCGTCCTGCTGATGCTGCGGGCGTTCTCGTCCGGCTGTACGGCGCTGACCGGCGTCGAGGCGATCTCCAACGGGGTGCCTGCGTTCAAGCCGCCGAAGGCCCGGAACGCGGCCACCACGATGGCGGTGATGGGCGGACTGTCGATCATCATGTTCGCCGGGATCACGGCGCTGGCCCTGATCACGGACGTCCGCTACGCCGAAGACGCCTGCCGGCTGGTGGGTTTCCCCGGCAACTGTCAGACCGGCTCGCAGCGCACCGTCATCGCACAGGTCGCCGCGGCGGTGTTCGGCGGCACGGACACGGTGATGTTCTTCTACATCCAGGCCGCGACCGCGCTCATCCTGATCCTGGCGGCCAACACCGCCTTCAACGGCTTCCCTCTGCTGTCGGCGATCCTGGCCGAGCACCGCTACCTGCCCAGGCAACTGCACACCCGCGGCGACCGACTCGCCTTCTCCAACGGCGTCATCATCCTCGCGGTGATCGCCGCAACCCTCATCTACGCCTTCGAAGGATCGGTGACCCGACTGATCCAGCTCTACATCCTGGGCGTCTTCACCTCCTTCACGCTCTCCCAGACCGGCATGGTGCGGCACTGGAACCGTCGACTGGCGGCCGAGACCGATCCTCGGCAGCGTCGACGCATTCACCGCTCGCGGCTGATCAACGCGATCGGCGCCGGCCTGACGGCACTGGTGCTGGGCGTGGTCCTGGTCACCAAGTTCAGCCACGGCGCCTATCTGGTGGTCATCGCCATGCCGGTGCTGTACGTGATGATGCTCGGCATACGTCGCCACTACGACCGGGTCGCCCGGGAGCTCCGGCCACAGCCGGGAGGCATCGTGCTGCCCAGCCGCACCCACGCCGTGGTGCTGGTCTCGCAGGTGCACCAGCCCACCCTGCGCGCGCTGGGCTACGCCAGGGCAACGCGACCGGACACCCTCACCGCGCTCACCGCCGAGGTCAGCGGCGAAGAGGTGCGCACGCTGCGCGCCGAATGGGAGGAGCGCCGGATCCCGGTACCGCTCACGGTGCTGGCCTCCCCGTACCGCGACATCACCGGTTCGGTGCTGGAGTACATCGCCTGCCTGCACGACGAGCACCCCCAGGACCTCATCGCCGTGTACATCCCCGAGTACGTGGTCGGGCACTGGTGGGAGAACCTGCTGCACAACCAGTCCGCGTTGCGGCTCAAGGCACGACTGCTGTTCCAGCGCGGGGTGATGGTGACGAGCGTGCCGTGGCAGCTGGACTCCAGCGACCGGGTACCCGCACACGACGACCCCCGCGGCGCCGGGTCCCAGGTCGGCTAGCGTTCCGCAGTATGAAAGGCATGCATGCGCACGAGGCCGGCCGACGCCGGAGGACCGCCATCCGCCGGCCCGCCGCGGCCTTCGCCGGAGCGGCCGGCCTGGCTGTCCTGACCGCGGTTCTGGTACCGGCGAGGCCATCGCTGTCGCTGGCCAGCATCGTGCTCATCTACCTCACCGCCGTGGTCCTCGTGGCCGCCACCAGCGGCCTGCCCATGGCGCTGGTCACCGCGGTGGCCTCCGACGCGCTCGTCAACTACTTCTTCGTGCCGCCCTTCCACACCCTGACCGTCGAAAACCGTGACCTGGTGATCACTCTGGCCGTCTATGTGGCGGTCTCCGCCACCGTCAGCGTCGCGGTGGACCTGGCCGCCCGGCAACGCGCCGCCGCCGCCCGCAGCGGCGTCGAAGCCGCCCTCCTGGCCCGCATCACCGAGGCGCCGCTGGAGGAGCGGCCGCTGAGCGCGGTACTGGAGCACGTCCGGGACACGTTCGGCATGACCGGCGCCGCACTGCTGGAACGAGACGCCGACGGCGAACGGCCGGTCGCCGCCGTCGGCGAGCCGCCGTCAGCCCGTCCGACGCTGTCCGCATCGGCAGGGGAACACCTGCGTCTGGTGGCCGACGGCCCCGCCGTCTTCGCCGCCGACGAACGCTTCCTCGCGCTGCTGGCCACCGCCGCGGCCCGGGCGCTGCAGGCCGAGCGCCTGACCGCCGAGGCCGCCCGGACGCGCGAGCTGACCGAGATCGACAAACTGCGGGCCGCTCTGCTGGCCGCCGTCGGCCACGATCTGCGGACGCCGCTCGCCGGCATCAAGGCATGCGTGTCCAGCCTGCGTGAGCCCGACCTGGAACTCACCGACGCCCAGCAGGCCGAACTCCTGGCCACCGTGGACGCCTCGACCGACAAGATGAACGACCTGGTGGAGAACCTCCTCGCGCTCAGCCGCCTGCAAGCCGGCGCCCTCAGCGTCCAGCCCCGCCCCACCGCCGTCGACGAGATCGCTGCCGCGGCCCTCCTGCACACCCCTCCACCTCCCGGACGGGCCGTGGACGTCGACGTCCCCGATGATCTGCCGCCCGCCTGGACAGATCCCGGCCTGCTGGAACGTGTGCTCGCCAATCTGGTCGCCAACGCCCTCCATGCCGGGCCACCCGACCGACCCGTCCACGTATGGGCCCGCCACGAGGGAGGCACGATCCGGATCCAGATCGTCGACCACGGCCCCGGCATTCCAGCCGACCAGCGCGAACGCGTCTTCGCGCCCTTCCAGCGACTGGACGACCGCACCACCGACCACGGCCTCGGACTGGGGCTGGCCATCGCCCGCGGCTTCACCGAAGCCATGAACGGCACCCTCACCCCCGCCGACACCCCCGGCGGCGGCACGACCATGACCCTGACGCTCCCCACAGCGCCATGACCCGCGTCCTCATCGTCGACGACGACCCTCACCTGCTGCGGGCCCTGACCATCGCCCTGACCGCCCGCGGCTACCGGACCAGCGCCGCCTCCGACGCCACCACCGCCCTGCGGGCCGCCGCCACCGCCGCCCCCGACCTGGCCGTCATCGACCTCGGCCTGCCCGACCTCGACGGCATCAACATCGTCGAAAGCCTCCGCGGCTGGTCCACCGCTCCGATCATCGTCCTGTCCGCCCGCCACGACGAGACCGCCAAGATCAACGCCCTGGACGCCGGCGCCGACGACTACGTCACCAAACCCTTCGGCATGGGCGAACTCCTCGCCCGTATCCGTGCCGCCCTGCGTCGCGCCACCCCCGCCGACGAACAGCCCGTGATCACGACAGCCGCGTTCACCGTCGATCTGGCCGCCAAGCGCGTCACCACCGCGGTCGGCGAGATCCGTCTCACTCCCACTGAATGGCACCTGCTGGAACTCCTCGTCCGTCACCCAGGACGCCTGGTGACCCAACGTCAGCTCCTCCAGGAGGTCTGGGGGCCCCGATACGAGAAGGAGACCAACTACCTGCGCGTCCACTTGGCCAATCTCCGCCGCAAGCTGGAACCAGAACCCTCAAGACCCCGCTACCTCATCACGGAACCCGGCATCGGCTACCGATTCACCCCCGACACCACGACGTGACCCGGCGGCCGCGGGACCGGACCGAGGCCCGCGCAGCTCCAACTCCGGTGATGTCAGCGGGCGTTGAGACGGGACGTCCGCCGGCGCAGAGACGGCAAGGGCTGTGCCGAGGGCTCCCGGACGGGCGGGCGTCGCACCGGCCCGCGCCGCGGGTTTCGTGGCGAGTCCATGCGGGCGGGCTGCGCGGGCGCGGTACGCGCCGTGCTCGACGAGGGCCGAGAACCCGGCGGAAGGCCGACGGTACGATCTGCGGGCGCCGTCGACCTGTCCGGGCCGGCCGAGCCACGAGGGATTCTTCTGATGATGTTCCGGTTGCGTGCTGCCCGCGCGCTCGTGCTGCTGGTCGGCTTCTATCTGATCGGCGTGGTCCTGTTGGCGGCCATGGCGCTGCTCGACTGGCTGTTGGTCACACGGTGGTTCACCGCGCGGGCGGCCTGGTTCGAGGGCACGGTCCTGACCGTCACCGCCCTCCTCGCGGTGGCCGTCCTGCGGGGCATGTACGCCTTTCTGCGGGCCGGGCGCCTCGGCCCGGTCCCGCACGGGGTGGCCATCACGCAGCAGGACCAGCCCGAGCTGTGGGAACAGGTGCGTGCCGCCGCCGAGGCGACGGGGGAGCGGCCGCCGGACGAGCTGTACCTGGTCGCCGAGGTCAACGCCGGGGTCGCCGAGCAGAGCCGCCTGCTCGGGCTGCTGCCCGGACGGCGCCGCATGATCCTGGGCCTGCCGCTGCTCGCCGGGATGACAGTCCCGCGGTTGCGCGCCGTCCTCGCCCACGAGTTCGGCCACTACGGCCACCTCGGCACCCGGCTCGGCGGGATCACGATGCGCGGCCGGGAGGCGGTGCTGCACACGGTGGCGGTGTTCCGCGAGGGCAGTACCGCCATGCATCACGCGATCGGCGCCCTGTACATCGGCTACGCCCGGATGTTCCTGCGGACCTCGCAGGCCGTGGCCCGCCACCAGGAGCTGGCAGCCGACCAGATGGCCGCGCGGCACGCGGGCCGTGAGGCGACGGCAGCCGCGCTGCGCGCCCTCCCGGTGCTCGACGCCGCCCACACCCACTACCTGGAGACGTACGCCTCGATGGGCATGCCGTGCGGAGCGCTGCCGCCGGTGGGCGAGTTCCACGGCGGCTTCCCACGGCTGCTCGCCGCCCGCACGGGGGAGCGGCTCGCCGCTTTCTCCGCCGGAGTGCGTCCGCCGCGGCCGCACCCCTACGACTCCCACCCGCCGACCGGCGAACGGATCGCCCTGATCGAGGAACTGCCCGCCGACGGCCGAACCGACGGCTCGGCCGAGGAGCCTGCCGCGCTCACGTTGCTACGCGACCCCGGCCGAGTGTTCGCCGCACTGGAGGCACGCACGCTGACCCGCGAGGCGATGGGCCTGCCACGCATGAGCTGGGACGACCTGGTCATGGCCCGCGCGGTCGCCGACGCGGAGGGCTGGTCCCGCCCGCTGCGGCTCGCGGTGGCCAGGTCGCTGCGCTCCGCGGGGCACCCCTCGGAGGGAACCGCGCCCGTCGTACGCCGGGATGCCTCGGCGACCCGGACCGCGGGCGACGCCGAGTTGCCCGGTCTGGAGGATGTGCTCGACGCGTTCGACCGAGGCCTGCTGTGGACGGAGATCACCGACCGCATACCCAAGCCCGCGCAGGCGGCGCGGCTCACCGGGGCGTCGGCCCGCAACTTCGTCCGGCCCACGGTTTTCGACGGGCTCGCAGGCATGGTCCATTTGCGCCTCGCGGCAACCGGACAGGTCGCCCCGGACATCGCGTGGTCGGGGCAGCCCGGACTCACTCTGCCCGAGGTGTGGGAGAGGGACATGGACGACGCCCTCGACGCGGCCGTCGCCGACACGCCCGACACCGCGCCTCTGCGCGCCCTTCTCACCGCCGCCAACCGCGTGTCCGCGTAGCCGCCGGTCCGAAACCGCGTCCGACTCCCTCAAGCACCCTGAACTCGCCGTGCGCGTGCTTCGGGCATGGCGCCGATGAGTTCTGTGCGCGTCCGCGGTCGATACGGCTGGTACACCGACGGCGATGGGCCGTGCTGGGCACGTTCCGGCGCGGAAGGGCACATGGAGGCAGCGATGAGCGTGGGCGACTTCGAGCAGGAGCACACCGTCCGGACCGGCGAACAGGGGACGCCGGTGAGCGGTCCCAGAGTGCTCGTGGCGGGGGCGAGCATCGCGGGACCCGCGCTGGCCCACTGGCTGCGTCGGCGGGGAGCCGAGGTGACCGTGGTGGAGCGGGCCCCCGAACTGCGTCCCGGCGGACAGGCGGTGGACGCGCGCGGGGTCGCCAGGGAGGTCATCGGGCGCATGGGGCTGGACGCGGCGGTGCGAGCGGCGTGCACCGACACCGCCGGCGCCCACACCGTGGACGCGGACGGGCAGGTGCTGGAGACCTTCCGTGCCGACGACGACGGTGGCGACGGGTTCATCGCGGACATCGAGATCCTGCGCGGGGACCTGTCCCGGGTGCTCTACGACGACACCCGCTACAGCGTGGAGTACATCTTCGGCGACCGGATCGCCGGCCTCACCCAGGACACGGACGGGGTCGACGTGGCCTTCGCGGGCGGCGAACGGCGGCGCTTCGACCTGGTGATCGGGGCCGACGGACTGCACTCGGAACTGCGGACGACGGTCTTCGGGCCGCACGAACGGTTCCTCCGCCACCTCGGGCAGGTGCTGGCGTTCTACAGCGTGCCCAACGAGTTCGGGCTGGACCGCTGGCTGCTCGAGCACCAGGACCAGGAATCCGGGCGCTCGGCCCTCCTGCGGCCCATCCAGGACGCCACCCGGGCGATGGCCATGTTCTCCTTCGCCTCGGCCGACTTCGCCGTCGACCACCGTGACGTCGCGGCCCAGAAGCGCCTGTTGCGTGAACGGATGGCCGGCCTGGGCTGGTTGACCCCGGACATCCTCGCCCACCTGGACGACGCCCCGGACTTCTACCTCGACCAGGTCGCCCAGGTGGTGATGGACCGCTGGTCGAGTGGACGGGTGGGGCTGTTCGGGGACGCGGCGTTCAGCTCCTCGCCGATGTCCGGGCAGGGCACCGGCCTGGCCCTGGTCGGCGCCTACCTGCTGGCCGGTGAACTGGCCGCCGCCGGATGGGACCCCGACGCCGGGTTCGCCCGCTACGAGGCGCGGATGCGCCCGTACGTCGAGGCCAACCAGGAGATCGGCCGGCTGAACGCCCGGAGCCGGGACGTCCCCGCCCCAGACGCCGAGCCGCGCCCGGACTTCGCCGGCGAATGGTTCACCGAGCTGGTCGGACGAGCGATCAACGGCGTCGAGCTGCCCGACTACGCGGAAGTGCCCGACTCCGCCGGCCCGGCCGGATCCGGCTCGCGGCTGCCCCTTGCGTGATCAGTGACGAGCATCCATTATCAGGAATCCTGATACTTTAAGTTTGTAGTGATGGGACTCAGTCATGTCATTCAGCCGCAGGATCCAGGCCAGAGGGGTTCAGTTGCTGCTCGGCCGAATGATGAGCCGCGTGCACGAGGATCTGCGCTTCACCGACATCCCGAAGCGCACGGAATCGATCCGGGTGGAGACCGGCGCCGGGCCGGTGACATGCACCGTCTACCGCCCGTCGGCCGCGGTGGCCCCAGCCCCCGTGTACGTCAACTTCCACGGCGGCGGGTTCGTGGTAGCCCGCCCTCAGCAGGATGACCACATCTGCCGCTACATAGCCGCTACGGCCGGCTGCGTGGTGATCAACGTGGACTATGCCGTCGCCCCGCAGCGGCCGTACCCCGTGCCCGTCACCCAGGCGTACGACGTCACCGCCTGGGCGGTCGAGAGCGGCACGGCCAACGACTGGGACGGTTCGCGCATCGCTGTGGGCGGACACAGCGCCGGGGCCAACCTGACCGCCGCGGTCTGCCGCACGGCCCGGGACCGCGGCACCTTCACGCCCCGTCTCCAGATCATCGACTCGGCACCCCTCGACCAGCTCGCCGACCCGGCCGCCAAACGGTCACCCGTCCCCAAGCCCCTGCTCACCCCTCAGCTCATGCGGCTGTTCACCGCCGCCTACGTCCCTGATCCCGCCGACCTCGCCCATCCGCTGGTGTCGCCCGGTCTCGCGGACGATCTCGCCGGTCTGCCGCCCGCCCTGGTCATCACCGCGGAGAACGACCGCCTGCGCGACGAGGGCGACGCGTACGCCAAAGCCCTGGAAGCCGCCGGCGTTCCGGTCACCCATCGCTGCTTCGAGGGTGTCGACCACTACTTCACCCACACCGGTCCGGCACCGGCCGGGAGGGAAGCCATCGATCTGATGGCCACCACCCTGCGCACGGCACTCACCGTCTGACCCATTGACGAGCCGGGTCCCGGATGAGGTCGCCACGTTCCTGCGTGGATCACAGCCGCTCCAGGGACGGCCCGCGAACCCTTGATGAGCATCACGGTGCGCGCGGTGGTCCGCCAGGCCGTCCGCGGCATCCGCCCCGCCCGGCCCCGTCTCCACTACCGGACAGCTCGCCGGCAGCCCGACTGCCCCCGGCGCGCTGTAGGGACGCAACCGTCAACTGTCGCGGCGTGCCCACTGCGCGGCGCGCACCGTCCCCTCCTGGATGTCCTGCCGGGGCAGCTGGAGGCCGAACGCGTCCTCCAGGGCGTGGAAGTACAGCTCGAACTCGCTGGTCAGTTCGGGGTGGTCCAGTTCGGCGCGGCGTACGGCCTGGTTAAGGAAGTCGAGCTGACCGCCTCGGAAGTAGGGGGCGCGGCCGCGGTCGTACCAGATCAGCTCCAGAACGCCCCAGTCGTCGTCGACACGCCGGCCGTCGCGCGTGTAGGTGAAGGTGTAGATGGCCTTCGCGGAGGTGGCGCTCAGGTGCACCGTCTCGGTGACGCCGAGCTGAGCGAGAGCCTCCTGGCCGGGCCCGAAGCCGGGCGTCTCGTGGTACATGAGGAACGCCCAGCCGCCGGCCTGCCCGAAGCAGCAGCTCTCCCAGACGATGTCCCAGTGGTCGAAAGTCCCGCCGTCCATGCCGCGCAGATCCGCGAGACGGGTCCCGGCGGCGATCTGTGCGGGGTCGGCTCCGTGGAGCAGGGCGATCTGTTCGGCGCTGACGTTCTCGCCGCGGAAGAAGGCGAGGTGGGTGTAGGGGTCCTGATCGCGCCAGCTGCCGGCGATCCAGGCGAGGCGTTCCAGCGGGTCGCGTCCGCACGCCGTCGAGGGCTGCGTACCGTCCACGCCGCCGCTGCGGAATCTGCTGCCCCAGTCGGGGTTGATCCGGTCCAGCAGCTCGGCCTGCCCGGAGACGAGGTTGGCCACCGGGCCGCGACCCGGTGACCGGGCCGCGATGTGCTCGGCGAGTGCGCGGACCGCGTCCTCGGCGGCGAAATACAGCACTTGGTCCAGGTCCCGAGTGGCGAAGACCTCCCGGTAGGGACCGATGTGGCCGCGCACCGTCCCGTCTTCGTCCAGCACCAGGAAGAGACGACCGTGCGGCTCGCCCATGTACCGCTCGTACTGGTCGGGTGAGGTGCCGATGGGCGGGAGCATCGCTTCGTCGAGCACGTCAGAGCCTGCGGCCACCTGGTTCCAGGCCTGCTTGAGGGCGTACGCCGATATCTGCATGGGCGTCAGTATGCGACCGGGCACTGACACTGTCGGCTGACCGGCGTCGGCGAGGTCGGATGACGGGCAACGGTTGCGAATCCGTCCCGGGCGAGCCGATGGATGGGGGCGGATGCGACTCCTCGTGCGCGGATGCCACCGTGGAACGAGCGGGTGACGTGCGGCGCTCCGGCCCCGCCTCTTCCTCGCACGCCGTCCCGGCCGCCGCCTGACGCGACACGGCGTCGTGCGGTCGCGCGGCATCGGGGAGGTGCAAGAGTGACGTCATGTGTGGTCGATACGTATCCGCTCGCAGCCCGCAGGAGTTGGCCCCGCTGTTCCAGGTGCCCGACGTACCTGCGAAGGAGACGCTCGCGCCGAACTGGAACGTCGCCCCGACCGACGACGTATGGGCCGTCCTCGAACGTGCGCCCCGCGACAAGGGCGACGCCGCGCCGGTGGAGCGGGCGCTGCGGCCGCTGCGCTGGGGCCTGGTGCCGTCCTGGGCGAAGGACGTGAAGATCGGCGCCCGGATGATCAACGCGCGGGTCGAGACCGTGCACCAAAAGCCCGCATTCCGACGGGCGTTCACCCGGCACCGCTGTCTGCTGCCCGCCGACGGCTTCTACGAGTGGCAGCAGGCCAAGGACCCCGACACGGGCACGGCGCGCAAGCAGCCGTATTTCATCCACCCCGAAGACGACCAGGTGATGGCGCTCGCCGGGTTGTACGAGTACTGGCGCGATCCGGCCGTCAAACAGGACGACGACCCGGACGCCTGGCTGATGACCTGCACCATCATCACCACTGAAGCCACCGACACGGCCGGCCGCGTCCACCCTCGGATGCCGCTCGCCCTCACCCCTGAGGACTACGCAGCCTGGCTCGACCCCGCCCACCGGGACCCGGACGAGCTGCGGGCCCTGCTCGTCCGGCCGGCCGACGGCCGCCTGGACGCCCGCCCCGTCTCCACCGCCGTGAACAACGTCCGTAACAACGGCCCCCGGCTTCTGGACGAACTCGCTTCCTGAACGGGTCATTCGAGGTGATCAGCGGCCGTAGGCGGTGAAGGAGCGTGTGCCTGCCTGCCGATGACCGTTCCCGCCCGGTCGGGTCGCACACCAGGGGCACGGACAGGCACACGCACACGCACAGGCGACGAGACCGGAGGGCCCCGATGGCCGGGTCGACCGCCGTAGGGAGAGTCGCGCCGCTGGTTCGGTCGGCGACCGTTCCCGCATGCGTGACAGGGTGAACGAATGGCGACGAACCGCGGGCGCTCACCCGATCTCCCACCCACCGGATTCACACCGTGGTCGGACACCGTCCCGGCCCACAGGGATCTCCTCGCGGCAAAAGCGCTCGTCTACGACCCCTGCGGGTTCACCTGCTCGCAGCCTGCCCCGGAGGAGGAGAGCGCCGCATACGCCGCCCACGCCTTCACCCTTGACGGACTCGCCGTCCGATTCCGCGCAGCGAAGACGACCCCGACCAAGGTCGGCCAGTTCGTCACCGTATGGAAGAGGTCCCCGGGCGGGCCCATCCGGCCTTTCGACGCCACCGACCCCGTCGACCTCTTCGTCGTCAGCACCCGCGACCGTCACTACTTCGGTCAGTTCGTCTTTTCCATGGACGCGCTCCGCAGGAACGGTGTCGTGTCAGCGGACGGTTCCGGTGGCAAACGAGCCTTCCGCGTCTATCCGCCTTGGGTGACCACCACCAACCGCCAAGCCGACACTGCCCAGGCGTGGCAGCTGGACTACTTCCTGCACCTGCCCCAGGACCGACCCGTCGATTGCGCCCGCGCCCAAGCGCTGTATCACCCCAGGACGGACGACCAGCCGGGGTGACCCGGTCGCCTACGACCTCACCGCATCCCGGAGAAGTCCGTCCGAACAGGTCCTGGCAGTGCCTGTCGGAGGTCGGTGGAGCGGACGTCTCGACCCTGAGGACGCCGGTCAGGCCGCACTCCGGTGGCGGCACTCCTCACATGGCCAGCGCGGTTCGCGCCAGTCCGCGCAGCCAGGCGTGGGCGTGATCGGTGTCGTAGCGCTGATGCCACGACAGGTATACCGGCGCCGACGGCAGTTCGAGGGGGAGGGGGAGGACGGTCAGGCCGAGGTCGGCGACCGCTGACCGCGTGGTGGCTTCGGGGACGCTGAGCAGAATGTCGGAGTCGCGCGCGAACTCCAGTGCGGCCGCTTCCGTGGGCGCGGTCGCCACCACGCGGCGGGTGAGGCCGAGCCGCGCGAGGGCGTCGTCGACGGCGTTTCCGAGGTTTCCGCGTCGCGAGACGGCGACGTGCTCAGCGGCGGCGTACAGCTGTGCGGTGACGGTCCTGACGCGGGTGAGGGGGTGTCCCTGGCGCGCGACGATGACGAGGCGGGTCTCGCCCACGTTCTCGGCACGGATGTCCGGTGCGCCGGGGCGGTTGGCGTTCGCCTCCAGGTCGACCTCGCCACGCCGCAGCTCGGGGGTGTCGGTGCTCGATTCCGCGACGAAGCGCAGTCGCACGCCCGGAGCCTGCCCGCGCACGGCAGCGAGCAGTGCGGGACCGCTCAAGGCGACCAGGGAATCGTGCCAGCGCAGTGTGAACGTGCGCTCCAACGTTGCCAGATCGAGTTCGCGGCTCGGCGCCAGCACCCCCTGGACCTGGTGCAGCAGCTCATGCACCTGTTCCCGGACGGCGATCGCGTACGGCGTGGGGGTCATCGTGCGGCCGGTGCGCACCAGGATCTGATCCCCGGTCGTGCGCCGGATCCGGCCCAGGCTCCGGCTCATCGCCGGGGCGGTGACGTGCAGGCGCGCCGCCGCCCCGGTCACGCTGCCCTCCTCCAGCAGTGCGTCGAGGGCCGCGAGCAGGTTCAGATCCAGTTGCATGCGAGTAATCCTAGACGTGCCTGACATGCATTTGAGGTTAATGGCGGTGCTGCATACCGTTGGGGCGAAAGCGCAAGGAACAACGCGCAGTTCGGCCCTCGACCGGCCACAGCACCCCTTCTCAGACGGGAACACCGCCATGTCCGAAACGCTCCAGACCACTGATGTCGCCGCCTCCGACGCCGACCTTCTCGCCCAGAGCGTGATCGCCGTGCGTGAGGCGGGTTCGGCGCTGCGCGAGCGCTTCGGCGCAGTGGTCCGCCACCAGAGCCGCGAAGAGCTGATGCGCGCGCTCGCCGCCAACGACGACACGGCCCTCGACATCCTGCGCCCCCGCCTCTCGAGCCTGCGCCCGGGCGCAGGCTGGGTGGAGGACGAACTGGACGGCGGGGCGCTGCCGGCCGGCGAGTGGTGGGTCGTGGACCCGGCCGAGGGCAACGTCAACCACCTGCACGCCCTGCCCGAGTGGGCCGTGACCGCCACCCTCGTGCGGGAGAACCAGCCGGTGCTCACCGCGGTTCACCTGCCGTTGACGGGCGAGACCTACACCGCGCTCACCGGCGCGGGCGCCCACCTCGACGGCCGGCCGCTGCACGTCTCCCGGGCCGCGGACCTCGGCCTGAGCATCGTGGCCACCAGCCAGGCCCGGCCGGACGAAGACGAAGAGGTCGTGCGGCGCGTCGGCTCCTCGATCACCGCGATGCTCTTCGACGCGCTCGTCGTCCGCGCCGCCGTGCCCGCGACCCTGCACCTGCTGAACGTGGCCGCCGGCCGGATCGACGCCTTCTGGCAGTTCGCCGGCGCCCGCGCGGACCTGCTTCCCGGCGCGCTGCTCGTCACCGAGGCCGGCGGACGGATCTCCGACGCCGAGGGCCGCCCCTGGACCCCTCGGAGCCGGAGCTTCCTGGCTGCGGCGCCCGGCGTCCACGCCGAAGCCGTGTCCACGCTCTCGCGCTGACTGCACACCACCGCCCGCACGCACGGAAGGACCGGATCACCATGACCACGATCGCAGTTCTCGGAAACGGCCGAGTCGGCGGCAACCTGGCCGCAGCCCTCGCCCGGGCAGGACACGAGGTGACCGTGGCCGACCGCACGCCCGGCGCCGCCGGCGACGCGGCCAGCACGGCCCGGATCGTCATCAACGCCACCCCGGGCGCCGGCTCGCTCGAACGGCTCGCCGCGCTGCGCGAAGAACTCCAGGACACGATCCTCGTCGACGTCTCGAACGCCACCGCCGACGGACCGGACGGACTGCCCGCCGATCTGATCTACCCCGGCTCGAGCCTCGGCGAGCAACTCCAGGACGCGCTCCCCGAGACGCGCGTCGTCAAGACGCTCAACACCATGCTCTTCCCGGTGATGACCTCGCCGGCCACCCTCGCGCAGACGCCGACCGCGTTCCTCTCCGGTGACGACCCGCAGGCCAAGCAGACCGTCCACGACCTGCTCACCGACCTCGGCTGGCAACAGGAATGGATCACCGACCTCGGCGGTATCCGGACCGCCCGCGCCACGGAGGCCGCGATCCTGTTCGTACCGCACGTCATCCGCTCCACCGGATTCACGCCCTTCGCGATCTCCATCGCCCGCTGACGGTCGCTGAAGAACCAAGCCACGGGCGAGCACCGACATCGACGCGGTCGACTTCTTCACCGCCCTGCTGGGTCTCGCCCCGGCGCAACTCGCTCACGGGCACTGGTTCCCACACGGCGGACCGCGCGGCGCAGTGCACGGGATCCTCTCGCGCGAGGCGCAGCGCCGACCGCTCGCAGGGCACCAGGCACGGCAAAGCGGGTACAAGGAGCAGCGACCCTGACGACATACGGCAAAGGCGGCGCCTCATGCAGTTCGACGACAACGCCCGTCTGGACACCTCCGAGGTGCAGGACGTGCGCGGCAGTCGGATCCCCGGTGGCGGTGCGACCATCGGCGGCGGAGTCGTCGGGCTCGTCGTACTGGTCGTGGGACTCGTGCTCGGTATCGGCCCCGGCCAGTCGGGCCTCTCGTCCGGCGACCAGTCGGCGCCGGCCTCGTCCTCGCTCGCCCGGGTCGAGCAGGCGTGCCGCACCGGACAGGACGCCGACACCAAGGACGACTGCCGCATCGTGGCCGTGGTCAACAGCGTCCAGGACTACTGGACACAGGAATTGGGCCGCAGCGGCCAGGTCGCCTACACCAAGGCGCCGACCGTACTGTTCAGCCGGCAGGTGGACACGGCGTGCGGCAACGCCACCTCCGAGGTGGGGCCCTTCTACTGCCCCGGCGACCGGACGGTGTACCTCGACCTCGGCTTCTTCGACGATCTGCGGACGAAGTTCGGAGCGAGCGGCGGGCCCTTCGCACAGGCCTATGTGGTGGCGCACGAATACGGGCACCATGTCCAGGACCTCCAAGGGACGCTGGGCAAGTCCCACAACGGGCTGACCGGTGCCGACAGCGCCTCGGTCAGGACGGAACTGCAGGCCGACTGCTACGCGGGCGTCTGGGCGCACCACGCGACGACGGTCAAGGACGAGTCCACCGGCAGGCCGCTGATCACCAGCCTCACCGGCGCGGACATCAACGACGGTCTCGACGCGGCCGCGGCTGTCGGCGACGACCGTATCCAGGAGGAGTTCCAGGGGCGGGTGACCCCCGACACCTGGACCCACGGCTCGTCCGAGCAACGGCAGCAGTGGTTCGGCCTCGGTTACCGCACCGGGGACATGGCCCGGTGCGACACGTTCCGCTGAGCGTGGTCCCACGCCCGCGAAGCGGCTCTCGGGGCACGCTCCCGATCGGTGTCACACCTGTCTCCTGCGACGGTCTCGGACAGGCGGCCGGCACCCGCCTCAGCCACGGCGCGCCGTCCGGGAGCGAACGCGGCGACGGTGGATCCCTCCCCGTGCACCCCGGACGCCGTCAGCCGCGAGGCGGGCCCGCGGGCAGCTCGTACCGTACGAGTGAGCGCGCGAAGGGCTCACCGCTGCGCCGGGCGTACGTCATCCGCTCGCGTACCTCCCGCAGGGTGCGCGGACGGTAGCCGGGCCCCCAGCAGCAGCTCTTGTGGAAGCGAACACCGGCGTGCAGCAGCACGGACAGCGTCCGCCAGGCCGTGGTGTCGCGGCGTCGGGGTGCGGCGAAGGCGGAGCCCACGTGGATCAGCGGTCGCGCGCAGCGGGGACAGATCCGCTCCCTGCTCGTGTCGTAGGGCTGCTTGTACGAGGCCCGGCAGGGCAGGCAGACGTATGAGGTCTTCGCGTGGGCCATGCCCGCAGAGTAGGCCCCGTCCGCGCGGATCTCGACGGGATTTCGGCACCGCGGGTATCAGGCGGCCGCCTCGGCCGCCGCTCCGGCCCCGGGGCCCCAGTGAGTACTGGTCGGTCCAGGACCAGGGGACCGCCAGGTGATCGGTGGCCGGCTGTCGTCCGTGCCGACACCGACGCCACTCGCGGGCCTGGTCGTCGAGGCGGTGGTGCGCCTGACGGTCAGCCATCTCGTCCAGCCGGTCCTGCCTCCCGACCTCTTGGCCGAGCGCGTCGCCGAGGTCTCCATGCGCGTCGCACAAGCGTGAACGGCGCGCCCGGGGGCGGCGTTTCGGGCTGTCGGCCCGCGCCGCTGTCAGCTCGCGCCCTTACGACTCGTCGCCCGCGCCCCGATGGCGCACCAGCACACGCGTGGTGCTGCCGTCGTCCTCGGTGATGTCCCGGACGTGCTCGAAGCCGAGCCTGTTGAGCAGGGTCAGTGAGGGGGTGTTCGGGGCGGCCACGGTCGCGTGGACCTCGGTCAGCCCGAGGGCGTCGAAGCCGTGGGCGACGATCGCCTCCGCGACCTCGGTCCCGAGGCCCAGCCCCCAGGCCGTCGGGGCCAGGGCGTAGATGATCTCGTGGCCGGCGACGACGTCGGTCGGCTTGATCTCGGCATGCCCGACGAGAAGGCCGTTCCGGCGCACAGCCCAGACGTCGAACAGGTCCTGGGCGTACACCTTCGTGAAGATCCGCTGGAACAGCGCCCGGTCATCGGCTTCGGAAGCAGGACCGTCGCCCATCCACCGCGACACCCTGGCGTCCTGGAACAGAGCGACGAAGTCCTCTTCGTCCTCAGGGACGTACGGCTCCAGGAGCAGCCGCTCGGTGCGCAGAATCCGGGTCACGAACGGTGACGCTACCCACGCGGCCCCCGCGTCGGCAAACCACTTTCAGGTGACGTCCGTACTGGTCAGCGAGCGGTGAAGGCGGCGCGTCGCGGCGTGACAACCCCCGCGGCACTTCGGTCGTGTGCGTCACGCGTCTGCCGTCGGCCCTCGAGCTGTGTCGGTCTGCTGGATCTCGCGTTCCGTGCTCAGGCGCAGGCGCGCTCCGCCGCCGCGGCGACCACATCCTGGCGTCGCCGGTGGAGCTGCTCGTACTCCAGCACCCGGCGCGCCGTTTCAGGAGGTGCGTCCCGCAGGCTCGCGGTGATCCCGGCCGCGTCCAGGGCGTCATATCCGGTCCACGGCTCGGATGCCCGCAGCCGCTCGATGGCCTTCAGGACCTCCCTGCGCCGGGCGTGCGCACGCTCGTAGCCCTCGACCACGGTCAGCTCGAGCTGGGAGAGCACCGTCAGCCGTGCCTCGACCTGTGCCGCGGTGAGGCTGCCGTATCCGGGAATCGGCAGGTCTTCCTCCCGCCTGACCGCGCCCAGGACCTCCTCTGCCATGGGTCCGGGCTCGGGCCGCTGAGGCGCCGCGTCCTCGCCCGTGCCCCGGGCCTCCCGGATGCCGCGCTCGGCGACGTTCCGCGCCACGTCGCGAGCGTGCTCGACGAGCAGGCCGTCCAGTTCACGCAGCAGTTCCTCGTCCTGGCGGCGGAGCCAGCCGAGCAGGTCGGCGGTGCGCCGGTCGTCCAGCTGGTCGGCGAGCGCCTCCCCGGCCCGGCATGCCGCCAGGGCCCGCGCGACGGCCGCGTACTCGTCCTCGGTGTTCTTCAGCAGGTGTCGCGGATCGACCGGGCCCCCGCCGGGGAGCAGTCCGCGGACGACGACCGATCCGATGGTCAGCGGCAGCATCGCCGTGCGCAGGGCGCCGCGCGAGACCGACATCGTCGCACCGACGGCGGACTCCAGCAGGCCACGAGGGTGCAGGGAGCGCTCCAGACGGTGGACGCGCCCCAGGCCGATGTGGATCTGGGCGGCCTGGCGTTCCAGCGTCTGACGATGTTGGCCCGGCGGAGTGACGAGCGCGTCCGTCCCGAGCCGGTCGAGGAGCGCCGCATGTGCCTGGCGGACGTTCTCCAGCACCGGTACGAGTTCCTCCGTCATCGCTGCCATGAGGTGCTCCCTCGTAGAAGGGCGGGTGGTGTCGTCCCGCCGCACACGGAAGGGGCCGGCTTCACGGACTCGCGGTGCCGGGCCGCCGGCACCATCCTGCGGGAGGGTCGCCCGGATCGCTTGCGGCGGCGCGCGACGGAAACGCCGACGGCAGCGGCGGACGCCCGGCTGTCCACCCCCTGGATCGCCGCTCGGCGGCCACGCGCGGCGACCGGCCGGGCCGGAGTCGGCCGCGGGCGGATGCCTGTCACGCGGGCCGGGTCCCGACGCCGCCGCGTGGGACCCGGGAGCGCCACGCCACTCGTATCCCTCGTGCGGCTGACACTCGAACGGGAACGTCTCCGGAACCCTTGTCGCCTGTTCGCCGGTAGGGGGATCTCGGATGCACCATCGTCATCCTCATGAGCGGCCGACGGCCGGCGGGGCGGGGGAGCGGGGGAGCGGGAGTGTGCGGGGACGACGTCAGCGTGGCCGATGAGGCCCGTAAACCGGCGCTGTGCCAGGGGGGCCTCCCGCAGCACCGGCACCGGCCGGCCCGACGGCGACCCGTGGGCCTCGCCGCGCGATGCGGAAAGTCCTCGGGAAGCCGGTCGGGGCCACGAGGGACAGGGGCCACGACCGGGCAGGGCGAACGACGGGAGCGTGCGCGCACCGGGTCACGGATGGAAGCGCCACCGGCCTTCGGAGACGACGTCCACCTTGCCGTCGGCGACGCGGACGGCCGTGTCGTCGTCGATGAAGTAGACCGGGAAATCCGCTCGGGCAGCGATGCGATCGGCCCAGGCGTCGTCCCGCTCGGGGAAGTCCGGCGAGTACAGATGGGGCTTGAGATACCAGTCGAAGAGGCCGAACGGCGGCTCCACGGTGGTCGCGCCGAGCACATGGAGGTCCGCACTGTCCCCGATGACGTCGGCGGAGTGCGTGGTGAGATGACGGCTGAAGATCATCGATCCGGCGCTGACCCCCACGTAGACCCGCTCCCGCAGCGCCTCCAGGAAGCCGTCGGCCAGACCGTTGCCGGTGATGCTGCGCGCGAGGTGGTAGTGGTTGCCGCCCTCGACGTGGACGACGTCGGCGTGCAGCAGCCGGTCGACGACCATCTGCCGGGGCAGTCCGTTCAGTTCCAGGACGTCGAACTCCCGCCAGCCGAGGCCGTGCAGCCGGTTCATGTTCGCGACGAACCAGCCGTGGTCTCCGGGCTCGGCGACCGACGCCGTGGGGACGTACACGACGTTCGCCGATCCGAACGGCTTTCCCAGCATGTCCCGCAGCGCTTCCCGCTGTGTCTCGTTGCGCAGGCCGCTCGCCGTCAGCAGAAGGTTCATCGGGCGAGCCAAGCACGGCCGGCGGGGGCGCGCAACGAACCGACTCGAGCGGCGCCCGGGCCCCGCGGCACACCACGGCGCGCCTGTCGCCGGGGGCCCTGGTGCGCGGGGAGACGGCCGGGCAGGCTAGCTTGCTCGGATGAGTCTCCTTGATGATGTGGCCGAGCGCGACGGCTGGCGGTGCTGGGTGTGCGACGAGCCGGTCGACCCCGACAAGTCCGTGAACGACCCGCGAGGGCCCAGCGTGGACAGCCGGACCGCCGACCGGAAGGCGAAGGTGGCCGAGCGGCTCGCCCACCGCGCCTGCAACACCCGCAAGGGTGCGGTCAAGGCGGTCATCGCCTGGCCGGACCACCTGTACGTGGTCGAACCCGCGTCGCTGATCACCGTCGCCGCGAGGCTGGAGCGCAAGGGGGGCCGCGAGACGGTGGGCCGTTGCCCGACCGGACAGGACGCTCAGGACGCGGCGGAGTGGCTGGTGGACCGGTTCTCCCGACTGGTTCCGGGGCTGCCGGTGACCGCCGAGGTCCAGGCGGGCGGCGGCCAGTTCCTCGTCGTCCTGTCCACCGGCCGCCGCTGAGCGGGGCTCGCGTGGCGGAGGGCCCGCCGGGTCCACGGCGGGGCGACCGCGGTCGCGCGACGGCGCCGGGCTCCCGCCCGGCGGACATGCCGGCCTCCTCGTACGGGGGATCATGGGGACGGAACGACGGAACGACGGAACGACGGAACGACGGAACGCGAGGTCAGGAGCCTTTCATGGCGCATCGGGTCCACCAGGCCCGTGAGGACGCGGAGTTCGCCTTCATCCTGCGGATGAGCGACGTGCCGGTCCTCGCGTACTTCACGGGGACATGGCCCAAGGCGATCGAGCCCTGCCGGGAGATGGACCGTGTCGTGGAGGGCGTCGCCGACGACTACAAGGGCCGTCTGACGGCCGTCCGCGCGGACATCACTCGTTGCCCGGCTGCGACGGAGCGGTACGGGATCACCGGCGCCCCGTCCTGTGTCCTGCTGAAGGACGGCGAGGCGGTGGCGCGCGGCGCGGGTCTTATGACCGACGCCGCGGTCCGCGAGATCCTCGACGGCCACCTCTGAACGTCCCCGTCGGAGCCGCCTAGGACTTCGGAGCCGCCGGGGGCTTCGGAGCCGCCGCGGGCCGCGGCTTCTACGGGACCCCCAGCTCGAAGAGCGCGTACCCGGCGTACGAGCCCGACGCGACGGCCGTGACGGCGAGCAGCGCCGTCAGCGTGGGCAGACCGAGTCCGCGCAGCTTGACGGCCGGCGGGATGAGCAGGGGGAAGGCGGGCAGCAGGTAGCGGGAGACGTTGCCGAAGATCTGCTGACTGCCCAGGACCAGGACAAAGGTCAGGATCGTGTACACGGTCAGGACGGCCGGCGGCCGCAGCCGGATCAGAAGGGGCAGCAGGAGCAGACCCAGCAGCACGGTCATCGCGCCGATCATGTCCTCGACGGGGCAGGCGAAGAGGTAGTCGGACCGGCCGACGGCGAGAGAGGCGAAGACGTCGAGCGTCTGCTCACCGAAGTCGAAGGTGTGGGCCCACGCGCCCTTCTGCAAGGTGAAGTAGCCTGCGAGATCGCCCATTTGGTTGCCGACCCACAGCAGGTAGCCGACGAGCCCCAGTGGCGCGACGAGGATCGCGGTCCAGGGGCGGGCGAAATCCTCCCGGCGACGATGGAGCGCCAGCAGCGCGGCGACGGTGAGCGCGGCGATGAGGGCGACGGCGGTGGGGCGGCCCAGGCCGGCGGCGAAGGTGAGGACGCCGGCGGTGAGCCAGCGGTCGTTCATCACGGAGTGACAGGCCCAGACGGCGAGGGCGACGTAGAGGGACTCCGAGTAGGCCGACCATTCCGTGCCGGAGCCCGGCCACACGGCCCACAGCCCGGCCGCGGCCAGCCCGGCCCGTCCGCCGCCGAACCGGGCGGTGACGGCGTAGATGCCGAGGGCGGCGACGAACGACGCGAGGATGGAGACGAGCATCCCGGAGCCGTACAGACCGAGCCCCGTGCAGTCGGAGACCAGCCGCATCGAGGCCGGGTACAGAGGGAAGAAGGCCGCCGAGTTTCCCTTGAGGGTGATCAGGTCCGTGCCGTTGGGATCCGGGATCAGCGCGGGGGTGTAGCCGTGCGCGGCGACCTGCTGGTACCACCAGCCGTCCCAGCTGGCCAGTACGTCCCAGGGGTGTGCGCCTCCGCCGAAGCGCGGGTGCTTGTGCCGGAAGTCCCCGGCGGAGTCCAGCAGGTACATGAAGACGGTGAAGCCGATGAGCTTCAGCCCGCCGTACAGCGCCAGTACCGGGGCGTAGCGACCGGCCGCGCGGTACAGGCGCGAGCGGCGGTCCGCGTCGGGGACGCGGTGGCGGAGTCCGAGGGCCTCGGCGTCCGTGTCGGCATCGGCGGCATCTGCGGCAGCTACGGGTGCGCCTGCTTCTGCGCCTGAGCCGGGAGGAGGGCTCAGCGTCGTCGGGTGGTTCATGCGGCGATGTCCCCCGTCCCACGGTGGCGAGCGGCAGGGAAAACCCAGGCCCGCAGGAGCAGGAAGCGCAGCAGGGTCGCGGCAAGGCCGGCGGCGACGAGGACGCCGACCTCCGTGCCGTGCGAGGCCCGGGGCGCCGCATGCTGAAGTGCCGCAAGCGATCCGCTGGTCAGGACGAGGCCGATCACGAAGACCAGGAGGCCCTTGGCCTGGTGGCGCAGGGCGTCGTCGCGGCCGCGGAGCCCGAAGGTGAGCCGCCGGTTCGCGGCGGTGTTGGCCAGGGCGCAGGCCAGCAGCGCCAGTGCGTTGGAGCCCTGGGACCCGCAGACCGGGCGCAGCGCGGTGTACAGCAGCACGTAGCCGATCGTGCTCACGGCGCCCACGGTGGCGAAGCGCAGCAACTGGCCGGCCAGCCCCGCGCGCACCTGGTCGGCGGCGCCGCGGCGAAGTCCCGCTGTCGGCAGAGTGCCACGGGCCAGCTCGCGGCCGAGCCTCGCGATGCCCCGCAGGTCTGCCAGCGCCGTGGCCACCAGGTCCACCCGGCTGTCAGGATCGTCCACCCAGTCGACCGGCACCTCGTGGATCCGCAGCCCGGCCCGCTCGGCTATCACCAGCAGTTCGGTGTCGAAGAACCATTCCGAGTCCTTCACCAGGGGCAGCAACCGTTCGGCCACGTCCCGTCGCACCGCCTTGAAGCCGCACTGCGCGTCGGAGAATCCCACCGCGAGGGCGGAGCGCAGCAGGGCGTTGTAACAGCGGGAGATGATCTCGCGCTTGGGGCCGCGCACCACCCGCGAGCCGCGGGCCAGGCGCGTGCCGATGGCGATGTCGGAGTGCCCGGAGATCAGCGGTGCGACCAGTGGCAGCAGCGCCGTCAGATCGGTGGACAGGTCGACGTCCAGGTAGGCGAGCACCGGTGCCCGTGAACCGGACCAGGCGGCGTGCAGCGCCCGCCCGCGCCCCTTCTGGCCCAGCCGTGTCCACTGCACCTCAGGCAGCTCCGCGGCCAGCCGAGCCGCGATCGAAGGGGTCGCGTCGGCACTGGCGTTGTCCGCGACGGTGATCCGGAACGCGTACGGAAAGGTCTCGCACAGATGGGCATGAAGCCGCCGGACGCTCGGCTCCAGATCCCTCTCCTCGTTGAACACCGGCACGACCACGTCCAGGACGGGCTCGCGATGGTGCACCGGCAACGGTGTACGCAGGGGGAGTGGGCTCACCAGTTCTGTCACTGTTCATCCGCTTTCGTGTGCTGTCGCAGGGCAGGCTGAGGTCACGCACGGCAGGGGGCGAAGGGGGCGGGGGCCACTGCCGGGCGGGGGTGTTCGGCGCTGCTGCGTCTATCCGGAGTCGGCGGAGCCGCCGTGGGACGAGGCCCTCATCGTCGGAGGTGTCGTCGTCGGCGCCGCCGGCGTGGTGGCCGAGACGTTCGCCGTGCCGGTGCTGGAGGGTGACGCGGTGCCGGTCTCGTTGCCGGTCGCGGTCGGCGGTGTGAGCGAACTGCTCGTCGTGGCCGGGGCCGTGGACGTTGCGGCGGTCCCTCCGGCGGTCGCGGTGGGGCCGGCGGTGGGGAGCGTGCTCGGCGAGGCGTCCGGTGTCGGCGCCGGAGTCGCGTGCGGGGACGTCGGGCCGACCGCGGGCCGGGGGAGAGGGGCCTGCGGCCTGGTCTCGGAGGAGTCGCGGGGCAGCAGGAAGAAGCCGAGGCCGAGTCCGGCCACGGCCAGCACCGAACCGACGGCCTTCTGCACCGCGCGTGCGCGGCGTCGGGCCCGCACCCGGGCCCGGAGGCCCGTGCGGTGTTCGGGCCCGAAGGGAGTGTGCTCCTGGGAGTCGCGCATCATCCGCGCCAGCTCCCGCTCGAAATGGTCCATGGCCCTCCCCTTCATCCGACCGGTTCGATGACATCGCCGAGGATCCGGCGCAGCCGGGCCACGCCGCGCGAAGCGTGGGACCGGACGGTGCCCACCGGACATCCCAGTGCTTCCGCGACCTGCTTCTCCGGCAGGTCCTGGTAGTAGCGCAGTACGACCGCGGCCCGTTGCCGCGGCGGCAGCTGGACCAACGCGGCCTCCAGCCGCGTGCGTTCGGCCACGGAGGCGGACACGTCACCCACCTCCGTCACATCGGGCAGTTCCTCGGCCGGGCGCTCGCCCCACCACCGCCGACGCGCCGACCGCGCCGCCGCCCGGGCCAGCACCTTGCGCACATACGCCTCGGGGGCCTCCTCCGCGATGCGCGGCCAGACGAACCAGAGCTTGACCAGGGCCTCCTGCAACAGATCCTCGGCCCGGTGCCGATCACCTCCTACGAGCAGACGGGCCAGGTGGAACAACGCCGACCAGCGGGCCGCCACGAACCCGTCGAACGCATCGGCTCGACTCTGCTCCATCCCCACCGTCCTCGTTCCGGCCGTCCCCCTACACCTGGAGAAAGACGCCGGCCCCCGCGCGACGCTGCACCCGCTGCACATGATCCAGGTCACATCACCCTCCGAGGGCGGCGTGTGACCGCAAGGAGACCGAAGCCGGACAGGACGACACCCACCCGCATGAGCGACGGTGGGCCGGGCGGACGGGCCGACCGGGACCGAGGCCGCGCCGAGCCGGGCCGAGGTCCGCGCCGGGCCGTGGCGCCCCGCGCCGCCCTGCGGTCCCGCCCCCGAGCCGGCCCCGCCCTGCATCCGCTCCCCAGGGAGCGAAACCCTTGGCCCGACTCAAGACGCCTGATCACGTAACGGATGCGGGTGTTATCGTCCCACGCATGGCTGAACTGATCGCTCCCACAGCACAGTTGCACGCCTCATGGCTCGCAGCGCGTGCCGAGTGGCAGCCCGGTGCTCACCAGGACGGGGCCGGCCTGCGTCTGGCCGGTGACGATGACCTCGACAGCCCCGACGGGTTCGCCGCATGGGTCCAGCGCCTGCGACAGCAAGCCGACCGGTCGCTGCCCGTCGGCGAAGGACGCGTGCACGCCACGCACTGGTGGATCGTCGACGGTGAGACCTACCTCGGGGCCATCGACCTTCGGCACTACCTGAACGCCCTCCTCCTGGAAGGCGGCGGGCACATCGGATACAGCGTCCGGCCCTCTGCCAGGAGACGCGGACTGGCCTCACGGGCGCTGGGGACCGTTCTGCTCAAGGCGCCCTCGCTCGGCCTGGACCGGGTCCTCCTCACCTGTGACGACGGCAACGTCGGCTCGGCGCGCACCATCGAACGCAACGGCGGCGTCCTTGAGGACGTGCGCAGCACCGCCGCCGGGGTCAAACGCCGCTACTGGGTCACTTTCTGAGGCATCGTCACCGGCGGAGGAACTTCCCGGGTGGCCCGCGGCAGCACGCGTTCCACGGCCTCGCGACCTCCGTCCCTTCTCGTCCTGTCCGGGCACAAGCGCAGGCTCGCTACCCTGGCCGGATGATCGAGACTCTTCCTCCCTGTCCGAAGTGCTCCTGTGAGTACACCTACGAGATGAACGCCCTGGCGGTGTGCCCGGAGTGCGGGCATGAGTGGGTTCCCGCCGAAAGAGGTGCGGAGGCCGCCGACGCCGCCGGGCAGCGGGTCGTCAAGGACGCCGTCGGCAACGTGCTGCAGGACGGTGACACGGTGACCATCGTCAAGGCGCTCAAGGTCAAGGGAAGCCCCTCGGGCCTCAAGGCCGGCGTCAAGGTGCGCAACATCCGCCTCGTCGACGGCGTCGACGGCCACGACATCGACTGCAAGATCGATGGCTTCGGGGCGATGCAGCTCAAGTCCAGCGTGGTCAAGAAGGCCTGACCCCTCGAGGAAGGCCCCCTTCGTGGAGGGGGTGCACGGGATGCAGCCTGATGCTCAATTGCAAAATTTCGCAATTGGTAAGATGCTGTATTGGCTGTGCTCGCAGACAGTCGCAGTGCAGCCTTCGTGTCCGCCCCCGGGAGGGGCCTTCCAGGGGAAGCCGAGGGATCGTGTCCGTTCCGCTCTACCAGGCCAAGGCCGAGTTCTTCCGCATGCTCGGTCATCCCGTACGGATACGAGTGCTGGAGCTGCTGCAGGACGGGCCGATGCCGGTACGGGACCTGCTGGCCGCCATCGAGGTGGAACCCGCGGGTCTGTCCCAGCAGCTGGCGGTCCTGCGCCGCTCCGGGATCGTCGGCGCCACCCGGCAGGGCTCGACGGTCGTCTACGAGCTGGCCGGCGGGGACGTGGCAGAGCTGATGAAGGCCGCGCGGCGGATCCTCACCGAGATGCTGGCCGGGCAGGGCGAGCTGCTGGCCGAGCTGCGGGACGACGGGGCTGTCGCACGATGACCACGGGATTCAGCACGGTGTGGGCCCGGATCACGTCCCTGCTGCCCGGTCGCGCCGACCTCGCGGACATCCGGCGCGACCCGCGCCGGGACCTGCTCGCCGGCCTCACCGTGGCGGTCGTCGCGCTGCCGCTCGCGCTCGGCTTCGGCGTCTCCTCCGGGCTCGGCGCCGAGGCGGGCCTCGCGACCGCCGTGGTCGCGGGCGCGCTGGCCGCGGTGTTCGGCGGGTCCAGCCTCCAGGTGTCCGGCCCGACCGGCGCCATGACGGTCGTCCTGGTGCCGATCGTCGGCCGGTACGGCCCGGGTGGGGTGCTCACCGTCGGCCTGATGGCGGGCGTCATGCTCGTCGGCCTGGCCGTGCTGCGGGCCGGCAAGTACATGCAGTACGTGCCCGCCCCCGTCGTGGAGGGCTTCACCCTCGGCATCGCCTGCGTGATCGGCCTTCAGCAGGTCCCGAACGCGCTCGGCGTGCCCAGACCCGAAGGCGACCGCGTGCTCGTGGTGACGTGGCGGGCGGTCGGGGAGTTCGCGCAGAGCCCGAACTGGACGGCGGTCGGCTTCGCGGTCGCCGTGGCCGCGCTCATGCTGCTCGGCGCCCGGTGGCGGCCGACCGTACCGTTCTCGATCGTCGCCGTGATCGCGGCGACGATCGTGGCACGGCTGGCCCACCTGGACGCGGCGAAGCCGATCGGTGACCTCCCCTCGGGCCTGCCCGCCCCGTCCCTGTCCTTCCTCGACCCCGGCTCCCTCGGCACGCTGCTCGCTCCCGCCGTGGCGGTCGCCGCCCTGGCCGCGCTGGAGTCGCTGCTGTCGGCGTCGGTCGCGGACGGCATGACCGTGGGCCAGCGGCACGACCCGGACCGTGAGCTGTTCGGGCAGGGGCTGGCCAACATCGCCGCCCCGCTGTTCGGCGGAGTACCGGCAACCGGCGCGATCGCCCGCACCGCGGTCAACGTCCGCACCGGAGCCGGCTCGCGCCTCGCCGCCCTCACCCACGCCGCCGTCCTCGCCGTGATCGTCCTCGCGGCGGCGCCGCTGGTCTCGAGGATCCCGCTGGCCGCGCTGGCCGGCGTGCTGCTGGCCACCGCCATCCGCATGGTCGAGGTCGGCTCGCTGCGGGCGATGGCCAAGGCCACCCGCTCGGACGCGTTCATCCTCGTCCTGACCGCGGTGGCGACCCTGGTCCTGGACCTCGTCTACGCGGTGATCATCGGCCTCGTCGTCGCGGGCGCCCTCGCGCTGCGCGCCGTCGCCCAGCAGGCCCGCATCGACCAGGTGCCGCTCGAGACGGGTGATCACAGCGCCGAGGAACACGCCCTGCTCGCCGAGCACATCGTGGCGTACCGCATCGACGGACCGCTGTTCTTCGCCGCCGCGCACCGCTTCCTGCTGGAGCTGACCGAGGTCGCCGACGTCCGCGTGGTGATCCTGCGCATGTCGCGGGTGTCGACCATGGACGCCACCGGCGCCCTGGTCCTCAAGGACGCGGTGGAGAAGCTGAAGCGGCGCGGCATTCTCGTCCTCGCCTCCGCCATACGCCCCGGCCAGCGTCAGGTCCTGGAGTCCGTCGGCGCGCTGGAACTGCTGCGCCACGCGGGACACGAGTACGCCACCACCCCCGAGGCGATCCGGGCCGCCCGCGACCACCTGGAGACGGCCGGAGTGCTGCCCGCCCTTGCCGCCCGGACGTCCGGGACGTCCCGGACGTCCAGTGAGGAAGCCCTGTGACGGTCAAGCTCACCGTACCGACGGTGATCACCCACCCCGGCGAGGCCGCCCTCCCTCACCGCGTCGAGGGCGTGAGAGGCGCCCCCGTGCGGCGCACGCCCGGCGGCTGGAGCCGCGGCCCGCACGACACCCCGCCCCACCTGCACGCCAGGCGGCCGGTCACCGGCTTCCGCCTCGCCCGTGCGGAGGCGTGATGTCCACACAGCTCGAAGCTCTGCCCCACCGGCACGTGCTCACGCTGCCCAACACACCGTCCGCCGTCCGTCTGGCCCGTGAGACCGCCGAAGACGCGCTGCTCGAATGGGGGATAGGCCTTCGCCACCCCACGGTGGACCCCGCCCTGCTGATCCTCGGCGAGCTGGTCACCAACACCGTGAGGCACGCTGCTCTCCTCTCCCCGCACGTCACGGTGATCTACGCGGCGGGCCACGACTGTCTGGCCTTCGCCGTCCACGACCGTCACCCCTACCAGCCCCCGCTGTACGGCGCCGTCACGGGGGCCGGCGCCGGGGGCATCGGCACGGTGATGGAACTGGTCCTCGGCATGGGCGGTAGCGCCGTCGTCCGCGCGGATGCCGACGGCGGCGGCAAGAGCATCTGGATCACTCTCCCCCTCTGAACCCAACAGGCCGCACACGCAGGGAAGTTCACCATCATGACGATCGACTGGCGCTACACCGTCGAGGAGAACCTCGGCGTCCTCTCCGTCGCGGGACATCTGGGCCCGGAGGCCGTCCGCCGCTTCACCGGAGCCGTCGGCTGGGCGCTGGCCCGCGGCAAGGGACCGGTCATCGTGGACCTCACGGAACTGCGCGGCTGGTCGGCCGAGGGACAGCTGGCGATCACCGACGCCGCCCGCCGGCTCGCCGCGGTCGGGCGGAGCGTGGAGCTGGCCGCGATCCCGCCCGACGGATCCCTCGTCGCCGAAGGAGACGGCCCGCCCGTCCCCGTGCACGCCGACCTGGCCGCCGCACTCGCCGCGCACGGCGCGCACGGCGCAGGGCACAGGGAGTCGGCGGAGGCACGTCACGAGTGGCGTACGACGGGATGGCCGGACGGGGAGTGATCCCGCGCTTCGACGTCAGCGACGGCTGCACTGCCGATGGCATGCTCCGGGGAACCGGATCCTGCTCGACCGACTCGAACTCGACCGGCTCGAACTCGACCGACTCGAACTCGACCGACTCGAACTCGACCGACTCGAACTCGACCGGCTCGTTATGCGCCTCGCCGCACCGCGGCCGGGAACCGCCCAGGCCGACGGCGGCGGACCGGCACGTGAGGCGGCGGACGCCGGGCGCTCCAGCCGCGTCCGCGGCCCGCGGCGGGAGCTTCGGACCCTTCCGAGGTGCGTTCTTCCGGCGTCCTCCCTCGCACACACCGGCCTTCCTCGGACGTACAGAGTTGCTAATATCGGCAATTGTTGAGGCCGTCACCGCTGGTTTGGGGCGGATCGGTTTCTCGTGCATCGATTCGGCGCAGCCGCCGACGCGGGCGAGGACGGGCCGCATGTGTGGGACGAACAGGTGGACGCGGACGCGATGCGCCGAGGACCGGCCGGGACGGCCGTGCTGCTCCGCCGGGGAGGGGACGGCACGATGAGCACACCGCTGTACCAGCTGAAGGCCGAGTTCTTCAAGACGCTCGGCCATCCGGCCCGGATCCGGGTCCTGGAGCTGCTGAGCGAGCGCGAGCACGCGGTGGCGGAGATGTTGCCCGAGGTGGGCATCGAGGCGGCGCACCTGTCCCAGCAGCTGGCCGTGCTGCGCCGGGCGAACCTGGTGGTGACCCGCAAGGAGGGCTCCACCGTGTACTACTCGCTGACAAGCCCGCACATCGCCGAGCTGCTGCGGGTCGCGCGCACCATCTTGTCCGGGGTGCTGGCCGGGCAGGCCGAGCTGCTCGCCGATCTCCAGGCCGCCCAGCGGGGGGCGAAGCCGCCGTCGTAGCAACAGCCCTCGGTCGACGGTCGCCACCCCGGTCAGCCATCTGCGCAGCTCCTCTCGAGCGTGGTCAGCGTGGGCGAGGTGAGATTCAGGGGTGTCCCACAGCGGCGATCCTTTCAGGCAGTCCTCTCTCGGTGCGGACCCGGAGATCGTCGTGGTGGCACGGCGAGCCCCAGACCGGCGCCGCGGGCCTCCGCATCGCCGAACAGAGGGAAGGCGACTGCCTCCGCCTCGCCGGACATGCCGGGACCGTCGTCGATCACGCGGACGCCGCACGACGTCGTGAGCTGTGCCCAAAGGCTGCCCGGGTTCAGAAGAAGCTGAGAACTTGCCCTGCCAGGCTGACGCGTCGTACCGGCCGCCACGGGGAGACCGTGAGCGCGTCGGCTCCGCACAGTCACCTTCTGCGAGAGGCTGCTCGCCGGCTGCCCTGCACGTTCGTCGGCGGGCTGGAACGACCGAGGGCGAACTGACGGACCAAGTGACGCTCGGCCGGCCGACGTTGTGCTGCATCCGAGCGAAGTGGCGAGCCGTTGTGGGCCGAAATCCGGGAGGCGGATGTGGCTTGCGGGCGGGTTCTCGAGCCACCGGGCGGCGCTTTAGGCTGCGACCGCTCCGAACTGGCGATCTTTTGGAGGGTGTGCAGGATGAACCGAGCCATCATGACCGCATCGTTGGCAGCCGCTCTGGTCGTGTCCGTGGGCAGCACCACCGCATCGGCCGACGATGGCCCGCCGCGAACCACGCACGGCCCGTGCCAGTACGCCCGGACCCCCGATGAGCCGCCGGCGCGGCCGGTTCCCCTGCCTCCCGACCCGCGGCACACCCCCCGCCACGGCACGGTCGCCATGACGGTGCCGACCAGCCAGGGCCCGCTCCCGCTGCTCCTGGACCGGGCGAAGGCACCGTGCACGGTCCAGAGCTTCATGCACCTGGCGCGGCATCGGTTCTACGACCGAACCGTGTGCCATCGGCTGACGGCGTATCCGACGCTGAAGGTCCTGCAGTGCGGCGACCCGACCGGCACCGGCGAGGGCGGGCCGGGGTATGCGTACAAGGACGAGTTGCCGGTCGACCTGCCGCCGGCGCCGACCGATCCGACCGGCGTCCGTCGCGTGTACGCGCGCGGTGTCCTTGCCATGGCCAACGCCGGTCCGAACACGAATGGTTCGCAGTTCTTCGTCGTCTACGGCGATTCGGTGCTGCGGCCCGACTACACGGTGTTCGGCACCGTCGGCCCCGCTGGTCTGAAGACGCTCGACAAGATCGCTGCCGGTGGTATCGAGCCGACGTCGCAGGACCCGGCGCCTGTCGACGGCACACCCGTGGCGCGGTCCGAGCTGCTCCGCGTCCGGCCGACCTGTCGGCCCTGATGACCGTGGTGGGGGCGCCGCGGGTGCAGCTGTGCCTTCGCGTGGACACGCGAAAGCCTTCCGACACCGTCGCGGCCACCACCCCCGCTGTGGCCGCCCCCGGTCGGCACCCTGCATGGCATCGGCCCCTGCCAGGCCGCAGCCGTGCCCGACCCGGCACCACACCATCGGCCTGCGCGCCGCCATCCCCGCAGGAGCGGTCCAGCGCCTGCGGGAGCTGCGCAGGTGCAGGCTCGGCGGGCGCCCGCCCCATGCCCGGCCTCGCACGGCGCCGCCCGCCCTCCACGCGTGACCGAAACCTCCGCACGCCCGGTGGGTCGCCGACGCGGCTCCGCTGCCCGGTCAACATCGGTAGCCCGCGCCCGTCTTCTCGATACGCGTGCGCCCTCGGAGTCGGACGAACCCGGAGGGCCGGTGGTCGCGCGAGGCCGCGCTGCTGGAACCGGGTGGCGTATTCGCCTCATGCGGCGGGCCATTTCAACTGGCTGACCCGGCTGTGGAGGAAGCTGTCCGCGCGGCGCGAGCACCATCCTTGGAGAGTGACGAGATTCCGTCGCCTGACGGGACGCCTCCGGATCATGAGATGCAGTGGCCGGGTACGGAGCTGCAACAGCCTGAGTGGTTCACCGGCGTTCAGCAGTCCGTGATCGAACGGCGTGTGACGATGAGCGCTCGCGACTACGTTGGTCATCTCTCCACCGTCTCGGCTTATCTCGTCTTGCCGACCGCGGAGCGAGAGCAGGTATTCCGCCAGATCATGCAGGTACTGCCGGACGGAGTCGGGATGGCTGCCGACATCACCGTCCATCTCGCGCGTCGGCGCCACGGACCGGTGGCGGATGCGTTGCCGTGCCCGGAGCGCCGAGACGTGGGCACGATCGCGGGGCGTTCATCGCGGCCGGACGCTCAGGAACCAGCCACGTTTGTGGGCGCGGTCCAGCCGGTAGCCCGGATCCACTCGACCAGGTCCAGGGTGGCCGGCTCGATCGAGCGCACCACCGCGAGGTCCGAAGGGTATTCCGCCGCCTGCGCGAACTCGCGGAACATCGCCCTGTCGAGGTCGTTGGGAAGCACGCTCAACGGGAGGGTCTCGTACCGTGCCGGGAGCCCGGCGCGCGCGCCGAACGCCGCGGCGATCTGGGGGCCCGTCCGCTCGTCGCCGACGAGCTCGACGGCTCCGCCGGGCGCCTCCGCGGTGTCGAGCAGGAGCGCGGCGGCGACCCGGCCGACGTCCCTGACCGAGATCATCTTCAGGGCGACGTCCTCCGGCAGCGGCAGCCTCAGCACGATCTCCCCATGCTCCAGGCTCGGTGCCATCACGCTCGCGAAGTTCTCCATGAAGGCGGTCGCGCGAACCATCGCGGCCCTGAGGCCGGACTTCCTCAGGTGCTCCTCGATCGAGTGCTTCGAGTCGTGGTGCGGCACACCCGACTCCCGGTCCGCTCCGAAGACGGAGTTGAAGACGACGTGCGGGACGCCCGCCTCGACCGCCGCGTCGACGAGCGCGGTACCGATGCGGATCTCCGCCTCGACCTCCTCGAGGCTGTTCGCCTCCGGGGTCATGAAGGAGAACCCCTCGACCGTCGCCAGCGCGGCGGCCAGCGACGCCGGGTCGTCGGCCCGGATGGCCGCCAGCTCGACGCCGCGGGCGGCCAGCGCCTGAGCCCGGTCGGACTGCGGGTTGCGGACCAAAGCCCGCACCCGCGCCTTCTGGTCCAGCAGCGCGTCGACCACCGCCCCGCCCTGTTGCCCCGTCGCGCCGAAGACCGCGATCGTGCCCGTCGTCTGTGTGCTCATCGCCGCCACCCCTCATTAGTTCATGACGTGAACCAAATTAGTTCACGGCATGAACTTCGTCAAGGCGCGGGTGTAGCGGGACCTCACGGTGTGGTGGGCTGGTCCGGGGTGGGCGCAGAGAGGTCCGAGGTGTCCACGATGGTGGTGGCCACGCGCTCGAAGTCGCGCTGGTCGTCGGCGTCGAGGTTCCTCGCGATCTCGGGCAGGCGCTTGGCGACCTCGGCGTAAAGGGCGTCGGCGAGCACCTTCCCCGTGGGCGTCACACTGAGCATCACCACCCGTCGGTCCTGCGCCGAGCTTGCCCGGCCGACCAACTCTCGCCGCGCGGTGCGATCGACCAGCTGGCTCAATGCGTTCTTGGTCATACCCAACGACGCGGCGAGGTCAGCCATCTGCCGCGGCTCGTCCCTGACTGCGCAGAGCAGCGTGGCCTGCGAGGGGGTCAGGTCGAACTCGGCGCAGATCTGCGCGTACTTGCGTTGAATCACAACCGAGAGCCAGAAGAGCTTGTCGCCATAGTCCACGCCGACCTCCCCGGTCCGATGACGAACGATCAGCCTACTCGTTGCCGCGCTGGTCGGGGTCGTCCCCACCAGGCTGGAGGTCAGGGCGATGCCGCCGAGCCAGGAACCTGTGGCGATGCCGACCTGGAAGGCGGACGTGGCCGGGGCCATGGGCAGGGACCGGCCGGCTCCGGCGATGCGGACGACCTCGCCGACGACGATGGGGTTGTCGGCGAAGCCGGCTGCGCAGAGCAGCACGACCAGGACCACGGCCACGACGCTGTGGGTCGCCCACAGGGTGATGGTGCCGAGGATCGCGACCGTCACTGCGGTGGCCGGGATGAGCGTGGTGTAGGGCCGGCGGTCGCCGAGGCGTCCACCGACCGTGGTGCCGGCCAGGGCGCCGCGGCCCAGAAGGTGCCGTTGCCCAGCGCGGCGGCGACCCGGCCGACGAGCGCGAGCCCCAGGCTGGAGCTGAGCGCGCTGACGACGTGTCCCGCGACGAAGACCAGCAGCGCGGCGATCAGCGCCGAGCGACGCGGCAGGCGCCGGGTCGCCATCGACACACGGGCGCGCCGATCATCATGATGACGGCGAAGGCGGTGATCAGCGTCCCGGCGCTGGAGACGCTGACGCCCAGGGCGCCGGAGATCTCCGGCAGCAAGCCGGAGACGACGAACTCGCTGGTGCCCATGATGAAGGTGATGGCACCCAGCAGCCACACCACCGGCGGCAGCCTGACCTTCTCGGCAGGCGCTGCCGTGAAAAGCGCGGGCGAGCGGATTGGCCGCCAGAATGTCCATGCGGTTGTTGCGCACGTACGCCGGCTGATCGTGCAGGCCCTCGACGATGCGCAGCACACTGGGCCGCACCGTCGCCTTCTTCGGGCGGCGTCGGACCCGGGCCCCACTGGTGTTGGCCGCCCGCGCCAGGGCGTAGAGGTGATCCCGTCCGGTGTCGTCCAGCCGCAGAGCCTGGGCGAGGGCGTCCAGGACGCTGTCGGAGACCCCGGTCAGATTGCCGCGCTCCAGACGCGTGTAGTACTCGACGCTCATCCCGGCCAGCATCGCGACCTCACCACGGCGCAGCCCGGGCACCCGACGCTGCCCGTACACCGGCATGCCCGCCTGCTCCGGTGTGATCCTGGCGCGGCGCGACGTGAGGAATGCGCTGACTTCGGCCCGGTTGTCCATGGAGCCCAGCGTAGGAAAACGAGGCGCTCAGTGGGGGTCCCTGTCAGTACCCCTCACCGCGGGGTCTCCCACAGCAGGGCCGGAGGCGATCTTCGGGGATTGCCCCACTCCCAAGCCCGGCGTATCGCTGTTCGAGGAGCGCGAAGTACAGGCCGATGCTGGTGATCTTCTTGCGGACCGTGGGGTGACCGCGCTTGCCCGCCCCGGCGACGTACTGGTCCAGTTGCCGCGGCGACAGCACGGCCGGGCTGGGGGCGCTTCCTGATCGCGCGACTGCACCCGCTGGTCCGCGACACCGGACGCCCGGCGCCTGACCCGGACCTGTCGGCTTCTCCGGCCAGGTCGCGGCCAAGCCCTACAAGCTGCTGTGCCAGGCTGCGCGGGGAGGCGATCGTGCCGCACGCCATGCGCCGGCCGGCGGCGAACGGCCTGCTGAAGTCGGACTTCCCCAGGCTGTTCGTATCGGTTCTCGCCCAGGCAGCCTGGAACTCCAACCTGCGCCGGACGGCGACGGCCAGCTCGATGAGTGGCGCCGGCCAAGAGCCCAGCACTTCGTCTTCCTCCTGAACCACACTGCACCCGTTGCCTTCACGGAGATGGCGGCCCGCGGCACGGACGTGGCGGTGGCGTTCTCGGACGGCCGCCCGGTCGCCACCCTGACCGACGTCGACCCGCCAGGCGGAGACCCGCCTCCGCGCTCTGGACGGCCGGCCCGCTCTCCTTCGCAGACGAAGGGATCCTCAGCGGCATGACCATCAAGGCCATCAAGCTGTTCCGAGACCACGTCGGCTGCTCGATCCATGAGGCCGTGGACATTTTTGCAGTCCCGCTCTGAGCACCTGCGCCGCGAACATCTCGAACACGGCCATGACTCTGCGCGACCGCTCCCCAAGATCTGCGCCAGAACCGAGTGATGACGTCGTGGTCCGGCCGGGGTCCGAGTTGTGGAGGCGCCTGGTGCTACAGCCGAGTCGTGTCGGCGGCTCGCAACAGGGCTGCCACAAGGCTCCAAGATCGCTTGACCTTGCCCCAGAGGGAGGGAGAACAGTGTCTCCATGGGTCATATGGCCGGGTGGTGTGTGCCCGCCAGCCGACGGGACGAAGAGGGGGAGTTCGAATGACGGCGACCTGCGTCATCCTCGATATCGGCGGCGTGCTGGAGATCACGCCGCAAACGGGGTGGGTGCAGCAGTGGGAAGAGCGGCTGGCGCTGCCGACGGGCACGGTGCACGAGCGGATGCACGACGTGTGGCGAGCCGGGAGCGTCGGCCACATCAGCGAACACGACGTGCAGTGGGAGACAGCAGCCCGCCTGGGGCTCGACGCGCCCCAGGTGGAAGCCTTCATGGCGGATCTTTGGACGGAGTATCTGGGAACGCCCAACGTGGAACTCATCGCCTATCTGAGAGGGCTGCGGGGACGCTGCAGGCTGGGCATCCTGAGCAACAGCTTCGTCGGCGCCCGCGAGCGAGAGACGTCGCTGTACCACTTCGACGAACTGGTCGAGCAGATCGTCTACTCGCACGAGATCGGCGTCGAGAAGCCCGACCCGCGTGCCTTCGAGGCCGCATGCGCCGGCTTGGAGGTGCGGCCGCAGAACTGTCTCTTCATCGACGATTCCGCAGGGAACGTAGAGGCTGCACAGGCGATGGGCATGCAGGCGCATCTGTTCGAGGACAACGCCCGGACGATCAGGCGCATCGCAGCTCATCTGGACGCTGGTCCCCGAGTCGCAGGACGTTTCCCGCTCGGATGACGTCGGGCGTGGCCGGCCTGCGCCCGTTGTCGGCCAGGCGGTGAAGAGGTCGGGTGTGAAGCGCAGCGCCTGCGTATCGGGGCCCGTCGCATTCGCTTGGTATGACGGTCAGGTCTCGGGAGCCACACTTTTCTCGACGGTGGTTGCTTCGCCGGCCGCTGAGCCCTCCAGGCAGGGCCGGCCACCGTTGAGGCGTAGGCCGAGCAAGAAGGCCGTGGTCGGGCCGGTCTGCGCAAACTGGCGACGGTGGGTTGGGCTCGTCACCGCGCAGGGGGCAGCTGTGCTCGCCGAGGAAGCCGTCGGGTAGGAGGTTGAGCGCCGACAGACGTCATGTGCCGCGGATGACGGCGACGTGGTAGCCGTTCACGTCCGGCCTCGGGCGCCGCAATTGCCGTGCAGGAGTGAGGCGATCACCGTGCGGAGGCGTCACTGCGGGGCAGCGGGCCGATGCCGCTGCGGCGGCCGGTGCGGAGTGCTGCGTGGGCCTGGCCCGGGCCGAGTCGGTTCCTGGCGGCGAGCGCGTCGGCGGTGCCGGGCGCGGCCGTCGTCGCGGCGCCGGTGGTGAAGGCGTACACGGCCCCGTACAGGGGCCCACGATGAGTTCGGCGTGCGACCAGGTGGCCTGGCTGGGCTCCGACGCCGGTCGCGCTCTCCAAGATCTGGTCGTTGGTGAGGCGGATGGCGGTGAACTTGGCTGAAGCGAGCGGCCCGCGCAGGCCGGCCTGGGACATGAGCGAGCGCGGGACGCCGAGCAGGGCGGCCTGGCTGAAGTGCATGGCCCAGTTGACCGGCGGCGGCTGTGCGGCCATACGATCGAGACTCCGTCCGACGCGCGCACCTCGAGATCGGCTACGGGGGAGCCCCCGTACCGTCAGCCGACTGCTTTTCAGATGGACCTCGACCAGCACGAGATCGATCCCTCGCCCACCTCCTGGCGACGCCGTGGCATCTGGCCTCGACGCCTTCAAGATCCCCGAGTCAGTTCAGACACCGCAGAATTCGGCATCGACGAGGCGCTGTTCGTGGATGTTCCAGTCGCCGTTGAAGTTCAGCGACAGCACATGTTCGCCGTCTGTCGTCGCCATGGTCTGCGAGATGGAGCCCTGAATGCCGCCGTTGTGCCCCCATATCTCGGTACCGCACGACAACGTCATCCTCATCAGTCCCAGGCCGTAGGAGAAGGTGGGCATGTTCGTGATCGAGACGGTCGTCATCATCTCCTTCAGTTGAGGCTCGTCCAGGAGCCGACCGGAGAGCAGGGCCCGGTAGAACCGGTTGAGGTCTTGATTGCTGGAGATCATCTCTCCTGCGGCGCCTGCGAATGAGGGGTTGAGTTCGGTGACGTCGTAGATCGCGCCGTTCGGCTCTCCCGCCCCGGCAAGCTCCCCGGTCAGCTTCGAGTAGGCGCGTCCGCTGGGGCCGGGGACGCGGGCGCGGGTGCCCGGCAGACTGGTGGAATCCAGGTGCAGGGGGCGCAGGATGCGCTGCTCGATCTCGTGGGCGTAGGAGTGGCCGGTGGCATTCCGGATCACCATGGAGGCGATGACGTAGTTGGTGTCGGAGTAGCTCCAGTCGTCGCCGGGGGCAAAGGCCGGCCGGTGTGTCATGGCGAGTCGGACGATCTGGCGGGGCGTCCAGGTGGCGTAGCGGTACTTGAGAAAGTCGGTACCGAACTCCTCGCGCTTGAATTCCTCGTCATCGGTGTAGCTGTAGACGCCGCTGGTGTGGTTGAGGATCTGCCGTAGCGTGATCTTGCCCCCGTCGTGCCCGTTGCCCTGCACCAGGCCCGGCAGCCAGCGGTCCACCGTGTCGTCCAGGCTCAGCTTCCCTTCCTCCTCCAACTGGAGCATCAACGTGGCCACGAACGTCTTGGTGATCGAACCGACCCGGAAGCGGTCATCGGCCTGCGGCTTGCGGCCGGTTGCCAGATCCGCAGTGCCCGCAGCTCCCGCCCAGATGTCGCGCCCCTGCTCGGCGAGCACGATGCCCCCGGGCGCCCCGTCCTGGACGACCGACTCCAGGGCCGCCCGGGTGGCCGCGTGCCCGCCTCGTGTCGCGGAAGCATCTGCACTGCCGACAGCCGACGTCGGCAGGGCGAGACCGGCGCCCATCACGACCGTGGCGACCGCCCCGACGACACCGACCCGCAGCCTGTGCTGCCCCCGGCTGCGGCCACACCTCGTGGACGTAGGTGACCCGTTGGCTGCGTATCCGTGCTCGTACAAGAAAGACTCCCGTCACTGGTGGGGGACGACCTGATCTGGACCCAGTATTTTCGATCAAGGTCCGGACCGGGATACCGCCAACCACCTGCTTGAAGGTGGGGTTACCCCCCGCCGAGCTGGGTGGACGACGGGGCGTGCGCCCTTGGTGCTGTTCGAGGTCGAGTTGGCGCTTGAAGGTCGCGTTGACCGACTCGATGACCTGCCGCAACGGTTGAAGAAGGGCGCTCCCGGCCGCTCAGGTCGCCCTTGCGGATCGGCCACAGCAGCCGGATGACGCCCCATGGAGCGAAGTGATCAACTGAGGTTGCTGTCGAACGGCCTGACGCCGCGTTAGGGGCACCGATGGCTCAGACTCCGTGACACCGCCTGCGAGTTCCTGGAGCCTGCCGCGCTGCTGGGCGAAGGCGGGGGATGTGCCGAAACGTCCGGATGAACGCTTCGGTCACGGCGCGTGCCGTGCCGCCTGCCAAACCGGCGACACTCACCGCAAGGTAGGGCCACAGCATCGGGCCTGTTGGGGTGTCGGCGCGAACAAGAAGTGCTCCGACGCGAGGTCTGAAACTGCCCGTGATCTTGGACGCTCGTCAGTTGTGCCGTGCGGGCGTGTTGATGTCGCTGCGAGGTCTGGCCGGGGGGATCCGGTGGAGCCACCATCGCCCTTACAGGGAGACTTCACCCCTTGGTGAAGATGCGGTCCGTCTCCTGCATATCGGGACCCCCGAGGGACAAGGAGAGCTCGCCTGCCTCCTCATACGGATAGAAACCGCTCACGAACTCTCCGGTGCTGCCACAGACTCCAGCAGGGAATACGAGGTCGACCCAGATATCTGGATCTTGCGGCTGACCAATGGATTCCCGCCCCCACGACAGCAGCTCAACACCCGGAGCAGTGGACCCGGCGCCACCCCGAGACGACACTCGGCCCCTCGGCTGCACAGCCTCAGCCCACAGCGCGAAAACGGTCCGCCGACTCCGTCGGCGGACCGTCACGAAAGTTCGAGGTTAGGCGGTGTAATCCTCCTGCTTGCAGTTCTTGGGCGTATAGCCGGACTTGGTGTTGCACACCTTCAGGGTCACCGTGGCACCTTCGGTGATATTGCCCCCCACCCATGCGCTGCAGTAACCGGCAGGATGCCCGCTCGTCGTAGCGGTACGGTCGAAGACTCCGTTGTTGTTGGAGTCGAGGTAAGCCGTCACGCCCCAGCCGTCTGCGTCGCCGTCGCACGCTCTGATCGAGTCACCGGGTATGTCCTGGTACGGGTCCTGCTCGAAGTTGCCCCAGTCCCGGAAGTTGTTGATCTTCAGCGCGAACAACTGTCCGGTGCCGGCGCTGGCGGAGGTCGCGTTGACTCCGACGAGAACGGCCGCAGCGACAGCGGTCATTACCGGAAGTGCCTTCGTTCGGAACAAGTTTCTACCCCTCATGGACCGGAGCTCCTCCGCATCAGAAACGATCAGGTGGGAGAGAGACTGCCGGATGGCCTCGGGGATGTCGTTGGCTATCAGCGCACAGTTGATTGCCGGGGCGTCCACACAGCCGTGTCGGACCGGTCGATGACGCGTGTACGAGGTCTGCCAAGAGCCGTAACGCACCGGCACATCACGCCAGGCTGATCCGGTCCGCAGCTTCCACACGATGCCGTTCAGTACCAGTCGGTCGGCCGAACGGGGCCGCCCCGCAGTCCCCGAACTCGGCAGCAAGCGGGGCAGCACAGCCCACTCGGCATCCGAAAACTCGTGACGACGCAGGTGCGACCAGCGCGGGCCGGTCAGCCGGCGGGCAGTATCGTGGTGGCGGTCGGTGTCGTTCGTTTCGGAACTCAGGGGAGGGAGCGGGGGTTCGTGTTCTCCGCCGTTGCCGAGTTCGACGAGCAGAGGAGCGGGCTCGTCGTCCTGGACCTCGATGCGGACGTGTGGTGCGTGTGGAACGCCGGTGCCGCGGCCTCACCGGGCGCGGCGCAATCGCCCGTCCAAGAACATCATCAGCCCCCGGTGCTCCCTCCTTCCCACTGCCCGGGCGGGCTTCGTCCCGTACTCCGCCTCACACCGGCCCCGGCATGATCGGAACGGTCTACCGGAGCGACGATGTGCCCAAGGAGCATCGGTTCGAGTACTGGCGCGAGTTGATGCACCAGGCGATCGCCCCCAGCCACATGAGCAGCCAGTTCGCCGACGACTTCTGGGCGCGGCAGAGGCTGTTGGAGTTGGGGCCGGTGCTGGCCTGGCCGACGTCGTACCTGCCGACGGGATTCAGGCGTACCGAGAAGCTGGTGCGGCAGTCCGATCCGGAGATGTACCACCTGTCGCTGGTGCTCGGCGGCGACTTGGGCTTCGAGCATGTGGGGCGAGCCGAGGCATACGGTCCGAGCGACCTGTGGGTGAGCGACACCTCGCGGCCGTACGAAGTGCACGTGCCGGCCGGCCTGGGCCGTCAGCCGCTCACCGGGGTGGGCGTGGACTTCCCCAAGGCGCTGGTGCCGCTGCCGCCCGCCCGTGTCCAACATCTGCTGGGGCGGCGGCTGTCCGGGCGTGAGGGGGTGGGCGCCCTGCTGACGGGGTTCCTCACGGGGCTGGAGCAGCAGGCCGACGCCCTCCAGCCGTCCGACGCACCCCGTCTCGGCACCGTCCTGATCGACCTGCTGTCCGCCTGGTTCGCCCAGGTGCTGGAGGCGGAGGACGCGCTGGCGCCGGAAACCCGCCGACGGGCTCTGACGACGCGCATCCAGGCGTTCATCCGCCGGAACCTGCACGACCCGGAGCTGGCCCCGCCCGTGATCGCGGCCGCGCACCACATCTCACTGAGCTACCTGCACCAGATCTTCAAGGAGGAGAGCCCCGGCGAGACGGTCGCGGCCTGGATCCGCGGCCGGCGTCTCGAAGGCGCCCGCCGCGACCTGGCGGATCCGAACTTCGCCTCCACACCAATCCATACCATCGCCACCCGCTGGGGCCTGGTCCGTGCCTCCGACTTCACGCGCGCCTTCCGCAGCGCGTACGGGGTGTCGCCCATGGAGTACCGCGGACAGGCACAGGCGGAGCTCGCACGGGGGCTGGGGAAGCCGGAGTGACGACGCTGCGCGCTTGCCCCGTCTCTTCGAAAGGGGCGACCGGTCCGGCCACCGCTGCGGGCACGAGTCCCAGCAGCTTTTCGCTGCGTAACGCGAGACTGACCGCTGAGGGTCGCGCTGTCCGCGAGACCACGCGAGGGGCCCCGCCGCTCACGGCGACGGGGCCCCTTCTCGCGCCGGCCAGTCAGCCCGTGTGGCAGGCCGTGTCCTCAGGGGTGCAGGTGTGGACGTCCTCCTCGGGTACGTGAATCAGGTCGTCCCGGACCCAGCCGGTCTTGCCCTTGGCGTTGCCGGTGGTCATCCTGACCTTGTACCAGGCGTAGCCGCCGACGTAGGTGGAACTCTTCTCGGTGCACTTGTTGTTCTTGTAGGCCACGCCAAGGCTGGTGGATCCGGTCGACGCCTTGGAACGGATGTTGGCCGAGCTCGCCGTGATGTAGCAGCCCGAGGCCGCCTCGGCCGGAGCGGCAGCGAGAAGCAGCCCCGGAACAGCGAGGGAGGCGGTCAGGGAGAGAGCCGTCATGGCTCGACGTACACGCATGGTTTCCCCGTTTGCGTTGAGCATCGTGTGACGCTGTGCGAGTCGACCTACGAAGTCAAGATCACGCAGACGAGGTCCGTCAACTGCCATTACAGAACTGCGACATGGGGAAGCCCGTCGTCGAAACTCTCGTGCCGGAGGTTGCACCCGCGAGCGAACAGCCACCAGCCAGCGGTCGTGGACGTCGTGAGGCAGCCCGCTCGGTCCTGGCCGGAATGGCGGCCCAGGACACCGTCGTCCTCGTCTTCGGGCAGGACGACGACGAGGATGACGGGACCCTGCGGCACGGGAGTCCCGGTGGGAGCCGCCCGTTGAGCACACGCCTTGCCTCATCGCGCGACGGTCCCGCGCTACTCCACCGAATCGACGCCCGACGCGGCGACACCCGACGTGGCCTGGCAGTTGCGCGTCCTGGACGAGGGCGGCCCCCTGGCCGGCACGGAGGCGGGCGATGAGTTGGGTGCTCAGGTCGCGTCAGACGGCTCCGACGCCGTGATCACCCCGCGAGCCGGGCAGGCTGCCGCAGACGCCTGCCCGGCTCCGACTCCGCTGGCGATCACGCCGCTGCCGGAACCGCTCCGTGCGGCCCGACGACGTGACGGGAGATCACCAGGCAGTCGCGCCGCAGCCGCCGGCCCCGGTGCTGTTGTTGTGGACGCAGACCCGCGAGCCGGCGTTGGCGCCGTTCCAGTGGAAGCCGGTCGAGGCGCTGGTGTTGACCACCTCGTAGCCGTCGGACACCGACGTGTAGTCGTAGGAGCCGATGACCTTGCGCTCCAGCCACATGATGCAGTCCGCACCGTTCCAGGACTGCACGAGTCCCTGGACGTAGCCGTCGGTGGACCGGCGGTTCATCCAGCCCTTGCAGCTTCCGACGGTGACGTCCTTGCCGGAGATGTAGTCGATGGACTGGACGCCGGCGGAGGACCGGGGCGTCGCCGCCTGGGCCGGGCCGATGCCGCCCAGCGCGGCGGCCAAGGCCACGCCGGAGACGAGTGCGCCCGTCCGTACGGCCCACTTCGCGCTGGTCACTGCGTCGGCTCCTGTGCGATTGCGCATGGTGTCTCCTGGGTTCGTCGGTCCGGTTGTGTGGACGGGACCAAGGTGCGCGACCGACCGTCGGCGAACCTTGGACAAACGTTGAATTCGCTGGTCGAAGGTGCTATGCCAGGGTGGCCAGGGTAGATTCGGGGGCGGGCTGTGACGGTTGAGTTCAAGTTGCTCGGCAGTGTCGAGGCGCATGCGGACGGCCGGGTGATCGATCTGGGTCACGCCCGGCAGCGGTGCGTCCTCGCCGTGCTCCTGGTGGACGCCAACCGGGTGGTCTCGGTGGATCAGCTCGTCGAGCGCGTCTGGGCCGACCGTCACCCGCAGCGGGTCCGCAACACCCTCTACGGCTACCTCTCCCGCCTGCGGCGCGCCTTGGCCGTCTTCGAGGAGGTGGACATCGTCCGGCGGTTCGGTGGCTACGTCCTCGACGTCGAGGCGAGCGCAGTGGATCTGCACCGATTCCACGACGTGGCCGCGCGGGCCCGCGCGGCCGTGCGCGACGAGCGGGACGAGCAGGCGGCGGCCCTGTTCCAACAGGCACTTGGTCTCTGGCAGGGCGCTGCCTTCACGGGTCTGGACACCCCTTGGGTCAACGCCCTCCGTGACGCCCTGGACCAGGAACGCATAGCCGCCGAACTGGACCACACCGACGTCCGGCTCAACCGCGGTGGGCACGCCGGGCTGCTGGCCGGATTATCCGCCCAGGTCGAGGCGCACCCACTGGACGAACGACTGGCCGGCCAGTACATCCTCGCCCTGTACCGCTGCGGTCGGCCGGCCGATGCCCTCGCTCACTACGGGCGGACCCGGCTCCTGCTGGCCGACGAACTCGGCTGTGACCCCAGCCTCCCCCTGAAACGACTGCATCAGCAGATCCTCACCTGTGATCCCGCACTGAACCTCCCGGCCGCCGGCCTCGCCGCCGGTCGTGCTCCGCGATCCCCACCGGCCCCCGCGCCGCACCCGTCAGCTCTGCCCGCCCCGGCGTCCGCCGCGCGCGGCGGCGACACCCTGCCCCGGCCGCCGGCCCCGCGGCGAAACCGGGCGGTCGGTCATCTGATCGGGAGAGCAACCGAGTTGGCGGTCCTCGACGCCGCCGTCGAGGATGCCCTGGCCGGTGCGCCACGGGTGATCGAGGTGGTCGGGGAGCCGGGCATCGGAAAGACACGGCTGCTCGGCGAACTCGGCGAGCGCGCGGGCCGGCGCGGCTTCGTGACCCTGGCCGGACGCAGCGTGGAGTTCGACCGGGCTCCGTACGGTGCGTTCGTGGACGCCTTGGACGACCACCTCGCCGGTGTGGACTTCGACCGGCTCCGGCATGGCGGACCGTCGTCCGCCGCGTTGGCCCTGCTGAGTACGGTCTTCCCCGCCCTCTGTGATCGCTTCCCGGCCGGGCCGGAGCCGGTGACAGGGGAACGGTACTGGTTGCACCGGGCGGTGCGGACACTGCTGGAGACCTTGAGTGCGGCCGGCGGGCTGGTGCTCAGTCTGGACGACCTGCAGTGGACGGACGGCGCTACCGCCGAGCTGATCGACCATCTGGTACGGCACCCGCCGAGGACACCGCTGCTCCTCGCCCTCGCCTACCGGCCCCGGCAGGCCCCGCCACGACTGGCCGCGGCGCTGGCCAGGGCGGCAGCGGAGGGCCGAGCGGCCAGGGTGGAGCTGGGTCCGCTGTCTCCGGCGGAGGGAGCGGAGCTGTGCGGGGCCAGGGTGGATCACTGGCGTTTCCGACGGCTGTACGAAGCCAGCGGTGGCAATCCGTTCTACCTGGAGGCCCTGGCCCGAAGCGCAGGGAACGGAACCCCGTTGGCGGCGCCGGCCGTCTCGGCGCCCGTCGCCGACGATCTGCCGCCGTCGGTGCGTGCCGCACTGCTGGAGGAGCTCGCAGGCCTGTCGGACACCGCGAGGGTCTGTGCGCAGGCGGCCGCGGTACTCGGCGACTCCTTCGAAGCCGGCATGGTGGCACTCGTGGCGCAGACCGACGAGACACGGGCCTTCGTCGCCCTGGACGAGATCGCGGAGCGGGACCTGCTACGCCAGGTCGGCGCCACGCGTCAGTTCGTGTTCCGTCATCCGCTGGTGCGGGCAGCGGTGTACCAGGGGGCGGGCGCCGGCTGGCGGATCGAGGCCCACGCGCGGGCTGCGGACGGACTGGCGCTGCTCGGCGCACCGCTGACCGCCCAGGCGTCGCACCTCGAGCGTTCGGCGCGCACAGGAGACGAACACGCCGTTGACGTACTCGTACGGGCCGCCCGTCAGGTGATGACCATTGCACCGGCCACTGCCGCGCACTGGACACAGGAAGCCTTGCGGCTGCTCGGCGAGCAGAGCCGACTGCGGCCCGAACTGTGGCTCCAGCAGGCCGATGCGCTCGGGATGGCCGGACGGCTGCGGGAAAGCCGCGACACCCTGCGCACAGCGGCCTCCCTCCTGCCCGCGCGAGCGCGAGGGCGGCGGGCCAGGGTGGCAGCCCTCCGAGCCACCATGGAGTGGGCGCTCGGCCGGTACGAAGAGGCCACGGCCCTGCTGCTCCGGGAGCTGGCGGACCACGACGGCCGAACGCTGCCCGAAACCGCCGCTCTCCAGCTGGGGGTCGCGGTGGTGGCGCTTCGGACGAACGACTTCTCGACGGCCGTCGACTGGGGCCACCGCGCCTTGCGCTCGGCGGCACGTACCGGCGACTCCGCGCAGACCACGGCGGTCCGCGCTCTTCTGGCACTGGCCCACGCCGGCGCCGGCGACGCCCGGTCGACCGGCTACCTCGACCTGGTGGCGGAAGCGCTCGACGGCACCGACGATCAGAGACTGGCCGGCCAGTTGGACGCGCTCGTCATGACGGGCTGGACCGAGATGCTCCACGAACGCTACGACTCCGCACTCGGCCATCTCGGGCGAGGCCTGGAACTGTCCCGCCGCACCGGTCAGAGCCTGGTGCTCGCCGATCTGTTCGCCGCCTCCGCCTATGCCCTCATGTGGCTGGGACGCCTGGACGAGGCGGCGGCTTACGCCGATGACGCCCTGGAGGCGGCATCCCTTGTCGGCAGCGGCGAGCCGCGTTCCTTGGCCGAGGTGGTGCGAGCAGCGGTCTCGATGTGGCGGGGGGACTTCGCCGGCGCACAGAAGATCTGCGAGGAGTCGCTCGCTCTGGCCGGGCCCGCACCGGGCGCGCGCCGGTCGGCGATCGTCGGGATGCTCGGCCACACGCTGCTGCTCAACGGCGACCCGGACGGCTGTGTCCGCAAGGTGATCGAGGCGGGCGGCGGCCCGCACCTCCTGGGATTCGAAGCCCCGGTCCGTCCGATGTGGTTCCGGCTGCTGGCTGCCGCCGAACTGGCCCTCGGTGACGTGGCGGGCGCCGAAACGTGGGCCGACCGCGCAGCCGCCGCCTGCGCAGACCCTGACGGGCCGCCCGGTCGGCGCGGGTTCGCGTTGCTGGCCCGCGCCGACGTACAGCTCGCCCGGCAGAGTCCGTCGGCGGGTCCGACCGCGTGCCGGGCCGCTGACGCGTTCCGTGCGGCCGGTATGCCCCTCAACGAGGCCATGGCCAGGCTGACGGCCGGCACCGCGCTGTCCGCGTCCGGCCGCCATGCCGAGGGACTCGCCCAACTGGAACAGGTCCAGTCCCTGGCCACTGCCTGCGGGGCCCTCGCCCTGTCCGAACTGGCTGATCACGAACACCACCGAGTCGGCGCCCTCACCGCCGCTCCGACAACCGGGACCTGAAGTCGGCCGCCCCGCCCGCAGGCGGCGCCCGTCACGAACGCCTCCCACAGGCGGCATCTGCCGCCGACCCTCCCGCCGGGCCCTACCGGCCCGCTCCGCTCCGGCGGCGGAGCGGGGCTGCGGCAGGAGTCGGTCCGACTGGAGCGGCTCATGGGAGCGGAGGCGCCGCACCACGTTGCCGGTGATCTCACGGGCCACGGCATCGGGATGCGAAACACGTCGGCACCGCCCAGCGCGGCCAGATGCAACTACAGCGGCGCGGATCTGTTCGGGGGTGGGGTCCACGGTGATCGTTCTTGCTCATGAGCGGGCTCCGCGGTCCGGTCGGCCATGGGCCTTGCGGCCGCTCCGCTGCCGTGTTCGATGACCTGCCGCCCGATCTGGAGCGCCTGCACACGCTGCGAGGTCAGCGGGGCAGGGCACGGTGATGCATGTCCGCCGCCCCGACCGGCTGCCAGGAGGAGGCCTACCGGCAGGTCCTGGAGGAGATGGCGGGCTTGTCGCCGGTCGTACGGGTGCTGCCGCCGCGGCTCTGATGGAACTGAAGGGCGCCCTGCGCTACCACGGCACCGACGCCCGGCAAGCTGGGGGAGGTGCTGCGGGTGCGCACCCTGAGCCGCCTCGGCGTCGACCTGCGCATCGGCGCCGGGGCCGTCCGTCACCGTCGCCGCCACCGCCTCCGGCGAGATCCACGCGTCCGGCGGCGTCCTCGCTATCGCACCCGACCAGGTCACCGACGGGGCGCAGGCAGACACCGACCGGCACGATCTCCGCACCGGCCGGTGCGCCGTCGACGGCCCGGGCGAGAACCTGGGGACTCGGCTATGGGATCGAGTAGGGGTCTTGGCTGATCAGGTGGGCCTTCAGACCCTCTCCGACGCCGGGTTCCGGGGTGCCCGCCCAGTCCTTGATGAGCACGCCGCCACTGCTGCAGCCCCAGGGGTTCCAGGTCCACGCGAGATAACTCATGCTGTGCGCGTCGGCCCAGTCAGCCAACTGCTGCATGTAGTCGAAGCCGCAGTCGTCCTGGCCGAACTCCCCGATGACGACCGGCACATGCTGGGCGAGCGGCGCGACTTGGCTGTCCCAGCAGGACACTGTCGCACAGGCGTTGAAGCTGTACGCATGCCATGACGCGGCGAGGTTGTTCAGCGGGTCGTTCGGCATGTGCGTCAGCCACTCGCGCATGTCGTTGGCCCACTCGAGGCCCCCCAGCATGAGGACGTTGGTCGCGCCGGTGGCCCGGACCGCGTCGACCAGGTCCTGCATGCCGGCCGTCTCGTACGGGAGGCCCGTGCAGGTGCCGCCGTCGCGCCAGCACTGCCAGCCGACGGTCTTGTCCCAGCCGGCGGCGATCTCCGGGTACGGCTCGTTGAACAGATCGAGGACGACGGCGTCATTGCCCTTGAAGGCGTTGGCGACACCGGTCCAGAACTGGGGGGCGTACTGCGCGTCCGGCATGGGTTTCTGGCAGGTCGCGGTGGCGTCCTTGCAGTGCCAGTCCGGCCCGTCGGTATAGGCGCCCCGCGTCCAGTGCAGGTCGAGGATCGGCGTGATGCCGTTGGCGACCAGCAGGTTGACGTAATCTTCGACGCCTTGCTGGTAGGCGGTCCCCTTGGGCGAGCCGTTGAGGCCGAGCCAGCATTCCTCGTTCAACGGCACACGTACCGCGTGGATGTTCCAGGTCTTCATCGCGTCGACGGAAGCCTGGTCGACCGGGCCGCCGTCCCACAGCCCCTTGTCCTGAACACAAGCGTATTCACCGCTGGAACGGTCCACGCCCAGCAGTCGGTACGGCTTGCCGCTCGCGGTGACGATCTTGTTGCCGGAAACCTTCAGCTCCGGGGCCGGACCACTGGGACCGCCGGTCGCAGTGGCGGTGGGGCTGGGGGTCGGGGATGTCACCGAGCCGGTACAGATCACGCCGTTGAGCGCAACCGATGCGGGTTGCGGATTTGCCCCCTTCCACGCACCGTTGAACCCGATGGACGCCGACCCGCCCGTGTCCAGCGTCCCGTTCCAGTCGAGGCTGGTGGCGGACACGTGGCTTCCGGACTGCGCCCAGGTGGCACTCCAGCCGTTGGTGACCTTCTGGTCGGAGTCCGGGAAGTCGAACGTCGCGGTCCACCCTCGTACGGGGGAGCCGAGATTGGTGATGGCCAGGTCCGCGGTGAACCCTCCCGGCCATTGGCTCTGCACCTTGTAGGCGACCGAGCAGCCGGTGGCGGCTGCCGATGCGGGCAGGGTGGCGATGGCAAGGCCACCCAGGATCAGTGCACCGGCGGCGCCGGCGGCTATCAAGGTGTGACGACGTTTCACCTGATCTCCTTTGATCTCCTTGTTGCGTAAGGGATCGATGAGCTCGATGCCCATCTGATCGACGGACGGGTGAGCCGGGCCCAGGCCGAGGGCCTGCGGCTGACCGGTCCACCAGGCGGGTGCTGCGCGCCGTACGGATCAGGAAATCGACAACTGTCGCGCGTTCACGTCCTGTTGCCTCGGAACATTCCGTGCGGGCGTCAGCAGCCGATCGGTGAGGAGCCCAGGGCCACGTCGTCGAACCAGAGGGTGTCGTCCCCGGTGCCGTAGCTCTCCCAGCCCAGGCGCAGGCCGGTGGGGCGGGGAGGGGTCCTGCGGGCGAGCCACTGCCCGTCGACGTTCTGGGTCGCCACCCCGTCCACGCGCAGTCCGGCGATCTCCTGGTCGTCGACCCAGGTGCGCATGGACGGGGCGGTGGTGTCGATCTGGTACCGCAGGCACAGCCACCGGCCGGTCGCCAGCGGGGTGCTGAGCGCCACTCCCGCCGGGCTCTGTTCCGGCAGCGTGGCGTCGTCGCTCTCGCGGTTCCACTGCAGCGCGCCGTTCTGCCCGCCGACGCGCAGCGCCTTGCCGCCCTGTGAGGCGTCCGGCATGGACACGAAAGTGACGTGGTTGTTGGGCAGGGCGGTGGTGTGCCGGACCCGCATCCGCACGTACACCACGGGCCCGACGGAGGACAGATCGCGGGTGGAGGCCGCGAAGACGTGGTTGCAGTAGCCGGCGCCGCCGTCGACGCGCAGCGACCTGGTGCCGCTGTAGGCGACGGACGTGTCGACGCTGACCTTCCCCGTTCCCTGGCAGTCGGGTGCCGTGGTCTGCCAGGCGCCCGAGGGCACGGTGCCGGTCTGGTCCTCGAAGTCGGAGCAGATCGTCGCCCCGGCCCCGGCGCATTCGGCCGGCGCCGTGGACGTCGCCGTCGGCGTCGGCGTGGGCGTCGGCGTCGGCGTCGGCGTGGGAGTCGCGGTTCCGTCGCACGGAGCGCCGTTGAGGGCAAAGGCGGTGGGGGCGGGGTCGGCGGTGCGCCAGGTGCCCTGGAGGCCGAAGTCCACGGACCCGCCGGCGGCGAGCACGGCATTGTGCGCGGCGTTCACGGCACTCACCGCGCTGCCCGACTGGGTGACCTGCGCGTTCCAGGCGGACGTGACCTGCTGGTCGCCGCCGTAGGCCCACTCCAGCCGCCAGCCGTTCAGGGCGGCGCCGAGATTCGTGACGCGGATCTGGGCGGTGAAGCCGCCGGACCACTCGTTGGTGGTGTACGTGACCGTGCAGCCCGTCGCCGCGCCCTGCGCGCGCGACATCGCGATGGCGGGAAGGGCAACCGCCACCACGGTCAGAACCAAAGCCCACAGAGGGAGCCGGTGGCGACGCACCCGTAATGAAGTCATGGCCATGATCACTCTCTCGCGGGAGTCAGGACGCGGTGCAGGCGAGTGTGCCGAGGTCTCGGTCGTCGCCGTCGAGCGTCATTCCCCAGGTCGTCGACGCGCCCGGCGCCAGGGAGCCGTTGTAGGAGGCGTTGTGCACGGTGGTGGCGGGGCGGGACGGATCCACCACCGCGTTCCAGCGGTTCACCACGGTCACACCGCCCGGCAGGGTGTGGTGCACCGACCAGCCGGTGACCGGCCGGGACCCGGTGTTGGTGACCGTGACGTCGGCCTGGTACCCGCCCTGCCATGAGCCGGTCGGCTTCCACTGCGCCGTGCAGGCGGTGTCGCCGGAAGGGCTGGGCGCGGGAGTGGGAGGAGGTGTCCCTCCAGCGGTGTCAGTGGTGTAGGGGACGGCGGTGTAGTCCTGCGAGCAGCCTCCCGCGCAGCCCGACGGCAGCGAGAAGGAGTACGTACGGCCGCCGCCCAGCCAGGCGTCGGCGGCGTCGCGGATCCGTAGGGTGAAGTCGCTTCCGCCGGAGGCCGTCGCGCCGATGACATAGGACTGCCCCATGTCGCTGTTCATGGTGGCGTCGGTCCAGGCCCCGTTCGCCAGGTACTGGATGCCGTGGACGCCGTTGGGCAAATGGGAGACGGCGATGGCGGGCCAGTACCGCTGGGCTCCCCTGAGAAAGCCGATACGGATGTCGCCGCTGTAGTCCGGGGCGGGGACGAAGCTCCAGGAGACGTGACGGTTGTTCCAGCGGTCCGGGTACATCGCCCCCACGGAGGTGCCGCCGATCCGGAAGCGGTTGAGGGAATCGGTCGCCAGGTCGAGGTGGTTCGGGTCGTCCCGGCACCAGGCGTTGGAATCGGCACAGCTGTCCGCGACGAGCATGGTCAGGGTGGCCCCGTTGTACCTGTCGGCCACCCAGGAGCCGTTACGGCAGAAGGGCTGGCCAGGGGCGCCGTCATTGGTGCCGGAGCAGTAGTCCCCGATGGTGACCTTGACCCAGCGGCCGCAGTTGCGGCCGTTGTCGAAGGCGCCCTTGATCGGTTCCCTCGAATCCGGCACCGGGCGCGGGTAGGAGCCCGAGTAGTCGCCGGGCGTGTTGAACACGTTGAGCGCCACGAAGTCCTGGCTGTCCAGTTCGCGCTGCGGCAGACCACAGCCGCCGTAGGGGCTCCCGAGCCCGTCGAAGTGGGTCGCGTTGCCCAGGACCTCGGTGGCGGCGGCGCTCGCCACGGGCGGCCGGTCGGCCGCGGCCGCGACGGGTAACGCGGCACAGCAGAGCGCTGCCAGCAACACGGCAATGCGCTGTCGGGCGGGCGAGCGGTGGATCGAAAGAAGCTGCATGGGGGGATCCGCCTTCTTCGTGACGGGGCGCCGTGACGTTCTTGAGGGACTCCTCTCGGAGCGAGCGCTGGAGCACCCTCACCGTGGGAGCGCTCCCATACTCCGTATCCGGGACTGTAGAAGAGGGACATGACCCTGACAAGGGGTTGCGTTCCCGTCGGATTTTTCGCCGTGTCCGGGCCGGGGCGCATGCCCGGCCCGGACAGGAGGCGGAATCAGTCGGGGTTCGGCCTCTGCTTGGTGCCGCCGCAACAGGTCCACAGCTGGACCGGGGAGCTGGACCGGGGAAGCTGGACCGGGGCGCCGTCGGTGTGTTCCGCCCCGGTACTTGCGCGGCATGTCGGGCAACGGGGAGTCCGCGTCAGCCGGCGCGCAGGACATCGAGTGCTGTGAGTGCCACGTGAAGCTCCGTGCGCTGATCGCCCGATTCGAGGTCACGGTCGAGGAGGCGCTCGATGGTGCGCAGGCGTTGGTACATGGTCTCGCGGGAGAGGCCGCCCCGGCGGGCGGCCGTCGTCTTGTTGCCGGCCGCTTCAAGGTAGTGGCGCAGGGTGGCCAGCAACTCGGTGCCGTGCTGAGCGTCCTGGTCGATGAGGCGCCGGAGCTGCCGTTCGGTGTACTCCTGGACACGAGGGTCTTCTCGCAGGGCGTACAGCACACGGCGCAGGCCGATGTCGGACAGCTCCGTCGTCTTCGACGACGCCGACCTCGACGTGGCCGTCGAGGGCACCATGGTCGCCAAGATGCGCAACATGGGCGAGTCCTGCTGCGCCGCCAACCGCATCTTCGTCCACACCTCCGTCGCCGAGGAGTTCGCCTCCCGGCTCGCCGCCCGCATGGCCGCCCTCACCGTCGGGCCCGGCACCGAACCGGGCACGGATGTCGGCCCCCTCATCGACGTCGCCGGCCGCAGCAAGGCACACGACCTGGTGCAGGACGCCGTCAAGCGCGGTGCCGCCGTTCTGACCGGCGGTGATCTCCCCGAAGGGCCGGGCTGCTTCTACCCGCCCACCGTCCTCACCGGTATCACCCCCGACTCCGCGATCATCGACACCGAGATCTTCGGCCCGGTCGCCGCGATCCGTACCTTCGAGACCGAGGACGAGGCCGTCACCGCCGCCAACGACACCGAATTCGGCCTGGCCGCCTACCTGTTCACCCAGAACCTCGACCGGGCCCTGCGGGTCGCCGAACGCCTGGAGAGCGGCATGATCGGTATCAACACCGGACTGGTCTCCAACCCCGCCGCGCCCTTCGGCGGCGTCAAGCAGTCAGGCCTCGGCCGCGAAGGCGGGCGCGTCGGCATCGACGAGTTCCTGGAGTACAAGTACCTGGCCGTTCCCGTCGGAGCCTGACATGCGCGACCGACTCGTGGTCCTCTACCGCGGCAACCGGCCCCCCGCCACCGCCCGCATCGAAAGCCTCGCGGACACCGTCTACGCCACCGAGGAGGAACTGCCCTACCTCCTCCCCGGCGCCGACGTCCTCCTGGCCTGGGTGACCATCACCCCCGCCATCCGGGAGGCGTGGCCCGACGATCCGCAGAAGGCGCCCCGCTGGGTTCACGCGTCCTCCGCGGGCGTGGACTCGTTCCTGTTCCCCGCCCTGGTGGACGAGCCGCGCGTCGTCCTGACCAACGCCCGCGGGGTCTACGAGCAGCCGACCGCCGAGTACGTCCTCGGCCTGATACTCGCCCTGGCCAATGACTTCCCCGGCACCTGGGAGCACCAGCGGCGCCGCGAGTGGCGTCCGCGCCCCGGTGACGGCATCACCGGACGCACGGTGCTGGTCTGGGGGACGGGGCCGATCGGCCGGGCCATCGCCCGGCTGCTGCGCGCCGTCGGGATGCGGGTGAGCGGTGCGGGCCGCAAGGCCCGCGCGGACGATCCCGACTTCGGCACGGTCCACGGTGCGACGACCTTGCGCTCCGCCCTGACGGATGCCGACTACGTCGTCCTGTCCGCCCCCCTCACCCAGGACACCCGGGGCATGGTCGACGCCCCCGTGCTCGCCGCCATGAAGCCGGGCGCGCGGCTGATCAACGTAGGCCGTGGCGGACTCGTCGACGAGGAGGCGCTGGTCGACCACCTCGCCGCCGGACGGCTCGCCGGCGCGGCCCTGGACGTGTTCGCACAGGAACCGCTGCCCGCTGAATCTCCCCTGTGGAACATGCCCGGCGTGATGATCTCCCCGCACACGGCGGGCGAGACCACCGGCGAGCGGGAGGCGCTCCTCGAGGTGTTCCTCGACAACCTCACCCGGCACATCAAGGGCCGGCCGCTGCGCAACGTGGTGGACAAGCGGCGCGGATACGTGGTCGACGGCACGCCCCCTGCCTGAAGGCGGCCATCTGCCGGCAACGGACCGGCGGAAGCGCTCTCCCGGGTGCTCCGCCGCCCGTCGCGTTCAGGCCCTCAGCCTTCGTGATCGAGATGGCGCGGCGGCTCTTCCCCGACGAACAGACCTCACCAGGCGGCCGTCCCCAGCCCCGTCCCACGCTCCCGTCTCCCACTACGGTGATCACCATGACACTGGGGGAGATGCGGCCACGCCATGCCACGCCGGGCAGGCGGTGGCGGCGACGGGGAGTCGCCAGCGCCCACAGCTCCTGCTGAGGGAGCAGTTCCTGCAACAGGAAGCGACGCCCCCAGGGCCACCTCCCGAAGGTGAAGAGCAGCGCGGTGCGGAGGGGGAATCGGGAATCATGAATCAGCGTTGTCGCAGCATGGGCCACGTATCCCAGCAGGGCCATGACGAGTCCGGCTCGTCCTCCTTCTCGACCGCCCGCGCCCGCCTCGCGGCCGACCGCGCGGACACCCTGGCTCGGGCGGCTGCACTGAGCCGCGACTTCGACGGGATTGTCGCGTCGAACGCCTTGGTCGCGGTAGACGACGAGCACGACCCCGAAGGTGGCACCACCGCCTTCGAGCGAGCTCACGTGGTCGCCCTGATAGGGCAGGCGCGCCAGCACCTGGAAGAACTGGACCGGGCAGTGGAACGACTCGAACGGGGCGAGTACGGGCAGTGCGAAGTCTGTGGCGACACGATCCCGCCCGAACGCCTCGAGATCCGTCCGGCAGCGACCACCTGTGTCCACTGCGCCCGGCCCGACCCACGGCGCGCTTGATGCCAGCCAGTGTCTGGCATTCAACGACGGTCCGCCATGGGGTCGGGGGTGATGGAGGGACGGCGGGTGCGGGCATGCCGGGTACGGGCCTGGACGAACGCCTCTACCGTTTCGAGCCGCGTGGGCCTGCCGTTCAGCAGGTTGCCGAAGGTGGATCTCGACGTCGCTGATCCTTCGGTCTGAGCGGGCCGGGCGAGAGTCGCCGGCGATGGGGACCCGACCAGAGCGTGCAGCCGTTTCAGGTTGTCGAGCATCCGTCTTCCCCCCAGAAACGGTCGCGCGTCAGAGACGCTGTTCAGTGTCCAACGCGTCCAGATTTCCACGTTGGCCGAAAGTGGCCGCTCCGACGCTCACCGTAAAGGCATCGGTTCTCTGAACCAAGGAGCTGGCCTGTCCAGGTAGTGATCGTCGTGAACGACATCGCGAAGGGTTGAGCCGGACGGTATCCGGACCGCCAGGCAACGGTTCGCGTGAAGCGGGCCCGACCGCCGGATGATCGGCCGGACCCGCCTCGACGCTCCGCATGTCTCGGCCCAGGCTCTGGCAGCCGCAGCCGCAGCCGCAGCCGCAGCCGCAGCCGCAGCCCGGCAACTGCGGCAGCCAGCGGGCTGGTGCGGTGGCGCTGGACAGTGACCTCGGCGTGCAGCGGGTCAGGTGCCTCGTCTCAGCGCAGGGCCGTAGCCCACGCCGTGGGCGCCAGGTCCACGCCGGGCAGTATCGTCCGGGCCGGCTCCGTCACCGAGCGGTAGCCGGGTGCCGGGGACCACGTGCCCGCCGGGCACAGTGCGCGGACGACCTGCTCGTTAAGGGCGTCGTCGATCGGGCTCGGTTCGAAGCCGGAGCCGTCGGAGGTGAGACGTTGGTACTTCATGAGGTTCCAGCCCATGGCGACCTGGTGTTTGCCGTCAGGGCTGGAGAGGGCGATGGTGCCGGCGCCGAAGACGGCACCGTCGTGTCCCCAGAAACGGCCGCAGCCGGGGATGTCGATGGTGTAGATCCCCAGGCCGTAGTCCATGGCGCCGGCTGGGACCGTTCGCTGCATCTCCTGCAACGCGGCCGGGCCGATCAGCTTGCCGCCGAGCAGGGAGCGGTAGAAGCGGTTGAGGTCGTCGGTGGTGGAGACGATCGCACCGGCGGTGTACGCCCAGGACATGTCGTAGTCGCTGTAGTCGCGCGGCGGGTCGATGAGCCCGTAGAACGACTCGTACATACGGGGGTGTGGGCCCTGGATGTAGGGGGAGCGCGGGAACGACGTGTGGTGCAGTCCGGCCCGGGCAATGACGTGGCGGGTGATATATGCCTCGGCGTCCTGGCCGGTGACCTTCTCCAGGAGCAGCCCGGCGATGACGTAGTTGGTGTTGGAGTACGACCACTTTTCGCCGGGCTCACCGGTGGTCGTGGCCGCCAGCCCGAGGCGGACCAGTTGCTCCGGGCGTATGGAGCGGAACCGCTCCTCGTCGAGGCTGGAAGTCGAGCCGTGGGCGAGGGAGGGGAAGGCGCCGATAACGTAGTCGCCGATGCCGCTCGTGTGGTTCAAGAGCATGCGGACGGTGATCTCACGGCCACGCTCGCCCGGGACCAGGTCGGGGAGGTAGTCGCCGATGGGCGCGTCGAGTCGGACGTGGTCCTGTTCCACTTGCTGGAGGAGGGCGACGGAGGTGAAGGCCTTGCTGACGCTGCCCACTCGGTGGAGCATGCCCGGCCGGGCCGGGCGCCGGGTGTCCATGTCTGCGACGCCGGCCGCGCCGGTCCACCGCTGGGCGCCGTCTCGTACGGAGGAGTAGACGCCGTACATGCCCGCGTCATGGGCGGCGCGGAGGCCGGCGCCGAGCGCCTCGGGGTCCAATGTCCCGCCGCTTAAGGGTGATTCGGACGCCTTCGTGGTCGGTCTGGCGTCCGCCTGTGCGACCGGTGCCGTGGCGGTCAGCAGAAGCGTGGTGCCCACGACGGTTCCGACGATTCGGAGGATGCGCAAAGGGTGTTCCCTTCCTCGTGTGCGGACTTCGTCCGGTCATCGTCATCGATCATGGATGCGCCTTACATCCTTCCTGCGGATGATCACAGGCCGCGCACAGCACGACCAAGGAGGGCAGGGCCTCCGGGAACCGCTCGGAATGGGGTCGCACCCCCGAGCTACCAGGAGGCCCTGTCCTCATGCGCATACGGCCGGAAGATCACCCGACCGGAAGGTTGCTCGTTCTTCCCCGCCACATGGGGCATGCGAGGGACACTCTCCAGCTGATGAGGCCGTGGGGCTCCGCATTTGGAGTGGCTCTCGGCACGCTTGAATGTGAGGGTGACGGCGTGGAGGCGCCCGTACGTACCTCGGACCGCCGAGCTCCTGCCCGTACTCCTGGATCAGGTTGGGGCTCCACTCGTAAGCTCCCGGGGCCGTCTCGATGACTTCGCGGGGCCAGGCCGGCCGGACCTGTTCCAGGCGCCCGCGGTGCTCAGCGATCCAGTCTCCCTGGGGCCTCGTTCCCGGGACTGCCGTAGGTCTTGTGAGCGGAGCCCGGACGATGCCTGCCACGAGGAAGTACCCGCTGGCGTGCGGTGCGGATGTACCGGACAGCCGAGCCGAAGCCCATGATCCGCCGCATGGCCGAGGAACGGCGTGCATCACGAAGCCCTGCGGAACTGGATCCGGCAGGCCGAGGCCGAGACCGACGCCGGCGAGCGGGACGACCTGCTCACCACCGAAGAGTAGAACGAGCTCGCTCAGCTGCGGCGCGAAGTGCGGGACCTGCGCCGGGCGAACGAGGTCCTGCGGACGGCCTCGGCTTTTTTCGCCGCGCAGCTCGACCCGACCCGGCCCAGGTGAGAGTGCTCCTCGACGAGCACCCGCACCTGGGGGTCGAGCCCGTACTGCGGGAACTGCACATCCCCTCCTCAGGAGGCGGTGGTGCTATGCGGCCAGACGCATCAGCAATTCCTTGGCACGGGACTGGGCGGCCGTGAGGGCCTCAGCGCGGGAGGCCTCGAAGAGCGGAACCAGGTCGGCCATTGCGGGGACGGTCGGGGCGAGGGTCAGCTCGGGGACGATGAAGGTGACGTCCAGGCCGAGACCGGTGCCGAGGGCCTGCCGCAGATAGCTCTGCACATAGTCGTTGCCATGCTGGGGTGTGCCCTGCTGGTACGACCCGCCACGGCTGGTCACGACGACGACAGGCTTGCCTGCGAGCGAGGGCTTCTCGGTCATCGCGGTGCGGCCTACGGCGAAAACGTGGTCGAGCCAGGCCTTCAGCGTCGAGGGGATCGAGTAGTTGTACATCGGGGCACCGAGCAAGATCGCGTCCGCGGCCTCGGCCTCTTCGATCAGCCTGGCGCGCAGAGCAAAGGCGGCCTGTTCCTCGGGGGACTGATCCGTGACTGGGGTGTAGCCGGCGTAGTAGGCGGCTGCCTGCAGATGGGGTATCGGTTCGGCGTCGAGGTCACGGTAGATCACCGTGCTCTGCCGGTGCTCGTTCTCCCATGCCGCGCGGAACGCGGCGGTCACAGCGCGAGAGTGCGAGTTCTCGCGGTTGAGAGAGGTGTCGATGTGCAACAGCGTGGCCATGACGGTTCTCCTGAGCTCAGTGTCCGCGGCCGGGCGACCGGGACGGTCGCACAACCCGCGGAGACTTCGTCGGCGGATCAACTGGTGAGTGAGTTGCAGGACCGCCTCTGCGACCGCCCTGCTGTGTGCAACAGCCTGCTTCCTCAAGCAGGGTTGAGGTCCAGCAGTCGTGATCCAGATCACCGTCCAATGCGGCATCACCTGCGCCCAGGACAGCCCTGAATCCGTCGCTGAGCGCAAAGCCTGCAGTTCTGGCGCGGTTCGCCGTGGGGGCGTCGTCCCAGGACCAGGACGGTGCCGAAGGGTCAGAGGCGCAGGGTGGCCGTTCGGCCTGGCGGGGGCAGGCGGGGGCTCATGACCGACAGGACAGACGTGGCGCGAGCGGGTGCACCAGCCCGGCCGTACCGGCATCCGCCGAGGAGATGGAGTCGGTCGCCCAGGGGGTGTGACTGTCCAACACGTCAGGCGCAGCGCGGGCGGCCGCCCGGTCGGGCGGCGGGTGGGTGGCTGTTACCCGCTTTCGGGTGACGGCTTGTCGCATGGTGGGGTGGCGTGCCGTGGCGGACAGGCGCGAAGCCGCGGCCCCTCAAGGGGTATTGGGGCATCAAGCCATCAACCTCGCGCATCCACCAAAGACATGGCTGTTACAGGTGAGAGTCGCCAAGACTCGTGCAACACGTGACACAAGCCCTTTTTCCCTCGATGCGCGGCGGGCGGCGGACAGAGTGTGTGTGCGCGGTCAGTCCGGCCGCCGCCCGCACACCACACCGGCATCCCGACGGCCCTGAACACTGGCGGGGGAGGGTGCCCGCACCATCTGGGGACTTCCCGCTTCTGCTTCTGTCACCGCCCACCGTCTGGCCGGCGCCGCGCTCGCCGCCGGCGTCCTCGTGTCGGTGGCGGCGCTGCCGGCGTCCGCGGCTCGACCACCGTCCCGGCCGGGAGAGGGTGGAGATCTCCGCCGTCCGATCTGCGCCTGGCTGATCCGGTCGATCATTGCAGGACGTTCAGCTTGGCGGCGACGAGTTCTGAGCGGGAAAGCTCCAGCAGTCGGCCCATCCAGTTCCGTCCTTCGAGCCCGTGTTGACCCCAAAAGGTCGATCCGAGCTCGGTGTAAATCAGTCGGGTGGTGCCTGTGGCCATCAGCGTCTCGGCGAACTCGGGATGTTGCTCGAACTTCGCGCGCAGCAAGCGTGTCATGACGGCGACTCGAACCTGGGGCCAGTCGTTGCGCACGGTGGAATTCTCAGCGAGTTTCTGCGCGTCATACGGTGTTTCCGCGCCAAGGATCTCAGCCTGTCGTTCTTCGTCGGCGACCGCCAGCGCCCAGTAGGCATGCGCAACGGTGGGATAGGTTCGGTTGCCCAGGACGATTGGCGCGGGGAACTCATTGCGCAGTACGAGGGTGCCCGGGTTCTCGGGCCAGCCGCGCGGGAAGACCGCCTGGTTGAGATGGACGCTGCTCTCGACTGGTTCAGTCGGACCGTCGGCGGGTGTCTTCGTCTCGTACTGCTTCCGCGAGTGCTCGCGCTGCGCGAAGTAGTCCAAGGCGGAGGAGTGCATCTCGTCGGTGACATCGACGGTGTTTCCGTTCCACAGCTCGATCTGGTTCCCGGGGCCGGTCGCGATCACCTGGAGGGGGAAGTCCTTGCGGTCCATGTCGCCCAGGGCGTATCTCCGCAGGTGTTCCGGGATGGCTTCGTAAGCTTCACGAACGGTGGTCCGGTTGGCCTCGGTCGGCTGTTCTCGGAAGGCATCGACGGCGGCGAGGCAGCGGCCGGTGGAGTCCGGACGGCCGTTGAGCCGGTAGATCTCGTCGCGGACCTCGCCGAGCAGCATCTCAGGCGTCAGCTGGCTGTTCGGCTCGGTGAACTTCCACGAGGCGAGGTGGTGAGCAGATGCCCAGGCGCCTTCGGGCAGGTCGGTGGCGACCCATCCGGAGGCGAGCTTGCCGGCGAAGCCCTCCAGGGTCTCCAGACCCCAGCAGTCGACCATTCCGTCGGCGTAGATCAGCAGGTCGGTGAGGAAGTAGGTCCCGCCGTTGCGGATGAAGGCGTGCCGCCACGTGCCCTCGATACGCTCGCCGTCCACGTTCCGCCACGTTCGCTGTCGTATCCCCATGCGCGACAGGGTAGCTGTCCGCACTTCCACAAGATCGGGATATTCCGGCTGGGGTTATTCAGGCAGTTCAGCGTGGGGTTCGCCGAGGCCGATCGGGCGCGGCACCAAGCCGGGAGAAACCGGTTGTCGTGCCATCTCCGAGACCGTGCTTGAGATCTGACATGGGGTGATCGGTCGGTGACTCGCGTCGTGAACCGTGACCATTGCCTTGAGCCTGAGGAGGTTGAGCGCGACCGTTGGTCGATTCCCTGGGGCGGTGAAAACAGGCTGATGGCGACCGCGCGCGACTGCCGATGGGATTCGCACCCGCTGACGGGGACCGTGGTGGCGGATCAGTGGGTCAGTGGGTCAGCGGATCAGCGGATCAGCGAGACGTAGTCCACCGAGGGGCGACATCGGCCCAGGCCGCGTCCCACTGGGCGACGTTGTGCTGCTCCAGCCTGCGGTTGGCGTAGCTGTAGGCGGCAGCGCCGAGGAGCGGGACGGCCAGGGCGGCGAGAACGGCATAGAGCATGGTGCGGTTGCGGACCTGTTCCGTGGTCAAGGGCGGATCGGTGATCTTTCCTTCGTCGTTCACCCATACGTGGACGGTGCTGCCGGCGGCCAGGGCGGGTTCGACGTCGGTCTTCGCAGTGCGGGTGTGGCCGTGGGGGTCGGTGAAGCGAACGGTGGCCGGGTACAGGGTCTTCTTCGCCTCGTACGATCCCGGCTCTGGATGGCGGGGGGCATCGTGGACCAGTACGGCGGTGGTGTGGTGCCGGGTGGCGGCCTGGTGCCGGGCGGTCTCCTTGTGATGGCGGTAGGCGGTGTCGCCGATGAGGAACATGGCGGCGGGGGTGGCGGCCAGCACAGCCAGGAACAGGCCGACGGCGATCAACCCCTCTGCAAGATCGGTGCGACGGCGCAGGGGATTGCGCCGCCACCGCCACAGCAGCGTGTGCGGGAGTTCGTCGGGAGGGTTTGCCGGGGGATTGACGCGGGCCACGGTGTCTCCTTCCGCATGAACGTGGCACCTGGCCGGGCGCTTGCCGAGGTGGTGGGTCAGTGGTGCTGCGTGGTGGTGGAAGGGTGGGCGTGGGCGGCTTGGAGGAGTTTCGCGGCGCCGCGGACTGCGGCGGTGTGGGGAGAGGGGAGGGACAGGGCGGGGGCGCGGAGCCGGCGGCTGAGGGGGTACGTGATATCGGGTCGTAGCGCGCCCCCGCCGGCGAGGAGTGCACCCCGCTGGAGGGCATCGCGTGTCTGGGAGGTGCGGTCCTGGTTGGTCATGGCGGTCACCATGGCGACGACCGCGTCGGCGATCTGCGCGGGCGGGGTGAGGCTGTCCAGGTCGCTGGTGCCCAGGGCGGTGTGGCGGGCGTCGGTCACCGCGCCGTCGGTGAGGAGCGTGACCTCAGTGAGGTGGGCGCCGATGTCGACGACGAGCAGAGGACGGGCCAGGTCGGCGTCCGCTGCCACCGCCACCGCACGGGCGGTGGGGACGGTCAGCACGGTGCCCGGATGCAGGACGTCCACTGCGGTGCGGGCTTCGGCCCGGTAGGTGATTCCGCCCAGGACGGGCGTGGTCAGGATGAGCAGCGGGCGGCCGAAGCGGGGCAGACGGTGGCCGAGCAGACGGTCGAGCATCCGCGCCGTTCCGGGAGTGTCGACGATCGCCCCGCGCTGGACGGGATACACGGCACCGGTGCCCGGGACGGTCACCGTGGGCACGTCGAGGATCATGCGCCGTCCGGACATCCAGGCGCGGGTTCGGGCGCTGCCGAGATCGAGGGCGATGCCCGTGCACTGTCGGCACCAGGGCCACGGACGGTGCCGGGCGGTCGTGGGACGAGGGCTGGGGGCGGTGGTCATCGGTCGGCCTCTCTGACCTGTTGGCAGGGGGCGCAGTAGCGGGCCTGCGGCACGATCATCAGCCGCTCGCGGGCGATGGGGCTGCGGCACAGGCGGCAGGTGCCGTAACGGCCCTGGTCCATCCGTGTGAGCGCCGCTTCGACGTCGGCCAGGACCATGCGTGCGGAGGCGGCGAGTGTGACGCGGACCTCGATCTGGGAGGCGGCTTGCCGGTCGCGGAACGCGTCGGCGCGGGACGTGGCGGCGGTGGAGAGCTGGTGCAGCTGTTCCTGGCGGAACAGGCGCTGTTCGTGCAGGTTCTCGCGCAGTGCGGCGAAGTCCTCAGTCGACAGGTCGGTGTTGCGGTCGTCGATGATCTGGTGGTTCACCAAGTCACCCCCTGGGCAGGGCGGGAGAGGGAGGTCGGACGGGTGGTTGTCAGACGGCGTTGCGCTGGCAGGGGACACAGAACGGGGTGTAGGGCAGGATTTCCAGGCGTTCGACCGGAATCGGCCTGGTGCAGTGGCGGCAGATGCCGTAGCTGCCGTCTTGGACGCGGGCGAAGGCGGCCTCGACCTCGGCGAGGACACGCTGGATGGTTTCCTTCTGCGTGGGCATCACCTGTTCGTCCGCGTCAGCTCGAGCCTCGCCGATGGCCCGCAGCTGAGTGAGTCGGGAGGCCCGTTCGTGTTCGAGGCGCTGCAGGGCCTCGTGCGCCGTCAGCCGTTCGGAGCCGGCTTCGGTCTGGGGCGTATCGAGTGACATGGCGATTCCTTCTTTCCACGTGAGGTGGGATGGGCCGGGCGGGCAGCCGTTGGGGCCAGGAGGGGGGAGAGTCAGGGGGCTGGTTCCTGCCTCTACCGTGGCCGCGACGCGGCGCAAAGCCCATCGGGCGCGATACCCATCTGTGGGATGGCCCGTGGCCCATCGCGGCGTGGGCAGGCCGGGCGCGGGAAATGGGCATTGGAGCCCATGGCCGCGTCGGCCGGCAGCGGGCAGCATGGACAGCGGACCGGTCAGTACCGGCTGGACGCAGCTCACGCTCGGGGTGCGCGGTGACCGACAGTGGAGACAGTGCCGTGTCACACGGAGAAAGGTGTCAGTCGGTGTCCCTGTTCTGGCGGATCTTCGCGCTCAACGCGGTGGTACTGGGAAGCGCCACCGCGCTGCTGCTGTGGGCACCGGTGACCGTCTCCGTGCCGGTGGTCCTGACGGAGGCGATCATCCTCGTGTCCGGCCTGGTCGTCATGCTGGTCGCCAACGCGGCCCTGCTACGGATCGGACTGGCTCCGCTCGGCCGGCTCACCCGGCTGATGGCCACCGTCGATCTGCTGCGCCCCGGGCAACGACTGCCGGAAGGGGGAGGCGGTGAGACCGCCGAACTGATCCGCACCTTCAACGCCATGCTCGAGCGCCTCGAACACGAACGGGCGTCCAGCAGCGCCCGCGCCCTGTTCGCGCAGGAAGCCGAGCGGCGCCGCATCGCCCAGGAACTGCACGACGAGGTGGGCCAGAGCATGACCGCGATTCTGCTGTCGCTGGAGCGGGCCGCCGACGACGCGGACGAGCCTCTGCGCGGTGACCTGCGGCAAGTACAGGAGATCACCCGGGGCAGCCTGGACGAGGTACGGCGCCTGGTGCGTCGGCTCCGGCCGGGCGTACTCGAGGACCTCGGTCTGGTCAGCGCGCTGACCTCGCTGACCGGCGAGTTCGCCACCCACGTAGGGCTGCGGGTGGTGCGTCGTTTCGAGATCGGCCTGCCCGCGCTGGACCCTCAGACAGAGCTGGTGCTGTACCGCGTCGCCCAGGAGGCCCTGACCAACGCGGCCCGTCACGCCGAGGCCGGCCAGGTGGAGGTGAGCCTGCGCCACACCGGCGAGGCGGTCGAGCTGGCCGTCGTCGACGACGGCCGCGGCACCGGGGCGGCCCGCGAAGGAGCGGGAATGCGCGGAATGCGCGAGCGTGCCCTGCTGATCGGGGCCACTCTGGATGTCACCTCCCAGCCGCAGGCCGGTACGACGGTCCGACTCACCGCGCCCCTCAGGAAGCAGCCATGACCACGCCGCACACATCCGTCATCCGTATCCTCCTCGCCGACGATCACGCGCTGGTACGCCGCGGGGTGCGGCTCATCCTCGACCGGGAGCCGGATCTGGAGGTCGTCGCCGAGGCCGGGGACGGCGCGCAGGCCATCGAACTGGCCCGCACCCAGGAGGTCGATCTCGCGGTGATGGACATCGCCATGCCCCGGATGACCGGTCTGCAGGCCACCCGGGAACTTCTCGCGCTCAAGCCCGGCGTGCGGGTGCTGATGCTGACGATGCACGACAACGAGCAGTATTTCTTCCAGGCGCTGAAGGCCGGCGCCAGCGGATATGTGCTCAAGTCCGTGGCCGACCGCGACCTGGTGGCCGCATGCCGCGCCGCGATGCGCGACGAGCCCTTCCTCTATCCGGGGGCGGTCACCGCGCTCATCCGCAACTACCTCGACCGGGTCCGCCACGGCGAGGAGCCGCCCGATCAGGTGCTGACCCCGCGCGAGGAGGAGGTCCTCAAACTCGTGGCGGAGGGGCACTCGTCCAAGGAGATCGCCGAGATGCTCGTCATCAGCATCAAGACCGTCCACCGGCACCGGGAGAACCTGCTGCACAAGCTCGGCCTGCGTGACCGACTGGAACTCACCCGCTACGCCATCCGCGCCGGCCTCATCCAAGCCTGACCCCGCCGACTCCTGAGGGCTCCGGCTGCCCGCTCCCCGGTCGGGGCCTTGAGGCTGCGGACCGCTGTCGGCGGGCCGCCACCAATCGGAAGGGAGTGGGGATGGCCCGCTTCACGCACACCGTCGCGCGCACGGGTGGATGTGGCTCGGTCGCGGTGTGGACCATCCTGCTCGCCGTTCTCGCCACCCTGCTCGGATCGTCTGCCCTGGGCAGCCAGCACCCCCGCCTATCGAAGGGCGCGGTGGCCGCCGCCGAGGCCGCCCCGGCGCACAGCGAGCTGTACGCAGACAGAGCGGACCCTGCCGTCTTCACCGTCTCCGTTCGAAGCCATCGGGACGGCGCCGGCCAGCGTCATGCTCCGCCGGTCTCCACCCCGGCTGCGTTGCCAGGCACGGGGGCCAACCCGTTCCGGCTCGCACTGCCCCCGCCCCCGGCGATAGGCCCGCCCGCATCGGAGCAACCGGCACACCGATACGGGGTGAGGGCACCACCTGCGCTCTCCGGCATCTGAACCTTCACCTCTTCTCCCTTCTCGGCCGCGGCCACTGTCCTGGCCGCGGTGTGCCTGCCGGAGGCCCGCTGTGAACCGATCCCCGCACATCAGAGGGCTGATCGCCCTCGCTGCGGTCGCCCTGTCCCTGTACGTCGCCCTCACCGTGCCCGTCCACCTCGGACTCGATCTGCGGGGCGGCACCCAGATCGTGCTGGAAACCCGCCCCGCCGCCGACGCCGACGGCGAGGCCACGGACCGCACGGTGGAGGTGCTGCGCGGCCGTATCGACGCGCTCGGTGTCGCCGAACCCACCATCGCCCGCTCCGGCAGCGACCGGATCGTCGTCGAGCTGCCCGGCCTGCAGGATCCCCGCAAGGCGGCCGAGGTGCTCGGCCGCACCGCTCAGCTCACCTTCCACCAGGTCCTCGGCACGGCAGCCGGCGCCGACGACGTATCGGATCCACTTCACAAACGGCCGCGCGAGCAGGTGGTGGCCGACGAATCCGGCCAGTACCTTCGCCTTCAAGCAGCTTCACTGACCGGCAAGGACGTCGAGAAGGCAGCCGCCCGCTTCGACCAGCAGGGCGCCGCCGGATGGCACGTCACCGTCGACTTCAGGGGATCGGGCGAAAAGGGGTGGGCCCGCCTGACCGGCGAGGCCGCCTGCCACGCGCCCGGGGATCCGGCCCGCCGGGTCGCCATCGTCCTGGACGACAAGATCATCTCTTCGCCGCAGGTCGACCCGTCCGTCGCCTGTCGTTCCGGCATCAGCGGCGGCTCCACCCAGATCACGGGAACCTTCGACGACAGCGAGGCCAAGGAACTGGCCCTGCTCATCAACGGCGGCGCCCTGCCGGTGCCGGTCGACACCGTCGAACAGCGCACCGTCGGCCCCACCCTGGGCGCGCAGGCCATTACGGCCAGCGCCTGGGCCGCTGTCGTCGGCACGGCTTTGACGTCGTTGTTCATCATCGCCGTCTACCGGATCCTGGGCGCTCTGGCGACCGCGGCCCTGGCCTGCTACGGCCTCATCTCCTACGCCGCCCTCGCCGCCCTCGGCGCCACCCTCACCCTGCCGGGCCTCGCCGGTTTCGTGCTGGCCATCGGCATGGCGGTCGACGCCAACGTGCTCGTCTTCGAACGCGCACGCGAGGAGTACGCCTCCCGCCACCGCCCCACCCCGCGGTCGTCCCTGACCGCCGGATTCCGCCGGGCATTCAGCGCGATCGCCGACTCCAACATCACCACCTTGATCGGCGCCGGCCTGCTGTTCTTCCTCGCCTCCGGGCCCGTGCGCGGGTTCGGCGTCACGCTGGGCATCGGCGTCCTCGCCTCCATGGTCAGCGCCCTGGTCATCACCCGTGCCCTGGCCGACTACGCGGTCGCCCGCCCCGCCTTGCGCCGCCGCCCCCACCTCACCGGCATCGCCCACACCGGCACCGTCCGCGACCGCCTCAGCCGCAGCAGACCGAACCTTCTGCGCCACCCGCGCCGATGGCTGGCCACCTCGGCCGCCGCCCTCGTCCTGGCCGCCGCCGGGATCGCCGTGCGCGGCCTCGACTTCGGCGTCGAATTCACCGGTGGCCGCCTCATCGAATACACCACGACGACCCCCGTCGACGCCGACCGGGCCCGCAGCGCGCTCGCCGACGCCGGGTTCCCCCGGGCCGTCGTCCAGACCTCGGGCGACAACCAGCTCACCGTCCGCACCCAGCACCTGAGCAACACCCAAGCGGCGGCCATCACCGACACCGTCACCGACCTGGCGCCACGAGCCGACAAAATACGCGACGAAGCCATCGGGCCCAGCCTCGGCAAAGAACTGCGCCACGGCGCTCTCATCGCCCTCGTCGTCGCCCTCGGCGCCCAGCTCATCTATCTCGCGGCACGCTTCCGCTGGCTGCTGGGCACCTCCGCTGTCGCCGCCCTCGCCCATGACGTCGTGATCCTCGTCGGCATCTTCGCCTGGCTCGGCAAGCCCGTCGACGGGGTCTTCCTGGCCGCGCTGCTGACCGTCATCGGCTACTCCGTCAACGACTCCGTCGTCGTCTTCGACCGGATCAGGGAACTGGGCCGGCGTGACCGCAAGGCGCCCTTCGCCCGCGTCGCCAACCAGGCACTCCTGCAGACCCTGCCCCGCACCGTCAACACCGGCATGGGCGCCGTCTTCATCCTCACCGCACTCGCCGTCCTCGGCGGTGACACCCTGACCGACTTCGCTCTCGCCCTCCTCATCGGCCTCGTGGTGGGCACCTATTCGTCGATGTTCACCGCCACACCGCTGGCCATCGAACTGCACCAGCGCGGCGGGGCTGGTCGCATCCCCGCAGTCAGGGGCAGCACGCGCCGCTGACGTCGGGGAGGTCCGGTCCTGTCGGCAGTGATGATCAGGCGGCAGGACCCAACCGAACCCGTACTCTTCCAGCAGACCGAACAGGGTCTGTGCCGTCCGGCTCGCCCAACTGCGCGCCGAGCTCTGCGGCCTTGCGGTGCAGCACTCCCCGCACCGCCGCGCCGGCTGCCGCAGTATTCCTCCACGGAACGGGCCAGGAGCCGCCCGGCGAACTCGTAGCGCCGGTCAGGCAGGCGGAGCCATTGAACCGGCACGATTCATGCTGAAGGGCTTTTGGCGGCGGCCCTTTCGGGGACCTCTCGCCAGAGCTCGTGGCGACGCGCGTGGTCGGGCCGGTTGGCGGTCTCGCGTTCGGGCTCGCTGGCGGGATCGCGGTCGGGCTCGGGCCCGCCGACCGGCCGGGAGGCGGGCCAGCAAACGGGCTCGCGTTCGGGCTGTATTGGCTCGCTGGGGCCGGCCGCCGCTACCTGGTCTTCCTGCTCTGTATCCGGGGCGGATTGCCCTGGCGCCTCGGCACTTTCCTGAACTGGGCTTACGAGGCAGGACATCTGCGGATCTCCGGCGTGGCCTACCAGTTCCGGCACCGCGAACTCCAGGACTGGCTCACCGCACACCCCACTCCCGCGTGAAAGCGCAGCCTCAAGGCGCCTTTTGTCCTGCCCAGTCATGTGATGACGCTTCTCGGCCAGGCTTCTTGCCGGTGTCCGTCCCGTGGACGCTGACGCGGCTCCGCCGGGGCCTTTCCCTTCTCGTGGGGGCAAAACGGCGTGCTCTGTGAATTCACCAGATGGTGTGGAGCAGCCGCCGGTTAATCGTTTCGCCGCCCCTTTGCCCGCTGATGCTCGTAGAGCGCCCGTGCCGTCCGGGGAGGTTGTGCGTGAGCGGGCTGTGTCCGGACGCGCGCACGATCCGAACGAGAGAAACGAGTCCTCGTGCATTTGACTCCGCATGAGCAGGAGCGGCTGCTGATCCATGTGGCTGCCGATGTGGCGCAGCGGCGCCGCGATTTGGGGCTGCTTTTGAACTATCCAGAGGCGATGGCGCTGTTGACGGTGCACGTCTTCGAGCAGGCGCGTGCCGGGAAGACGGTCAGCGACGTCATGGACTCGGGCCGGCATCTGATCAGCCGGGCTGAGGTGATGGACGGCGTCCCGGAGATGATCAGGAACGTTCAGGTGGAGGCGACGTTCCCGGACGGTACGAAGCTGGTCACCATCCACGACCCCATCCCGGAGGCCGCGGCAGAGGGGTCCGGCGTCTGTCCGGGCAAGGTGGAGCACCCCCGGCCGCCCCGCACGTCGCAGGGGCCGGTCGACTGCGGCGACAGAGGCGACGCGTCCCCGGGCTGCGACGAGGACGAGGAGATGGCCCGCCGGTACGACGCGATCCGCTTCAACGTGCACCTCGACGGGGACACGCAGGGCGTCAGTCTCCAGACGGAGGCGACCACTTTGCCGGGGCCGGGCAAGACGAAGATCAGGGTGAGGAACGAGTCGGACCGTCCCGTCCAGGTCGGCTCCCACTACCACTTCGCCGAGGTCAACCCGGGGCTGAAGGTCGTCAGTGTCGAGGTCCCCGCCGGTCAGGTCGTCCCCCGGGACCGCAGTCTGTGGAACTGTGACGCGGCGAGGGGCCGGCGGCTCAACATCGCCGCGGGCACGTCCGTGCGTTTCGAACCGGGCGACGAGTGCTGCGTGGAACTGGTGCAGATCCAGGGCGAGGTCACCGCTGGCGGCAGTGCCACCGGTGATCTCGCCAAAATCCAGGGACTGCGCGAGGGGACCGTCCGATGAGCCATCCGCAGGAACAAGGCCGCGGCCAGGTGCCGGAGTGTGGGAAGGGCGGGCCGAAGCCGGGCAATGAGCTGACGCGGGCGGAGTACACCGCCTTGTACGGGCCGACCACGCGGGACCGGGTCCGCCTCGCCGACACCGACCTGACGCTGGAGATCGAGGCGGACTGGAGCGGCGGTCCGTCGTACAGCGGCAATGAGATGATCTTCGGCGGCGGCAAGGTGGTCCGCGAGTCGATGGGGATGTCGCACCTTGCCAGGGACGGCAGAAACAGCAAAGGCGACGCCACGGGACACAGGCCGGTGGACACCGTCGTCACCGGCGCGCTGATCCTCGACTGGTGGGGCGTGGTCAAGGCCGACATCGGCGTCCGCGACGGCAGGATCGCGGCCATCGGCAAGGCGTACAACCCGGAGACGATGGATCCGATCCCGAGCAACAGGTTCGAGACGCCGGACCGGACGACGGCTGGCAACGCGGTGCCGGTTGCGGTGACGCCGGTGAGTTTCGTGGTCGGTCCGAGCACCGAGGTCATCTCCGGCAACGGGCGGATCCTCACCGCGGGCGGTGTGGACACCCATGTTCACTTCATCTGCCCCGAGGAGATCCGTGAGGCGCTGGCCTCGGGCGTGACCACCCTGATCGGCGGCGGCACCGGCCCGGCCGAGGGCAGTACGGCCACCACCGTGACCCCGGGCGCGTGGCATATCAGGCGCCTCTTCGAGGCGCTGGACGGGTTCCCGGTCAACATCGGCCTGCTCGGCAAGGGCAGCACGATGAACAAGCACGAGCTCAACGCGCAGGTGGACGCCGGTGTCTGCGGCTTCAAGGTCCACGAGGACTGGGGCGCCACCCCTGCGGTGATCGACCGGGCCCTGGACGTCTGTGAAGAGCGCGGTGTCCAACTCGCCCTGCATGCCGACTCACTGAACGAGTCGGGCTTCCTGGAGAGCACGCGTGCGGCCTTCACCGGCGACGCCAGGGACGCCGACGGGAAGTTCACGGCGAAGAAGGCGCGTTCCCTCCACATCTTCCACGTGGAGGGCGCCGGCGGCGGTCACGCGCCCGACATGATCGAGCTGGTCAAGGACCCCAACGTCCTGCCGGCCTCGACCAACCCGACCCGCCCGCTGACGGTGAACACGGTCAAAGAGCACGTCGACATGATGATCGTGTGCCATCACCTCAACCCGGAGATCCCGGCGGACATGGCCTTCGCCGACTCCCGGATCCGCCCGTCCACCATGGCCGCGGAGGACCTCCTGCACGACATGGGCGCCATCTCGATGATGTCCTCCGACGCCCAGGCGATGGGCCGCATCGGCGAGATGATCATGCGTACCTGGCAGACCGCCCACGTCATGAAGTGCCGCTACGGCCCCCTGAAGGAAGACCTCGAAGCCGCGAAGGTCCGCACCATCACCGACGACACAGGCCACTCCTTCAACGACCAGCAACTCCAGCCCAACGACAACTTCCGCGCACGCCGCTACGTCGCCAAGTACACGATCAATCCCGCGATCACCCACGGCATCGACCGTCACACCGGATCCGTGGAGACCGGCAAGCTCGCCGACCTGGTGCTGTGGGAGCCGAAGTTCTTCGGCGTCAAACCGCACATGCTCCTCAAGGGCGGCCAGCTCGCCTACGCACAGGTCGGTGACGCCAACGCGTCGATCACCACGCCGCAGCCCTACCTGCCCCGGGCGGTCTGGGGCTCCACCGGCCGCTCCCCGGGTCGTAACTCGGTGAACTTCGTGGCTCCCGGCGTGGCGGACAACCTGAACGGAGACGGCACCAGCAGCAACCCGGGGCTCGGTCTCGACAAGGACTTCGTGGACATCACCAGCACTCGGAACGTCACGAAGGGCGACATGAGACTGAACGACACCGTTCCCAACAGCCTGGAAGTCGACCACAACAGCTTCGAGGTCACCATCGGCGGTGCGACCACCAGCGACGCCCGCACCGAAATCAACGGTGCCACGGTGCCGCGCTCCTACGTCACCGAAGTCCCCTTGGCACAGCGGTACTTCCTCTTCTGAATCCGGCACTCGCCCGGCCGCCGGCCCCCGCCGCCACGGCCGGGCCCTGGGCGGACCCTGACCTCGCCCGGCCGCCGGTCGCCGCCGCGACGGCCAGGCCCGGGCGGGCCCTGCGCCCGCCCGGACGCTGGGCGCCTGCCCGGACCTCCACAAGGCCATCCGATCTGTGAAAGGCAGTCGCTCGCCCATGAGCCGTGCAGCCCTGCTCCTGCTGGCCGACGGCCGCCTCCCCGCCGGCGGGCACGCCCACTCCGGCGGCGTCGAGGCCGCCGTCGCCCACAAGGCCGTCCATGACACCGACAGCCTGGAGGCGTTCTGCCGCGGGCGCCTGCACACCACCGGTCTGACGACGGCCGCCCTGGCCGCCGCAGCGGCAGCCGGATACGACCCGTTGCTGCTCGATGCCGCCGCCGACGCACGAACCCCCGCCCCCGCACTGCGCATTGTCGCCCGCAGGCTCGGCCGACAGATGATGCGCGCCGCCCGCGCCACCTTCCCCTCCGACGCACTCGACCACCTGGCCGCCGCACGTCCCCAGGGCGCCCACCAGCCCCTCGTGCTGGGCCTGGCCGCGCGGGCCGCCGGGCTCACCCCGCTGGACGCCGCCTACGCCGCCGCATACGAGAGCATCGGCGGCCCGGCCACCGCGGCGGTGCGCCTCCTCAGCCTCGACCCGCTCGACGCCTCCGGGCTGCTGGCCCGACTCGGCCCCGAAACCGACGACGTCGCACACGCTGCGGCCGACGCCGCGACCCACGCTCTGACCGAGGGCCTCAATGTTCTGCCGTCGGCCTCCTCGCCCCTGCTGGACATCACCGGCGAGCAGCACGCCGCCTGGACCGCCCGACTCTTCGCCTCCTGACCAGCCTTCCGACAACCAAGACAGAACGGAGCTGCCATGCACCTCGACCACTCCCTGCCTCACCAGCACACCCCCAGCGTCTCGGCGAGCCGGCCTGACGGCAGCCGCCGCGCACTACGCGTCGGCCTGGGCGGTCCCGTCGGCTCCGGCAAGACCGCGACCGTCGCCGCGCTGTGCCGCACTCTGCGCGACCGCTGGCCCATCGCCGTCGTCACCAACGACATCTACACCCGCGAGGACGCCGAGTTCCTGCGGCGCGAAGCCGTCCTGCCGCCCGAGCGGATCGCCGCTGTGGAGACCGGCGCCTGCCCCCATACCGCGATCCGCGACGACATCTCCGCCAACCTTGAAGCCGTCGAACACCTGGAGGCGACCCTCCACCCGCTGGACCTCGTGCTCATCGAGTCCGGAGGTGACAACCTGACCGCCACCTTCTCCAGGGGCCTCGTCGATGTGCAGATCTTCGTCATCGACGTAGCCAGCGGCGACGACATCCCCCGCAAGGGCGGCCCCGGCATCACCACCGCCGACCTCCTCATCATCAACAAGACCGACCTCGCCCCGCACGTCGGCGCCGACCTGGACACCATGGCCATCGACGCCAAACGACAGCGCGGCGACCTGCCCGTCATCTTCACCAGCCTCACCCGCGACGACGGAATCCGCGAGGTCGCCGACTGGGTCACCGCCCACCTCACCCGATGGCGCGCCGAGGCAGCCGCATGAGCCCTGCTTCCCAACTCGCCGCCGCCCGGGCAACGTCCGAGCCCGATGTGCCCCCGACCGGTGTCGGGGTGCCCGCCGGGCACCCCGACGGCTTACGGGCCACGGCCCGCATCCGCGCCGTCCACAACGGACGCGTCACCACCCTCCCGCAACTGCACAGCGACGGCCCCTTCCACCTGCGGCGCCTGCGCACCGCCAGCAACGCCGCCACCGTGGGGATCATCAGTGCGATGAGCGCCCCCTTGGGCGGCGACCGGCTCACCCTCGACATCACCGCCGAGGACCGGGCCGAACTGGAGATCACCACAGCCGCCGCCACACTTGCCCTGCGCGGCCCCACCACCGACGCAGCCACCTACGACGTGCGCCTCACCGTCGGAGAGCACGCCCGTCTGCGCTGGCTGCCGCAGCACCTGATCAGCGCGGCCGGCAGCAACCTGCGCCAGACGTACGCCGTCGAACTCGCCGCCACCTCCCGCCTGGTGCTGCGAGAAGAACAGCTCCTGGGCCGGGCCGGCGAGGAACCCGGCCACCTCGTCACCCGGATCCTGGTCCACCGCGCAGGACGCCCTCTCCTCGACCAGCACACCGCCTACGGAGCCCCGGAACCCGGCTGGGACGGCCCGGCCGTCCTGAACGGGTACCGCGCCGTCGGCCAGCTCCTCATCGTGGACCCGCGCCTCGACGTCCGAGAAGACCCCGTCCTGCTCGGCGGCGAAGGCACCAAGGACGGATGCGCCGTCCTCGCCCCTCTGGCAGGCGGCCCCGCGCTGCTCGCCACCGCCGTCGCACCCACCACCTCAAGGCTGCGAGACCTGCTCGACCAAGCGCACGCACATGCTCTCGCCCTATAGAGGCGCGCGGGGCCGCCGTGCCGGCGGCCCGGAGCGGAGGAACCCACCGAGGTCGCGTTGCGGGCTGCCCACCGGCCGCGGAACCGGTTCGAGGGCAGTCCGTCCGGGCCGTAGCCCCGAAGTCCCGTCCGGCCAGAGGCGGCAGGTCGCCGGCGGCGTCCACTCGATGCGTTCGCCGTTCTCGTCGTGCGTATAGGTCGCCGGAACCGTGGACGGGGCGAAGGACCGGAGAGCCGACCCCATCGGCGCGGGACGGTTGGGCGCGGTGCGGGATCGGGGCCGCCGCGACGTAGCGCTGCCGGACAGCCCACGCGTAGAACTGATTGAGCACGACACTTCGTGGTTCCAGGTACTGCCCTCAACGTTGGGCCCGGTCTCATCCCGGCGGCGCCACTGGTGGAGAGCCAGATGATCCGCCTCCATGGCGGCCCGCCACGACTTCCCACCGCGGGAGGTATGCAGGGACGTGAAGAACGGAGTGCACTGTCCATCCGGCTCTGCTCAACACCCGCGGACATTGAAGTAGTGACGGCTGTTCGTCAGTTGTCGACTGCCACAGTTGCGGCGAGCGGCGACGGCCGTACACCATCAGGTGCCCTGTCTTAGTCATCCCTGGGCATGACGCGGCCCATCCTCGTACTGGACTAGCTTCGCGCGGGTTGGAAGATCCATTCGAAACGGGGAGGGTGCATGACCAGCACACTCAAGAAGTTCGTAACCACCACGTCGGCGTCGGGCCTCCTGGCCGCAGGCATGATACTCGGCGCCACGGGGGCGGCCCAGGCCGCACCCGGCGGTCCGTCCGGCTGCACGGCGTACGTCTCGCACACCAACATCCACACGGCCGTGGGCTTCTGCACGTCGGGCAGCGGCACCTGGAACGTCCAGGCCATGTGCGCCGGCCCGGGCAGCACGCACGGCCCCTACAAGGGAGACCCCGGCTACCGCACCCGCGGTATGGAGAAGGCGGCGACGCTCAACTGCGGTGGCGGCTACCCGACCAACCTGAAGGTTGTCGACATCAAGAGCTGAGTCTGGAGCGTGTCTCTTCAATAGGTGGTCAGTTGATCGGACGGACCTGTCCGGCAAGCGATCACTGATGAGAGTGTGGGACCGGATCGCGCCGCTGATACCGGCCGATCCGGTTCCGCAGTCGGACGACGGCGCGAGCGCTTCTGGGCCGTGGAGTTCCAGGAGCCCTGGGGTGGCATCGCTCTGCCCCGGCCCGGCGTGCGAGGGGTCCGCGCGTTCTGGAAGCCGATGTCCCAGAGGTCACGTGAACGGATGGCGGGTCCCGGCCGGCGACTGCCGAGGGTCCATGGCACTGGCCACCACAGGGGCTACTGGCCAAGGCCGTCACGAAGCTCGAGGGCGACGCCGTCGAGGAGCTGGAACTCAAAGGATTCGAGCCGGTACCCGAAGTCCAGCGACGGCCGGCCCCTGGATGACCAGGCTCTCCTGCGCGGGCCTCCAGCTGCGCGCCCGCCCGCCTGGCCGGACGGGCCGACTACAGCGCTACCCGACCACACCAAAAGCGCAGGGCTCGCGTCCGTCGCGCCGGACCACCCGGGTCGTACGCGGCTTGGGCTGCGCCGTACGGCCGCCGCCGTTCTTCTGCGCTGCCGCCTTGGCGGCGCGCAGTGCGACGCGGGCCAGACCGACGCCACTGGGCTGCGGACTCTGGGTCATCACGCGACCTCCCCGGCCAGTTCCTCCAGACCCTGACCGTCAGCCTCACTTACACCCAGTTCGCCCGCCCCCGACGTCGCGCTGGACGTCACGCTCGGCAGACGACAGGAACTCCCGATCCACGCGGAGCACACCATCGGCCTCACCCGGCACTTCCAGAACGCTGCTTGCACCATCGGCGTCTGCAACACACCAGGTGGCGGCCGGTGCTTCACTGCGAGGGGACCGGGCTTGCCCTTCCACTGTGGGAGCCGTAGTCGTCAGCCGGCCACAACGTCGCGTAGTTCGCGTACAGCGCGTTCGCGGTGGTGCCGGGCGGGGATCGCTTCGTACAGGTCCAGGTAGCCCGCCTGATTCAGCCCTGGAGGGTGGCGAGCCAGTCGGTCAGCAGACGGTTGACCTCCTCGGGGCGCTCCTGCTGGATCCAGTGGCCACAGCCGTCCAGGAGATGAGAGGCGGACAGGCCGGGGAGCGTGGTGGGGTAAGCCTCGATGGCGTCGGCCAACCAGGTGGTGGAGGCGTCCAGGGCGCCGCCGATGAACAGGGAGGGCTGCTTGATCGGGGCACCGCGGTGCGGGGCGAGGTCCTCCCAGTCGCGGTCCATGGTGCGGTAGCGGTTCAGGGCGCCGGTCAGGCCGGTGCGCTCGAACTCCCCGGCGTACACGTCGAGGTCGTCCTCGCCCAGCCAGCCAGGGAGGGTGCCGGCGGGGAAGCGGTCGCTCAGCCGGCCGCCGTGGGCGACGAAGTGCGGGTCGGGTTCGCCCTGGGCGGGCATGGTGTCGGCCGACAGAGCCGCGTAGAAGCCGGCGAGCCAGCCCCGGACGTCGGGCTCGATCTCCGCTTCGGCGCGGCCGGGCTCCTGGAAGTAGGAGACGTAGAACTCCTGCTCGGGGCCGCCGATCTGGCCGAAGATGTCGGTGGGGCGGGGGCCGCCGGGCGGCGCGTAGGGGACGCTCAGCAGGCCGACGGCGCGGAAGACCTCGGGGTGGAGCAGGGCGGAGGCGGCGGCGATGTTGGAGCCCCAGTCGTGGCCGACGACCACCGCCGTCTGCTCGCCGAGTGCGCGCACGACGGCGACGTTGTCCTCCACCAGGTCGAGCATCCGGTAGGCGTCGGTCGTCGCCGGCTTGGAAGAGCGGCCGTAGCCGCGCACGTCGATCGCCACCGCCCGGTACCCGGCCGCGGCGAGGGCGGGGAGCTGGCGGCGCCAGGAGTACCAGGACTCGGGGAACCCGTGCACGAGCAGAACCAGCGGGCCGGCCCCCTGCTCGACCAGGTGCAGGCGTCCGGCCGGGCACTCGATGGTGCGGTGGCGGAGCTCGGCGGACGGCTCGGACTGCATGGGCTTCTCCTCGGTTCGCGGGGCGGACGCGGCTGCTCGTCGATCATGCGGCGCGAGGGCCGCCCGACGCGATTAGCGTTGCCATTCTGGCAAACTCGCAGGACAGGGGGATGGACTGGCGCGACCGGAAGGAGCAGGAACGGTGGCAGTCGACGACGTGGCCGACACGCTGGCGGCGATGGGGCCCCGGCTGCGGGCCGCACGCGAGCACCGCGGTGCCACGCTCACCGGTGTCAGCTGTGCGACCGGTATCTCGCCGAGCACGCTGTCGCGGATCGAGACCGGACGGCGCAAGCCCACCCTGGAGGTGGTGCTGCAGCTGGCGAAGGAGTACGGCGTCTCCCTGGACGAGCTGGCCGGCACCGCACCCGCCCCCGCGGCCGAGCCGCGCACCGCGGCGCCGCTGAGCTTCGGCGACGACAAGGCGGTGGTGCCGCTCACCCGGTACGTCGGCGGCCTGCACGCCCACAAGCACGTCCTGCCCACTGTCGAGGGTCCGCCCGCGCGGCCGCGGCAGGTCTCCCACGACGGCCACGAGTGGCTGTGCGTCCTGTACGGGCGGCTGTGGCTCGCGCTCGGCGACCAAGACCTCGTCCTGGCCGCCGGGGACGTCGCCGAGTTCGACACCCGCACCCCGCACGGGGTGGCGAACGCCAGCCCCGGCGGTCCGGTCGAGTACCTGATCATGTTCGGACCGCAGGGCGAGCGACTACGGCCGCGCACCCCTCCAGCCGCTGGTCGCGGGAGCCGCCAGCCGAATCGCGCCCAGGCTGGCCGAGAAGAACAGCCGTAGGCTCCGGAACCCGCTCCGACAAGACGACGAAATCACAACCTGCACGTAGGTTCGCGGCCAAGGGCTGCCCAGATTCCTGGAACTCGCGCGCTTCCGGACCAACGCGGACGACCCGGACGGGCCCTGATCTCGTCCACCACAACGCTGCCACCGGCTCAGCCGACCGGCTTTGCACCTTGGCTGCCGGTCATGTCCAGCAAGTCTTGAGCCTGTCAAGGATCTGATGAGTCACAAGTGTCAACCGAGTCCTGAGACCTCACACCACAGCAGGCACCTCGTCACGCGCTACGGGAACTCCCCGTCCATCGCAAGAAGGCCGAGGCGGCGCTCGCCGCCGCGCAGCAGAAGTGAGGCCGGCGGGCGGGTGGTCGGCGGCGGACCGGCCCGCGTGCGCGCGGTGCGGGCAGGCCGTCGGCCATGCCCGCACCGCACCTCAGCCCCGTCGTTCTCCCGCGCGCACCAAGCCGGTCTCGTAGGCGATGACGACCAGCTGAGCCCGGTCGCGGGCGCCGAGCTTGGCCATGGCCCGGTTGGCGTGGGTCTTGACGGTGACCGGGGTGACGAAGAGGCGTTCGGCGATCTCGTCGTTGGCCAGGCCGGAGCCCACCAGGGTCAGCACTTCCTGTTCCCGGGGAGTCAGAGTGGCCAGCCTGCGGGGGTCGACGAGGTCACCGGGGGCAGGGTGGGCCAGGACGCGGGCGATGAGGCCCCTGGTGGCTGCGGGGGAGAGCAACGCCTCGCCGGCGGCCACGAGCCGGACGGCGTCGAGAAGGTGCGCCGGTTCGACCCCTTTGCCCAGGAAGCCGCTCGCGCCGGCTCGGAGGGCCTCTACGACGAGGTCGTCCTCCTCGAAGGTGGTCAGGACGAGGACCTTGACTCCGGCCAGGTCCTCGTCCTGGGCGATCAGCCGGGTGGCCTCGATGCCGTCCAGCTCGGGCATCCGGATGTCCATGACCACGACATCGGCACGCTCGGACCGGGCCAGCCGCACCGCCTCCCGCCCGTTGGAGGCCTCCCCGACGACCTCCATGTCGGGCTGTGCGTCGATGAGGAGCCGGAACGTGCCCCGGAGCAGAGCCTGGTCGTCGGCGAGCAGGACGCGAATGGCCATGGGTGATCTTTTCTCACGTGGGGTCAGACAGCGGCGGGGGCGAGCGAGAGCGGCAGGTCGGCGACGACCTGGAAGCCCCCCTCGGGCCGCGGCCCAGCGGTCACGGTACCGCCGATGGCGGTGGCCCGTTCGCGCATCCCGATCAGCCCGTGGCCGGTTCCCGCGCCCTTGGGCGCGCCTGGCCGCCCGTCGTCGGTGACGGTGATCCGGAGCGCGTGCACCCCGTAGTCCAGCACCACCGCGGTCCGGGTCGCGGAGGCGTGCTTGTGCGTGTTGGTGAGTGCTTCCTGGATGATCCGGTAGGCGGTCAGCTCGGTCGCGGGTGCCATTGGCGACGGATCGCCGGTGCGGGCCACCGACACGGGCATCCCGCTCGCCCGGAACCCGCTGACCAGGGCATCGAGATCGGCCAGGGTCGCGATGGGGGCACGCGAGCCGGGCGCGTCGTCGGGCTGACGCAGCAGACCGACGGTGGCGCGCAGTTCGTCGAGCGCGGCGCGGCTGTTGTCCTTGATGTGGGCCAGCGCCGCGTAGGCCTGTTCCGGGTTGGCGCGCATGAGGTGGTGGGCCACCCCAGCCTGGGCGTTGACCAGGGTGATGTGGTGGGTGACCACGTCGTGCAGGTCGCGCGCGATGCGCACGCGTTCCTCCGTGACCCGGCGCCGGGCTTCTTCCTCCCGCGTGCGTTCGGCGTGTTCCACGCGTTCCCTGGCCGCCGCGAGGTTCTGGCGGCGGTTGAGGACGGTGCGGCCGAGCGCGGTGGCCGCGATCGCGAGGTCGAACCGCAGCAGGCCGGGACCCCCCACCACGGACTGCGCGTGGGTCGCGGCGTAGACACCAGTGATCGCCACGGCCGCCAAGGAACCGACGATCCACGCGGTGCGCCGGTTGCCGAGGAGGGCGAGGGTGTACAGGGCGACGAGACTCGCCCCCGGTGTCGGCGAGATGCGTGAGGCGACGGCCATCAGTGTGAGGTCGCCTGCCAGGGTGAAGAGGGCGACGCCCAGGGGCCGGCGACTCCGGAAGGCCAGCGGCACGCACGTCAGCGCCGTCCACACCACCTCGTCCCACCGTGGCTCGTGCCAGTGGGACGGGCCGACGGCGGTCGCCGCCACGGCGATCACGATCAGCGGAACGGCGGGCAGCGCGTCTCTGATCCGGTCATGACGAGCCAGCCACTGTCGCCACACCATGGGCAGTTCCATTCCCTCACTCTAAGGAGCGCAGGCCGGCGGACCCCGGGGTCATCCCGTATTTCGCCGACCCGCGCGCGGGAAGCCGGTCCGTCGTGCCGACCGTCAGTTGGCCAGGCCGGCGGTGGTGCGTTCCGGCACCGCGTGCGGCTGCGCCGGCTGGTCGGCAGGGCCTTCCACGGACACGTTGGGCAGTGCCTTGTCGAGACTGCGGGGCAGCCACCAGTTGGCCTTCCCGCACAGGTGCATGAGGGCGGGGACGACCATCATGCGGATCAGCAGGGCGTCCGCGGCGACCGCCACCGCGAGGCTGACCCCGAACTCGGAGATCACCCGCATGCCGCCGAACACGAAGGAGCCGAAGACGCAGACCATGATGGTGGCGGCCACGGCGATGACCTTGCCGGTCTCGGCCTGCCCGACCCGGACCGCGCGGTGGCTGTCACCGGTGTGGGCCCACTCCTCGCGCATCCGGCTGACGAGGAAGACCTGGTAGTCCATGGACAGGCCGAACATGATGCCGACGACCAGGATCGGCACGAACGACTCGATCGGTCCGCCGGCGCCGAGTCCGAGCAGTCCGGCGCCGAAGCCGTACTGGAAGACGACCACGATCGCGCCGAACGCCACTCCGATGCTGAGGATGTTGAGCACGGCGCCGACCGCCGGGATGAGCAGGCTGCGGAAGGCGACGGTCAGCAGGAGGAAGCCGAGCGCGGCGATCACCAGCACGAAGAAGGGCAGCTTGCCCATCAGGACCGACGCGAAGTCGTCGTTGCTCGCGGTGACACCGCCCACGTAGACCTTCATCGACGTGCCCTGCTCGGCTTGCGGGATCACGTCGTCACGCAGGTGGTGGATCAGGTCGGAGGTGGCTTCGGACTGTGGGGAGGTCGTCGGGACGACGGAGACCACTCCGACGGTTTGCCCGTCCTTCATGGGCGCGGCGTTGGCACTGGCGACACCGTCGACCTTTCCGAGCGCGGTGACCAGCTTCGCCTCGGCTGCCTTGTCGGCGGCGGTGGGTGCCTGGACGGCCAGGACGAGCGGGCCGTTGAAGCCGGGGCCGAAGCCGTCGGCGATCATGTCGTACGCCTGACGGTTCGTCGAGGACGTGGGCAGGTTGCCGTCGTCGGACGCGCCGAGGCGCAGGGAGAGCGTCGGGAACGCGAGCGCCGTCAGCACGGCGAGAGCGACGAGACCCAGGGTCTTGGGCCTGGCCTGCACCCGCTCGGCCCACCGGCCCCACGCCCCGGCGCGGCCCGAGGAACGCGGCTGTGTCCCGCCGGCCGTCTCGCGGCGCTCCTTGCGGCTGAGGACGCGTGGACCGATCAGGCCGAGCATCGCCGGCAGCAGGGTGATGGCGGCCAGGACGGTCAGCACCACGGTGACGGCGGCGCCGATGGCCATGCCGTTGATGATGCCCACGTTCAGGGTGAGCATGCCGAGCAGCGCGACGACGACGGTGAGTCCGGCGAAGACCACGGCCCGGCCGGAGGTGTTGAGGGACTTGGCGACCGACTCGGCGACGCTCATGCCCGACATCAGGTTGGCGCGGTGGCGGTTGACGATGAACAGGGCGTAGTCGATGCCCACGCCCAGGCCGATCAGTGAGCCGAGGGTCAGCGTGGTGTCGGAGAGCGTGATGAGGTGGCTGAGCAGCATCACCGTGACCGCGGAGGTGCCGACTCCGATGATGGCCGTGATGATGGGGAGCGCCGCCACCCAGACAGCCCGGAAGACGAAGAGCAGCACGATGAAGGCGAGGACGATGCCCATGGCGTCGGCGAGCGCGTTCGGCTCCGGGTTGACGGTGAACGCCTGCCCGTTGAGGGCGATGTGCAGGCTCCCCGTCTCCGGTTCGGTGGCGAGTGCCTCCACGTGGTCGATCTGGGCGTCCGAGACGTCCTGGTCGAACGCGACCGTCGCGTAGGCGGTCCTGCCGTCCTTGCTGATCTGTCCCTTGCCGACAGGGGTGTAGGGGCTGGTCACCGCGGCGACGCCCGGTGCGTCGGCGATACCGTTGAGCGTGCCGGTCATCGCCTTCTCGGCGGCGGGCTCGGTGACCTCGCCGCCGTCCACCTGCCAGACCACTCGGCCGCTCTTGCCCGCGGCGCTGTCGGAGGCCTGCTGCAGCAGGGCCGTGGCCCTGGCCGAGTCGGTGTCCTGCGAGGTCGGGCTGTTGCCGAAGGCGCTGCCGGCGGCGCCGACCCCGGCCCCCAGGGCGAGCAACAGGCCCACCCAGGCCAGGACGACGGCGAGCCGGTGCCTGTGACACCAGCGGGCGAGAGGGGACATCGACGTGCCTTTCCAGAAAATGCCATGCGACCGGGCCGGTGATCACGGCCCACTCTCACGCTCGCAGTTCTCCGGCCTCTCGTCATTCGCCGTTCGCAGACACTTGCGCCTACTGCGATCGCAGCAGACGCGGTGGCGAAGAACGGGGTGCCCCCTGTGGGCGGAGCGGAAATCGCTGGTCCGGACACGGTGAGCAGGCCTGAGGTGTGAGCCGAGGCGGTGAGATCGTCGACACCGGAGCCGCCGGGCAGGCGACCGCTACGCCCCCGACACCCCTACACCCAAGGCCGTTGTTGGTCGCCGCGCCCGTCCCCGACCCGGTCGCACAGCGCGAGCACCGGGAGGAACCCCGCGGGCTCCTGGCGCGTAGCGGGCAGAACAGGGCGCGGCTCAACGCGTCGACCACGGCAGCGACCCGGGACAGTTCGGCTCATGAGCAGGGACTTCGTCTTGCCGCCAGCCTGGCGCCCGCCAAGAGGCGTATCGCCCGCAGGGTGCCGCCGAGGCGGTGGCGGTGGCTGCCGGACGTCGACGGGGCCGTGGCACCGGGCGGACGGCCCCGTGCGGGGGCGTGGGTGAGGGTCGCTGCGCTCATGTCTCCATGGTGCGGTCGGGGACACAAGGACGGCATCGGTCTGGAGAGCTGTCTCGGGAGGATCCTCGCTCCACCCGCAGCCACCTCGGCCGCCTCGCTGAACGCGCCGAACCCGCCGAACGCTTCGGCCTGCGCCTCTTCCACGCCAACGCTGTCGCCGTCGCACGGGCCCCAGCCTCCTACGACGAGGGCGACCCGGTGCCGCGGCAGGTGGAACAGGCGCTCATCTCCCCCTTCGGTGACCGCAGCATCTTGCTCACCGCCGAAAACGGCCGGTTGCCGCGCATCGCCCCCGGCCACCAGGACGAAGGCCTCACCTACTTCGCCGAACAGGCCCACGTCGCCACGACGGCGGCCAGGTCGCCATCGGCCGCCGCCCCCGACAAGGCCCGGGAGGCGCCGCCCCCGTCCTGCGAGAAGCCCTCAACGCCCTTGAACTCGTCGAGCGCCTCCGCCTCGACGACCCGGTCCTTCGCTCCGCCCACCTGCCGGTCTACCCGGTCCTCACCCGACCGCGTCGGCGTCCTCGCGTCCTCGCGTCCTCGCGGAGGACTTCGGTCCTCGAATCGCCGAGGGCTTCGGCAGGCGCGGGTACGGTCGCCCACCCGTCCCTCGACCCGCGAAGCCCGAAGGGATAGGCGGTGCCACGCCGCCATGCCGTGCCATGGAACGTGTCGGGGTGTCAGGTCCGTGGGTGGCGGCGTGGCGTGAAGGCGCGCCGCGAGAGTGCGGTGGAACGGCAGTGCGTCATCGCGGCGGCCGGGGGTCGTCGGGTTCGGCGCCTCCCATGTCGAGACGGAACGGCGGATAGACGTCCGTCATCAGGGTGGCGTAGGCGGCGACGCGCAGCACCCATCGGTTCAGGCCCGTGACCAGGTCGAAGAGGTCCCGCGGGTACTTCTCCGTGAAGGCGAGGACGACGGCGGCGATCAGGGCGAGCACGTCCACGAGTCCGCCCGTCCACCAGCCGAGGTGCCGGCCTCCGACGAAGAAGCTGACGACGATGTACTGCGGGATGGCCAGCAGCCACCACTTCACCAGGACCAGGCCCCGCGAGAGACGCTCGGGATACGCGATGTCCAGGCGTGCGGGGTAGTCCGGCTCCTCGCCCAGGCTGAAGGGCGGGTAGCGGTCGGTGGCCAGTGCGCCGTAGGAGTAGTAGGCGACTCGCCAACTCCACCGCAGCACGCCCAGGTTGAAGTCGAAGAGGGCGCGGGGGTAGCGCTCGGTGAACAGGATGGAGAAGAAGGCGATCACGGTGACGACGGTGAAGGCGATCCAGAGGAAGAACAGCACCACGCAGTGCGGAATGACCAGGATCCACTTCACCAGCCACAGCCAGCGGGAGAGCGGTGCGTCGAGCCGGGCGGTGACCCGGACCGGACTGTCGGGCTTGGCGACCGAAGGGCTCATGGCGATCAACTCCGATTCTTGCTCAGGGGGTCGGCCCGGAGCGGGGTGTCGAGTCGGCCGTCGCCTCCACCGCCGTCCACTGGGCCTTTGCGGTCACGGCGGGGCTGTTCAGCAGCCCTTCGGTCGTCGTCGCCTCCGCCTCTTCGCGGGAAGGGGCTTCGCGTGCGGGGCCGCCGGCACCAGGCCGGCGGGGTTCAGGTGTGCGGCCTCCTTGCGCAGCGGGTCCGCCTCGGAGACCGCGCCCACGCCGCGCTCGCTGTCGAAGACGGGTACGGCGGTGATGTCGTATTCGGCAAGTTGCCTGGCGATCTCCTCGAAGCCGGTGTCCCGGTTCACCCGGGGGACCGATGTGGACATGAAGTCGCCCACCGTCGCGGTGCCACATGGCTTCCGTCTCCTGATTTCGCGTGCGTTCCTCTCTCCACTCTCCGCCCGGCGCGGAGGACGCGCATGTGCCGACCGGCCTCCACCGGTGCCGATCCGACGGGGACGAACGGCGATCGGGACGCCTGAGGGGCGGTGCTGCGGCCGACGACGAGCTGGCCCACGTGTCGCGACGGCTCCAGGGCGGTGCGACGGTATTCACAGGAGGTTTCGCGGGCCTCGGGCAAGAAGGCGGTGGGGAGAAGGGAGATCCCGCTGGTGGTGGGTGTCGATGGGCCGTTCCGGCCTGGAGGCCGCGGACCGGGCGGTCGACGAGGCCGCACGCGTGGACGAGCCGCCCCGGCGCCCCGTGATGCCCCGTGGCCGTCGTCCCGCAGTGCACCTGAACCTCAGCCCGCGCTGTGGGGGAGAGGGCGAGGCGAGAGATGTCGGACTGGACGTGGGAGTACGAGGGGTACGACCCCGCCGCCGAGCAGTTGCGCGAAGCCCTGTGCACCCTCGGCAACGGCTACTTCGCCACGCGCGGCGCGGTGCCCGAGTGCCGGGCGGGCCTGACCCACTACCCGGCCACCTACGCCGCCGGGGTCTACGACCGCCTGGAGTCGACCGTGGCAGGACGCCGGGTGGTCAACGAGGACCTGGTGAACCTCCCGAACTGGCTCCTCCTGAGATTCCGCCTCCGCCCCGCCGACGGGACGGCGGGCCCGTGGTTCGCCCCCGACACCCGTCGGCCGACCGGCCACCGGCACGTTCTGGACCTGCGCCGGGCCACGCTGACGCGCACCTTCCGGTTCCGCGACGACGCGGGGCGCGTGCTGGGCGTCGAGCAGGTCCGAATCGTGCACATGGCCGATCCTCATCTGGCAGCCCTGCGGACGGTGTTCACGGCCGAGAACTGGTCCGGCCAGATCGAGATCGAGTCCGGCCTCGACGCCGAAGTGATCAACGGCAACGTGCACCGGTACCGCGCCCTCGAAAACCGCCATGTCACCCGCGTGCACACAGGGGCGCGGGAGCCCCGGACGATCTGGCTGACCTGCCGGACCAGGTCCTCGGACGTCGGCGTCGCCCTGGCCGCCCGGACGGTCGTCGGCGGACCGTCGCCCGCTTCGTCGCAGGTCGGGACCGCCCGCCACCGCGCCGTGCACCGCCTGGCGGTCCCGGTGGTGCCGGGCCGCCCCGTGACCGTGGACAAGACCGTGGCACTGCACACCTCACGCGACGCCGCCATCAGCGACCCGCTCGAGGCAGCGCTCGACCGGGTGTCCACGGCGGGGGACTTCCCGGCCCTGCTGAGCTGTCATGCCGCGGCCTGGGAGCGGCTGTGGCGGCGAGCGGAGATCGAGGTGCCCGGCAGGGCCGGCCGCGTCCTGCGCCTCCACCTCTTCCACGTCCTGCAGACGCTGTCGCCGCACACCGCGGACCTGGACGTGGGAGTCCCGGCCCGGGGACTGCACGGCGAGGCGTACCGGGGCCACGTCTTCTGGGACGAGCTGTTCGTCCTGCCCTACCTCAACCTGCACTTCCCGGAAGTCTCCCGAGAGCTGCTGAACTACCGCTACCGGCGTCTGACACGGGCCTGCCGGTCTGCCGCCGCGGTCGGCCGGCGTGGCGCGATGTACCCGTGGCAGAGCGGCAGCGACGGCCGTGAGGAGACCCAGGAACGGCATCTCAACCCCCGCTCCGGGCGCTGGCTGCCGGACCACTCCCGGCTCCAGCACCACGTGGGCTCGGCCGTCGCCTACAACGTGTGGCAGTACTGCGAGGCAACCGGAGACGCCGAGTTCCTGCACACCAAGGGCGCTGAGATGCTCTTGCAGATCGCCCGTTTCTGGGCGGATATCGCGGTCCAGGACCCCGCCACGGGCCGGTACCGCATCCGCGGTGTCGTCGGCCCCGACGAATACCACGACTCCTACCCCGGCGCCGCCCTGCCGGGCCTGGACGACAACGCGTACACCAACGTCATGGCCGCCTGGGTCCTCGCGCGCGCCCTGGATCTCGTGGGGCGCCTGCCCGTGTGGCGCAGGGACGAACTGCTCGGCCGCATCAGGCTGGACGGCGATGAGCTCCCGAGGTGGGAGGACGTCTCCCGGCGGCTGACGGTGCCGTTCCACGAGGGCGTCATCAGCCAGTTCGCGGGCTACGGCGAGCTCGCCGAGCTGGACTGGGACGCCTACCGGGAGCGGTACGACGACATCCGGCGACTGGACCGGATCCTGGAGGCGGAGAACGACACGGTCAACCGCTACAAGGCGTCGAAGCAGGCCGACGTCCTGATGCTCGGCTACCTCTTCTCACCGGCCGAGCTACGGGGCCTGTTCCGGCGTCTCGGGTACGACCTGGACGACGAGGTCTGGCGCAGGACCGTCGACTACTACCTCCGGCGCACCAGCCACGGCTCCACGCTCAGCGGGCTGGTCCACGGCCTCGTCCTCGCCAGGGCCAGACGAGCCGACGCCTGGCGGTACATCCAGGAGGCGCTGGAGGCCGACATCGCCGACATCCAGGGCGGCACGACCGGGGAGGGCATTCATCTCGGAGCCATGGCCGGAACCCTCGACCTGGTCCAGCGGGGCCTGACGGGACTGGAGACGCGCGAAGGCGCCCTGTGGCTCGACCCGGTGCCGCTGCCGGCGCTCTCCGAGTACGGCTTCTCGCTGCGCTACCGCGGCCACTGGGGCGTTTCCGTCCGGCGCCGGAGCGGACGTCTGCGGGTCGGCGTACCCGACTCGGAGGAGTCGTCCATCCGTGTCGTACTCCCCGACCGGGCCGTCACCGTCGCTCCGGGCGAGACCTGCACACTGGAGCTGAACGAGGAAGGGTCCGCCCGGCCGGGCAGGCAGGACCCTGGTCCTGACTGATCTCTTCCACACCCTCTGGCATCCCGTCCGCCACGCCCGCCACGGCGTCCCACCTACACGGCGTCCCACCTACACGGCGTCCCACCTACACGGCGTCCCAGCCGCCACGGCGGCCTGCGCCGCCTCGTCATGACGGCGCTGCGGGGGAGGGGCCCGCCGTTTCCGCGCGCGCCGGCGTGTGGTCGGCCTCGTCGGGCCGCTCGCCATGGTCACGGTGGTGGGCATGCCGGGCCCTCGTGGATGGGCCCCGCGTGCCCGGGGGGTTCACTTTCTCCCCGGGCTCGGCGGCCGTCATGGTGCCGGAGAGCAGGGCTCCCAGCCCGACCGCCGGACTTCGCCGGGACTTCCCGTCGTCACCCGGTCCGGTGTTCGCCCGCCTGCGGCTGCTCCAGGTGGGAGACGATGACCGCGGCCTGGACCCGGCGTTGCACGCCCAGTTTGGCCAGGAGGCGGGAGATGTGGTTCTTGACGGTCTTCTCGGAAAGGTAGAGCTTCTTGCCGATCTCGCGGTTGGTGAGCCCCTCGCCGATGAGGGCCAGGATGTCCCTCTCGCGCGGTGACAGGCTCGCCAGCTCTGACGGCACGGCGGGGGTGTCGGCCGGGTCGGCCCGCAGTGAACGCATCAGGCGGGCGGTGGTCGCGGGGTCCAGCATCGACTGGCCGGACGCCACCGTGCGCACCGCCGAGACGAGGTCGGAGCCCTTGATCTGCTTGAGGACGTAGCCCGAGGCACCTGCCATGATCGCGTCGAGCAGGGCTTCCTCGTCGTCGAACGAGGTCAGCATCAGACAGGCCAGTTCCGGCATCTGGCTGCGCAGCTCCCGGCAGACCGAGATGCCGTCGCCGTCCGGAAGCCGCACGTCGAGGACGGCGACGTCGGGGCGCAGCGCGGGACCCCGGGCGAGGGCGTGGTCGACGGTGCCCGCGTCGCCGATCACCGAGATGTCCGGTTCGGCCTCGAGGAGGTCGGCCAGGCCACGGCGGACGACCTCGTGGTCGTCCAGCAGGAACACCCGGATCGGGTTCTGTTCGCTGAAGGCGCGCGGCTGCTCCGGCATGGTGACCCCTCGTTCCCCGGTGGAGGACAGACTGCTACCTGCCCGTGAGTCCGATCATCACGCGCCGGGGCCGAATGCACCAGGGCCGACCGGCCCTACTCCTGCGAGGGCGGCATCCGGTTGAGGTCGAACGCCACGTCCACGACCCCTTCCACCGCGCGGACCAGCCGTGCCGCCACCGGCACCAGGGCGGTGTCCCGGACCTGGCCGACGAGGTTCACGACGCCGTCCAGTACCTCCACGCGTACGCGCGAGTCCGGGGTGGGGAAGAGGTACGACACGACCTCGCGCCGAACCTCCTCGGCGATCTCGTCGTCGGTGCGCAGGAAGACCTTGAGCAGGTCGGCCCGGCTGACGACGCCTTGCAGCAGGCCCGCGGAGTCCACCACCGGAAGCCGCTTGACCCGGGCGCGGGCCATGGTCCGGGCAGCCTGGGCGAGCGTGGCGTCCGGGTGCACGGTGACGGCGGGGGAGGTCATGAGTTCCCCCGCGGTCACGGCCCCGGCCTTCGCCAGGTCGGGCAGACGGCGCAGCTGGGTGTACCGGTCGGGGTCACTGTCGCGGAACTCCTCCTTGGGCAGGAGATCCGCTTCGGAGACGACACCGACGACCCGGCCCTCGCCCTCGATGACGGGCAGGGCGCTGACGTTCCGGTCCTGCATCAGCTGCACGATCTCCTTGAAGGCCGCTCCGCGGCCGATGGCGGCGACCGTGGGGGTCATGACATCGCTGACGATGTGCGGGGCGCCGTGCATGGCCTCTCCTTCGGTGTCCGTCGGCATCGGTCGGCTCAGATGAGGCCGCCGGCGCCGTGCGGGGCGTACAGGTCGAGGAGGCGGGTCCTGGCGGAGCGCAGACGGTGGGCGAGGATGCGGCCCACCCACTGACCGACCTCGTGACCCAGGGCCGGGTCGTCGTGGCACATGGCCCGCACGGCCGTGGCGTCGAACTCGTAGGCCCGGACCGGTGTCATCGCCTCGGCGCCCATCTGCCAGGCGTGCGGCGGGACCAGCCAGGACCAGCCGACCAGTTCGTTGTGGCCGAGGCGCTCGATGACGGCGGCCCGACGGCCCGGCACATGCATGTCGAGTTCGATCATGCCGGTGCGGATGATCCAGAAGCGGTCGGCGCGTTCGCCCTCTTCGAACAGTCGCGTTCCCTGGGGGACGGAGACCTCGCGGGCGAAGCGCATGAGCCGCTCGCGGTGTTCGGCGGACAGCGAGCGCACCATGTCGGGGGTGGAAGTGGCGAGCATGACATGCCTCCCTTGCGGGCTTCGAACGTGCAGTGCCAGCGTGCGCTCGGCCCTCGGCGAGGACCATGGGCCATGTGGTCCAGTGACCGGGCCACTCGGCATCGATCGGCCGAATCGGACACGCCGTGCCGAGGCGTGCGACCACCACCCGTCAGTCACCTCGCCCGTCTCTGAGGCGAGTCGGGGCTGCACCGCCCGTCCGGGCCAGGACCTCCGGGAGCCCCGGCGGGCCCGAGTGGCCGCTGCCTCGATCCGGCACGGCGCAGAAGCAAAGCATCGTTCGCCGATCCGTTCACAGCGGTCTGCGCAAGGAGCACAGCAATGCCCACGACTTCAGCGCCCGGAGAAGGAGCGGCGTCCCGGCCGAAGACCTGGCCGAGCACAGCGGCGCCCGGATCGCCCCGACGACGTCGGGACCGCCGTACGCGGATCGCGCCACCCACGGCTGCCGAGACCTTTGGCCGGGTCCGGTGCGTCCGCAGCGCCGGATCGAGCCCAACGGCCCGTGCACACAGGGACGTTCGGCCCCACCGGCGCAGACCTTCGGCATCCGGCGCCGGCCTGTGCGCGGGACCAGAGTAAGTCGCGTCAGGCAACGACCCGACCGTCCTCGAAGGGAACCCCCACCATGGCCGTTCACGAGCACCCGCACCGGAGTGCCGGCTTCCACCTGGCCTCGTTGCGCAGGAACCGGACTGCCCCCGCCTCCGGGCCCGGCGTGTCGGAGCGCGCCGACACGCACACCGCACGGGCCTACGCCTTCGCGTCCCTGCGTCTGCTCACCGGCTTCGTCTTCCTGTGGGCCTTCCTCGACAAGGCCTTCGGCCTCGGCTACGCCACCCCCTCCGGCAAGGGCTGGATCGACGGAGGCTCCCCGACGAAGGGTTTCCTCGGGTCCGTCGCCGTCGGGCCGATGAAGTCCACCTTCCACTCATGGGCCGGCGACCCGTGGGCGAACTGGCTGTTCATGACGGGTCTGCTCGCGATCGGCCTCGCCCTGATCGCGGGAGTCGCGCTGCGGATCGCCGCCGTCGCCGGGACCGCGATGATGGCGCTGATGTGGGTCGCCGAGTGGCCGCCGGCCAAGCACCTCTCCGACGGCTCGGCGAGCATGTCGACGAACCCGCTCGTCGACTACCACCTGGTCTACGCCGTCGCCCTGATCGTCGTGGCCGCTGCCGCCGCCGGCGACACCCTGGGCGCGGGTCGCCTCTGGGCCGGGCTGCCCGCCGTCCGCGACCACAGCTGGCTTCGCTGACAACGCCGACGCGGGTGCCCGTCATCTGGCCCGCCGCGCCGAGCCGCGCGGGGGTCGCTCGGCCCGAATCCGGGACCAGTGGCCCCTGCACGAGGAAGCTTCCGAAGACGACGCTCGAATCGGATCCCTCGCCCCAGGAGGTGGAGATCATGCTCCGCACCATCACCGTAGGTCTCGACGGCTCGCAGGAAAGCCGGGCCGCCGCGGAATGGGCGGCCCGCGAAGCGAAGCTGCGCGGCCTGCCCCTGAAGATCGTCCACGTGTGGGAACCGGTCCCGGAGCCCATGGCTCAGGCGCCGTTCCTTGGACCCGAGACCCACCAGCACTGGACCGAGCGGATCCCCCGGGAGGCCGCGCAAGGTCTCACGCTGCGCCACCCCGGCGTCGAGGTGCGCACCGAGCAGGTGTCCGGTCATCCGGCCGAGGCGCTGGCCGAGGCGGCGAGGAGCGCCGAACTGCTGGTTCTCGGCTCGCGCGGTCTCGGTGGTCTCGGCGGGTTCCTGGTCGGCTCGGTCGGTCTGTCCGTCATGGCGCACGCGGATCGTCCCGTCGTGCTGGTGCGGGCACTGGAGGGGGCCGCCGACGAGCACGAGCCGGACCCGGTCGGCGTTCCTTCCGCCGCGACACCCTTCCTCCCCGTGGTCCTGGGACTCGACATCGAGCATTCGGACGAGACGCTCATCGAGTTCGCCTTCGACGCAGCCAGGCGCCGGGCGACGACCCTGCGGATCGTCCATGGCTGGAACCCGCCGCCCTACTACGCCTACGGCACGCCAGCCGACCCCGCGCTGCACGAGTCCCTGGCCCTCGCCGACGCCCGGGCCCTGGCCGAGGCCGTGGGGCCCTGGCGGCGCAAGTTCCCGGACGTGGAGGTCGTCGAGGAGTCCCGCTGCGGCAGCGCGGCCGTCCACGTCGTGGACGCCGCCCGCGGGGCCTCCCTCGTGGTCGTGGGCCGGCGGATCCGCCGCAACCCTCTGGGCGCCCACATCGGTCATGTCACGCACGCCGTGCTGCACCACGGCGCCGCCCCCGTCGCCGTCGTCCCCCACGGCTGACCCGTCCCGGTGCGCTCCCGTCGCGCGCGAGGAGAAGAGAACCATGAAAGCAGCGGTGGTACGAGCGTTCGGTGAGCCCCTGGTCATCGAGGAACGCCCCGACCCGCAGCCCGGGCCCGGCCAGATCCGCGTCCGGGTGGAGGCGTCGGGGCTGTGCCACACCGACATCCACGCGGCCCACGGAGACTGGCCGGTCAAGCCGAACCCGCCGTTCGTCCCGGGGCCGAGGACATCGTGCGGGTGGCCGCGGAGCGCGCCCGGCTGCGGCAGACCGGCGTCGAGCACGTACGCGGCTACAAGGAGTCCGGCACGACGACCACACCGTTCGACATGGTCGTCCGCAACGACCTCGACCGCTACCGCCTCGTGATGGACGTCATCGACCGCGTCCCCGGACTCGCGGTCCGCGCCACCATACGCCAGTACATGGCCGACGCACGCACCCGGCACGAGGCCTGGATCCGCGAACACGGCACCGACCTGCCCGAGGTCGCCGACTGGACCTGGAACAGCTGACCCGCCGCTCTTCCCGCCACTGACCGTATGAAGGGGGTCAACGGCACCCTGGCCAAGGTCTTCGGCCGGTACGACAACGAGTGGGGCCGCACCAACCGCCTCCTGGACCTGACGGCCCCCGTGGCGGACGACTGACGCGTTGCGACCGCCCACGGTCACGGCGCGGACGGGGCCGGTCGGCGGCGGTCCGAGGCCGAACGGCCCGGAACGGCCCCCGGACAGCCCATGAGCTCTTCCTCCGCCGCGCAGGATGATCGAGGTGTGTCAAGACTTGGAGGCGACCTGCGGCAACTCGCCGAAGCCGACTTCGACCCCGTCCTGGCACACCGGCGGGCGCCACCGCGCTCGACGCACGCATCCGACTGCTGCCGCCCCGCCCCCGGAGCCCCTGCCTGGTCCGCCCGCGCTGAGGAGGGAACCGCCGCGGGACACGACAAGGTCGCCGCCGTGATGACCACGGACGTCGTCCGCGTCCCGGCGACCGTTCCCGACCCGGGTGCGAGGCACGGCGTGGCCGACGACCGGCCGCGCCGACTGTGAGCCGACCGTGAAAGGAGGCGCATCACCATGACCGACACCGTGCTGATCGCCTACGGAACGACGAACGGATCCACGGCGCAGATCGCCGAGGCCGTCGCCGACATCCTGCGCGGGGCCGGACTGCGCGTCGAGACGGCGCCGGCCCGGTCCGTGACGGGGGTGGACGGCTTCGACGCCGTAGTGGTCGGCGGCGCGCTCTACGCGGGGCGCTGGCACAAGGACGCCCGGCGGTTCGTCCGCCGCCACCGCGTCGCCCTCGCGCGGCGTCCGGTGTGGTTCTTCAGCAGCGGTCCGCTCGACCCCTCCGCCTCCGAGCGGGACATCGCGCCCGTACGGGGCGTGCGCCGTGCCATGGACCGGCTGGACGTCCGCGACCACGTCACCTTCGGCGGGTGCCTGGAGGAAGGCGCGAGAGGGCGGGTGGCCGGGATGATCCTGAGCTCGGGCAAGGGCGGGGACTTCCGGGACTTCGCGGCGATCGGGACGTGGGCCGAAGGCGTCGCCGACGCGCTGACGCAACCCTGAGAGGAGGGCTCTGAGAGGAGGGCCCTGACGCAGGACGGTGGGCACGACGCGGTGACCGCCGAAGCCGTGCCGTGACAGGGGCCGACCGGGCGGGGCGCAGGGCGGACCGGGGGCAATGCCGCCCTTGCGGAAAGCCGCTCGGACCAGGCCCCCATGAGGCGGAACCGGAGTTCCGCGGCCGGTCCACCGGTCCGGCCGCCCGCCGGCCGGGTCGGGGGCTGACCGGACAGGCGATGAGGGCCGGACGGCCCAAGCGGACCACACGGGAAAAACGGCAGTCTGGAGGTGTTGGGTCATCTCGGCGACCGGAAAGGGACGGTGACGGGCATCATGAAAGGCTTCGTCTTCCACGGCCCAGGGGAGTCCGCCTGGGAAGAGGTACCGGACCCCGGCATCAAGGAGCCCACCGACGCCATCGTGCGGGTGGGCGCCGTCACCGTCTGCGGCACGGACCTGCACATCCTCAAGGGCGACGTGCCCGAGGTGCGGCCGGGTACCGTCCTCGGACACGAGGCGGTGGGCGAGATCGTGGAGGTCGGCAGTGACGTCCGGACCGTGCGTCCGGGCGACCGTGTGCTGGTCTCCTGCATCAGCGCGTGCGGCCGCTGCCGCTACTGCCGGGAGGGCGCCTACGGCCAGTGCCGGGGCGGCGGGGGCTGGATCCTCGGCCATCTGGTCGACGGCGTCCAGGCCGAGTACGTCCGCGTCCCCTACGCCGACCTGTCCGTGCACGCTCTGCCCAGCGCGGTGGCGAGCAAGGACGCCGTCCTGCTCGCGGACATCTTCCCGACCTCCTACGAGGTGGGAGTCCTGAACGGGCAGGTCCGGCCGGGTGACACGGTCGCCATCGTCGGAGCGGGCCCCATCGGCCTCGCGGCGATCGCCACGGCGCGCCTGTTCGCTCCCGAGCGGATCGTCGCCGTCGACCTCGCCGTGTCCCGGCTGGAGGCGGCCAAGCGACTCGGCGCCGACGCGGTGGCGGACGCCCAGGAGGACCCCGAGCAGCTGATCGCCGATCTCACCGACGGGCTCGGCGCCGACGTGGTCATCGAGGCCGTCGGTGTGCCCGAGAGCTTCGAGATGTGCACCCGAATGGTCCGGCCCGGGGGTCATGTGGCCAACGTCGGCGTGCACGGCGAACCCGCCACGCTGCATCTGGAAGACCTGTGGATCAAGAACGTGACCATCACCACCGGTCTGGTCGACACCCGTTCCACGCCCACCCTGCTGCGCATGGCCGCCGCGGGCCGGCTCCCCACCGCGCAGCTGATCACCCACACCTTCCCGCTGGACCGCATGGAGGAGGCCTACGACGTCTTCGCCCGGGCCGCCGGCACCGGCGCGCTCAAGGTGGTCCTCGGCGAGCCGTCGCACGAGGAGGTCGCCGTCCCGGCGGCCTGACGAGAGGACGTGAGAGGTCATGACCGAACAGCACACGGCGAAGGCGCCGGAGGGCACGCCGGCGGGCGATCTGGGCCGCCGGCTCGCCACCCGCCGCACCCAGCTGAACCTGACACGCGAGGAGACGGCCGACCGGGCGGGCATGGCCCCCGGCTACCTGCGGCACCTGGAGGAGCACCCCGACGCCTCGCCCGGCCACGGCACGCTGCTCCGACTCGCGGCAGCCCTGGAGACGACGCTCTCGTCGCTCACCGGAGGGGACGCCGACCTCACGCCCGGCCCCGGACTCGCCGGGCACTCGCCCGTGTTCACCGAGCTGAGCAGAACCGAGTGCGGCGACCTGCTCTCCACCCACGGCGTCGGAAGGCTCGCCGTTCCCACGGAACACGGGCCGGTGATCGTCCCCGTCAACTACAGCGTCATCGACGGCACGATCGTCTTCCGGACCGCGCAGGGCGCCACCCCCTCCCTCGCCGCCGGCTGCCCCGTCGCCTTTGAGATCGACCGCATCGACGACGCCTTCAGCCAGGGTTGGAGCGTGCTGGTGCGCGGCCACGGCCGCCGGGTGACCGATCCGGACGAGGCGCGACTGCTCGCGCGCCGGGCGCACAGCACGCCGTGGGCCGGCGGCCGGCGTGACGTCTGGGTACGCGTCGAACCGTACGCCGTCACGGGGCGCCGCATCACGGTCTGAGGCCGCGTACCTTCCCGCACGGGCCGGGGACCGTCGGTACCCGGCCCGCGCGGCCCGCAGGCACCGGGGTGGTGCGTTCGTCCCGGCTGAGCGGGCGCTGAGGCGAGGGCCGCAGCGTCAGGGCCGGCCCGTTCGGCGGGTGCCTGTGGCTTTGGGGTGCGCAGGAACGTCGTTCCTGACGCCGGTGTCCACCGCACACGCGGCGCCTCCACCGGGCAGGGTCCCGGCGCGTGCGACGAAGGGGAAGGGACGGCCCTGACGTCACGACACATCACCGACGGGGTGGACGGCTCCGTGATCTCGGTGCGGCCTTGGACCAGGCAGCCGCGGAGGCCGCACGGCACGGCGTCGCCCTGCGCGTGCTGTACGCCGTCCCCGACCGGAACGAAGCCGCACCGGTCCTGCCGTCGGTCACCGGACGGGGCCGGGCGGCCCGCGCAAGGCGGCCCGGTCGGCGGACCGCCGCCGACCGGGCCGGTGTTCACGGCTCAGGCCGTGCTGTCGGGCAGCCACAGGTCGGGACCGAAGACCTCGTAGCGGATGCGCTGTGCGGGAACCCCGGCGTTCAGCAGCCTGCCGCGCACGTCCCGCATGAAGGGCAGCGGCCCGCACAGGAACACGGTGGCGTCGTCGGGGAGTTCGACGCCGCCCAGGTCCATCAGGCCGGTGCGGGCGTCGGGTTCCTGGGCGCCCGGGTGCTCGTACCAGAAGACGGCGCGGGCTTGCGGCAGTTGCGCGACCAGGTCGTGCGTCTCGGACCGCAGGGCGTGGTCGACGGGGGAGCGGTCGGCGTGCAGGACCAGCACCGGGCGGGGCGAGCCGCAGGCCGCGAGGTGGGCCAGTATGCCCGTCATGGGTGTGCAGCCGATGCCCGCCGAGACGAGCACCAGCGGGGTGGCGGCGGCCGGGTCGTCGAGGAAGACGTCGCCGAACGGGGCGGACAGCAACAGCTCGTCCCCGTCGCGGACGTTGTCGTGCAGCAGGGTGGAGACCTCGCCGTCGGGGCCGTCGGCGTCACCCGCGATCCGCTTCACGGTGAGGCGTCGCCGGTCGCCGCCCGGCGCCGAGGACAGGCTGTACTGGCGCAGTTGGTGCGTGCCGTCGGCCACGGCCACGCGGACGCTCACGTACTGACCCGCCCGGGCCCGCGGCGCCGGTTCGCCGTCGGCCGGACGGAGCACGAAGGACACCACGTCGGAAGTCTCGACGTGGCGTTCGACGACCGTCCAGGGCCGCCAGATCCCGCCGGGCTGAACGCCGGCGTCCTGGTAGAGAAGGGCCTCACGGCTGATCAGGGCGCCGGCCATCAGCCAGTAGACCTCGTCCCAGGCCGCCGCCACCTCGGCCGTGACCGCGTCGCCGAGGACCTCGGCGATCGCGCCGAACAGGTACTTGTGCACGATCGTGTACTGGTCGTCGGTGACGCCGACGGCGGCGTGCTTATGGGCGATGCGGGACAGCAGCGCGTCCGGGCGGGCCGTGGGATTCTCCAGCAGCGCGCCGGCGAATCCGGCGATCGACCCGGCCAGCGCCCGGCGTTGGGCGCCGCTGGCCTGGTTGCCGCGGTTGAACATGCCGTCGAGCAGTTCCGGTCGGTCGCGGAACATGGTGGCGTAGAAGCGGGCCGTGATCTCGTCGAGCGCTCCGGCCACGGCGGGCAGGGTGGCCCGTACGAGGGCGGCGGATTCCGCGGACAGCATGGAACCTCCCGGGTAGGGACATGAAGGGGTGAAGGGTGAGTCGACCCGCGCCGCTTCGGGCCGTGGCGTCTGGGTGACGTCCTCTGTGTAGCAGGCGAGGGGCCGCACGTCGGGGCCGTCGGGCCGAAGCAGGGCCGACAGGCCCCGTGTCTCGGGCGCATCGGCCCTCCGGGCCCCGGCAGATCGGGGCCGGACGGCGCGGTCGCGACGGCCGGGCGACCCTTGCCGCCCCTCCCGCGTTCGAATGAGCCGGTCCATTCCCGACCGGCGGCTGCGCACGGCCTCGGCACCGGAGCCCGGAGCCTCGAAGCCCCGGAGCCTCGAAGCGGCGAGCCCCGGGCTCGCCGGTTCCCGTCATTCGGCCGCGCGGCAGGCGAAAAGCCCCGGCCACTCCGACAGATCCGCTACCGCGCTCTCCGGCCGGAGACTAACGTGACACCTGAACGGACCAGTGGGCGTCCGAGCGTCGGGATCTGGAGGGACGCAGGTGGGAAGCCCCGAGGAGGCCCGTGGACGGCTGCCTCAGCTGCGGCTGGACGAGCTGCTGGAGGAGCTGCAGGCGCGGCTGGACGCGGCCCGCGGAACCCGGGACCGGGTGCACAGCCTGCTGGAGGCGGTGCTGTCGGTCGGCAGGGAGCTGGATCTGGAGCAGGCCCTGCACAGCATCGTGGAGGCCGCCGCCTCGCTCGTCGACGCGGAGTACGCCGCGCTCGGCGTGATCGGTCCGGACGGCCGGCGGCTGTCCGCCTTCCACACGGTCGGCGTCAGCGCGGAGCAGATCGCCGAGATCGGCCCGTACCCGGAGGGCCACGGCATCCTGGGCGAGCTGATCAGGCACCCGGAGCCGTTGCGCCTGGCGAAGATCTCCGAGCATCCGGCCTCGTACGGCTTCCCGGCGCACCACCCGCCGATGAACACCTTCCTCGGCGTCCCGATCCGGGTGCGCGATCATGTCTTCGGCAACCTGTACCTGACCGAGAAGCGGGGTGGCGCACAGTTCGACGAGGAGGACGTCTCGGTCACGCAGACGCTCGCCGTGGCGGCCGGGGTCGCGATCGACAACGCCCGGCTCTACGAGGAGTCCCGGCTGCGGGAGCGCTGGTTGCGGGCGAACGCGGAGATCACCCACAGCCTGATGTCCGGCCGTGACCGTACGGAGGTCCTCGCTCTGATCGCCGAGCGGGCCGGCGAGATCACCGGATCGGCCTTGACGGCGGTCGCCCTGCCCATGCAGGACACCGGGTCGCTCGTTGTGGAGATCGCGGTCGGCATGGACGCGGAGGCGCACCGGGGCCTCGTCCTGCCCCTGCAGAACAGTCTGATGGGGCTGGCCTTCTCCGGCGCCTCGCCGGTCTCCAGCGCCGACGTCGGCGGAGACGAGCGGATCTCGCCCGAGCCGCCGCGCTTCGAAGGGCTCGGCCCGGCCGTGGCCGTGCCCATCGGCACCGGGCCCGCCGGTCCCCGAGGGGTTGTCCTACTGGCCCGCAAGATCGGCCAGCCGGCGTTCACGGCGACGGAGACCGATCCTCTCAAGGCCTTCGCCGGGCAGGCCGCCCTGGCCATGGAGCTGGCCGAGCGCCGTGAGGAGGCCGAAGAGGTCGCGGTGCTCAAGGACCGCGACCGCATCGCGCGAGATCTCCACGACCTGGCCATCCAGCGGCTGTTCGCCACCGGGATGACCCTGCAGAGCGCCGGGCGTTTCATCGAGCACGAGGAGGCCGCCGAACGCGTCGTGCGCGCGGTCGACGACCTCGACGAGACGATCAAGATCATCAGATCGACGATCTTCGGCCTGCGTACCCGCGAGGGCACGGGCGAGGCCGGGCTGCGGGCGCGGGCCGTACGGGTGGTCGGACAGGCCGCTGCGGTCCTCGGCTTCGCCCCCAGCGTGCGGATGGAGGGCCTGCTGGACACCGACGTGCCCAAGGACATCGCCGATCACGTGGTGGCGGTGCTCTCCGAGGCCCTGACCAACATCGCCCGGCACGCTCACGCAAACCGCGCCGACGTACTGCTGGCCACCGACGGGCGCCAGGTACGGCTGTCGGTCACGGACAACGGCGCCGGCATTCCCGCCGGCGGCCGGCGCAGCGGGCTGCGCAACATGGCCGAGCGCGCGGAGCAGTTGGGCGGCCGGCTGGAACTGGGCAGCCCCCAGGGCGGCGGCACCGCGCTGACATGGCGGGTGCCGGCGCGCAAGGAGTAGCTCCGCAGGCGCACGGCGACCGCCGCCGAGGCCGTGGGGGCCGAGACGGGGCGCGGGACGGACGCCGACGCGTCAGCGGTGCCGTCAGCCGTCCCTGCTTCCCGGGCGGCAACGACTCCACGCGCTTCTCGCGGCTCCTGATTGCGCGGTCCACGGCCTGCGACAGCCGCTCATTCACCTCGGGCGGGTCCTTTCCGCCACCTCCAGGACACGGAGAGGGGGACGCGACGGGGACGCGTCCCACACCGGAGCTCCGGGAACGGAGCGCGGTACCGCTCGTGTCGGCGGTGGGTTCGACACGCGCCCTCACCACCGCCGTCGACGGGCCTGCCGGCCGCCTGGTGCGCCGCCGGGCGCACAGGACGTCGCCGTGGCGGCCGAGCAGGGTGCGACGCGGCCTTCGCCGGACGACCGCGTTGCGTTCCCGACGCGTTCGGCGGACGGCGTGTTCGCGGGTCGAGGACCCGTGCTCCCGGCCCACCCCGCCGAAGGCCGGCGCCCGCCCGGGGCCGATCGGCCCCGGGCGGGGACCTCCGGTCCCTGCCGCGACCGGCGTGCGGCTCGCAGACTGGTGGCGCATCCCTGAAGGAGGTCCGCACATGCCCGCCATCATCGTCGGTCTCGACGGCTCGCCCGAAAGCCTGGCCGCCGCCGACTGGGCCGCTCGCGAAGCCACGCAGCGGGGGGCGCGACTGTGTCTCGTCCACGCCGCGGACACGGTGAGTTCCCTGTACGTCCCCTACATGGGAGTGCCCGCGCCGGGCGCGATCGAGGCGCACTGTGAGTGGTCCGCGCGTCTGCTGGACGAGGCGGAGTCCCGGCTCACGGAAGGCCACCCCGGTCTGCGGGTCACGACGCGGCGGGCCGAGACGGCGGCCGTGACGGCCCTGCTGACAGCGGAAGAGGACGCGGAACTGCTGGTTCTCGGCTCCCGGGGCCTCGGCACGGTGACCGGGTTCCTGGTCGGCTCCGTCGCCCTCGCCGTCGTGGCGCGCTCCGAACGACCGGTCGTCCTCGTACGGGCCGGTGAGCAGGCGCACGACGAGCACCTGCCGAACGCCGAGGGAGGCGGAGGCGGTCCGGGCACGACCTCCTGCCGTGACGTGGTGCTGGGGCTGGACCTGGCAGAACCGGACGACACGGTCGTCGAGTTCGCCTTCGAGAGCGCCCGCCGTCGCGCGGCCGGTCTGCGCGTCGTCCACGGCTGGAACCCCAAGGCCGCCTACGGATACGGAGCCGTCCTCGATTCGGGGCTCGAGGCGGAACTGGCCGCGGAGACACGGCACGGCCTGAAGGACGTCCTGCGCCCCTGGCAGGACAAGTTCCCCGGGGTCGAGGTGCGCGCACAGGCAGTCGTCGGCAGCGCGGGCCGCCACCTCGTCCACGCCTCGCGCGACGCGTCGCTGGTCGTCGTCGGACGCAAGAAGAGCCACGCGCCTGCCGTGGGCCGCATCGGCCCGATCGCGCACGCGGTGCTGCACCACGCCTGCGCACCGGTGGCCGTGGTCCCGCACGACTGACGCGAGCCGCGCGGTACGAGGGCGGCGCACAGCGACCGTCAGGTCCCGGCGCCGCCGGGGCGACTCGGCTCGCGCGAGACCCGTGGGCCCACGGACAGGGCCGGACGGCTCGCTGCGGCGTCGGGCAGCCCGAGATCGAGCAGAACGACGTCGGGACTGGACGCCGACAGTGCCGCCCGCCCGGTCCGGACGCCGTCGACGACGTATTCGGCCTGCCGCAGTCCGCGCACCAGGGACTCCGCGATCCCGCGGTCGCCTTCCACGACCAGCACCCGCGTCTCCTTTGCCCCGCTCGGGACCTGGTCGTTCATGGCCGACACCCGCCTTCCGGACGAGGCATTCGACTGCGACGACTCCTCTTCCAGCCCGCGCCCACGTCGGCGCCGGCGTCGGCGCCGGCCCTCCCGTCCGCGGACGGGAGGGCCGGGGGAGGCCGGAGACCGGGACGCGGCTGCGCGGGCCCGGCCTCCGACGCGCCGGTCCGATGCCTGCCGTGCGCGACCCGCGAGGGGCGGATTCAGAAGAAGCTGAGAACTTCCTGTGCCAGGCTGACGCGCCGTACCGGCCGCCGCGGGGAGACCGTGCGCGCGCCGACTCCGCACGGCCACCTTCTGGAGGAAGCACCCCATGAGTCTCACCGTGGTCAACGGTCTGCCCGCACACGTCCTGATCGTGCACTTCGTCATCGTGCTCGTGCCCCTGAGCGCACTGGCCGTGGTGGTCGGCGCGATATGGCCGGGCGCGGCGCGACGCATGGGCCTGTTGCTGCCCGTGCTCGCGTTGGCGACGCTGGTCAGCGTGCCCCTGGCCACGGGGGCCGGCGAGTGGCTGGAGGAGCACGTGGACAGCAACGCCCTGGTACGCAGGCATGCCGAACTCGGCGACGGTCTGCTTCCCTGGGCGGTGGCCCTGTTGCTGCTGGCGACGCTGGTCTGGTGGACGGCCCGAAGGTCGGCGCAGGCGGAGGCCGAGGCCGGGGAGCGCGGTCGGCCGGTCGCGACGCGTTCCGCGACGGCCGTCCGGGTCGTGACGGCGGTGCTCTGTCTCGGGGTGGCCGCGGGAGCGATGGTCGACGTGTACCGGATCGGTGACTCCGGCGCCAAGGCCGCCTGGAAGGACGGCTTCTCCAAGAGCGCCAAGGGTGCCCAGAGCGTCCGGGGCGACGACGACTGACGGAGCGTGACCCGCCATTGACGCCGGCCCCGATGGACCGACCGGCTCTGCGCGAGGGCAGTGCGGGCCTGCTCCGTCGGGCCGGCGTCCCGTCACGCGCCGCCGCGCTCTTTCCGCAGCGCGCGACGGGCCGACTCGTCCGGCCGCCGCCTCAGGAACGCCGCGGCGCACTGCCGCGGCGCACTGCCGTGGCGTGCTCCGCGCGAAGCGCGAGCCGCCGGCGTCATCACGGCGGTGAGAAGGGAGGCCCGGACGGCTGCGAGCCGGGCTGCCCGGAGGGGTGCTCGGACACCTGCGCGGAAGGGACGAGCCTCAGCCCGGTGACGAGATCGGGCCGTATACGCACCGCGTGGTCCGTCGTCTCCGTCCCCCACGGGCGCAGCATTTTCTGATATCTCGCCACCTGACGGGGATCGGTGATCAGCCGTGCGTAGCCGGTGACGATGACGCTCCACCCGAGAAGGGTGTCGGGATCGATGTCGTCCGCCTCGTAGGCCACGACGACGCCCTGAGCGTCGTCGTGGCGTGTGTAGCTGCTCAGGGCCGCGCTCTCATGGGTGCGGATGACGATGTCACCGTCGTCCAGCACGTGGTTGGCCGGACGGACGGTCGGCAGCGCGTGCCGGGTGAAGACGATCCTGCCCAAGGACACGCTGCCGAGCAGGCTCAGCGCCTCGGCGGCGTCCAGTTCGATGCTGTGGCGCGGCCAGGCGGCGGGCAGGGCGCCCTCGACGGTCATGACGAGGTCGCGCGCCGGTGCGGTGCGCGCGGGACGTTGGCCGGCGGCCGCAGGCGGTGCGGCGAACCGGCGGCCGGTGGGCCGGGATGACATGGGCGGTCCTCTGCCTTCCTGGGCTGGGCGGTGACCGGTGACCTCGGTGCTGGAAGCGCCGGACGTTCGACGGACCGCGTACGGAGGGAACACTTCGATGGAACGTCGGCCGAGCGCCCGGCAGTAGGGCCGATCGGCCCAGATCGTCCTCCCGGTCGGCCTGTCTCTTCGTGCGTGTGCCCGCCCTGCGCCCGCCGGTCGCGGTGTCGTCACCACGTGGTGTCCAACGCGTCCTGCACCACCACCTGCGTGGCTCCGTGGTGAAGGTGATCGACGACTCCTTCGGCCTGGCCAAGGGCCTGATGACGACCACCCGCGGTTGGACCGACGACCGCCTTCTTGCGGATCCGGCGGCCGCAGGGCGCGAGCCCGCGCGGGCAGAACTGTTCCGACCGGCGCCTCCGCAGCCCCGGACGCGTGGCCCACTCGTTCCAGGGCCTGCGGCAGCACGTTGCGTGCTCGGCTGGTTGCGCTTCGGGCGGGGCCTCCGCCGCCGTTGCCGCCGTCGCCCTGCGGCGGAGGCCGGACGCAAGTCGCCGGCACCCGGTGCCGCCCGTGGCGCCCGCGTTGTCAGCCGCTCGCCGAATCCAGGGCGGACTGGAGTGACTGGCGGTACCCGTCGCTCGTGTACGTGGCGCCGGAAACCGTGTCGATGTCGGCGCTCTGCGCCTGGAGGGCCTCGGCCCTCAGCCGGGGGACGGCGTAGCTGTTGATCTCCTGGTCCCGTGGGTTGTCCGTGGGGTAGGCGACAGCGGTCACGTCGGTGAGCTTGCCGTTCCCCAGGGTGATACGGACCTGGACAGGGCCCCAACGGGTCTGGACCGAGTCGCCGGTGATAGTGGTTCTCGTGCCCGTGTCCGTGCCCGCGCTGGAACCGCCGGAGGGGGCGGTCGCAGGGGCCTGCACGGCGACCTGCGGCGTCGTGTGCGGCTTCAGCGACAGCAGCAGCACCATCCCGGAGACGGTGGCGGCGCTCGCCAGCACGATGCGGCGCAGGGGGTGGTTCTTCTTCAGCGCGTGCACGTCTATGACCTCATTGCTCTCAAGACCTTCGAAGCTGTCGAAACTTCCGCAGCTCTCACAGCTCGAACGATTCGTGGTGGATACGGCGGTCCGGGACCCCGGCGGTGCGCAGCGCCTCGTACACGTCGCGGGCGAAACCGTGCGGACCGCAGAGGTACACGTCGTGTCCGGACAGGTCGGGTACGGCGGCCCGCAGGGATCGGGCCGTCACGATCGGGCGTTGTCCGTCCGGCCCATTGAGCGCATACAGCACCCTCGCCCCGCGCCACCGGGCAACCGCCTCCAACTCACCACCCAGTGCGAGGTCTTCGGTCGTACGGGCCCGGTAGAGCAGGGTGACCTCGCCGGGCAGCGTCTCGAACAGCGCCCGCAGCGGGGTAATGCCGACCCCTCCCGCGATCAGCAGGGACTTGTGGGTGGTGCCCCGGTCCGCGGTCAGCGAGCCGTACGGTCCCTCCGCCCACACCCGGGTGCCCGGCCGCAGCCCTGCCACGGCCGCGCTGTGGTCGCCGAGCGCCTTGACGGTGATGCGCATCCGGTCGGGGCGGGGCGGCGCCGACAGCGAGTACGGCGTCGAGGTACGCGCCAGCCCCGCCCCCAGGAACCGCCAGCGGAAGAACTGCCCTGGCAGTGCGCCCAGCCGGTCCAGCCGATGGCCGCGCACGACAACGGAGTACACGCCCGGCGCCTCCTTGTGCACGGACTGCACACTCAGCCGGTGACGCAGATTGAGCCGTACGGGGGCGAGGATCCGGAACCAGACCACCAGGGCAGCGACACCCAGGTACAGCACGTACCAGGCGGCTGTGGCCGCCGCGTCGCCGGAGAAGTCCTGGCCGAGGGCCAGCTGGTGGCCGAAGCCGAGGAAAACGGCGGCGTAGGTGAGGAGGTGGACGTAGTACCAGAACTCGTGGCTGGTGCGGCGGCGTACGGCGCGCACCGAGGTGATGCCGACCGCGAGCAGGATCACCGTCCCGGCTGTCGCCTTCAGCATCTCGGGATAGTCCAGGATCACGGTGGTCGTCTCGTGCCAGAGTGAGGCGTGGTCCTGGGCGGCGTACCCGGCGAGGATGAGCACGACGTGCGCGATCAGGAGGCAGATCGTGTAGCGGCCGGCCATCGCGTGCCAGCGCGCGACCCGGTCGGATCCGATCCGCCGCTCCAGCAATGGGACGCGGGCCATCAGGCCGACGAGGACGGCGCAGGCGTACCCGCTGAGCAAACCCGCGATCCGGCCCGCTCCGCTCAGCCATCCCGCGGTGCCGACGACCGAACCGGTGTTCCGCCACCACAGCGCGATCACGGCCGCCGCCCCGGCCCACAGCAGGACCAGCACCGGGCCCGCCGGGGAGCTGCGCGCGGCGAGCCGCACGGGCGGTGCTGTCCGCCGCTGGTACATGGTGGTCATGGGGGCGTCCTTTCGCAGGTTCCGTGCGCAACAGTGCGGGCGGAACCTCTCAGAACGCTTTGAAACGGCACCCCTGCCGGCGCACTCAGAGGAAACTCAGAGCATCCGCGCGTGCCCGCCGCACCCGCGAGGGGTGATCCTGGAGACGCCATGAACACCACCCGCTCCGGCCGCCCCGCCCTCACGCGTCCCGACGGCACTGCGCTGCGTGTCCTCGTCGTCGACGACGACCCCGACCTCGCCGAGGTGCTGTCGGGGGCCCTGCGCTACGAGGGCTGGCAGGTCCGTACCGCCGGCGACGGGGCCTCGGCCCTCGCGGCGGCCCGGGAACTGATGCCGGACGCGGTCGTGCTGGACGTGATGCTCCCGGACACCGACGGCTTCGCCGTCCTGAAGGCCCTGCAGGCCGTGAAGTCGGACGTGTGCGTGCTCTTCCTCACCGCCCGGGACGCCGTCGAGGACCGCATCGCGGGCATCACCGCGGGCGGCGACGACTACGTCACCAAGCCCTTCAGTCTGGAGGAGGTCGTCGCCCGGTTGCGCGGGCTGCTGCGCCGCGCGGGCATGGCCCGGCAGCTGGAGGAGGGCCCGCGGCTGACCGTGGGCGACCTGGTCATGGACGAGGAGGCCCGCGAGGTGACCCGCGCGGGTGAGCTGATCGAGCTGTCCCCGACCGAGTTCGAGCTGCTCCGCTTCCTGATGCGCAACCCCCGCCGCGTGCTCAGCAAGGCTCACATCCTCGACCGTGTCTGGTCGTACGATTTCGGCGGCCGCGCCCATGTCGTCGAGCTGTATATCTCCTACCTGCGAAAGAAGGTGGACACCGGCCGTGAGCCCATGATCCACACGGTGCGCGGGGCCGGATACGTCCTGAAGCCGGCGACGCGATGAGGAGGGCACGCAACCGGGCTCGACGGCTGCCCTGGCCGCACACCCTGCGCGCCCGGCTCACCTTCGGGCTCGTGGTGCTGCTGGCGGTCAGCTGTGCCGCCGTCGGTCTGGCCGCCGTGGTCGAACTCGGCGGCTTCCTCACCAGCCGCCTCGACGAACAGCTCACGGAGGCGGGACCCCGTTTCCCGGCGAGCCTGGAGCTCGGCGGCCGGCTGCCCGACGACCACGACGGCGACGAGCACGGCGACACACGCCGGCAGGCAACGGGCACCTTCGGCGCTCGTCTGCTCGACGGCACGGTCACCCACGCGGCGGTCGTACGCTCCGCCGGCACCCTGAACGTCACCCTGACCCCCACCGACGGGAAACGGCTCGCCGCAGTCCCCGTCGACGGCAAGGGCCACACCATCGACCTCGCCGCCTTGGACGACTACCGGGTCATGGCGGCGGACGGCATCGACGGCGATGTACTCGTCACCGGGCTGCCTCTGGAGCCCGTCGAGGCCGCCGTCCACCGCCTGGAACTGGTCGCCGGAATCGTCTTCGGCGCGGCACTCACCGTCACCGGCGTCGCGGGAGCCCTGTGGGTGCGCTGGTCGCTGCGCCCGCTGAGCCGGGTCGCCGCGACCGCCACCCGGGTCAGCGAACTTCCGCTGGCCAGCGGCGAGGTCACCCTGCCCCCGCGCGCCCCCGAGTCCGGCCCGCGCAGCGAGGTGGGCCAGGTGGCAGGCGCCTTCAACCGCATGCTCGGCCATGTCGAGGACGCGCTGACCAAACGGCACGCCAGCGAGGAACGGCTGCGCAGCTTCGCCGCCGACGCCAGCCACGAACTGCGCACCCCGGTCGCCTCCGTCCGTGGCCACGCCGAGCTCGCCCTGCTGCACCCGGGCCCGGTGCCGCCGGAGGTCACCCGGGCCCTGGAGCGCATCGCCGCCGAGTCCTCCCGCATGGGCGCGATGGTCGACGACCTCCTGCTCCTCGCCCGCCTGGACGCCGGCCGCCCCCTTCAGGCACTGCCCGTCGACGTCACGCGCCTCGTCCTCGACGCGGTGACGGACGCGCGGGCCGCGGGCCCCGCTCACCGCTGGGAGCTGGACCTTCCGGAGGACCCCATGACGGTCACCGGCGACGGACACCGCCTGCACCAGGTGGTGGCCAACCTGCTGGCCAACGCCCGTCTGCACACTCCCGCCGGCACCAAGGTGACGGTGACCCTGGAGGCGGACGGCACGACGGCCACCCTGAAGGTCCACGACGACGGACCCGGCGTCATCGACGACATCCAGCCCGGCGTCTTCGAACGCTTCACCCGCGCAGAGCGCCACACCAAGGACGCGGGAGGCGGCGCGGGCCTCGGCCTGTCGATCGTCGCCGCGGTGGCACAGGCACACGGAGGGAGCGTCAGCCTCGAGAGCGCACCGGGGTCGACGACCTTCACGGTGCGGCTTCCCCGGGCCCTCGAGCAGGCCGATCGGGGCTGAGCAGCGGCAGGTCTCGGCAGGTCTCGGTTCGGCCGGTCGAAGCCGTCGCCCCCGAGGCCGTCCCCGCGGCCAAGCCTCTGTGCCGGTCGGCCCTTGGCGGGCCGCGCGGCCGAGGTACGAATGGCCCCTGCCGTCGGAAGCGGGGCGGCGCAGGCTGGAAGACGAGAATATGAAGCCATGGCGCTGTGGTTCGGCGACGACGACGATCACCCCGAGCGCGTGCCGTCACAGGTCCAGGGCCTGGCGGCGGACCAGGCCGGCGCGGTCGTCGACGGGCAGCGCTGTCAGGGCGGCGATCGCACGACGGCACGCCTGCTCGGTGTCGCCGTCGTGAGGGGAGCACGCCGCCGCGTCGGTATTCAGCAGGGTGCGCGCCATTGGTGCTGGTCGGCACGGGACGTTGCGGGCTTCAACGAAGTGATGTGTCCGGCGAGGTCACAGGCGACTTGTCGGAGTGCCGGGCGGGGCCCGCTGCGTCCAGCCTCCGGGTGGGCCGCGGTCAGCGCCGCCCCCCAAGGATGATCTTCCAGACGCACGTGGCGACCTGCAGATTGAGCTGGGTGCCCACATCCGCCAGGGTAAAGGGAGAGTCCAGCCATGCAAGTGTCGTCTCAGGGCGTGACGGTCGTAGCTCTCCTGGCGGATCCCGATGCGCCGACGGAGATCGCGCAGCGGATGGCCCAGTCACTTCCTGCTCGGCTCACCGACAAGTCGGGCCGGGGGCGACGGTTCGGCGTCGAGGTGGTCAGCGAGCCCTTGACCTCAGGGACCGAGGACCCGCCCACCTTGATGCGCCGGATCAGGGACCGTGGGAGTGCGGAGAACTGGGACATCGTCGTCGCCCTCACCGACCGTCCGCTGCACTCACACGGGCGCAAGCTCGTTGTGAATCTGAGCCACGAACACGGCTTGGCGCTGCTGTCTCTCCCTTCGCTGGGGGCTTGCGGCTACAGACAGGGGCCCGGCGGGCCGTGGAAGAAACCGTGCTCGGCTTGTAGTGGTCGGAGGGCAGTTCCTCGCCGCGGAGTCGTGCGAGTCGTCCGTCGTCAGCTCTTGCCGAGGAGGCGCCAGATCTGGTTCTTCTTGGTGGCCAGTGCGCTCGCGGGATCGCAGGTCCATTGGTGGATTTGGGCGCGGGCCGTGGTCGAGACGTTGCTGACGTCGACGCACTTGCCGCTGTGGACGGCGACCAGCTGGTAGTCCTGGCTGTTGCCGAGCGCGGTGACGGGGTTGAGTGTGAACTGCTGGTCGGCGGCGCCGTTGCAGGTGTACTGGGTGACGGCGGCGTCATCGGCCGTGGAGGCCTGGGACACGTCCAGGCACTTGCCGCTGAGCTCGTTGACGACGGTGTACGTGTCGGTCTTGCCGCTCACCGGCTTGAGGTCGAGCATCTGCTGGTAGCCGCCCTCGCAGTAGTACTGCTGGTACTGGGTGCCGTTGGCGGTGCTGAGGTTGGTGTCGTCCAGGCACTGGCCGCTGTTCTGGCTGACGGCCACGGTGGAGATGGTGGCGTTGGACGGAGGCAGCAGGGTGACGGTGTAGCCGTCCTTGGCGTTCGTCCACGGGAGGGACACCGAGGCCGCGTTGTTGCTGACCGTCAGGGTCGTGTCGGCAACGGTCGTCGGTCCGGCGACGGCGGCTCCGCCGTTGTACGGGATGCGCTGGACCACCGCGCGGACCTTGCCGCTTTCCACCACCGACGTGGTGTTCAGGCCGATCAGGTTGACGGTGACGTTGCCGGTGTTGCCGCTGCTGCCGAGCAGCACCTTGGCGTTCTTCGCGGTGTTGTCCTTGGTGGCCAGGCCGTCGGTGCCGGTGCCCGGGATCAGGTTGACGATGTTGCCGGTCTGCTGGCCGTAGTAGCGGTACATGAACCACTCGCCCAGCGGCAGGTACTGGCCGGCGCTGTTCTTGGTGAGCAGGGCCGCCTCGTAGTCGTGCAGGTGGGTGCCGGAGGCCCAGTTGCCGCGCAGGCCGTCGGCGCCGGCCCGCTCCAGGCGGCCGATGAACCAGGCACCGCCGCCCGGGGACTGCATGGACGCCGTCGCGTACTCGTTGATCTCGTACGGCCGGGTGTTCGTCAGTCCGGCCGCGGAGAGGGTCGAGTTGGCACGGCCGACATCGGTGACCGGGTCACCGGGCTCGTCGTGCCAGCTGTAGATGTCCGGGGCGACGTTGTTGGCCTTGACGTAGTTCAGGTAGGTGGTCCACCAGGTGTTGGAGGAGTTGGGCTGGCCGGCGATGCTGGGGCCGACGATCAGCTGGCTGGGGAACGCGGCGCGGACCCGGGCGTGGAAGCGTGACCACATCTGCAGATACTGGGTCTGTGACCGGCCCCAGAAGCCTGCGCCGTCGGGCTCGTTTCACAGGTCCCACTGGACCGTCATGTTGTTGGCCTTGACGTCGTTGACGAGCTGGGTGACGAAGTTGTCGAACTGCGTCCAGTCACTGTTGTCGCCGGGCCAGCCCTGGTTGGTGGTTCCGTCCGCACCCCACAGGTCGTGCGGGAGCAGTTCGAAGGTGCCGCCGAGGGCGACGGTCCGCTTGTACTGGGCCAGGGTGGAGTTCCAGCGGGTCTGGTAGTCGGCGAGGCTGGTGGCGTAGCCGCCGCTGTTGAGCTGTGCGCCGCCGGCCCGCATGAAGTGCCACTTGATGTCCTTGAAGAAGTGGTCCTGCGGGAGTGAGCCGTTCGGCGTCATCCCGTAGATCATCCCGGAGGCGTGGTACGTGGGAGCGCCCCCGGCGGTGGCGAAGTCGACGGTGACACTGGTGTCGGCGGCCTGCGACGGGGTCGCGGGCAGCAGCGTGGTGGCCACCGCGGCCGTGAGGGCCGCGAGGCAGGACGCCGCTCGGCGCCCCGTGCGGTTTCGGGTACCGGGAAGTGTCCGGGGGGTCCTGGGTGTCCAAGGCGAGTTCATGTGCGGCTCCTGGATGAGTGACGGTGCACGTGTGCTTCGGCGAGGAGGAGGTAGCTGCTGGCGGTCCAGGTGTAGGCACGGTCGCGCAGACCGGCGCCGGTGAGGGCGTCGAAGTTCTCCGCGAAGCCGTTGGCCTCGCATAGAGTGCGGAAGCGGGCGCTGATGTCGTCCGCGAGACGCTGGTGGCCGGCGCGGCGCAGGCCGTCCTGGACGAGGATCGTGGCGGGGGCCCAGATGGGGCCGCGCCAGTAGCCGTCGGGGAGGTAGTGCGGTGAGGTGGGCTGCTCGGTGGCCAGGCCGTGCGGGGTCAGATGGGTTTCGATCCGGTCGGCCAGTACGGCGCTGATGTCCTCGGGCAGATACTCGCCCAGTGCGATGGGCATGAGGTCGAGGAGGCTGGCGCTGCTCCAGGTGCCCGAGCCGTCGGCCGAGCGGGCGACGAACCGGTCGCCGGTCCACAGGGTGTCGAGCATCGCGGCCTGCGTCGCGTCGGCCGTGCGCGTCCATCGGCGGGCGTCGTCCGGCTGCTCCAGCTCGTCTGCCAGATCGGCGAGTTCGCGCAATTGGAGGGTGAGGAAGGCGGCCAGGTCAGCGGTGACGACGACGCGTTCGGAATCGAAGGTGGTGGCGTTGTCCCAGCCGCTGTCGTTGCCGTGCTGGTAGTGCGGCAGGATGGCGCCGGGTGCGCGCCGTGCGGTGAGCCAGAAGTCGGTCCAGCGCGCCAACCGTGCGTACACGTCGGCCAGCTGGGCGCGGCTGGGGGGCATCGGCAGTCGGCGGCGCAGGTGACCGAGGGCCCAGCCGTGGATGGGCGGTTTGACGAAGTTGTACAGGACCTCGGAGTGGGTGACGGAGTCGGGCAGAGCGCCTGTCTCGTCCTGGTGGTCGAAGGGCAGGGAGAACTGGTCCCAGGCCAGCGCGGGTGAACCAGCGGCCAGGGCGAGGGCGTTGAAGCAGTGGTCCCAGCTCCAGACCTTGTCCATCCAGTGTTTGGACATCAGCACGGCGGGCCGGGTGACCAGACCGGCCGGACCTACGGTCGCCGACCAGACCACATAGGCGGCGAGTTCGGCCGCCGGAGTGTCGGACGAACGCCAGGGAGCGACCGCGTCGACGAACCCGGCGAACGACTGGCGTGCGGCCTGCACGACCTCGCCGAACGCCGCCGACTGACGGTAGGGCTGCCGCGCACTGTCGAGTTCCTCGACCGCAACCTCCCACGATCCGTCGGTGGAGGCGGTGACCGTGAGACCACGGTCACCGGCCCCCAGGGCCTGGGCACCGGACACCGCGGCGACCGTGCCGGACAGCACGGTGATGCGGTAGCGGCGGCCCGTCTCGTAGGAGGTGAAGAGGTGGGCGTCGTCCACCGGGTCGCGGTAGAAGTAGGTCCCGCCGAAGGGGGTCAGGGTCCGCGCCGCCGCGGTGACGCGCAGCCCCAGCCCTTCGCCGTGCACGCGTACGGTGTCCGGCGTCTCGTAGGCGAGGTCGATGCGACCGTCCGCACCCGTCCAGCTCAGCAGGCCCGGTGTCGCCTCGACCAGGGTCTCGGCCCGCTCGCCGGTCGCGGGGTCGAGCGGCACGAGGCTCAGGACGGCGTGCATGCCGTTCTGGTGCGAGACGAGGTGGAGGTCCTCGGCGCGGGTCTGCTCCGCGAGCACGGGGGAGATGCCGAACCAGGACCCGTACGTGCTGAAGGGGACGTCGTGGACGGAGAAGGCCGGCCCGGGCGGGGCTGCGCTCATGACGGCGGCACTCATTTCTTGGACGAAGTGGTCGGCGGTCGGCCGGGGCGGGCGCCGTCCTGCTCGCGCGGCGGCTCGTGCGGAGCGTTGCCGTACGGCGGGCGCGGCGGACGTCAGTCCTTGACGGCGCCGGCGGTCACGCCGGCGGCGACGTAGCGCTGGGCGAGGACGAGGATGACCGTGGCGGGCAGGGAGGCGACGACGGCGGTGGCCATGATGGCGTTCCACTGTTGGTTGTTGTTGCCGATGTAGTGGTAGATGCCGAGGGTGATCGGCTCGTGGGCGCCGCCGTTGACCAGGGTGCTGGCGAAGATGAAGTCGGACCAGGACCACAGGAACGCGAACAGCGACACGGTGACGATCGAGTTGCGGCTCATCGGCAGCACGACCGACCAGAAGGTGCGCAGGACGTGCGCCCCGTCCATCTGCGCGGCCTGGAGGAGTTCGCCGGGGATGGTGGACATGAACGCGGTGAAGATGAGCACCGCGAAGGGCACGGCGAGGGTGGAGTCCGCGACGATCAGGCCGGGCACCGACTGGAGCAGACCGAGCTGGAGGTAGATGGCGTAGAAGCCCATCGCCATGATGATGCCGGGGATCATCTGGGCGACCAGCAGGACGAAGCCCAGGATGCCGCCGCCGCGCGGGCGCAGCTTGGCCAGCGCGTAGCCGGCCGGGGCGGCCAGGGCCACGGTCAGGGCGACGGTGCCCAGGCCGATGACCAAGCTGGTGCCGAGGTAGGGCAACTGCTGGTCGACGACGGCCCGGTAGCCCTCCAGGGTGGCGTGGGCGGGGAACAGGTCGGGCGGGCTCTTGCGCATGTCCTGGTCACGGGTGAGGGACACGTTGAGCATCCAGTAGACCGGGAAGAGCATGATCGCGGTCAGCAGCAGGCCGAGGACTGTCTTCAGTGGCCTCGTTCTCATGAAAGTGCCTGCTTTCGCTGGGCCCGCAGGTAGATCAGGCCGAAGACCAGGGCCGCGAGCACCAGCAGATTGCCGACGGCGGCGCCGGGGCCGAAGGCGGGCAGCAGGTTGCCGAAGCCGAGCTGGTAGGACCAGGTGGCGAAGGTAGTGGACGAGTCGGCCGGACCGCCCTTGGTCATGATCCAGATGATGTCGAAGACCTTGAGCGTGTAGACCAGGCCCAGCAGCAGGGTGATGGCGGAGACGGGGCGCAGCAGCGGGAAGGTGATGCACCAAAAGCGCTGCCAGGCGTTCGCCCCGTCCAGGGCCGCCGCCTCGTACAGGCTGGCGGGAATGGACTGCAGGCCGCTGTGGAGCACGACCAGGTTGAAGGGGACGCCGATCCAGATGTTGGCGATGATCACCGAGGTCAGCGACCAGGACGGCGAGGTCAGCCAGTTCACCGGGTCGATGCCGGCGGCGTGCAGGACGGCGTTGACGATGCCGGAGTCGCTGTTGAGCATCCACGACCAGGTCGACGCCGACACGATCAGCGGCAGCAGCCACGGCACCAGGAACAGGGCCCGCAGGGTCGCCGAGAGCCGGAAGTTCTGGTGGAAGAAGACCGCCAGCGCCAGCCCGATCCCGTACTGGAGGACCAGGCACACGCCGGTGAACACCACGGTGTGCAGCAGGGCCGGGGCGAAGGTCGGGTCGTCGAAGACCATCCGGTAGTTCGCCAGGCCCGTGAAGGGCGCGTCGCCCCGTACGAACGAGCGCACGGTGTAGTGGCGCAGGCTCAGGTCGATGTTGCGGTACAGCGGATAGGCGTAGAAGAGGCCGAGGTAGAGGGTCACCGGGGCGAGGAACGCCCAGGCGGCCCACTGCGCGGAGGCGGGACGACGGCGCCGGTCGGTTGCGCGGGCCGGGGGCGGGGCGGCGGTGGCCGCCCCGTTCAGGTCGCACACCGGCTGCCGGTCCGGCAGATGCGTGGTGTGGTTCATCTGGGGTCGAGGGTCCTTGCTACTTGGCGGCGGCGGCCTGGGCCGCGGCCATCGCGTCCTTGGCTGACCGGGACCCGCTGAGGGCGGACTGGACGGCCTTCCACATCTGCTCGGAGATCTTGGGGTACTTCGTGCCGAGGTCGTCGCTGGTGCGGCCCTTGGCCGTCTTGACCGCCTCGATCCACGGCGTCAGCTCCGGATCGGCCGCCTTCTGCTTGGCCTGGACAGTGCCGGTGGGTGCCACGTACGACAGCGTTTTGTCGGTGAAGTTCAGGTTCTCGTCGCCGGTCAGGCAGGAGACCAGCTTCTGCGAGGTGGTGTAGCGGCCGGTGTCGTCCTGGACCGGGACGGTGACGAACTCGCCGCCGGTGGGGGCGGAGGCGTTGCCTCCCGCGGCGGCGGGTATGGGCAGGACCCCGTAGTCGAGGCCACCCTTGTCGGCGGCTGCGAGCTGCCAGGTGCCGTTCTCGGCGAACGCGTAGTCGCCGCTCGCGAACTCCTGCCAGCTGGTGGTCTGGGTGTTGTTGATGACCGAGTTGGGCGCGTACCCCATCGTCAGCCAGTTCTTCCACAGCGACAGCGCCGAGACGCCCTGAGGCGAGTCGAGTTCGGTCAGCTTCGCGCCCGAGCCCCAGAACCACGGCAGGAACTGGAAACTGCCCTCCTCGGTGCCGATCGCCGAGAACGTGATGCCCTTCTTCCCCGCCTGCTTGACCTTGGCGAGTGCCGCGGTCAGCGACTTCCAGTCCTTGATCGAGGAGATGTCCACGCCGGCGGCCTTCAGGACCTTCTTGTTGTAGTAGAGGGCGAGGGTGTTGGCGCCGATCGGGGTGCCGTACGTCTTACCGCCCGACTGGCCGGCCGCGAGGAGGTTGGGGTCCACCTTGGAGGTGTCGATCTTGTTGTCGTCGGTCGTGGTGAGCACACCCGCCTCCGCCAGCGTCGACACCACGGGGTTGTCGACGATCAGCACGTCCGGGGAATTGCCCTGCTGCGCCGCGAGCAGCGCCTTGTTCGTGAGGTCACTGGTGTCGAAGGCAGTCCGCTTGATCTTCACGCCGGCGCCCTTGCCGCAGGTGTCCAGCACCTGGGCCCAGGCCGAGGTCTTGTCGAACTGCGGGTAGGGGTCCCAGATGGTGTACGTGCCGCTGCCGGCGCCGTGGGTGCCGCTGCTGCCCGAGCCGGAACCGCAGGCGGTGGCACCGGCGGCCACGGTGAGGACGGTCAGGGCCGCTGCGGTCAGACGGCGGTGTCTGGAGGAACTGTTCATTGCAGGGTTCCTTTGTCTTTCGGCATGCGGGTGCCGAGGGCACGGGGCGGGGAGCAGAGGCGGGCACGGAGAACGGCGCCGCTGACCGGTTCGGGTCGTCGGGTGGTATGGGGCGGTGTGCGTGGAGGGTCAGAGGGCGCCGGCGGGCCCGTGGAGCGCGGGAGGTGTGGCGCGTGCGGGCCCTGTACTCGCCCGCAGCGAGATCGGCGGCGTCAGGAGACGGTGCCGGGGCACAGCGCCGGGACTGCCGAGCCGCTCCACCAGCAGTTCGACGGCGAGGCGGCCCATTTCTTCCGCCGGTACGTCGGCCGCGGTGAGTTGCGGGCTCACCGTCTCCGCCCACCGACCGGCCACGACTCCGGTGACGGAGAAGTCGCGCGGCACATGGCGGCCCGCCTGGGCGAGCCCCCGGTAGAGGCCGCCCAGAGCGGCCTCGTTCAGGGTGACCACGGCCGTGGTGGCCGGGTCGTCATGGAGGATCCGCTCCAGGCATGCCTGGCCGGAAGCGGCGTCGTCCCCGCAGCAGTACGTCTGCGCCGTCAGCCCGCGTTCGGCCGCGGCCTTGGTGAAGCCCTCCAGCCCCCGCTGGGCCGACTCGTAGCCGGCCCGCAGCAGCTGTTCGGGGCGGTTGACGAGGGCGATTCGGCTGTGGCCGAGGTCCGCCAGATGGTGGACGCACGCCGCGGCGAGTGCGGTGTGGTCCAGGCCTACCCACCAGCCGCTTTCCGGATGGGCGGTACGGCCGATGGCGATGGAAGGGAAGTCCAGGGCGGCCAGGTGATCGATCCGGTCGTCCTTCAACCTGATCTCCATCAGGATCGCGCCGTCGACCCGACGTTCGCCCAGCAGCCGCTGGAACGAGCGGTCGCTGTCCGCACCACTCGGGGACAGCAGTACGTCGTAGTCGTAGGCCGCGGCGGCCTCCACCACACTGCCGATGAAGTCCAGCTGCATCCCGGTGTAGTGGTTGCCGGCCGGTGGGAAGACCAGGCCGATGGTGCTGGTCCGTCCGTTGGCCAGGGCGCGGGCACTGGCGCTGGGCTGGTAGCCCAATTCGTCGACGACCTGCTGGATCTTCCGGCGCGTGTCCTCCGACACCGGGCGCTTGCCGCTCAGCGCGTAGGACACGGTGCTGCGCGAGACACCGGCCCGCCGGGCAATCTCACCGATGTTCACGGCGACTCCTTACTCGAACCGATTCGATGTTCCGTGAAAACGGACCGTGCGGCCGTGTAGCTACGGGGAGTTGGTACTGCGGTGAAAAGTCAAACGATCACCGGTGTCGAACCGGTTCGATGAAGCGAAGATAGGAACGACCTGGAGGGTTGTCAACGCCTGCGGCGATACTTCGCGAAACAGTGTCGTAACCCGGATGATCAGCGGACTCCGCTTGCGTCACAGACGTTGCTGTGAGCTTTCCCTGCTGCTAAGTTCCTGCGAACCGGTTCGATGAAGCGATCCTTCCGCTGACCGGGGGCCCGTTCCGGACAGTCCTCTTCAGGGGGACTTGGGGACGACTTACCGCCGTCATCTGCCCACGTGCCATCCCACCTGCCGGCCGACCCCGCATTCGTCCGGCCCTTTGCGCGTGGCACTTCACCGTGCTCTTCGCGAGGGCCCACGAGGCGGGGATCTCCTTCATCAAGCGGATCAACGAGGCGTGCGCAGCGTTGTGCCGTGGTCGCAGTTGTCCTCCTCGATCCGCTGGCGCCCGGCCCCAGGGTCCCTGCGACGGCCGAAGAGCCTTGCGCGAAGGGGTACTTCGTCCTTCTTCTGTCCCGGGTCGAGTCGGGTCCTCGTTATCGGACGGTCCAGCGCTGAGTGGACGCGCCGTTGCAGTTCCCCAGGACGGCCTCGGCCCCCGAACCACCCGCCAGAGCATCGACCTCGGCCACTGGACCCTGAGCGACGACTCCGGCCACCGCTGAACCTTCCACGACTACCGCCTGGCCGGCCGCGCCACCGTCGGCGTCCACACCGGCGTCGGCCGCGACACCCGCACCGGCCTCTTCCAGGACCGCCGCGCCTCCGTGGGGCACAACGACCAACAAACTCAGTGCACTGCGGCCCTGCCCGCGTGGACAGCCTGCATCGCCCGCTCCACCGTTTCCTGATTCTCGCCGACCGGGGCCACGTAGTCGATGACACCGCGCGCCGCCTCGTCCCCGAGCGTCCGCTGGATCACCCACGCGGCCAGGTATGGGGAGGCAAGGCAGCCGCCCGCAGTGGCGATGTTTCCCTCGGTATGGAACGGAGCGTCCAGCACTGTGACGCCGAGGGCCTCGACAAAGGCCCTGCTCTTCACGTCCGTGCATACCGGCATTCCGTTCAGCAGCCCCAGCCGGGCGAGCACCAGCGCGCCGGAGCACTGGGCGCCGATCAGCTGGCGTGACGGGTCGAGCGGCAAGCGGGAGAGCATCCGATCGTCGGCCGCCACCTCGCGCGCCTTCACGCCACTGCCGATCAACACGACCTCGGCTTCGGTGACGAACTCCATCGGGCGCTGCCCGGTCACCTCGACGCCGTTCATCGATGTGACCACCGGCGTCGGTGTCGTGATGAACGCTTCCACACCGTCCTTACGGCATCGGTTGATCAGCGCGGAAGCGATGAAGCTGTCGAGTTCGTTGAACCCGTCGAAGGTGACGACTGCTACCCGCATCACAACTCCTCGAAGTACGGCACCGGCTCGACAGTCTTCCCGGCACGCCATTTCGGCACGAGGGCCAATCGAGGGCCAGTGGCCTGCCCCGGTGCCCACGAGAGCCACGGGCAGACGGGTGAACCGAACGAGTCCTGTCATGATGCCGACGCGTGGTCCTCCAAGTGAGGTAGTGCGGGTGGGTCGTGGCGAGCCGGGACAGAAACGCGTGCTGTGGAAGCGCGAGATGGCATGCGGCGAGCCTCTTGTTTGGTGCCTGAGGCGTGCGGGATGCGTTCGCGGAAGTGTCACACTTCGGTCGTTATGCGCAGGCACCGGAAGCCGTGCAAGGATCCGCGGTGGGCGATCGCGGCCACGATGGCGCGGGCGCGGATTTGGTCGCGGTGGATGGCGTGGTCGTAGCCGCGGTCGGCGAAGAGGGAGTCGGGTTTGCGGCGGGGCCGGCCAATGCGGCCGCGGACCGGTGGGATCGCATCGAGCATAAGCGGATCGTGGCGAGGGTGACGGTGCCGTGGAAAACGTAGGCGCGCTTGGCATAGCTTGGCCACGGCCCGGGAGTTCTTGAGCGCGTTGATGGTGCGTTCGACCTCGTTGCGGCGTCTGTAGATCGCCCTGTCCAGCCAGCGGGTCGGCCGCAGTGGCCACCGAGGACGGCTTGTCGCGGTAGCGGGGCTGCGGCCTGCGGCCGTTTCCGGACCAGGCCGCGACGGTGAGCCGCACGTCGTGAGAGTGGACGGTCACGTCGGAGCGGACCGCCACGACATAGCCGATGCCCCGGCCGGTCAGGCGTCGCGGAAGTCGGCGTTCTGCCCGTAGCCGGCGTCGGTCACCACTACCGGCGGCACAAGGCCCCACGCGGCCGGCTCGTCGAGGGTGTCCAGGGCCAGGCGTCACTTTTCGCGCACGGCCGGTTCGCGGTCACTGTCTCCGTCACCGCGCACGGCCGGTTCGCCGTCACTGTCCCCGTCACCGCGCACGGCCGGGGGCCGCCCCCGCCCCGGCCACCGCCACAGTCGGGCCACCGCCACCGCCCCCGCCACCGTCACGGCCGGGGCGCCGGCACCGCCCCCGTGACCACGACGGTCACCGCGACCGTGGCGGACGGTCACGTCGTCATGTCCCTCCGCCGCAGTCCCGCCAGGCCGATGGCGGACAGGACGAGCGCCGACAGCAGCAGGACCAGCACCGGCCCCCATGCCATCTCGTCGCCGGGCAGTTTCGGCAGGTGGGCGAAGGGCGAGACGTCCAGGACCGTCGGCGGTGCGTCGAGGGCCGGACCGATCCAGCCGAGAAGGAGGATCGCGGCGGCCACGCCCCAGCCGGCCGGGGCCAGCCGCGGAGCCCATCCGTACAGGACGAGCGTCAGGGCGCCGACCGCCCACACCGCGGGCAGCTGCACCAGGCAGGCACCCAGGAGCGGGAGGGTCTGCCTGCCGTAGCCCGCGGCGAAGCCGAGGCCGGCCAGGAGCATGATGAGGGCCGCGCCGCCGAAGGCGATCGCCAGGTGCCCGGACGCCCAGCGCAGCCGTCCCACCGCGTTCGCCAGCACGGGTTCCGCGCGGCCGGACGTCTCCTCGCCGTGCAGTCGGAGCACGGACGCGACGACGAAGAGGGACGCGATCAGCCCGAGCATGCCGATCATCGAGGCGAGGAACGCGTCCGTCAGCCCGGACTGCCCGCCCATCCGCTCGATGATCTCGCGGGCCTTGTCGTTGTCGCCGACCAGGTCGGCGGCGCCCTCGGTCAGGCCGCCGTAGACGACGCCGGCGAGGAGGAAGCCGACGCTCCAGCCCAGCACCCCGCCCCGCTGGAGCCGCCAGGCCAGGGCGAAGGCGCTGCCGAGCCGCCCGGTGGGGGAGCCGGGGAGGGTCGGCAGGAAGCTCATGCCGACGTCCCGGCGGCCGGCCAGGCCGTAGGCCAGCGCGCCCTGTGCGAGGATCGCCGCCGCGAAGAGCCCCAGCACCCACCATCGTTCGTCCGCGAACGCCCGCAGGTTCTCCAGCCAGCCGAGCGGCGAGAGCCAGGTCAGCGGTGACGAACCGTCGGTCGTGGCCGAGTCGCCGGCCGCCCGCAGGACGAAGGCCGCGCCGAGGGCCGCCGCCGTCAGCCCGCGGGCCAGCCGTGCGCTCTGCGTGAGCTGGGCGGCGATCGCCGCCGTCGTCGCGAACAGCATGCCCGCCCCGGCCAGTCCGAGGCCGAACGCGGCGGCGCCCGCCGCCCCTCGACTGGCGAGGCCCGCCGCCACCAGCAGACCGAGGGCGGCGTTGGCGACGGCCGCCGCGAGCAGGGCCGCCGTCAGGGAGGCGCGCCGCCCGACCATCGCGGAGGCGATCAGCTCCTGGCGACCGCTCTCCTCCTCGTCGCGGGTGTGCCGGACCACGACCAGCAGGCTCGTCACCGCGGCCAGGGCGGCTGCGAACACGCCGACCCGCCAGGCAGTCAGTGCGCCGAGCGAGTCGTCGAACACGGGGCCGATCAGGGCGCGGAAGGAGGAGTTGGCGTCCATCTGCCGCAACAGGCCGGCCCGGGCGGCCGGGGTGTCGTACAGGCCCTCGAGGCTGGTGGGCATGGACAGCACCATCAGGGTGTTCACGGCGACCCACACCGGGATCAGCAGCCGGTCACGGCGGAGCGCGAAACGCAGCAGCGGGACGGCGCCGGTGAGTTGGGTGAGCCGGGGTGCGGCCAGGACCGTCACTGTGCCGTGTCCTGGTAGTGCCGCAGGAACAGTTCCTCCAGCGTCGGAGGCGTCGACGTGAGCGACCGCACGCCCGACGTGCTCAGCGACCGCAGCACGGCGTCCATCTGGTCGGAGTCGACCTGGAGACGGACCCGGCTGCCCCGCACCTCCAGGCTGTGCACGCCCGGCAGGTGCGCCAGCCCGTCGGGGGCGCCGGCCAGTTCGGCGGTCACGCTGGTGCGGGTCAGATGGCGCAGGTCGGCCAGGGAGCCGGTCTCGACCGTGCGGCCCTTGCGGATGATGCTGACGCGGTCGCACAGTTCCTCGACCTCGCTGAGGATGTGGGAGGACAGCAGGATCGTCCGGCCCCGGTCGCGTTCCTCCCTCACGCAGCGCTGGAAGACGTCCTCCATCAGGGGGTCCAGGCCGGACGTCGGTTCGTCCAGGATGAGAAGGTCGACGTCCGAGGCGAACGCGGCGACCAGGGCCACCTTCTGGCGGTTGCCCTTCGAGTAGGTGCGGCCCTTCTTGGTGGGGTCCAGTTCGAAGCGGTCGATCAGCTCGGCGCGGCGGGCCGCGTCCAGGCCGCCGCCGCGCAGCCGTCCGTACAGGTCGATGACCTCGCCGCCGGAGAGGTTGCGCCACAGGGTCACGTCGCCGGGCACGTAGGCGATGCGCCGGTGCGCCTCGACCGCGTCCTTCCAAGGGTCGCGGCCGAGGACCCGCCTGGTGCCGGAGTCGGCGCGCAGCAGGCCAAGCAGGACGCGGATGGCGGTGGACTTGCCGGCGCCGTTGGGGCCGAGGAAGCCGTGCACCTCCCCGGACTCGACCTCCAGGTCGAGCCCGTCGAGCGCGTGGGTGCGGCCGAAGGACTTGTGCAGTCCCGACACCGTGATGGCCTTCGTCATGACGCCGAACGTACGCGACTTTCAGAAATTTGTGAAGTTAAGGAAATGCGTGAACCGTCGATAAGGTGGGGGCATGACCGAAACAGATGCGGGGGGGCGGGACGAGGAGGCCGTGTCCCGGTTCGTCGAGTCCTTCGCCGCCCAACTCGTCGAGGCGGGCATGCAGCGCATGCCCGCCCGGGTCTTCGCCGCGCTCCTCTCCTCCGACGAGGGCACGATGACCTCCGCCGAACTCGCCGGACAGCTCAGGATCAGTCCCGCCGCCGTCTCCGGCGCGGTGCGCTACCTGGCCCAGCAGCACATGGTCTCCCGCGAGCGCGAGCCCGGTTCCCGGCGCGAGCGCTACCGCGTGCACAGCAACCAGTGGTACGAGGCGCTGACCAACCGCGAGGCCGTGCTGAAGCGGTGGGAGGGGGCGCTGCGCGAGGGCGTCGAGAGCCTCGGCGGCGACACCGCCGCGGGGCGCCGGATGTCCGAGACCCTCGCCTTCTTCGAGTTCGTCGACACCGAGATCGCCGCCATGATGGAGCGCTGGCGGCAGCACCGCGACCGGGTCTTCGGAGGCGGCTAGCGAAGCGCTGTCCCGTAATTCATCTGAGCAACGGGGCGTCGACCGCCAACGGCGCGGCCCTGGACCAGGCGACGTGCACCGCCGGCGCCAACCAGCGGTGGATGGTCGTCTGATGCCTGGGCGACCGCCACCGACGAGGGCTCTGGGTGGGCCGTGCTCCTCGGCCTGCCCGGAGTCGGCACCTGAGCGATCACCGGGTGCGGGCTGAGCGTCCAGGTACCGGTGGAGGGATGCCGTCATGCTCGCCACGAAGGGATCACGGGCCTGGTCGGAGACCAGCTCGGTCCGCGCCCGCCTTCGGCTTGACCGCGTACTGGCCGGCCTCGGGCAGCAGGTGCAGGTCCTCGGGCCGGTCGATGGTGGGGATGACCGGGTATCGGGCGGTGGTCAGGTCCAGCAGGTACTGCTTGCCGGCCATGTCGCCGCGGCCGGACAGGGGGCTGTAGACCCGGATGACGCTAGCCGTGGCCTGCTCGCGGAAGGCGTCGTACTCCTTCTGACAGTGCAGCACCGGTCCGCTGTTGCGAACCACGACCGCATCGAAGGCGTCCGTCAGCGCGGCGGCGTCCAGCGGGTGGCACAGGGCGATGTCGCAGTCGTCACGCAGTCGGGAGGTCAGAAAGATGTCCTCGTCGCAGTAGCGTCGCCCCCGGGCCGGGTAGGCGAGGTCGGTGACGAACAGAACGCTCCGGCGGTCGGGCATCGTGCATCTCCTCAAGGCGTGCGAAAAACCCTCGATGTCGTCCATCGCTCGAACTCGGTGTCACGGACAGTCGTCCAGCCGCCTTCATGGCGGCGGCCCGTCGCGGTCAGCTGATGGGGGAGGAGGCCGGCAGGTCCTGGTCGGCGGCCCATGAGGCCAGGATGCGCAGCCGTTCGTGGGTGGGGGAGCCGGGCCCGGCGGTCCAGACGGTGAGGTGCTGGTCGGGGTCGGTGTTGGCGGTGAGGGTGTCCCAGTCCAGGACGAGTTCGCCGACGACCGGATGGTTCAGGGTCTTGGTGCCCACGGTGCGGGCGGCGACATGGTGATCACCCCACCAGCGCGCGAACTGCTTGTCCCGCAGGGACAGTTCACCGACCAGCTCGATCAGGCGGGGGTCATCGGGATACTTCGCCGCCTCCATGCGCAGTTGGGCGACGGCGATGTGCGCGGAGCTCTCCCAGTCGGCGTACAGAGTGCGCATGGCGGGATCCGTGAAGATGATCCGCGGGTAGTTGCGGTGCTTTTCCGGGATGCGGGAGAAATCGGTGACCAGGGCGGCGGCCAGCGCGTTCCAGGCCAGGACGTCTCCGCGCCGGCCCTGCACGACGGCGGGAGTGGCGGTGAGGTCGTCGAGGACCCGCTGCAGCTGTGGCTGGACCTTCTGGCGGCCGCGGCGCCGGGTGCGGGTCGTGGTCTTGCCCGCCAGCTGGAAGAGGTAGCCGCGCTCGTCGTCGTCCAGATGGAGTACACGGGCGAGGGTATCCAGCACGGGCGCCGACGCCTGCATGCGGCCCTGTTCGAGGCGGGTGTAGTAGTCGGTGCTGATGCTGGCGAGCTGGGCGACCTCCTCGCGGCGCAGCCCGTCCACCCGGCGGGGCCGTCGCGTCTCAGGCAGGCCGACCGTGCGCGGGCTCAGCTCGGAGCGGCGCTTCTTGAGGAATTCTCCCAGCTCATTGAGGGGAAGGTCGGCGGTCATGCTGCCCAGCATGACACCGATCGCACCTGCGCAAGGGGGGAGAGTTTCCTCCCAGGATGTTTCCCTCCCGGGAAGTTTCTCTCCGCTTTTCGCGCCTGTCCTCGCGTGTGAGTCTCGATCGGGAGCAGTCGTTTCCCACCGCGGCTGCGGTCCGCAGACCCCCGTACTGAAGGAAGCACCTCATGCGCGGAGCAGTCATCCACGCCCCCGGCGACATACGCCTCGAGAACCTCGACGACCCGAAGATCATCGAGCCGACCGACGCGGTGATCCGTACGGTCGCCACCTGTGTGTGCGGCTCGGACCTGTGGCCGTATCGCGGCCTGGAGCCCGTCGGCGACCCGCACCCGATGGGGCACGAGTACGTGGGCATCGTCGAGGAGGTGGGCAGCGAGGTCGCCGACGTCAGACCGGGCCAGTTCGTGGTCGGCTCCTTCGCCACCTCGGACAACACCTGCGTCAACTGCCGTAACGGCTGGCAGTCCAGCTGCCTGCACCGGGAGTTCATGAGCACCTGCCAGGCCGACTACGTCCGCATCCCCAACGCCCACGGCACCCTCGTCGCCACCGACGAGCACCCGTCCGGTGAGCTGGTGCCCGGCCTGCTCGCCGTCTCCGACGTGATGGGCACCGGCTGGTACGCCGCCCTCGCCGCCGAGGTGAAGCCCGGCTCGACCGCGGTGGTGGTCGGTGACGGAGCGGTCGGCCTGTGCGGTGTCATCGCCGCGCGCGAGCTCGGCGCGGAGCGGATCATCGCCATGAGCCGCCACGAGTCCCGGCAGAAGCTCGCCCTGGAGTTCGGCGCGACCGACATCGTCAGTGAACGCGGTGAGGACGGCATCGCCCGCGTCAAGGACCTCACCGGCGGCATCGGTGCGGACTCGGTCCTGGAGTGTGTCGGCACCGCCGAGTCGATGCGGCAGGCCCTGCACTCGACCCGCCCCGGCGGCAACGTCGGTTTCGTCGGCGTCCCGCACGAGGTGGCCGTCGACGGCGAGGAACTGTTCTTTTCCCATGCCGGGCTGCGCGGCGGCCCCGCCCCCGTGCGCCGCTACCTGCCCGACCTGATCGACCGGGTCCTTTCCGGCCGCATCAACCCGGGCAGGGTCTTCGACCTCACCCTGCCGCTGGAGCAGGTCGCCGACGGCTACAAGGCGATGGACGAGCGCCGCGCCGTCAAGGCCCTGCTCAAGCCCTGACCGCAGACGCACCCGGCGCCGCTCCCAAGCGATGCGGCCCACAGGACCGGCAACCCCCCGCTCACACAAGGACTGACCATGACGACCTTCGCCCTCGTCGGCGCCGGCCCCGGTCTCGGGCTCGCCACCGCCGGCCGCTTCGGAGCCGCCGGCCACACCGTCGCCCTCATCGCCCGCAACGCGGAGAAGCTGGACGGCCTGACAGCCGACCTCGCCCGTGACGGCGTCCAGGCGCGCGGCTACACGGCCGACGTCCTCGACGGCGAGTCCCTGACCGCGGCCCTGCACACAGCTGCGGCCGACCTGGGGCCCATCGAGGTCCTCCAGTACAGCCCCGTGCCCCGCGCCGACTTCATGACGCCGGTCCTCGATACCAGCGCCGACGACCTGGACGCGCCGCTCGCCTTCTCCGTCAAGGGCCCGGTCACCGCCGTGAACGCGGTCCTGCCCGGCATGCGCGAACTCGGCCGCGGCACGCTGCTGTTCGTCAACGGCTCCAGTGCCGTACGACCGAACCCGAAGGTCGCCGGCACCTCGATCGCCTTCGCCGCCGAGAGCGCCTACGCCCGCATGCTGCACGACACGCTCGCCCCGGAGAACATCCACGCCGCGCAGCTGATCATCCCCGGAGCGATCCGGCCCGACGCCGAGCACAGCAGCCCCGGCGCGCTGGCCGAGCGCCTGTACGGCCTCCACGCCAAGCGGGACGGCTTCCGCCACTATGCCGAGCCCCTGCCCCGGCTGACGCGGGGGACGACACCGTGAACTCGGCCACCCGCCGCGCCGTCGCCCGTGCCGCCATGGCCACCGCTGTCCTGCTGGCCGCGGCGGCCTGCGGCGACACCTCGCCTGCCTCCCCGCACAGGACATCCTCCGCGTCCTCCGCCCGGCAGCAGACGCCGACGGCCGAGGCGCGCACCACGCCCTTCGACAGGAACCCCGCCATGGACATTCGGGTCACCCTCGACGGCCGCCCGGTCGACGCCACCTTGAACGACAGTCCGGCTGCCCGTGACTTCGCCGAGCGGCTCCCGCTCACCCTGGATCTGGAGGACTTCCACCAGACCGAGCGGATCGCCGACCTGCCACGCAAGCTGACCACCTCGGGCGCTCCCGAGCCGCGCGCGCCGAAGGCCGGCGACCTGACCTACTACGCGCCCTGGGGCAACCTGGCCCTCTTCTACCGCGACGGCGACTCCGCCAACCCCGACCTGCTCATCCTCGGCCACATCGACGCCGACGCCGACCGGCTTGCCGAGGCCGACCGGATCACCATCGAAGCCGCGCCCTGACCCCCCGTGCGCCCTCGCGCGAAGGGGGAGGAGATCCTCCCCTTTTCGTCCGGTTCGCTGCATGGGACCGTCGAAGACGTGTACCCGTCGTCCACGGTCCGACGCGACGGTCTCGGCCGCCACCACGACCCCTCGATGTCCCCGCAAGGAGAGACCCCAGGTATGCCTTCCGCACCCGCGACCACCCCCGGCAGGCTCCCCTTCGTCGTCTGGGTGCTCGCCGCCGGCACGTTCCTGATGGGCACCACCGAGTTCGTCGTCGCCGGCCTGCTGCCGGAGCTGGCCGGTGACCTCGGAGTCAGCGTCTCCCACGCCGGCCTGCTGATCACCGCCTTCGCCATCGGCATGATCGTCGGCGCGCCGACCATGGCCATGGTGACCCTGCGCCTTTCCCCGCGCCGGACGCTGATCCTCGCCCTGTCCGTGTTCTGCCTCGGACACCTGGTCGCCGCCCTCAGCACGTCCTTCACGATCGTCCTCGCCGCCCGCGTCGTCACCGCCCTGGCCACCGGAGCGTTCTGGTCCGTCGGCTTCGTCGTCGCCACCACCGCCGCGGGATCGCAGAACGCCACTCGCGCCACGGGCGTCATGATCGGCGGCCTGACCCTGGCCAACGTCGTCGGCGTCCCGGTCGGCTCCTTCGCGGGCCAGTTCGCCGGCTGGCGCGGCCCCTTCTGGGCGCTGGCCGTCCTCTCCGGGCTCGCCGCCCTCTTCATCGGCCGCTTCATCCCGACCCAGGAACAGCGCGTCGAGGTGTCCCTGCGGGCCGAGGTCCGTGCCCTGCGGCAGGGCCGGCTGTGGCTGGCGCTCGCTGCCGCGATGCTCATCATGGGCGGTGTCCTGGCGACGTACACCTATGTCACGCCGCTGCTGACCGGCCGCGCGGGCATCCCCGAAGGCGCCGTACCGCTCGTTCTCATCGCCTTCGGCGTCGGCGCCCTAGGCGGCACCACCACGGGCGGTCACCTGGGCGACCGACGTCCGATGGCCACCACACTCACAGCCGCCGCGGCCACCGCCCTGGTCTTGCTGCTGATGATCCCGCTGTCCGGCAACCCGGTCGCGGCCACGCTCCTCGTCTTCCTCATGGGCCTGACCGGTTTCACGGTCAACCCGGTCGTCACCGCGCTGGCCATGCGCTTCGCGGGCGACGCGCCCACCCTCACCTCGGCACTGACCACGTCCGCCTTCAACACCGGTATCGCCGGCGGTTCGATGGTCGCCGGCACGGCCCTGGACTCCTCCCTCGGCCTGACCGGCCCGCCCCTGGTCGGCACCGTCATCGCCGCCCTGACCCTCCTCCCGCTGATCGCCCTCGCCGTCCACGGCTCATCCGGCAGGGACCGGATCGTGGCCCGCAGCAGCGCGCCCGGGCAGACGCGATGCGACGAGGCCGCTCAGTTGCCGTCGCAGCACTGACTCGAAGCCGAATCCAGGCGCCCCTGACATCAGTCGTGCCCACATCCCCCTCATCTGAAGGGACAACACCAGTGAATCCCACGTACGACTTCACCGGCCAGGTCGCTTTTGTCACCGGGGCCGGCGCCGGTATGGGCCTGGCCACCGCCCGCGCGTTCGCCGCCTCCGGAGCCGCCGTCGCCCTCACCGACATCGACGAAGCGGCGCTGAACGCGGCCGCGAAAGAACTCACCGACGCCGGCCACCAGGCCCTCGCCCTCATGTGTGACGTCAGCGACGAGGACCAGGTCGCCGCCGCCGTCGACCGGACCGTGCAGCCCTTCGGCCGTCTCGACATGGCCTACAACAACGCCGGCATCCAGATCCCGCCCAGCGACGCCGCCGACGAACCCGCCGAACGCTTCGACCGCGTCAACGCCGTCAACCTCCGCGGAGTGTGCACGTGCATGAAGCACGAGCTGCGGCACATGCGTGAACAGGGCAGTGGCGCCATCGTCAACTGCTCCTCCCTCGGCGGCCTGGTCGGCCTCCCCGGACGGGCCTCCTACCACGCCTCCAAGCACGGAGTCATCGGCCCGACCACCAGCGCGGCACTCGAATACGCCCCGCGCGGCATCCGCGTCAACGCCGTCTGCCCCGGCACCATCGACACCCCCATGGTCAGCGACATGATCGCCAAGGGAGAACTCGCCCGCGCCGAGGCGGAGGCCGACCAGCCCGTCAACAGGCTCGGCACCGCCGAGGAGATCGCCCAGGCCGTGCTGTGGCTGTGCAGCCCCGGAGCGGGTTTCGTCGTGGGCGTCGCCCTCCCCGTGGACGGCGGCTGCGTCGCCCGCTGAAGCCAGCCTGTATGCAAGTGATCTGAGGGAAACCATGGAATTCATCAGGCCGCAGCCCAGCAGCAAGGCCCCGGCGGACTGGTTCACCGGCGACGTGTGGTGGGACGTCATCGTGGCCGGCCAGGCCCCGTCCCGGATGCGCGCCAACTGGTCCGCTTCTCGCCGGGCGCCTGCACCGACTGGCACTCCCACGCCCTGGGCCAGACCCTGCGGTGCGCATGACGTTGGAGTGCTCGGTGAGGTCACCCATGCGTCGACCAGTGGTGTCACTTCTTCGAGGGGGCTTGGTGAGCCCTACGACGGCGTCGCCTGCGCCGGAGGGTCTGGGCCTGCCCGGGCAATGCCCGGCGGATTGAAGGACCGTTGCGATCCGAGCGGATGAAATGCGGGGTCGAAAGACACCCCGTCATGGAGCGCTGGCCGGTGGTGATCGCGCCGAACATGGTGAACGATCCGCCGGAGTTCAGGCCGTGGACGTGCAACGTGCCGCCCCCTCCAGGCTGACGAATAACAGGCCCTACCCGTGCAGCGGGTTATTCGCGGGGTTGCAGGCCGCGAGAGTGAGCGGGTCGATCCAGCCGTTCGCCGTCAGCCGGCTGTCCGGGACGTAGGAGGTGCTGCACACGGGCGTGGGGTGGCCGGCCTCCTCGGTCAGCTGCCGGCTGTTCTTGCGGGCCACCGGGGCGAGCAGACGCGTGCGTAGTCACTCATGCGCGGCGGAGCTCGTCTGGCCGCCGACGAAACAAGGCGGATCGGCCGTCCCCGGGTCCTCGCCGACCCTGTGGGAGCGGGGGGCGCGATGAGTTTCACCCGTAAAAGTAGCGTCGTGCATACTTTTGCAGGTGAGGTACGGCGTCTGGGCTGGGCCGCACTGACCAGGGGACATGCGGACATGGGCACCGGTACACAGGCCACCGGGAATTTCGGCGCGCTTTTGCATGCTCTGCGCGCGAGCGCCGGGCTGAGCCAGGAAGGGCTGGCGCATGCTGCGGGAGTGAGCGTGCGGGCGCTTTCGGACATGGAGCGCGGGCGCACCCGGGGACCGCAACGCCGCACGGTGCGGGCGTTGGCCGCGTCCTTGGGCCTGGACGCGGCTGGCGCTCGGGAGTTGGAGCACACCGCGAGCCTGGGGCGTACCCGCCAAGCCCCCGTGACGGACGTTGCGCCACCTGCGTCCGTACCGGATGCCGTTGCGCGGACTGGCGCGCCCGATCTGCTGCCGCGCGCGCCGCGTGGCTTTCACGGGCGGGCGGCGGAACTCGCCGTTCTGTCCCGGACGGCCGCGGGCGAGGCGCCCGTCTGCCTGGTCATCGGGCCCGCCGGGGTGGGGAAGACGGCCCTGGTGCTGCATTGGGCCCACCACGGCCGTGCCGAATTCCCTGGCGGCCAGCTCTACGCCGACCTGCGCGGCTTCGCAGACACGGGCGAGCCGGCCTCCATCGAGGTGCTGCGCGAGTTCCTGCTGGCACTCGGTGTGCCGCACGGCCGGATCCCGGAGTCCGTGAACGCGGCGGCGGCGCTGTTCCGTTCGCTCGCCGCCGATCGCCGGCTCCTTGTGGTGCTCGACAACGCGCGGGACTCCGAGCAGGTCAGGCCGCTCCTGCCGGGGGGCCGGCGCTGTGTCACCGTCGTCACCAGCAGACACCGGCTGTCCGGGTTGATCGTCACCGACACGGCCAGGCCCGTCGCGGTGGACGTGCTCGGGCCGCAGGACGGCACGATGCTTCTCGCCGGTGTACTGGGCGCGGAGCGGATACGCGCGGAGCCGGTGGCCGCCCGACGGCTGGCCGAGCTGTGCGGCGGCCTGCCCCTCGCGCTGCGGGTGACAGCCGCCCGGCTGGCGCAACGGCCCGGCTGGTCGCTGACCGCGATGGCCGCGGAACTGTCGGACGAGACGCGCCGGCTGAGCCTGCTGGACGTGGAGGACACCGGCGTACGAGCGGCACTGCGTGTGACGCTGCAACAGCTCCCGGAGCACGTGTCGCGACTGTTCGCCCATCTCGGCTGCCACCCCGGTACGCACGTCGACCGGTATGCGGCGGCCGCTCTGGCGGACACGGACCCGGCATCCGCCGAGAGCTCCCTGGAGCGGCTGGCCGTCGCGCACCTCGTCACGGAGACGGCGTCCGGCCGATGGACGATGCACGATCTCGTGCGGCTCTACGCGCGCAGCCTGGACGCCGGGCCGGATGCACTCAAGCGTGTGCTCGACCACTACGTCGCCACGGGCCTCGCGGCCGTGGCGGCGGCCGAGCCCGGCAACGAGGACTGCTTCCCGTTGCCGGAGGACTATCTGCCGCCTTCCGCCGTGCGGGAGTTCGGCGACCGGTCCGCCGCCGTGGCCTGGTACGCAGCCGAGAGGGACGACCTCACGCGGGCGGTGGCGGCGGCGCACGCCGCCGGACTGCACGGCAGGACCTGGCGGATCGTCCTGGCGTTGTGGCCGTTGATCGTGTGGCGTGTGCGTGACGGCTGGGTCCCGCTACTGGAGACCGCGCTCGAGGCGGCAGGGGCCGACGACGATCAGCACGGCGAGTCACGGGTGCTGAACGTGCTCGGGTGGGTGCTGATCGAGGAAGGGCGCATCACGGAGGCACTGACGCGTTTGCGGGTGGCCTCCACGCTTGCCTCCCGGGCAGGCGACGCGGTGGCCGAGGCCAACGCCCTGATCGTTCTCGCCGTGGCACAAGCGGCGCTCGGCGGCCTGGACGAGGCCGCGCAGGGGTGTGAGCGAGCGGTGGAGCTGGCGCGCAAGGCCGGTGAGCGGACCACGGAGAGACTGGCCATGCAGCACCTCGCCCGCCATTGGACCGACGCGGGGAAATGGCGCCGGGCCCTCGACACAGCGACCGAGGCCTTGGCCTTCGACGACCGATCGGGCACGGCCGACGTACCCCGGATTCTGCTCCTCATGGTGAGGGGCGAGGCGCTGCTGGGGCTCGGGAGCGAGGCCGAGGGCATCGGGCAACTCAAGCTGGCGGCCCGGGAAGCGGAGTCGTCCGGCTATGACGACGGCGCGGTGCGGGCGCTCGGCGCGCTGCTGAGGGTATCGGCAGACGAAAGGCTACGGTCACGGTACGACGCGGCGGTCGCGCGACTCACGACGCGGACGTGAAGCGGGGGCGCGACACCGCGGGTGGCGTCCAGTGGATGAACCCAAGACCCCGAGGCGGGCCACCGCTGGAGAAGAACAGCATCGCCATGGCCTCCAGCGAGTCCTCCGGCGGCTGGACGAAGACCTTCACCGGTCCCCGCCCGTGCGCCGCCATCGTCGACCGGCTGACATGCGACGGCACCGTCATCGAGACCGATGCTGACTCCTACCGCCCGGCCGGCGATCGAGCACGTGCCGAGCAGGCAGAAGCGGGCCGACCATTCGCTGCGCGGCCTGGCCGCCCCTGTGATCGCGAAGCGAGCCCACCACACCGCACCCGGCCTGGGCGTCTTCCGCTACGTCATCGAGGGCACGATCGCCTCGCTCCGCGACCTCCGCCGCCTGCGCATCCGTGGGGAACGACGTGACCTACATCCACGAAGCCTTCCTCAGGCTCGCCGTCTGCCTGATCACCCACCGCCACGTCCAACGACTTTGTCAGGGACAGTGAGCCGTGGTGGGCCTGACGCTGACCCCTGCCGACGCCGGTCCGTGCAGCGTGGAGCGCGCTGTTGCGGTGAGGGCCGTGAGAACGCTCGGGTGAGCGCCGCCTGGCGAAGACGGACAGCAACCTCTTGCCGTACGGGGGCCGAAAGCACGAGGGCGTGGCGGTCTTCAGCCTGCCGTTCAGATCCCCATGACGAGCAGGACGGTCACCAGCAGGGTGACGTAGGCGACAGAGTGCGCCCGGTCCGGGACGCGGGCTGTAGCGCGGCGAGCCAGGGCGATGGCGGGCAGCGAACCGCCGAGCAGCGCAGCGCAGGCGGGCAGATCGATGTAGCCGATGCGCCCGCCCTGGGCGTGCAGGGCGGGGGCGGCGAGGGCGCTGCCCGCCGACCCGGCTCTTCGGCAGCTGTGCGACGCGTTCCTGCGCCACCCCGACGTCCACGATCCGCCCGCCCGCTGGGCCGCAGCCCTGGGCGTCAGCGAACGCACCCTCGGCCGGAAGTTCCGCAGCGCCACGGGGCTGAACTTCGCGCAGTGGCGGCAACGGGCCTGCATCGTGCACTCCCTGCGACACCTGGCCGCCGGTGCGCCGGTCACCCATGTCGCAGCGGGCCTCGGCTACGACAGCCCAGCGGCGTTCACCACCGCCTTCCGCACCCTGCTGGGCCGCCCGCCGAGTGCCTATCGGGCCGCCGGATAGGTCGGACACCGGACTTCCGAGACGTCCTCTTTGCCGGCCGGGCCATCGACTGCGCCCCTATCCGTCCGGAGCCGGCCAGCCGGGACCCCGCCATCATGGAGGACGCGGCGCACGCCTTCACCTTCCGCATCGGTGACCGTATCCGCGTGTGGCGCTGGCCGAACGGCAGTCCCGGCCGGCAGCACGTGTGGCCGCCGCCGACCGGGGGCGGCCGACGGCGGCGGCTTGCGCTGTCACCCGAGCGTCCCGGGCGGCGGGACTCAGAAGTCGTCGGCGCCGTTGCGCAGTTCGGGAGTCCAGTAGCCGGTGAGGGCCTTCGCCGGGTCGACGGCGATGCCCTCGCTGCCGGGCGCGGCGACGGCGACGACGGTGGAGTCGCCCTCCAGCGTCACGGAGAACGCCGACACGGGTTCGTTGTCCTCGTCGACCCCGCCGTCCGAGAGCTTCACCAGCGCGTAGGCCGGGGCGCCCGGCGCCAGCACGACCGGTGCGGCCGGCTTGCTCTTGGCGACGGCCGGCACGTCCTGCTTGTGGCTCTCCAGGAACTGCACGTGCGGGAAGCCCGGCAGCCGGCAGGAGTGCCCGGAGGTGTTCTTCGCGGTCAGGACGATGTGGGTGGTGGGCGGACCGTCCTGTCCGGCGGCGGTGACGCGGACGTTCCGCGCGGTGCACGCCGGAGTGGAGGCGGCCGCCTGCCGGCCGCTCTCGCCGGCCGAACCGGCGGAGGCGGGGGAGCCCGTCGATCCCGTCGAGCCTGCCGATCCCGTGGAGCGGGCCGTGCCGGCCGATCCTGCCGCACCGGAGCCGTCCGTGCCGGCGGCGACCGTCGCCCCGGACGTCGTCGAGGACGAGGCGACCGTGGCCGCGGGGGTCGCCGCGGACGAGGACTTGACCCCCGAGCCGTTCTGACAGGCGGTCAGGGACAGGGCGAGGGCCGTGCCGGCGAGGGTGAGCAGGGTGGAGCGGTGACGTGCGGTGTTCATGAAACGTTCCCCGTGAGCGGTAGAGGGCCGCGGCTCGAAGCCGTCGGCCGGTTTGGTGGTGTCTATCCGGATATCGCGGTGATCCCGGTGGTCAGTTGCCCTTGCCGGGCCGGTAGTCGGAGGGCAGGGTGTGGACGAACTCGCGCGGGTCGGCGTGCGCGGCCTCCAGCAGTTCCGGGACGCTGTGATAGCCGAGCGCGTAGAGGTTCCGGGAGGGGTCCCAGGTGTTGTAGGCGTACATCGCGTTGCGCTTGATCTTCATGTGCGAGCTGGGGATGTTCAGTACGTAGGCGGCGCCGTCCGCACGGTCCTGCTGGGGGCGTTTGTAGGCGTAGACGTCGTTGAACCGCACGTCGGAGATCGTGCCGTCGTTCATCAGCCGGTAGGCCACGTCGCTGCCCGCCTTGTGCGTCTCGGTGTGCTCCAGCCACCCGGCGGTGAACTTGTGCGAGGCGCCGGGGTACTGCGCCGCGAGCGCCCTGACCTTCGCCTCGATCCGGTCGACCAGCTTGTTGTAGGCCGAGGTGCTGGAGAACCCGTCGTCCACCACCTTGAAGTTGATGACCTTGTCCACGCCCAGCGCCTTCGCGGACGCCATGAACTCGGCCGTCCGCGCGGCGACGATCTTGGTGGTTCCGTCGGTCGGCCAGGACAGGTTGTGCCGGCCGCCCGCGGCGCACGGATGCGGGCTGGACCACTGGGTCAGCGGGCACGGGTCGGCGTTCATCCGCACGGCAAGGTCGGGATTGCGGCCATTGCTCACCAGGACGAGGTAGACGGGCCGGCCTGCCGCCTTGTGCTCCAGGATCGACCCGGCCAACCCGATCGCGTCGTCGTCCTGGTGCGGGGCGTAGAAGATGGCCGGCTTGGCGGCGGCCGACGCCGCGGGGGCCCGGCTTGTCTGGTAGGCCATGGCGGCGGCGGTCAGCGCGCCGGCGGCCAACACGCTGCGCCTGGACGGGCCCGCGGAGTCTGCGGCGTTGCTGTTCATGTGAGAGGTCCCCGTTCGATGATCCGACGGCACGACGGCACGACGGCTGTCGTCGGTCGGTGGTCGTCGGCCGTTGGCCGTCAGTCGGTGGTCGATGGTCAGTGGGACGACGGTCGCCCGTGGTCGGCGACACGTCCGGGGCGGCCGGTGGAGCGGGTGGTCGCCGCCGCTTCCCTGAGCGCACCGGATCCGCCCCCACCGGCCGTCCGCCCGGGAGGTGCCGGGCGGAGTGCCTGCCAGGGGCGGCATCCCGCGTTCGTCCTCAGTCGATCACTCCCGGCGTCCCTCGCCCAGGCGGTTCTCCCGGCAGAAGTACCGGCGGCCGTACTTCTGCCGGTGGCTCGTATCCGGACGAGCCGGATACTCGGGGACATCGACGCTGCGCGTCGGCACGGCGCCCACGGGGGACTTCGGGCAACAGCTGCGGAATCCGTGGGTTCTGCATCCCGTTCGACAAGGCTCCCGTTCTGCTGCCCCCGACCCCGGCCCGCCTGATCGAACAGCAGATCGCCAACCCCGTGACGCGGTCCATGCTGAATCCAGCCCCGGGCGGCGGACCCGCGTTCCTCTCCCCTGAACCCTTGGCACATCAGCCTCGGCGCCCGCACGGCCTCGCGTCGCAGCTTCTTGTTCACCAGCGACGACCGGGTCCGCGACGTGCTCCACAACGTCAACGCGGACGGCTTCGACTCGCTTTACCCCAAGTACAAGGGCGGCCGGCCGAAGACCTTCACCCTGCCGGAGCGCCGGGAGATCAAGAAGATCGCCGAGTCCAAGCCGGTCGAGCACGGCCTGCCGTTCTCGACCTGGAGCCTGGCCAAGCCGGCCGACTTCCTGGTCGCCGAGGGGGTGGTCGACCACATCAGCCACGAGGGCCTTCGCATCCTGCTCCGCGAGGAGGCGTCTCGGGTCTGTCAAACGAGCGGTGTAACTAGGGTTGTTGAGGTTACTGACCGGCTGCGGAGAGACGGCCGTCGAAGGTGATGTCGAAGGCGTTCAGTGCGGTCTTCCAGCGCATGGGCAGCGGCAGGAAGGCGTACGTCATCCGGATCGGGCCGAGTAGATTGACCGCGACGTGATCCTCGGCGACCTGGAGTCCGGCCGGATCGAGGACGCTCTCCTGCAGCTGAATGCCGGCGTTGTTGACCAGGACGTTCAACCCCGGGTGGCTCGCCGCCACGGACTCACGGGCCCGGGCGATCGAGTCGGGGTCCGCGACATTGAGGACGAGCGCGTCGATGCCCGGGTGCTCGGCCGTGATCTCGTCGAGGAGTTCCTTGCGCCGGCCGGCGACGACCACCTTGTTGCCGGCCTCGTGCAGACGCAGGGCCAGACCGAGGCCGATGCCCGAGGTCCCGCCGGTGATCAGGATCGTGTTGCCGGTCATCTTCATGGGTGTCCCGCTCCTTGGTTACGGCGGGCCGGTGAGCACCCGCAGCTCGACCGTAGGGGCGCTCGCGTGGGGGCGGGAGAGGAAGGTCTGTCCATGGATCGGCGGTCTCTGCCTCGTCCTGCCGACACGGAAGGTCAAAAAGGGCCGGATCCGCGTCTCCTACAGCGCCGCTCACCGGGAGCGGTCATGACGCCGTCAGGGGAGCGCCGGCCCGCCAGCAGCACCGTGATCGCGGTCGGAGCCCAGATCCGCCGGCGCCGCGAACAACGCGGGATGAGCAGTGCCGAACTGGCCCGCCGGGCGGGCCTGAGCAAGGCGACGCTCTCGCAGCTGGAGGCCGGCCGGGGCGACCCGACCATCGAGACCCTCGACGCGCTCGCAATGGCCCTGCGCATCCCGCTGACCGACCTGCTCGCCCGCGACATCGACCCCGGGCCGGTGTTCGTGCCCGGCACCGACCTGACCGACGGAGAAGTGGGACGAGAACTGCTGCGCCGCATCAGCAGCGGAACTGGTGGTCGATCTCGCCGTGCACGGTCACGACACAGACGCCGTCCACCACCGTGCGCTGCGCGCTCAGCCGGCTTTCCGTCGCGGCATTCTGGCTGGTAGGCACCGGCGGATTGTCTGCCACAGACACAGGTCCACGCACCAGACGTCGGTCAAGGAAGGATCTTGATCGAGCTGTGCCAGTTCAGCTGGAGGGGCTGCTGGACGGCGATGTGCAGGAATCCCATCGCCTCCAGCTCACGGGCTCTGCGCAGCGGACCTACGTCAAACGGGCGCATCGCGCCGGAGCGGACAAGCTCCGCGATCTTGCTCTTGGCGGCGGAGTCGTCTCCGGCGAGCACCTGGAAGCCCCGCCCGCCTCATCCCGACTCGGCGCGTGCCCGCCCAGTTGCTGGCCCGCAAACTCGCGTACTGACAAACTGTTGGACGTTCTCGTTCGCGATGTGTCCCTCAAGGAACGTTTCGGTCTCGGCATCGGTCGGCTACCGACCCGGCGCGCCGCGACAGCTGAACTTGTCACCCGGCCCGCCTTCACCTCTTCCCGCTGATCGGTGAACCGGGCTGTCCGTACATCGAGGAGACGGGTCGTCAAGCCCGCTGTGCTGCTCGATTTCCTGGCTTCGACGCTGCCGGCGTGCTGCTGCCGAACCGGAACCACTGACGACGCTAGGACACGGAGAACGGGCACGGCAGCGGCGGCGATGCCCTCCATTTGGCTGGCAGGCGGTTCGAGGGATGGAGCAGCGCAATGTTCAGGAGGGGGTGACGGCGGCATGAGCGAGGGCAGCGGTCTCCTGCGGCGTACCGTCGACCGGGATGGCCGCGCCCGCTTCGTCGTCGCCCAGCGGTTCTAGGTCGGCAAATTGCGAATCGAGCAGGCCGGGCGGCATGAAGTGGCCCTTTCGCGCAGTGATCCGTGCGGCAATCAGCTCACGCGAGCCATCGAGGTGCAAGAAGAAGACGTGCGCCGCGGCGGAAGCCAGCCGGTCACGGTAACGCCTCTTCAGCGCCGAGCAGGACACCACCCCTCCGCTGTCCTCATGATCAACCAGCCATCGTGCGATCTCGTCCAGCCAGGGGCGGCGGTCTTCGTCATCCAGCGGGTGGCCGGCTCGCATCTTCGTCACATTGGCTGGGGGGTGGAAGTCGTCCGCCTCGGCGTACGGAACACCGAGGCGCTGCGCCAGCAACTGGCCCACCGTGGTCTTTCCCGAGGCCGACACGCCCATGATCACGACCAGCGGAGCGGTGTGGTGCGACATCCGTCCAGGCTAGGGCCTGCCTGCGGATCGTGCCCGCTACAACTCGATGACCACCTTGACGTCGTCCGGTTGCGGAGTGAATGCCTCTGCCGCGCGCTCCAGCGGCACACGCCGGGTGATCAGTCGCTCAAGCCATGACAGGTCGGCTTTGGCCAGCGCGTCGGCAGCCTGGCGGTAGTGGCGCAGGTTGGCGTTGACCGATCCCACCACCGCGTCGTTCTCCAGCACGATCTCCCTGTTGATGGCGCCCGCGTCCACGCTCACCCTGCGGCCTGCGGGCGACACACCGGTCAGGCACACCACCCCGTAGGGCGCGGTGCCCGTCAACGAGGCGAAGACGAGCTCGCTCGCGCCCGTGGCTTCGATGACGACATCCGGACACACGGCGGAGATGACCTGCTCAATCCCCTCAGCGTGGTAGGTGGCGCCCAAGTCCCGAACCAGAGCGGGCTTGGGCCCTTCGGTCGCCCGGTCGAGCACGTGCACCTCCAGGCCGCGCTGTTTGCCCAAGAGGGCGGCGAGCAGGCCGATGGGCCCCGCACCGGTCACCAGGACGCGGCGCGGCTCGAACCACGAACGGGCACCGACCCGCCCCACCTGTTCCCACGCCTTCGCCACCACGGTGGTCGGTTCCATGAGCACACCAACGTGCTCCAGATGCGGCTCCAGCCTCACCACGTAGTCGGCTTCCACGCACCACACCTGCGCGCCATAGCCGTCGATCTCCTTGATACCGCGTTCGGTGTAGCGGCCGTTGCGGCACATGTCGAACTCCCCCCGGGCGCAGGCCCCACAGGGCTCGGGGTCCGGCCGGCGCACCACCCCGGCGACAAGGTCACCGGACGAGAAACCGCTGCCAGGAGGCGCCTGGCGCACTCGCCCGAGAGACTCATGCCCGAGGACCAGCCACTCACGGCCCGGAGGGGCCCAGCCGTACTCACCTCGGGCGATCTCCCTGTCCGTTCCGCACACCCCCACCGCCAAGCCCTGCACCAACAGTTCACCGGTTGCCGGGACGGCCTCCGGCACATCCCGTACCTCAACGGGCCCCCTTGAGCCGGGCCGCACCGTCAATGCACGCATCGCCAACCTCGTCCCACTCGTCCCTCGGCGCCGCAACTTCGCGCGCCGCTGCTTTTCGTCTGTCCCTCTTTGAGGTGTGTCCCGCTCAGAGGGACGCGTCCCTTGCACCGCCTTCCTGAGCGGGAGGTTCCGCATCGTCCGCCGGCGGCTCGGCGTTCGGGATCGCTCCTCGGCCGCTTGGGGTACGAAGCCGGTAGCGCAGGTAGAGGTATGAGTTCTGTCGACGGACGCTGATCAGGTCCGTCCACACCGGTTGGTCCGGCAGCAGTTCGAGTCCGGAGATCACCCCGGGCCGGTATGTGCCGTCCCGGCCGGCGAGCACTGGGGACGTAGTGAGGAACAGCTCGTCCAGCAGGCCCTCGCCGAGCAGGTGACCGATGAGCTGCGGCCCGCCCTCGGTGAGGACCGCAGTGTGGCCCCGGGCGTGGAGAGCCGAGAGGACGTCGGCCATACGGAGGGCGGATCCTTCGACCGCGGTGAGTATCACGCAGGTTGGCGGCAGGTGTCCCTCGAGCCGGCGGGCGCCGTCCGTGGTGGTGGCCACGAGCGCGCCGGACTGCAGCGCTGGGTGCTCGGTGGGCACGTCGCCGCTCGCTGTGACCATAACCAGTTGCGGCTGCGTGGCACGTTTCAGGCTGCGTCGTAAGTCGACGAAGTCGGGCGCGGCTTGCGGACAGACGTGATCGGGGGTCCAGAGGTGGCGGGGTGTGGCTCGGAGTGTACCGGCGCCGATGAGCACCGCGTCGGCGCATGCGCGCAGCAGGCCCATGACGAAGCGGTCCGCGGGTTCACGCCCGCTGATCGCCGATCCGGAAGAGGGGTATGCGGGGCCGAGGGCGACCACTCCGTCAAGTGAGGTGACGAAGTTTGCGTACACGCAGGGCGTGGTGAAGCCCAGGTTGCCGCCGTAGGCGGTGGCGAGCGCAGGGGGCAGACCGAAATGGGGCTGCCCGGCCTTCTCATACAGCAACTCCAGGGGCCTCACCGAGCCTGTCCGTGTTGGGCCGGCGGTGTGCGCGGCGCCGGCCTCAGCCATGTCCGGCCAGGCCGCGCTGGCCGCACAGCGTGAAGAATTCGCCGCGCAGTTGAGGATCTTCGTCGTAGGTGCCCCGCCAGTGGGTGGTACGAGTGCTGGACTCGATCTCCCGCACACCGCGCATCTGCGTGCACAGATGCACCGCTTCCAGGTGGACCGCGACGCCGTGCGGCAGCAGGATCTGCTGCAAGGATTCGGCGAGCTGGCGGCCGATGCGCTCCTGCACCGAGAAACGGCGGGCGAACAAACGCACCAGCCTGGTCAGCTTGGACAGGCCGAGGATGTGCTCATGGGCGATGTACCCGACGTACGCCTTGCCGAAGAACGGCAGAGCGTGGTGCTCACAGAGAGCGAAGAACGGAATCGGCCCTTCGACGATTTGACTGATTCGGCAGTCCGAACCGCCGTGGCATTCGGTCTCGAAGGCGGTGACCAGCTTCTCATCGCCTTCGTACCCGCTGGTGGCGTCGAAGAGGGCGCGCAGGAAGCGGCGGGGCGTGTCCGCGGTGGCCGCTGATCCCACAGCCAGGCCGAGCGCCTCGAAGATCTCCTTGACGTAGCCCTCGAACCGCTGCCACTCCTCGGGGGCGATGTGCCGCGGCGACACAGCCGCCCACTCCACCTCGTCCGTGACGGGTACCAGGCTCTCACCAACCAGCCCGACGACCGGCGGGGGGCCATTCATCTGCATGGATTGATCGTTCATTTGCAGCCTCAAGACGCGCGACGTGCGCTCTCGTCTCGTCTCACCGAAAGTCGATCGCTTCCATTATCGGCCGATCCGTGCGCGAGCGCTGCGTGAGCTCACAACGCGTCTGAGGCAGCACATTGAGTAGCGTTGACGGTCAGGTACGGGCCCGCTGCCGGCCGACCCGTAGAGGTCCAACAGGCGCGTCCGGGTGGGCGGCGGTAACAGCGGCCTGCAGGTGGCACTTCGGCTTCAGCGACGGCTGCGCCGTGGCGGGCCGTCGCCGTTTTTACTGTCCGCTCGCTCGGTGGGGCGTATGCGGCAGCCCTGCCGCCGCCATGACTGCGGGCACCACAGTGGACGGATCGCCACTGGCCAACCACCGGAAGCGGGCCACCAACATGAGCTCGTCGACACTCTCCCGCACGAAGCCATCGACGATGCCCAGGTCGCCGACGCGTTCCGTCACCATGCCGGCGTGGATGGCCCGCCACGCGCACTGCCCCGTCGTCATCGTGGCCTGACCGTGGCCTCTGTGCGGTCGGCACGGCCGGGAATGCCGGACGCAGCGGCCTCGTCGGGCGGGCGCAGGTCCGGCGTGCCGGTGTGGCCTGCTTCCCTTCAGGTGAGCGCGTAATGTGACAAGGCACGGCGACGTGATGACGGTGCCTGATGGCGCCGGGAGGAAGCACCATGGCGCACAACCCGTGGCACAGGCGGGAGCGGGGCCGGACCCTGGAGGGCGTGGCCGCCCGGCCGCCGCAGCGTGACCTGGACCGGCAGCGGCTGCGCCACTTGCTGGACGCGATCGGGGCGGTCAGTTCCGACATGGACACCCGCACGGTGCTGCATCGCATCGTGGAGGCCGCCACCGACCTCGTGGCCGCGCGCTACGGGGCACTGGGCGTGCTCTCGGAGAGCGGCAAGGTCATCGACCTGATCACGGTGGGCATCGAAGACCCGCACTTGTGTGCCGACATGGGCATGCCGCAGGGCCACGGGCTGCTGCACACCATGGTGGACGACCGGGAGCCGCTGCGGGTGGCGGATGTGGCCGCGCACCCGCGTTCCGTCGGGTTTCCGTCCGGGCATCCGCTCATGCGGACCCTGATAGGTGTTCCGCTCATGGTGCGTGGCACCGTTTACGGCGACCTCTACCTCGCCGACAAGAAGGACGGCACACCCTTCGACGACGATGACGAGGGGCTGCTGACCGCGCTGGCCAGTGCGGCGGGCGTCAGTCTCGAGAACGCCCGCCTTTACGAGCATCTGAAACGCGCCGCCGAGCACTTCCAGCGTCGCATGCTGCCCGTTCTTCCCGACCTTGCGCCGCTCGAGGCGACCGCCCGCTACGAACCGGCCTCGGTTCTGCCCAGGTTGGGCGGAGACTGGTACGACGCCATGACCCTTCCCGACGGCGCCATCTGCGTGGTGGTGGGCGACGTGACCGGCCACGATGTCGAGGCCGCCCCGCTGATGGGCCAGATCCGCAACATGCTGCGGGCACTCGCCCTCGACCGGGGCGAGCCGCCCGGCCAGGTCATGTCGAGACTGGACCATGCCCTGACGATGTTCGACGATCCGCCCACGGCCACCCTGGTACTCGGCCGCATCGAGCGTGGCCGTGAAGGGGGCGGGGAGTACACGTTCAGCTGGAGCAACGCGGGGCATCTGCCGCCGCTGCTGGTCGGCGCGGACGGCAGCGCGCGCTACCTCGCCCCCGCTCGCCACGGCATCCCGGTGGGCATCGATGCGTCCGTCTCCCGGTACAGCCACGAACACCCCCTTCTGCCCGGCAGCACCCTGCTGCTGTTCACCGACGGGCTGGTCGAGCGTCGCGACCAGGACATCGACACCGGACTTGACGACCTCGCCGAGCAGGCCGCACGCCTGGTCACGGCCCCACTGGAGGAACTGTGCGACGCCCTGATCAGCCGAAGCCGGCAGGTGTTCGACGACGATGTCGCCCTGCTCGCCCTGCGCACCCCCTTGGACAGCCCAAAAAGGGGGTGAGTGACACGCGCGGCGTCCCCCTGCCGTCGGACAGCAGGAACGGGACGTCACCGGCGGCTGCCTGCCTCGTCTGCTGGTCGCCGTCTGGACCTCCGAGTCGGCGGCCCAGCGGCGTTCCTCAGTGGGAGGAGCGATGCGGCCAGTGCGCGAGGCTGCCGGACGCGGGAACGGATTGCGTCGCTTCCGGTGTCGTCGGGTAGATGTCGTAGCTCTCGCGCATGCCGCTGAGGTCGAAGATCTTGAGTACCCGGACGGAGACGGATGCGATACGCAGCGAACCTTTGTGTTCACGGATGCGTTTGGTGATCGCCACGATCACGCCCAGCCCCATCGAGTCCATGAAGGTGACGAAGCCCAGGTCCAGTACGAAGTGGCGGTGCCCCTCGTCGACAAGCCTGATGACTGCTTCGCGGATCATGGGGGCGGTATGCGCGTCCACGTCACCGTCGACTTCGACGACCGTCCAGCCGTTGACCAAGTCGTAGCTCACCATCATGGTCTCGTGCCGGATGATGTTCGTTCGCATGATCATCCCTTTTCATGGCTCCGGACGCTGGAACTCCCCGGCACGGCGAAGCGAGGACGGTCGATCGGGCACGCCCGTACCCGATCGCGGTCCGCCGGGGGCCGACACCACCAGTGTCTCGCGCATTGGTCAGCGGCTCTTGGTCAGCCACTCGGCGAGGACGGCGGCCTGGCTGTGGTCCACGTCCTTGGTGGCGGTCAGCAGCATGAGCCTGTCGTTCCCAGCCAGAGCACGCAGATGCTCGACTGCCTCGCGGTGTCCAGCGTCACGCAGTTCCGCGAGGTAGCGGCGGCGGAACTCGGCGAAGCGACCGGGTTCATGGCCGTACCACTTACGCAGTTCGGTCGACGGGGCGACATCGCGGAGCCACTCGTCCAGACGCGCCTCCTCCTTGCGCATGCCTCGCGGCCAGACACGGTCGACCAGCACGCGCTTGCCGTCCTTCGGGGAGGGCTCCTCGTAGACTCGGCGATAGGTGATCTGTTTGGCCATAAGGGTGCCTTTCAGGTCGGTCGCCCGCCCCAGCTCTCAGGCGGGCCGACATGTGCATCCCGTGCGAGGCAGATGTTTCCGATTCTCCATTTTATCGGCGACAGCTCATCCGAACCCGTCAGAGCTGTGTCCGGTCGGCCCCCACAGCCGCCCCCGGTGCAGAGCGGCGGCGTGCAGATCAGTGGCTGCTCTGAAAACGCTCAGTGGATGGTGCAATTGGCCCAAGCGCTGTGTCAGTTGGGGATGAGCTGGTCCAGTGGTAGGTCCGGATCTGCGAGTTTGTCCCGGTCGATCTGGTTGCCGGAGCGGATCAGGTGCTGGATCGTGTCGTTGACGTCCCAGACATTGACGTTCATGCCGGCCAGTACACGTCCGTCGGCCAGCCAGAAGGCGAGGAACTCGCGTCGGGACAGGTCGCCACGTACGACGACGTCGTCGTACTTTCCGGGTTCTGCATAGCCCGCGTACTCCATGCCCAGGTCGTACTGGTCGGTGAAGAAGTACGGCACCCGGTCGTAGATCGACCGCTCGCCCAGCATGGAGCGGGCGGCCGTCTCGGGCTGGTGCAGGGCGTTGGCCCAGTGCTCCAGGCGGATGTGTCTGTCCAGCCCGCGGTGAAAGGCGTTGGCCACGTCACCGACCGCGTAGATGTGCGGGTCGGAGCTGCGCAGGGAGGCGTCGACCACGACGCCGTTGTCGACCTGCAGACCGGAGTCGGTGGCCAGTTGGGTGTGGGGGACGGCGCCGATGCCGACCAGGACAGCGTCGGCGTCGATGCGGGTCCCGTCGGCCAGCAGAACCCCGGCGGCCTTCTGGCCGGTGCCGGCGATCTCGGTGACCTGCGCGCTGACTCGCAGGTCGACGCCGTGTTCCCGGTGGAGGTCGGCGAACACGGGCGCGATCTGTGGGCCCAGGACGCGCAGCAGGGGCAGTTCGCCCGCTTCCAGGACGGTGACCTCGACGCCGGCGGTCCGGGCGGCGGAGGCCACTTCGAGGCCGATCCAGCCTCCGCCGACGAAGACCATGCGGGAGGCGGTCCGCAACGTCGATCGGATGCGTTCGCAGTCGCCGACGCGGCGCAGGTGGAGCACTTCGTCGAAGTCCGCGCCAGGTACCGGGAGGCGACGCGGGGAGGCGCCGGTGGCCAGCAGCAGCTTGTCGTAGCCGATCGTCTCGCCACCGGAGACGGTGACCGTGCGCCGGTGGCGGTCGAGCGCGGTGACGGTGGTGTCCAGCCGTAGCTCGATGTCGTGGTCGGTGTACCACTGAAGAGGGTGGACGAAGATCGTCTCGCGGTCCTGCTTGCCCTGCAGATACCCCTTGGACAGCGGCGGGCGTTCGTACGGCGGCTCCGGCTCATCCCCGATGAGTACGATCCGGCCCTCGAAGCCGTGCCCGCGCAGTGCTTCGGCGCCCTTGGCGCCGGCCAGGCTCGCCCCGGCGATCACGAACGTGGCCTTGGCCATCACGCGTCCTTCCTGCTCTTGTCGGCCGCTTCGCGTCCGGATGCTGCCGGCGTGGTCAGGCTCTCAGCGAGTTTCCCGGCCAGCTCGTCCCAGCTGGCGTCGAACTTCTGCACGCCCTCGTCCTCCAGCGTCTGGACGACGTCGGCGTACTCGATGCCAAGTCGGGCCAGTTCGTCGAGGATGTCGTGTGCCTCGCCGTAGGTGTCGCGGATGCTGCCGGTCGGGAGCACGCCGTGGTCGGCAACGGCGTTGAGTGTCGCCTCAGGCATGGTGTTGACGACGTCGGGGGCGACCAGGTCCATCACGTAGCGGGTGTCGGCGTAGGCCGGGTCCTTCACGCCCGTGGAAGCCCACAGCAGGCGCTGCGGTCTGGCACCGGCCCGTTCCAGGCGCTTCCACCGGTCCGTGGCGAGGGTGTGCTCGTAGTGCTCGTAGGCGATCCGGGCATTGGCGACCGCGGCCCGCCCGCGCAGGGCGGCGGCCCGGTCGCCGCCCAGGCGGTCGAGCCGCCGGTCGATCTCGGTATCCACCCGGGAGACGAAGAACGACGCCACGGACGCGATCTCGGACAGGTCGTGCCCTTTGTCGCGGGCGCGTTCCATGCCGGTCAAGAACGCCTCCGCGACAGCGTCGTAGCGCTCCAGCGAGAACAGCAGCGTGACGTTGATGCTGATGCCCTCGGCCAGACACGCGCTGATCGCTTCCAGGCCCTGCTTGGCTGCCGGGATCTTCACGAACAGATTCGGCCGGTCCACCAGCCACCACAGCGCCCGCGCTTCGGCGACCGTGCGGGCGGTGTCATGCGCGTTCCTGGGGTCGACCTCGATCGAGACCCGCCCGTCCACGGTGTCGCTTGCCTCGTAGGCCGGATGCAGCACATCGCAGGCCCAGCGCACGTCGAACGTGGTCAGGGCCCGCAGTGCCTCGCCCACCTCGACGGAGCGCAGCGCCAGGTCCTTGATCTGAGGGGAGTAGGTGTCGCTGCCCGTGATGGCCTTCGCGAAGATCGTCGGGTTCGTCGTCACGCCCACGACATGCCGGTCCCTGACCAACTGCGCCAGGCTGCCGTCGGTCAGTCTTTGCCGGCTCAGGTCGTCGAGCCAGATGGACACCCCACTCTTCGACAGGCGGGTAAGCACATCCACGATGCTTCCTCCTCATCCGATTGCGGATCGGGCCACATGCCTGTGGGTCTGTCGGTGGCACGCGGCAGGGGGCACGCGTCAGGTTGGTTCTGCATGCGTCCTGGACGGCACGACGACGACGGGGAGGTGGGCGTGATGCACGACCTCGGTGCTGGTGGAACCCAGGGTGAGGCGTCCCCACGCCCCAGAGCCTCTGCTGCCCACGACCAGGAGGCAGGCGTCTGCGCTCGCGTCCAGCAGGACCTGCGCGGGACGACCCGGCTCCACCTTGATCTCCACTTCGACGGGAGGACCGCCCAACTCCTGCCTGGCCTCTTCCACCGTGCGGGCGATGGACTCGTAGGTGGCGTCACGTATCTGTGTGTCCAGATCGTAGGAATCCGGCACGGTCAGCCAGCCGGACATAGTTGCCCTGGTGACGGTGAAGTCGTACGCACACACGGCACGCACGCTGGTACTGCGCAGTTGTGCCTCCTGCAGGGCGAAACGCATGGCGAGTTCCGAAGCTCCTGAGCCATCGGTTCCCACCACGACGGGTGCACGAGTGGTGGACTGCGTCATGGAATGCCTTCCCGTTCAGTTGACCTTGCGGACCACCAGCGCGGTGATATCGTCCCGCTGCTCGCCATCGGTATATCGGCGCAGGTCAGCGGTCAGTTTGCGGGCCACCTTCCATGGGGACACATCCGCCCAGCCCCGCAGTCCCTCTTCGATGGGAGAGAACTCGCCGGCGGCGTCACGTGTCTCGGTGACGCCGTCGCTGCAGAGCAGGAGTGTCGCGCCGTACGGGAAAGCGCAGCGCGGTAACGAAGCGCTCGGGCCCGGACCGCGCCGCGAAGGCGTTGTGCCGCTCCACCGCCGCCCCCAGGGCGTCGGCGACAGCCGTGCGCGTAGGCTCACTCTGGGCGGTTTCCCGAAACGCGCCGAGCACCGCGAAGGCAGCTGCCACCGCGGGCAAGCCCTCGCCCTGAACGTCGCCGATGAGCAGACGCGTTCCGTAGGGTGAGGCCCCGGCCTCGTAGGCGTCTCCGCCCACCAGCAGGTCTCCTCTACCATCAGACACACTCCGTCGACGATCACCCGATCATGGCCACGGGCAACGCGCGCAGCATCTGACGCTGAAGCGTGGCAGCGCCGGATCGCATGCGTCGTGTCTCCTCCTCCCGTTTGATCCGGTTACGGCAGGTCAGGACGCACAGCGCACCCAGCGCCAAGGCCAGCAGCATCACGATGACCTGGTCGCCGAGCGAGGGAAGCGGCCTGTACGCCACACGACGGCGTAGGCCGTCTCGCGCAGCGTGCCGACCGTTGCCGTCAGCGCGGGCAACATGACCATGAGGGGAATCAGTCTCACCGTGCTGTCGCCGATCGCCAGCTCCAGCAGGACCAGGAGAACGGCCAACGCCATCACCGACATCATCGCGACGCCGGGCAGCTGCGCACCATGCCTTTGCGTTGCCCTCAGCCCTCCGCGCATCTTGGCAAACGCGGCCATGAGCTGAGGCCACACTCGCCAGCGGAACACCTTTCCACGGTCCCGCCGAAGGCCCCTCCACGCAAGTTTCGCTGTCGGGACGCCGCATCGAGGTCTGACTGGTTCACCGCCCCGCCGTGGCGGGGCGATGCCCGCGCCATGTCGGTTGTCCATCGGTGCGCCGCCTCCGCCTCAGTCCATGGCACCGTCGTCCAGGCCGTTCGTGCGTGCGGGGGCTGAGCCACGGCGGGCGTCGGCGCACCGGCCCAGGTTCTCGGCCTGGTCCAGGGCCGCGACGTCCGGGTGGCGGAGGTCGAAGGCCGGAGACTCGCTGCGGATCTTCGGCAGGGTGAGGAAGTTGTGCCGCGGCGGCGGGCAAGACGTGGCCCACTCCAGCGAACGGCCGTAGCCCCACGGGTCATCGACCTTGACCGCACGCCCGTGCTTGGCGGTCTTCCAGACGTTGTAGAGGAAGGGAAGCGTGGACAAGCCCAGCAGGAAGGCTCCGATCGTGGAGATCGTCCTGAGCGCGGTGAAGCCGTCGGCGGCGAGGTACTCGGCGTAGCGGCGTGGCATGCCTTCCGCGCCCAGCCAGTGCTGGACCAGGAACGTCGTGTGGAAGCCGACGAACAGCGTCCAGAAGTGGATCTTCCCGAGGCGCTCGCCGAGCATTTTCCCGGTGAACTTCGGCCACCAGAAGTAGACCCGGAGAACATCGCGAACACCACGGTGCCGAAGACCACGTAAGGGAAGTGGGCCACCACGAAGTACGAGTCGGTGACGTGGAAGTCCAGTGGCGGGGAGGCCAGGATGACGCCCGTCAGCCCGCCGGGAGGAAGGTGACCAGGAGGAGGGTCACACGGCCAGAACGCTGGTGCCGAGGCCGATCAGAAGCATGACCTTGGCGATCTCGGCGATCACGTAGTGCAGGTGGCCGTGCGAACGCGGAAGGTCCTCGCCGGCCAGTATCAGGTCGGACCGCCGGTTGAGCCGCGGGCGGATCACGGTCAGCTGCCCGAGGAGCAGGCCGGCCACGACGACGGCCAGCAGGGTGACCGCAGCGGGTGCGTTTCCCCCGACGGCCGCGACGACCACCACGCCGGCCAGTGCCGTCTCGGCGAGGTTCAGCGCTCGGAAGACGAGTCGGCCGATACCCAGTCCGATGGGGACGGTCACTCCGGGGGCGCGGAACTTCAACGGCGTCTCCAGGAACGAGATGGCCAGCACCATCCCGAGCCATAGGAAGGCCGCCGCACCGGTCACGGCGGCTGACGTGTGGTTCATCGATGTACTGCCTTTCTCCTACGGATCAACTTGGCGCGCATACGTGGTCAGGCAATGGGCCAGGACGCCAGCCGGCCGCTTCAGGCGGTGGCGGAGCCGGCAGGGGGCGCGGGTGCCAGATGGGCGAGGCAGGAGTCCGGTTCGGCGAACGGTTCCAGGCGGTCTGCCGCCATCGGTGCCCGCAGCTCGGCCAACGCCCCCTGCATCAGCCCCAGATGCACGGAGCAGACCAGCTGCCCGTGCTCCTGGGCAAGTTCGAGGAAGGGGCAGTGCCGCAGCCGGATCCGCTCCGGCGCCCCGCCGTCGCCGCCCCCTTCTGGCGTGGGTGAGAAGCCGAGATCGTCCAGCAGGGCCGTGAGCCGGACCGCCGACTCCTCGGCCGTGGGACGGTGGTAGGGCGGTACGGGGTCGATCAGGAAGCGGCCCCACGCCCGGCCGGCCTCCATGGCGGCCCGGTGTGCGTTGTCGGGTCCGGTCGACGCCAGGTGGCTGAGCAGGATCTGGGCCAGCAGGCGGTAGCTCCGGGTGCCTCCGCGGTCCATTCCCGGCTGCGGCGCGTAGACGGTGCGAGGCCGGCCGGGGCCGGCGGGCTCTTCGAGCTGCCGCTCGATCAGGCCCTCGGCCACCAGTGCGTCCAGATGGAAGCGCACGGTGTTGGGGTGGACGCCGATCCGTTCGGCGACCTCCGTCACGCCCAGAGGCGCCGGGGCGGCACGCAGTTCGTCCAGCACCTCACGGCGGCGAGGGCTCCTCGGCGCGGGGGGCATGTCAGCTCGCCGCCTGTCCCTGGGGCGGGAGCGCGGCGATCAGCGGATGGTCACGCTCGATCAGGCCCAGCTTGGACGCGCCCCCGGGTGAGCCGAGCACGTCGAAGAACTCCACGTTGGCCCTGTAGTAGTCCCGCCACTCACCTGGCACGTCGTCCTCGTAGAAGATCGCCTCGACAGGACAGACCGGCTCGCAGGCCCCGCAGTCGACGCATTCGTCGGGGTGGATGTAGAGCGAGCGCTGTCCCTCGTAGATGCAGTCGACGGGGCACTCCTCGATGCACGCCTTGTCCTTCACGTCCACACACGGCTGTGCGATCACATACGTCATGATCCCGCTTCCCTTGCATCCCGGAGGTACCCAGGTTTTTACGAATACTACATGTAATAATTGACCTACGGGGTGGAAAGAAAAGGGGCACCACGATGACGTCGCCTTCCGAGATCTACATCGAGTCGACCGAGACCGACCCGGTGGTCCGGGCACAGAGCGTTCTGCAGCAGACCAACCAGCGGCTTCAGGGCCGGCTGGCCACGCTGACCGAGATCGACCCCGTCGCGGACGCCGGGGAGTCGGTCCGCACCGCCGTGAGCGACTTCTGCACCGGCGAACTGCTCCGTTACCTGAGCGCGTGCGATCAGACCCTGTACGCCGCCGCGGCGGGCGCGGCCGAGACCCGGCTGCTGGTCCGCGCGCTGCGCACCACCGCAAGCGTGGTACGCCAGCACATCGACAAGCTGTCCTCGGCCGACGGTGCAGCCTCCGCTGCCGTGATCGCGCGGGCCACCGAGGCTGTACTGCGTGCGCATCTCGCGGTGGAGCGGAGTGTGCTGCTGCCGGCCCTCGTCCGCCTTCCTGGTGCCGACCTGCCCGCTCTGGTCGCGGATCTGGACACGCTGCTCGGCGGCGGCCGGCTCGAGAGCCCCGCCGTCATCGACGTACGCGAGATCCCGCACGGCCAGCGGCACCCGCGGATCTTCACACGCTTCGCCCGCCTGGCACCGGGTGAGACCTTCACCTTGGTCAACAACCACGACCCCAAGCCGCTGCACCACGAGTTCCAGTCCGCCCACCCCGGCACCTTCACCTGGGAGTACGTCGAGTCGGGCCCCGAGCAATGGCAGGTCCGCATCGGCCGGCAGGCGGGCTCGGATGACTGAGCCGCACGCCGCCGATGGCCCGCAGGAAGCTGTACCGCAGATCCTGTGCGACACCCGGGTGCTGACCGGCCAGGTGCCCGCAACCATGGGAGCACTGTGGAAACTGGCCGAGCCCGGGCGTCAGATGGACGCCAACGTCATCCACTTGCCACCCGGTGAGCGCATCAAGACCCACACCGAACCGGACCTGGATGTCCTGCTCGTCGTCGTCGGCGGAGACGGAACCGTCGGCATCGGCACGGCCGACGAACCGCAGCACGTGGCCGAGGGCATGCTGCTCTGGCTTCCGCACGGCTCCACGCGCAGCATCACCGCGGGCGACGGCGGCATCCAATACCTCACGGTCCATCGACGCCGCCCCGGCATGCAGATCCGTCCACGCCCCGATCAACCGGCGAAACCCGAACGCCCGCACTGACCCCGCCCGCCGACGCCGCCCCGGACCCGATGGACTGCCCAGCGGACGGAGCCCGAGTGCTTCACTTGCCGGGGCGCTGTCGGATACGGATCCGAGAAGAGAGGCTCATCGTGACCGAAAGCGCAGTCCCACATATCGGCAGCCCACGGATCACGGTGCTCGGTGTACAGCCCGCCACCCCGCCCTTCCGGGTCGTGGAAATCGACGGCGAAGTGGTCGGCGAGGCGAAGACCATCACCGACGTGCTGCTCGCCGCCTTGGCGGCCGGCATCATCGTGCACGATCTGGACGACCCGGGTGTGGTCCGCTGGGTCGGCGGCGACAAGTTCACCTGGTCGCCCAGGCGGTGGTGAATCCGGCGAGGACATCTTCGCCAGGCTTCGCCCACCTGGCCCCGACGGGGAACCGAAGCCCGGCCAGGCCCGGGGACCATCCAGGCCACGTCACGAGTCCAGACCGGTGCCGAGGTCTCACCCTTCCAGTCCCTGCGCATCGGCTTGGCCGTCGGGTCCGCAGGACGGCGCAGGAGTTCGTCCACCATGATCGACGGCTGGCCGAGCCGGTCGGAGAGCGCCTTGCTGGTGGGTCACTTCGAGTGTGGTGGCGCACATTGCGAAGGCTGAACGCCTGGAAGAACACGGACCTGTCAGCAGTGCACCCGACGAGGACCCGTCCCCGCAGCCACTGGAACCGATCGAGGAACGCGTCGGCCGGCAACTCACCGACGCCCTCAAGCGGATCCGGCAACCACCCGGCCTCGCCGTGCACCTGGAGGCGGTACATCTGGGAACGCAGAGGCGAGGCGTCTGCGAGATCGAGTCCAGCACCCGCACCACCTACTGACGCGGCACCTACGACACCGAAGACCAGCTCAGGATCGAGTCGTCGTCACCCGCCCGCGGTGCCCTCACCGCCAACCACCTCGCCCTCCAGGGCGCCCTCGTCATCACCACCGCCACAGTGGCAGCAGACCAGTCTCCTGTGCTGTCAGCTCCGGATGAGCGCGGCAAGCACTTCGGCTTTGCTGGTCTCGGGATGTCTGGTGGCGGTGAGGAGTGTCAGGGTGGCGTCTTCGGCGAGGTCGCGCAGGTGCGCCAGAGCATCTGCACGTTCGGGATCTTGGAGCTCGGCCTGGTAGCGGTGGCTGAACTCCGCGAAACGATCGGGGTTGCGGAGGTACCACTTGCGCAGCTCCATGGAGGGCGCGACCTGCTTGCACCACTCGTCGAGGTGGGCCTTCTCCTTGGTCATGCCCCGGGGCCAGAGGCCGTCAACCAGCACTCTGGTGCCGTCAGTCCGGGCCGGTGTGTCGTAGACCCGGCGGACGTGCACGGTTCGCTTCTGTGCCATGAAGGGCCTCCCGCCAGGTCTACGCTACTTCCGGTGTCACACGTAGTAACGAGAGATGATCTCGAGCCGCGCCACTTCGTCCGGTCCCGGATACGCCACCAGCACCGGCAAGCCGCTGGGATCCCGGCCCTCGATGAGAGTGAAGCCCTCAGCCTCCCTCGTGTCGACACGGTCGGAGCGGGCTCTGAGCACGCGCTCGCACCGCTGGAAGTCGTCGGGGCCGTCCGCCGTCCAGATCACGTACTGCGCGCCGGCGTGGCCCGACGGGTGGAGGGCGCGCGAGCCAACGGCGCGCAGGTACACCTGAAAGCCGTTACGACTCACGAGTAGTGCGGCAGTCGCCGTGCGTACGGTGACCTTCATGTTCAGCAGCTCCCCGTAGAAGTCCGCCGATGCGTCGTGGTCGTGGACGAACACCACGACCGACGCCAGCCGGGGCCCGCGCGCATCCCATCCGCTGTCGACCGGGTCCGAACCCGGTGCAGCATGCGCGTGCAGCGGGCCAGAGGACGCCGCTTCATGTGGGTAGGCCATAGGGCCCCCTTCCAACCAACTTCGACCGCGATGCGAGGGCTTCCCTGGGAGGTTTCCGGGTCCGGTTTCCACGCTACCCGGACCGTGTCGTGCTCGCTGGAAACGTCACCAGCAGGCCCACAGGGGGGCACGGTCACGGGTTCTCAGCCTGACCATGTGAGGAACCCTCCGACGATGGTGCCGTAAGCGAGGTGTGCGGTGAGCGTGACGGCGGGTGTGCCGGGCCCGTAGTTGAGCATGAGGAATCCGGGAGGTTCGAGCAGCGCGACATGGGGGGCGCTGGTTTCGGGTTGGCCCATGCGCGGGTGGACGAGCGGCAGCAGGATGTTGACGAGTGCGGTGGTGGCGAACAGGCCGTGGACGAGGCCGAAGACGCATCCCAGCCACCAACTGCTGTAGTCGATGGCGACGAAGACGGCGTAGTACAGCAGGGCGAAGATCAGACCGTTGATGAAGTGTGCGCCGTAGCCGAGGGCCTTGGCGCGGGTCCGGTCACTGGTGAAGGCGGTCCCGAGGAGGAACGGCAGATCGATTCGGGTGAGGCTGAAGGCGTTGGCCGCGCGCAGGCCGGTGGTCAGGACCAGGGTGCCGACAAGCCCGCCCGCCAGTGCGGCCCAGATGCTCATCGTGTGGCCTGGCCGATCGCGCAGGCGGCGCTGATCAGGGCGAGGTGGGACAGACCTTGGGGCAGATTGCCGAGGAAGTCGCCGGTGGTGGGGTCGATCTCCTCGCTGTAGAGGCCGACGTCGTTGGCGAGGAGCACGAGCTGATCCATGAGGCGGGTGGCTTCGTCGGCGCGGCCGGTCAGCGCGAGGGCTTCGGCGAGCCAGAAGGAGCAGGCGAGGAAGGCGCCCTCGCTGCCGTGCACTCCGTCGGTGGCGAGGTAGCGGTTGAGATACGGGCCGTCCTGCAATGACTGCTGGATCGCGGCGACGGTGCCGCGCATGCGGGGGTCGTCGGGCGACCCATAATCGTGGAGCAGCCCGAGCAGGAGGCCGGCGTCCAGGTCGTCGCTGTCGGCGGAACGCACGTAACTGTTCAGCCGCGGGCTGAAGCAGCGGTCGTCGATGAACTCGGTGATGGCCTGCCGCTCGCGCCGCCAGACAGGTGCGTGCCGGTCGGGGATCAGCCGCCGCTGGGCGAGGTCGAGGGCGCGGTCGAGGGCGACCCAGCACATCATCTTGGACTGGGTGAAGTGCTCGGGATCGCTGCGGACCTCCCAGATGCCCGTGTCGGGCTGGTGCCAGACAGTGCTGACGAAGTCGGCGGTCTGAGCCAGCCGGCGGGCGATGTCGGCGTCCAGCCGGTGACCCCCTGTGGCATAGAGCCACGCGGTCTGCACCAGTTCCCCGTAGGTGTCCAGTTGGAGCTGATCGGCGGCGGCGTTGCCGATGCGTACGGGCGTCGAGCCGCGGTAGCCCGCCAGGGGAAGGGTCTTCTCGGGTGCGCGGGCGCCGCCGTCGAGTCGGTACAGGACGTGCAGGCGGGGGTGGGTGAGCTGGGAGGCGTGCATCAGCCACCAGAAGTAGCCGGTCGCTTCCGGTGCGCAGCCCAGCTTGAGGAAGGCGTTCAGGGTGAAGGCGGAGTCGCGGATCCAGCTGAAGCGGTAGTCCCAGTTGCGTTGCCCACCGAGTTCCTCGGGCAGGGAGCAGGTCGCCGCGGCGGCGACCGCGCCGGAGGGGGCGAAGACCAGCAGCTTGAGAGCGAGGGCACTGCGCAGCACCGCCTCGTACCAGGGCCCCGTGTAGGTGCGGCTGTCGGTCCATTGCCTCCAGGCGGCGGCCGTGTGGTCCAGCCGGGCCTCGCAGTCGGCGCGCGTCGGGAGCACCAGCGGTTCCCGGTGTGCGTACGGCAGCGCGAGCAGGGACCGGGTGCCCGCATCAGCACGGAAGCGGGATGCGACGGCCTCGGAGGTGGGCTGGGGCTCTCCCGCGTTCCAGGCACAGATCCCGACCGCCTCAGGACCGAAGGTGACGACGGGAACTCCTGCGCGGCGGGTCAGCCGGGGGGCGTGCGCGCCGTAGCCGAAGCGCGGCTGGACACTCCACCGCATGGGGACGCTGCCCGCCAGGCCCTCGATCCGCCGGACCAGCTCCCGGCCAGGCGCCAGGGAGCGGTGGCCGGGAATGGTCAGTGCGTCGGTCACCCGAACCGTGCCGCCTGCGGTGGTGAACGTCGTCTCCAGCACGTTGGTGCCAGGCAGGTAACGGCGGGAGGTCGTGTAGGGCCCCTCCGGCCGCAGGACGAACCGTCCTCCCTGAACGTGGTCGAGCACGGCGGCGAACAGGGTCGGCGAGTCGAGGTCCGGCCAGGCCAGCCAGTCCACCGAGCCGTCCCGGGAGACGAGCGCGACGCAGCGGCCGTCCCCGATCACCGCGTAGTTGCGCAGTTCCGTGTACCCGTCCACGCGTGCCGGTCGGCCAGCCGAGACGTCGCTCAGATCTGGCAGGTCCGGCTGCCGGCTCCCGGGCATATCCGGTGCCGAGGATGGAGAACCCGAACTGGACGGTGTAGGTGTCACCTGAGGGCGCCCTTTTCGCTAATCCGCTGCCTCCTGGTCGAGGAGGAGGCCGGCCAGGGGTGCGGAGTCGGTGGAACGGCCGGCCGACAACTCCCGCCGCTCAGTGGCCGGGCTACGCCGCTCACGCCACGTGGGAGCCACGATGCAGGTGGATCAGTTCGGCGTTCTGCACCGCAGTGCCGTGCCGACCCCAGCTATGTTCAGGGCGATGGCAAGGTTGAGCCAGAACTGCTGTCCATTGGCCGCACAGACGGCGAAACCCACCAGCATGCCGGTGTAGCAGGCGATGGGGAGACCGACGGGCATCGGGTGAATGGGTGGCCTCCGACGGTGATCTTGCTGTTCATGGCACCTCCAGGCCGGTTGGTCCCTGCTACGCCTTTCCAGGCTCTCCCTCGATGTACAGGAGCGCCAACGGGGCCCGCCTGGTGTCGGATCAGCCGGGACGACGATGACCTGTCTGTGCGAAGCCGGATGGCCCGAGGCGCTTCACGCCCGGGTTATCGAAGGCAGGCAGCACCCCCCGTTCCTGGGCATCTGTGTGGGCCTGCAAGTCCTCTTCGAGACCAGCGAAGAACAGGACGCGACATGCCTGGGCCGGCTACCCGGGACCGTACGGCCTTCAATGGCGCCGACGTGCGGGTGCCGCAGATGGGCTGGAACCAGGTACACCGCACCTCGGCGCATCCCTTCCTGGCCGGCCTGCCGGAAGCGGGTCACTTCTACTTCGTGAACAGCTATTACGCCGACCCCGCAGACAGCAGGAAGGGCGCGGCGACCACGGAGTACGGCCTGCCGTTCACCTCTGCCGTCACGCACGGCAACATGATGGCCACGCAGTTCCACACCGAGAAGTCCGGCCCGCTGGGGCTGGGCCTCATCGAGCGGTTCGCCAGGACCCCGCAGGAGGAGCTGTGCCCGGCCTGAACGCCGCGACGGGGTTGACCACCCGGCTCGTCGCCTGCTTCGACATCATCGACGGCCGGGTCACCAAGGCCCGCCGTTTCGAGAACAACATCGACGTCGGCGACGCAGCCGAGGTCGCCGCGTCGGTGTACGCGGACGGCATCGACGAGATCATCTTCTACGACATCCTCGCCAGCGCACAGCGCCGCCAGGCGGACCTGGCCACGATCCGCAAGGTCGCCCGAGACGGTGCTCCTGCCGCTGACGGTGGGCGGCGGGATTTGGTCGCTGGAGGACATGCACGCGGTGCTGGCCGCCGGTGCGGAGAAGATCAGCCTGGACTCGATGGCGGTGCGCAACCCCTCGATCATCACCGAGGGGGCGGCCGAGTTCGGCCGCCAGTGCATCGTGCAGTCCATGCAGGTCAAGCGCGTCTCGGTCACGGCCGAGACCCCCAGCGGGTACGAGGTGTTCATCGACGGTGCCAGGCAGGCCACCGGCATGGACGCCATCGCGTGGGCGCGCCGGGGCGAGGAACTCGGCGCGGGGCAGATCTGCGTCAACTCCATCGACCAGGACGGCACGCACGAGGGTTACGACCTGGAGATCACCTGCCACGCCCTCGTGGAAGATCTGGACCAGGGGCGCGGTCGAGCGGACATCGACGCGCCGGCCGATCAGCTTCCAGGGCACTGAGTGGAGGGTGGTGCCTGTGGGTCGAGACTTCCCCCAACGGCACGGGAGCCTCGTGCGTTGAGGGCGCCGATCCCTTCACCCAGTGGCCACGCTGAAAGAGGTCACTGCTTCAAATGGCGTCGAGGGAAAGGCTGATGGCGATCGTATTGCATGGGCGAAAGGGCGCACGCGCTGCGGCGTGCGGTGTAGCTTCTACCCGTCAGTAGGGGCCTGAGCAAGGGTGGAAGTGTGGTTGCCTCTCCGCATACCGATAAATTCGCCGCCTGTCTTCGCATGCTGAAGGAGCGCAGCGGCCGGGGGTACGACCGCCTCGGCAAGGAGGCGGGCGTCAGTGGTTCCAGTCTGCATCGGTACTGCTCGGGGGTCGGTGTTCCGACGGACTACCGGGTCGTGCACTCCTTCGCCAAGGTGTGCGGTGCCAGTGCGGAGGAGCTCCGCGAACTCCACCGGCTCTGGGCACTGGCGGACACCGACCGGGACGTAGTCACCGGGACCGTCAAGGAGAGCCCCGCGGCGGAACGCGAGGCCGCAGCGGAGACGGTGACACGATCGGACGCCGACGCGAGCCGGGAGGCCGGCCTGGCGGCAACCACGGCTGAGGCCGGGGCTTCGGAGCCCGGCTCCAGGCACGGCGTACCGCCCGTGGCGGCGGACGCGGGGACGGACGCGGGGGCGGACGACGTCGTCCCGCTGGAGATAGAGCTCGGTACGGCGGGGCGGCCCGGACGGTCCCGGATGCCCGAGAAAGTATCCCCCCGTTTCGCGGTGCTGGCGGCCGTGGTCGCGGTGCTGCTGGTGGCCGGTTTCGTGTGGCTGCCCGGCGGTCGTTCCGCCGACGGGTCACCGGCGGCGGACGACGGGCTGCTGTACTCCTCCGCGTGCAGATCGGTGAGCATGGGCCAGCACGACGAGTGCGTGCGCGAGGTCCAGAGCCTGCTGGTGGCGGCGAAGGGCCGGCTCGCCGTCGACGGGGACTTCGGGCCGGAGACCCTGCGCAGGCTGACCGCCTTCCAGGTGCTGGCGGGCCTGCCGGCCAACAATGTGGTCGACGAGGACACCAAGAAGGCGCTCTACGCCCGGACGGTGAGCATGTCGACCTGGTCGCCGGTCAGAGTGGCGGAGCGGATCCGTCAGGTGTTCACCGAGGATCCCGCGTCCGCAGTGGCCGTCGCCCGCTGCGCGTCCTTCCTGGACCCGTTGTGGGTCCTGCCCAACACCAACGGCAGCCGCAACTGGGGCGTCTTCCAGATCTCCGACGGCCGCCTGCGCGAGCTCGGCGGCACCCCGCTGCGGGCGTTCGACCCGGAGTGGAACATCAAGGCGGCCCACCGCCTGTGGAGTGCGCAGCACGACTTCCACGACTGGCCCTCCTGCGAGGCGGCGCTGAAGGACACGCCCAAGGCCTGAGGCGCGAAGCCCCGGGTACCGCCGCCGCGGTACCCGGGGTGCACGGTCGCGGCCGGGCCGTGACCGCGTCAGATCGTGCCGCTCTCCCACCACCAGTCGCGGCCCAGGTCGGCCCGGCTGTCGACGTGCTGGTGGTCGACGGTGTACCGCTCCAGGCCGGAGAACCCGCAGGTCTCCGCCTTCTGGTAGACCGTCTTGGTGGCGACGCCGGGCACGTCGAGGTCGGCCGCCGTGCCGTACAGGTGCATGCTGTCGCTGGCCCCTCCGATGTCGGCGTTGTGCGCGATGCTGCGAAAGCCCGAGTTGACCGTGATCGGCTTGTCCCCGAGCTTCTTGCGCAGCGCCTCCAGCTTGTACATGCAGCGGCGGGCGTTCTCCTTGGTCTGCGCAGCGCTCAGCTTGCCGCCGTTGAAGGTGCCGCTCGACTGGTCCACGAACTCGCTCCAGTTGAAGTGGGCCGTGGAGCCGTCCGACTGCTCGAGCGCGTTGAGCTTCGCCTGGGTGTTGGGGCCCGCGACCCCGTCGTCGTCGAGGCCGTACGCGGCCTGGAAGCGCTTGACGGCCGCGAGCGTGCCGGGGCCGAAGTCGCCGTCGAGGCCGACCCGGGTGTGGCTCGCACTGCCGGCTGCCCAGCCGGAGACCCGGATCTGCAGCTCGAGCACGTCGGCGCCGCTGTCGCCCTGCTTCATGGTGCGCGACCACGAATAGGCCTGCGCGGTACCGGAGAGCAGCAGCGGGCCCAACGCCAGGCCGGCGCCGACGGCCAGCGTGCCCCGCAGCATGCTGCGGCGGTCGAGCGGGTGGCCGGCGGCGGAGCGCCCGCCGGCGGAACGGAAGAGGAAGGTCATCGTCGTCCTTTCGGAACGGTCGGAACGGTCGGAACGGTCGGAACGGTGGCGCGAGAAGTGCGGAGGGAGATCAGTAGGCGAGCTGGAAGTTCACGTTCTGCGCGTCGGTGTCGTAGGGGCCGACGCGCAGGACGAAGCGGGTGCCGTCCTTGACGTCGGTGGCGACCGTCGCCCACGGGGTGCCGTGCAGGGAGTACGTGTTGTCGTGGTTGCACTTGTCGGTGTGTTCGACGAACACCACGCAGGCGTAGAGGAATCCGCCGTCGTCCGTGGTGAGCCGCATGTTGATGTCACCGCACCGCGAGGACGTGGTGAACGGCCCGTAGTCTCTGGGGCCCACCTGGTAGCGGTAGTTGAGGTTCTTCGCGCCGCCGTAGCAGCTGGTCGCCGCGGCCGAGGACTGTGCGGCGGCGGGCGCGGCACCCGCTGCCAGCAGTGCGGCCACGGTGACGAGAGCCGAGGCGAGCGCCCGGGTCTTGAGCATGGTGGTCTCCGTTCGGTGAAGTGGGCGGGAGGTCAGAAGGCGATCTGGAAGGTGGCGGAACTGCCCTCCAGGTCGACGCCGTTGGGCACGGTGAACTTCGTTCCGTTCAGGACGTCGGTGGCGATGGTCGTCCAGCTCCGGCCGATCTTGGTCCAGTAGTTGCAGCCGCTGGCCCTCGCGAACTGCACGCAGGCCCAGCCGAAGTCGGCGTCGCCGCCCGTCATCCGCATGTTGATGTCCGTGCAGCGGCTCGTGGTCACGTAGGGGCCGAAGTCGCGGACCTCCCCGTAGTGGACCGTGACCGCTCCGCCGTAGCAGCTCGTGGCGGTGGCGGTGGCGGTGGCGGCCGAGGCGGGCGCCGGGGCGGTGAAGCCCAGGACGGCGAGCAGGGCGACGAGGGCCGCGCGGGAGAGGCGGTCGGTCATGGTGTTCCTCCTCGGTACGGTGATGGCCACGGCCGGGATCACCGGTTGGCCAGGCGGTCGAGGTCGGCCTGGGTGCCGTTGAACACGTCCCCGGTCGCCGGCGCCCGCAGGCCGGGGAAGAGCGCGGCGTCCGTGTACTGCCACATCGCCCAGGTCGTCGAGCCGTTCGGCAGCGGAGGCTGGGTGATCGACTGGCGGTAGTCCGCGAGCTGAAGCGGATACCGGGCGAAGGCGGTGGTCGACCCCATGCAGTCGTCCAGGAAGGACTTCTGGGTGTAGATCATCGGGACGCGGCCGAAGGCGTTCTCGACCCGGTCCAGCCAGGCCTTGGCGTCGGCCACCGTGCCGTAGGTGGGACAGCGCCCGCTGCCGTCGTCCATGCGCTCCAGGTCGAAGATGGGAGGCAGGTCGCCCGCGCGCTTGCCGGTGTAGCCGGTCGCCCGCACGGCGGCGATGAACCGGTCGGCCTGCGCGGCACCCGTGTCGGCTGCCGAGCCCGTGTAGAAGTGGTACGGCGCGACGGCCAGCCCCGCCGTCCGGGCCGCCGCCAGGTCGGTGGCGAGGTACTCGTCGGTGACGTTCATGCCCCGGGTGGCCTTGACCGTCGCGAACTCGACGCCCGAAGCACGGACGGCCTTCCAGTCGATCGGCGCACCGCCCGGGTGCTGGTACTTGGCCGTGTCCAGCCCGTCGATCGAGTGCCCGGCCGGGCGGGGCGGGGTGCAGTACGTGTTACGGCTGGACCAGTCGACCAGCGTCGCCCACGTGTTCGGGCCCACCGTGCCGTCGGCGCTGAGGTTGGCGCAGTGCTGAAGCTCGATGACCCGGTCCTCGGTGCCGCCGCCGAAGTCGCCGTCGATCGTCAGCGGGGGATAGTGGTACGGCTCCATGGCGAGGTTGAGCCGGCACTGCACCTCCTTGACCTCGTCGCTCTTCGCCCCCTTCTTCAGGGTCGGGCGCGAGTCGGTGTGGCCGCACACGGTCGCCTGCGCCGGGCCCGCCGTGCCCTGGGTCGCGCAGGTGTGCGGCTGGGCGGCCCAGCTGTGGAGCGCCGCCCAGGTGTTCGGGCCGAGCACGCCGTCCGCGCTCAGCCCGGCGCACCGCTGGAACTCCCTGACGCGCGTCTCCGTCGCCGTACCGAACGTGCCGTCGGCCGAGATCGGCGCGTACCGGCTCGGCTTCGTCGCGAGGTCGAGCTCGCACTGCGCCTCTACCGTCGCGTCCCCCGTCGATCCCTGTTGCAGCGTGGGCTGTGCGCTCGTGTGCCCGCAGACCGCGGTGGCCGCGGCCTGTGCCGCCTGCATGGCCGTTTGCCCGTACAGGGGCAGGACCGCTGCCACGGCGAGGGTCAGACCCCGCAGAAGCGTCCTCTTTCCCATCTGGTGTTCCCCCTCTTGCTGGTGAGTCGCCAGGAGCCCTCCCGGCCCGAGTGATGCTGGCAGCGGACGTCCCGTCGTGGTCGCCGCCTGCCGAGATCGGGACGCCGGGACGCCGACACGGCTGTGACCTGCGAGGACGGACCGGCGCTGGGACGGGCTCGGGACACGGACACCGGGGCGGGCCCCGCGGCCGGGGGAGGCGGCGACCGAACGGGACGTACGCAGACGCCCGTTGGGGAGCCGGGAGAGACCGGGGCGGGTCAAAGGGGCGATCGTTGCCCTGCCTTGGGCGTATGGTGCTGCATCACCACATTGACGGTCCGTGGCGCGTGAGGGGCCAAGAACAGGCGGCGCCGCCCGGCGCCCCGGCAGCAGGCCATCGAGGCGCTGCGTCAGCAGGTCCCCGCGTGCGTTCAACGCCGTGCAGCGCCCGCAAGACGAAGTACCCCTGCCGGTACTGCGCTCAGCGCGCTTCGACGCGGTGCTGCGGCGGATCACCGAGTCTGCCGTCACCCTGGTGGACGCCCAGGACGAGGCGGTGCTGCGCACGCTCGCGGCCGCGGCCGGTGTTGCGATCGACAACGCCCGACTGTACGAGGACAGCCGACGCCGGGAGCGGTGGCTGGCGGCGAGCAGCGAACTGACGCGCAGCCTGCTGTCGGGCACCGACCCCGAACAGGTCCTGCACCGGGTCGCCGCCACGGTCAGGATGCTGTCCGGCGCCGATCTGGTGACGCCGGCGGTGCCCTTCGACGGCGGCGAGCTGGTGATCGAAGCCGCTGACGGCGAAGGCGCCGAGCAGGTGCACGGACATGGGCGTCAGCCGCCGCCGGGCAACCCTCAGGCCGCTCCGTGAGGCTGATCGCCGCAGGACGTGTGTCGGCCGCTCATGAACCCGTACGTTCCCAGCCCCGATGCGGGGCCCGGGCGCCGAGTTGGGTGTCGCGGCTGCGGTAGACGATGTAGGGGCGGGTGAGGTAGCCGAGCGGTGCGGTGAGCATGTGGACGAGGCGGGTGAAGGGCCAGGCCGCGAACAGCAGCTGGGCGCTGATCGCGTGCAGTTGGAAGAGCACCGGGGCTTCGGTCATCAGGCCGGGGTCGGGCTGGAGGTAGAAGATGGAGCGGAACCAGGGGGAGATGGTTTCGCGGTAGTCGTAGCCGCCGCCGACGACGTTCGCGGCCACCGTGGCGGCCAGGCCCAGCCCGATGGTCACGGTCAGGGAGACGTACATGGCCTTGTCGTTGCGGGTGGTGGCGGAGAAGACCGGGCCGACGGTGCGGCGGCGGTAGATCAGGATGGCCAGGCCGCCGAGCGTGGCGACGCCGGCGATGGTGCCGAGGACGACCGCGCCGATGTGGTACGTGTGCTCGCTGATCCCGACCGCCTCGGTCCAGCTCTTGGGGATGACCAGGCCGCCGATGTGGCCGAGGAGCACGACGAGGATGCCGAAGTGGAACAGCGGGCTGCCGATGCGCAGCAGGCGCCGCTCGTAGAGCTGGGAGGAGCGGGTGGTCCAGCCGAACTTGTCGTAGCGGTAGCGCCAGATGTGGCCGAGGACGAACACCGCGAGGCAGACGTAGGGAAGGGCGACCCAGAGCAGGATGGCGCCGGTGCCTGCCTCCGCCGCCAGGGTGAGGGGCTGCGGGGGTGCGGTCATCGGGGACCTCCTACGACGGGGTCGGGCAGGAACACGGGGGCTGACCCGGGTGATGGCATGGGGGGCGCGTACGGGTCGAGGCCGACCTGTTCCTCGGGCGGGCCCTGTGCGGCCAGGCGCATGACGGCCTCACGGTCGTCGCCGGCCAGAGCGGGCAGGGTGGCGGAGACGGAGTCCAGGATGTGGGCCCAGGGCGAGCCGTCGTCGTTCAGGGCGAGCCGCAGGAGTTCCAGGCCGGCCCGGTGTTCGGTGAGCAGGCCCGCTCCCGTCGCCGGGTCGGTCGCGGCGAACTCGAGAACCACGGCGAGGTGGTCGGGCAGTTCGTCGTCCCCCAGGCGCCATCCGGCCGCGGTGTAGGTCTGCTTCAGCCGCAGCAGGCCGAGGCCGCGCTTGCGGGTGTCGCCGTGTGCGTAGTACGTCAGGTAGAGGCAGCAGCGTTTGCGGTGGTCGAAGGTGGCCACGTAGGCGGCGGCCAGGTCGGCGGGGTCGGTCTGCTGCGCGTGTGCGGTGAAACGGAGCAGGGGGCGGGCGACCGGTTCCGGCAGGGCGGCGGCGGCCCGTCCGGCCAGGGCCAGGTACTGCTCGAACCGCTCGTCGGGGTAGGCGAGCAGCAAGGACTGTGCCTGCCAGGCGTCGGCGTGCCATGGCCGGATGCGGGTGGTGCGGGTGGTCTTCCGTTTCATGGCTTCGGTTCCACCTGCCCGTCGCGGTTCGCACCGGTGCCGTCGCCAGCCGGCCTGTCCGGGAACAGGCCGGGTGGGGAGCTCTTGCCGTCCCAGTTGAGGAGGTTGACCCGGGTGGCCTTGTCGGTGGGGGTGGCCGGGGTGTCGGCGGTCTGCCGGTCGCGCAGGGCGTGGAAGTTCTCCACCGCGATCGGCGCGGCGCCGCCGGAGGTCTCCCCGAAGGGGCCGGAGCCGCCCATGCCCGGGCCGCCCTCGTAGTCGAGGCTGCACTCGGTGGCGAGTTCTTCGAGCTTGTGGGCCTGTTCGGCGTGGGCGGGAGGGATGACGTACCGCTCGTCGTACTTGGCCAGTGCCAGCAGCCGGTACATGTCGTACACCTGCTCCCCGGTCATCCCGACCGCCTCGGGGATGTCGTCGTTCGGTTCGCGGCCGAGGTTGATGTCGCGCATGTACGCCCGCATTGCCGCCAGGCGGCGAAGCACCGCGTCCACCGGTGCCGGGTCGCCCGCGGTGAACAGCTGGGCGAGGTAGTCGACGGGGATGCGCAGGGCGTCGACGGCGGCGAAGAGGGTGCGGTGGTTCTCGGCGTCCTGTCCGGTGTCGCGGACGGCGTCGACCACCGGGGACAGCGGCGGGATGTACCAGACCATGGGCATCGTCCGGTACTCCGGGTGCAGCGGCAGGGCGACCTTGAAGGTGTTGATCAGGGCGTGGATCGGGGAGCGCTGGGCGGCCTCGATCCAGTCCCGGGGGATGCCCGCCTTCTCTGCCTGGCGAACGACCTCCGGATCGTTGGGGTCGAGGAAGACGCCTCGCTGGGCTTCGTAGAGGTCCGTGTCGTCGGGTGTGGAGGCGGCTTCCAGGACGCGGTCGGCGTCGTAGAGGACCAGGCCGATGTAGCGTAGCCGGCCGACACAGGTCTCGGAGCAGACGGTGGGCAGGCCGACCTCGACGCGCGGGAAGCAGAAGGTGCACTTCTCGGCTTTGCCGGTGCGGTGGTTGAAGTAGATCTTCTTGTACGGGCAGCCCGTGACGCACATGCGCCAGCCGCGGCAGCGGTCCTGGTCGACCAGGACGATGCCGTCCTCCTCCCGCTTGTAGATGGCGCCGGAGGGGCAGGAGGCCGCGCAGGACGGGTTGAGGCAGTGCTCGCAGATCCGCGGCAGGTAGAACATGAAGGTCTGCTCGAACTCGAACTTGATCTTCTCGGAGACCTGGTTCAGCAGGACGTCCTGCTCGCTGGTCGCTGCCGAGCCGCCGAGGTCGTCGTCCCAGTTCGCCGACCAGGAGATCTTCATGTCCTTGCCGGAGATCAGGGACTTGGGGCGGGCGACCGGGGTGTGTTCCTGCAGCGGGGCGTTGGTGAGGGTCTCGTAGTCGTAGGTCCAGGGCTCGTAGTAGTCGTCGAGGGAGGGCAGGACCGGGTTGGAGAAGATCTGGATCAGCTTCTTGAACCGGCCGCCGGCCTTCAGCGCGAGGTTGCCCTTCTTGTTCAGCTCCCAGCCGCCGCGCCATTTCTCCTGGTCCTCGTAGCGGCGGGGGTAGCCCTGGCCGGGGCGGGTCTCGACGTTGTTGAACCACACGTACTCGACGCCGGTGCGGTTGGTCCACGCCTGTTTGCAGGTGACCGAGCAGGTGTGGCAGCCGATGCACTTGTCGAGGTTCATCACCATCGCCATCTGGGCCATCACACGCATGTCAGTACTCCACGTCCTGGTTGGTGCGGCGGCGGATGACGGTGACCTCGTCGCGCTGGTTGCCGGTGGGGCCGAGGTAGTTGAAGGCGTATGTCAGCTGGGCGTAGCCGCCGATGAGGTGGCTGGGTTTGATCAGCAGGCGGGTCAGGGAGTTGTGGATGCCGCCTCGCCGGCCGGTGGTCTCGGTGCGGGGCACGTCGATGAGGCGGTCCTGGGCGTGGTGCATGTAGACGGTGCCCTCGGGCATGCGGTGCGAGACGATGGCGCGGGCGGCGACCACGCCGTTGCGGTTGACCGCCTCGACCCAGTCGTTGTCCTTGACGCCGACCTTGGCCGCGTCCTGGGTGCTCATCCAGATGGTCGGGCCGCCCCGGGACAGGGAGAGCATGAAGAGGTTGTCCTGGTACTCGGAGTGGATGGACCACTTGTTGTGCGGGGTCAGGTAGCGCACGGTCACGCCGAGTTCGCCCGTCTCGCCGATGCGGGGCTCGTCGAAGAGCGCGTGCATGTTCAATGGTGGTCGGTAGACGGGCAGTTGTTCGCCGAGTGCGGTCATCCAGTCGTGGTCGAGGTAGAAGTGCTGGCGGCCGGTGAGGGTGTGCCAGGGCTTGAGGCGCTCGACGTTGATGGTGAACGGGGAGTAGCGGCGTCCTCCGGTCTCGGAGCCGGACCATTCCGGGGAGGTGATGACCGGTACGGGGGCGGCTTGGGTGTCGGCGAAGGTGATCTGCTTGCCCTCGTGCTCGGCGGCCAGGTCCGCGAGCCGTGTGCCGGTGCGGGCTTCGAGGGTGTGGAAGCCCTGGGTGGCGAGGTGGCCGTTGGTGGTGCCGGACAGGGCGAGGATCGCCTCGCAGGCGTGTGTGTCGCGGGCGATCGAGGGCCGCCCGTCGGCCGTGCCGCCGCGCACGGTGCCGTTCTTGTGCCGCAGGTACTCCAGCTCGCGCTCGACCTTGAAGGTGACGCCCTTGGTGGTGGCGCCCAGGGTGTCGAGCAGGGGGCCGAGGGCGGCCATCTTGTCGGCGACGGCGCCGTAGTCGCGTTCCACCGTCACCAGTTTCGGCATCGTGCGGCCGGGGACCGGCTCACACTCGCCCGCCTTCCAGTCGAGCACCCGGCCGTGCGGGTTGGCCATCTCGTCGGGGGTGTCGTGCAGCAGCGCGGCGGCGACCACGTCCTTGCGGACGCCCAGGTGATCGGCGGCCTGGCGGCTGAACTCCTTGGCGATCGTGTGGAAGGCGTCCCAGTCGGTTCGGGTCTGCCAGGGCGGGGCGATGGCCGGGTTGAAGGCGTGCACGAAGGGGTGCATGTCGGTGCTGGACAGGTCGTGCTTCTCGTACCAGGTGGCGGCGGGCAGGACGATGTCGGAGAAGACGGTCGTGCTGGTCATGCGGAAGTCCAGGGTGAGCAGCAGGTCGAGCTTGCCCTCGGGGGCTTCCTCCCGCCACACCACGTCTCGGGGGCGGGCCTCCGGCGGCGCCTCGGTGGCCCGCACTGAGTGGTCGGTGCCGAGGAGGTGCTTGAGGAAGTACTCGTTGCCCTTGGCCGAGGAGCCCAGCAGATTGGCCCGCCAGATGGTCAGCACGCGCGGGAAGTTCTCGGGGGCGTCGGGGTCCTCGCCCGCGAACCGCAGCCGCCCCGCCTTCAGTTCGTCCACGACGTGCTCGGCGACCGGCCGGCCGGCGGCTTCGGCCTCGTCGGTCAGATCGAGGGGGTTGCGGTCGAAGGTCGGATACGACGGCATCCAGCCCATCCGCGCCGACTGCGCGATGACATCCGCCGTGGTTTTCCCGGCGAACGGGCCGCCCGTGCCCGGGCCGGCCGCGGCGAGGGTGTCGGCGGAGAACGGGTCGTAGCGGAACTGGTCGGCGTGCAGGTACCAGTAGGCGGTCTGGATCATCTGCCGGGCCGGCCGGTTCCAGTCCGCGGCGGTCGCGATCGCCGAGTAGCCGGTGATCGGGCGGACCTTCTCCTGACCGACGTAGTGCGCCCAGCCGCCGCCGTTGACGCCCTGGCAGCCGGTCAACGTCGTCAAGGTCAGAAACGCGCGGTAGATGGTGTCGGAGTGGAACCAGTGGTTGGTGCCCGCCCCCATGATGATCATCGAACGGCCGCCGGACTCCTCGGCGTTGGCCGCGAACTCCCGCGCGATCCGCGCCGCCTTCCCGGCCTCCACTCCGGTGATCGCCGCCTGCCAGGCCGGGGTGTACGGCTCCTCCGCGTCCTCGTACGAGGTCGGCCACCGGCCGGGCAGGCCGTCGCGGACCACCCCGTACTGGGCGAGCAGGAGGTCGTACACCGTGGTCACCAGCCGCCCGGCGACCCGCTGGACCGGGACCCCGCGCCGCAGTAGCGCCGCGCTGCCGTCGGGGGCGTCGAAGCGGGCCAGGTCGACGGCGACCGGCGCCTCCTCGCCGCCCTCGGCGGACAGCAACGGCTGGATGCCGCCGAGGTCGAGGTTCCACTTGCCGGCGCCCGCCTCGCCGTAACGGTCGCCGAGCGTTCCGTTGGGCACCACCGGCCGGCCGGTGGCCGCGTCCAGCAACACGGTGCGGAACTCCGCGTGCTCGGCCTCGGCGTGTTCGCCGCCCAGATCGGCGGCGGTCAGGAACTTGCCCGGCGTGAAGGTGCCCGGCTCGCCCTCAGCCTCGTCGAGGGCGACCAGGAAGGGCAGGTCCGTGTACTTCGTGACGTAGGCGGTGAACTGCGGCGTGGTCCGGTCTACGAAGAACTCCTTGAGGATCACGTGTCCCATGGCCATGGCGAGGGCCCCGTCGGTGCCGGGCTGGGCGGCGAGCCATTCGTCGGCGAACTTCACGTTGTCCGCGTAGTCCGGGGACACGGCGACGACCTTCTGGCCGCGGTAGCGGGCCTCGGCCATCCAGTGCGCGTCCGGGGTGCGGGTGACCGGCAGGTTGGAACCCCACATGATCAGGTAGCCGGCGTCCCACCAGTCGCCCGACTCCGGAACGTCGGTCTGGTCGCCGAAGACCTGCGGGGAGGCGACCGGCAGGTCGGCGTACCAGTCGTAGAACGACAGCATCGCCCCGCCGAGCAGCGAGTAGAAACGGGCCCCGGCCGCGTGCGAGACCATCGACATCGCCGGGATCGGCGAGAACCCGGCCAGCCGGTCCGGGCCGTACTCCTTGATGGTGTGCACGTGCGCGGCGGCCACCATCTCCACCGCCTCGTCCCAGCTCGCCCGCACCAGGCCGCCCTTGCCGCGTGCCCGCTTGTAGCGGCGGGCACGCTCGGGGGCGGAGACGATGTCCGCCCAGGCCGCCACCGGATCCCCGAGGCGTGCCTTGGCCTCCCGGTACATCTGCAGCAGCACGCCGCGCACGTACGGGTACCGCACCCGGGTCGGCGAGTAGGTGTACCAGGAGAAGGCCGCCCCGCGCGGACAGCCGCGCGGCTCGTACTCCGGGCTGTCCGGGCCGACCGAGGGGTAGTCGGTCTGCTGGGCCTCCCAGGTGATGATGCCGTCCTTGACGTACACCTTCCACGAGCACGAGCCGGTGCAGTTCACGCCGTGCGTGGAGCGCACCACCTTGTCGTGCGACCAGCGGTCCCGGTAGAACTCGTCCGCCTGCCGGCCGCCCTTGCGGTGCAGGGTGCGCAGATCCTCCGAGACCTCCGCCCGGGTGAAGAACCGGCGGCTGCGCACCAGCGCCTCCGCCAGATCGCCGTCCAGGCCCGCCCGTGTCTTGTCCCGGCTGGTCTCCGTGCTCACCGTGCCACTCCGCTCCGGGCGACGTGAGCCCGTTCGAGTCGTGATCAAGTCCGGTCACAGACGACTTTATGAGCGCCGTCCCCCGAAAGGTCAACCGTCACACCACAATCAGGCGAAACGCGGCTGACGGAGATCGTCTGCGCGCCGAAGCGGCTCCCCGTCTTCGAGCACCATGCATGGGCGGGCTGGCGGCTGGTCCGCCCCGCCGAGAGCGGTCAGGCGGCAGGCCGGGACAGGGCGCTGCCCGCTTCGGCGCGCACCGCCTCGACGGCTTCCCACTGCTCGGTCGACAGGGTCGCCAGCGAGGCGGGGAAGACGCCGTCCTGCTCCTTGAGGATGTGATCACGCAGCAGGGCGAGCACCTCCAGCAGCCGGTCGGGCCAGGCGGGATCCGCCGGTATGCCGTGAGCGGCCTCGGCCAGCACCGCCTCGATGCGACGGTGTTCGGCCTCCAGCGTGGCGATGTGGTCGGGGAACTCCTGGGCCATCGCGGGGAACAGCCCGTGCTCCTCCACCTGGGTGTGCGGGACCAGGACGGTGGTGATGCGGCGGGCGAGTTCGGCCATGCCGGTGAGGTCGCCGTCGCGCCGGGCGTCGCGCACGTGGCTGACGAGGGTGACGACCTCGTCGTGTTCGCGGGTCAGCTCGTCGATCGTCGCCACGGACTGACAGCCGCAGTATTCGCACATCGGAGGACTCCGGCTTCTCTGCGTCGGTTCAGCTTGAGTGGACGGTGGGCGGCGTGCGGCGGGTGAGTGCGTGCCGCACGCCGGTCTCGGTGAAGGCCAGCGCCGCCGCCGCGACAGCGGCCAGCAGGATGAGGCCGATCCCGTAGGAGCCGTAGGCGCCGTACAGCGAGCCCATCACCAGCGGCGGCACGAAGCCGCCCAGGCCGCCCGCGGCGCCGACGATGCCGGTGACCGAACCGACCTTGTTCGCCGGAGCCAGCAGCGCCACCAGCGCGAACACCGCACCGCTGCCCGCGCCCAGCGCGGCGGCCATGGCCAGGAAGGCGATCGTGCCCACCGGCGCCAGGGCCGGGGTGAAGGACTGCGCGAGCGCCCCGGCCAGCACCACCGCGAGCGTGCCGGCCAGCACCCGCACCGGCCCGATGCGGTCCGACAGCCAGCCACCCACCGGCCGCATGGCCACCGCGAGCAGCACGAAGCCGGCCATCCGGTTGGCCGCGTCGGCCTGGGGCAGGGCGTAGCCGGTCTTGAGGTAGGTAGGCAGGTAGACGGAGAAGGCGACGTAGCCGCCGAAGGCCACCGCGTACAGAACGGACGCCTGCCACGTGACGCCCAGGCGCAGGGTGGCGGCCAAACGCCGCCCCAGCGGCTCGGTCGGCACGGTGCGGCCCGGGGCGTCCCGCAGCACCAGCGCGGCCACGACCGCGTATGCCGCAAGGAAGCCCGCGGTGATCAGGAAGGGCGTCGACATGCTGTTCGCATCGACCAGCTTCACCGTGGTCAGGGCACTGATCGCGGTGCCGCCCATCCCCATGCCGAAGACGCCGATGGCCAGACCCCGCCGCTCGGGCGGGAACCATGCGCTCACAAAGGGCACGCCCACGGCGAAGGCGGTACCGCCGATACCCAGGAAGAACCCGCCGGCCAGCAACGCGGCGAGCGAGGAATGGCCGGCCAGCCCCAGATAAAGCACCGGAGCGATGGTGACCGCCGAGACGATCGGGAACATCACACGCCCGCCGAACCGGTCCGTCAGCGCGCCGACCGGGATACGGCCCACGGAACCGACGACGACCGGCACAGCCACCAGCAGCGACTGCTGGAAAGAGGTCAGGTCCAGGGTGTCCTTGAAACGAGGGCCGAGCGGGCTGAGCAGCGCCCAGGCCCAGAAGTTGACGGCGAACCCGACAGTGGCCAGGGCCAGCATCAGCCAGGCCCGGCCGGATACCGGCGCACCCGAGGCCGTCCTGCTGCTCTCCGTCGTCGAAGACTGGACCATGCTGTCCGTCCCTTCCCTCTTGCTCATGTCGTTCTGCGGCATGGGCCGCAGAGGAATCCCCGGGACCTTGCCTGCGGACCGGCGGTTCCTCAGCCACTGTCGGCTGTGGGGCACCTGGGCGGCATGGGCCAAGGGTCCCTGCCGCCGGGCTGACGGTCCCCACTCCGATCCGGCCGGCCCTCCTCCACTGCCCCTTGTCCTGGATTGCTCGCACGACTCCTTCCATACGGCGGCTGCGGCCTCTGCCGCCGGGATGACGAAAGTAGGGCCGACCGGCCCTATCCGGTGCCAAGCCGCCGCGCTGAGGATGGTGAGATGCTCGAGAACGACGCCTTTCGCATTCTCGACCGGCGGGAATGCCTTCGCCTGCTGGCCAAGGTGCCGGTCGGCCGGGTCGTGTACACGCGGCAGGCGCTGCCCGCGGTCCTCCCGGTCAACTTCTCCCTGGACGAGGATGCCTCCGTCCTGCTGTACACCTCGGCCGGCTCCGACCTCGTACGCGCCATCGACGGCGTCGTCGTCGCCTTCGAGGCGGACGAGTTCACTGCGGCGACCCGGTCCGGCTGGAGCGTGGTGGTCACCGGCCGAGCCGGCGTGGTGACCGACCCCGCCGAGCACGACCGGCTCTCGCAGAACGGCCCGCGTTCCTGGATGCACGTGCGGGACGGAGTCTTCCTGCGCATCGAGTCCGAGTTGGTCACCGGACGCGAAATCGGGGCGCGCACCATGCGATGAGCTTTACCCCGGCGCGGGCGTTGGTGATGCGTATCCGGTCGGCAGGGTGCCTGCTGACCGGACACCGTCATACGGAGGCAGCGGTCCGTCCGCCTAGGCGAATGAGTCCGATGTCAGAGGCTCAGGAGCGGTTGCTGAGGCTGGCGGCCACGGCGGTCAGTCGATCCATCGCGTGAGCCACGCCGAGCCCGTCCATGTAGTCGCGGACATGCACGATTTGGCTGTTCCGGATCCGGATCACGAGGAGGCCGGGAAAGTTGAAGGACTGGCCGGTCGTGGTCACGATCCCGGAGACGATCTGCTCGACGACGATCACCTCCGGGTCGGTGTTCTCATGCACGACGACTTCGCGGATCTCCTGCGGCTGCGCCGGGCTTGCACCCCAGGCCGCTCGATAGCCCGCGCGGACCTCTTCGCGTCCCTGGTAGTGCTCAGGCATGCCGGGGAAGAGGAAAGGAAACTCGTGCACGGCATCGACGGCGTACAGATCGGCCAGGTCGTCCGCGGATTTGTCGAGCATTGCCTGCTGATAGCGGGCCAAGACCTCACGAGGGCCGAGGTTGGCCGAGGTTGTCTCCGGCATGGCTGTTGGACTCCGTTCAGTCAACGTGTGGACGACATTCGCGCGCTGGGCCAGAACTTCAGGACTTTGGGCCTGCTGACCGGACGAGGGCCCCCAAGATCCGGTTGTGATGCCCGACTTGGAGACCCTCTTGACCGCACTCTATGTGAAGATCGACGACGAGATCGGAGGAATGCGATGGATGGGACGCCCGCCCCTTCTCAGCGACTCCGAACTCGTCTGCCTGGCGGTGGCCCAGGCACTGCTCGGCCACCGCTCCGAGGCGCGGTGGCTACGCTTCGCCCATAAGCGCCTGTCCGGCCTGTTCCCCTATCTGCCCCAGCAATCCGGGTACAACAAGCGCCTGCGGGCGGCTCTGCCACTGGTCAAGCGCATGATTCGGGAGCTGGCCATGGACAGCGACTTCTGGACGGACACGGTATGGATCACCGATTCCACCCCGGTGCCGTGCGGCATGTCCCGCCCGACCGTCCAGCGCTCGAACCTGGCGGGCTGGGCCAGCTACGGCTACTGCGCCTCCCACTCCCGGTTCTTCTGGGGGCTGCGCTTGTACCTGGTCTGCACGTCGACCGGCATGCCGATCCTGTGGGCGCTGGCCAACCCGGAGATCGGTGAGCGCGAGGTCTTGGCCGCGATGCTCGAAGTCGACGCCGAACTGATCGCCCAGCGCGAGGGCATCCTGCTCATCTCGGACAAGGGCTTCGCCTCGAAGGTGTTCGAGAAGGACCTCGCCGAACTCGGCGTCGAGCTGCTGCGACCGTCCTTCAAACGGGAGAAGAAGCGCTACGGCGAGCCGATGCTCAAGAAGGTCCGCCAGCTGATCGAGTCGGTCAACGACACCCTCAAAGGGCAGCTCGACCTGGAACAACACGGCGGGCGGACCTTCGAGGGCGTCGCGATCCGGGTCGCCCAGCGCGTCCTCGCGTTGGCCGCCGGCATCTGGCACAACAACAAGATCGGTGCACCTGTCACCCGCTCGCTAATCGCGTATGACCACTGATCACATCGGACTCATTCGTCTAGTACTGCAACGGTGTCTACCGTGACTGCTGGCCAGGTTCGTCGTTGTTGTGGTTATGGGTGGGGACCTTGCTGATGTGCGGGTGTGGGCGCGTGAATTGGATGCGGTGCACGGGCGGTTCGTGCACCGGTTCAGCCGGTCGGAGCCGCGGGAGTCGGCGCTGGCCTATATGCGGGGCCTGATCGCTCCTTTGCAGCGCAAGAACGGTTGGACGCTGGCCGAGGAAGCGGGCCATGGCGGGCCGGACCGTATCCAGCGGATGCTGAACCGGATCGAGTGGGACGCCGACGAAGTCCTCGCCGACGTGCGCCGCTACGTGGTCGACAACCTCGGTGACCGCGAGGCGGTGCTCATCGTCGACGACACCGGCTTTTTGAAGAAGGGCATCCGCTCGGCAGGAGTGCAGCGGCAGTATTCCGGCACCGCGGGCCGCACCGAGAACTGCCAGATCGGGGTGTTCCTCGCCTACGCCACCGGTCGAGGGCGCACGTTGATCGACCGGCGGCTGTATCTGCCCACGTCGTGGACGGATGACCATGAGCGATGCCGGCGGGCGGGTATCGATGACAGTGTCGCCTTCGAGACGAAGGTGGCGATGGCCAAGGCGATGGTCCGCAAGGCCATCGCCGACAAGATCCCGTTCGGCTGGGTCACGGCCGATGCCGCCTACGGGTACAGCAAGGGCTGGCGGTTTGAGCTGGAGCAGGCAGATGTCTTCCACGTCATGGCCACCACCCGGCACGACACCGTCGTCACCCGCTGGTCCATCGACCACCCCGTCCACGACCTGTTTCCCGCACTGCCACGGCAGAAGTGGAAACGCCGCTCCTGCGGTGAAGGAGCCCACGGCCGGCGGATCTACGACTGGGCCCGCGTCGAAGTGCGCCCCTGGCACCGCGAGGACCGCCGGCACTGGGTTCTCGCCCGCCGCAGCGTCACCCGGCCCGAGGAGATCTCCTACTACATCGCCTATTGCCCCGCCGACACCACCCTGGACGAGCTGATCCGCGTCGCGGGCAGCCGATGGGCGGTCGAGGAATGCTTCCAGACGGCGAAGCAGGAGTGCGGCCTGGACGACTACCAGGTCCGCCGCTACCCGGGCTGGCACCGCCACATGACCCTGGCCATGGCCGCCCACGCCTGCCTCGCCGTCCTGCGAGCCCGTCAACTGGACACGGAGAAAGCAGAAACGGATCCTCCCAGCTCATCCACCTCAGCCTCGCCGAGATCCGACGCCTGATCACCCGCCTCACCAACCGCCGCCCCACCCCGGTCGGCCACATCCTGCACTGGTCGACATGGCGCCGCAGACGCCAGCACCAAGCCCGCATCAGTCACTACAAACGACGCGGACACAGCCCCTGAAAACTGCCCAGCACTCAGAACAAACACCGTTGCAGTACTAGGCTGCCGGATGGGGTCGGGGCGCGCGATGCGGTGCGGCGTGCACAGCCGCGCGCGGCGTGCGGGCGCCCTCGGGGCCGTAGTTGAACCGGATCAGCATCTGCGGGCAGCGCCGCTGCCGCCCTCGTCTGGCGGCCCTACCGGATCCTGGGGCTGTCCACTGCGTCCTGCTGCTTCTGGCCTCCTTCATCGTCATCTACCGCTGACCGCTCAGTCTCGATCTCGCCCAAGGCTTCGTCGACGGGACCACTCCCTCTGCGCCAGCTCCCTGGAGCACGCTTCAGGAGACGTGGCCGGCAGTTGCTCCGGGAGAGCGCAAGATGGCAGGCATGAGCCTGTGGCCCTCGGAGTACGGGTGCTCATGCCCGGCCCGGCCGTCCTGGTGGACAGTGACGGTCGGGCCGGGCGTACGGCAACGGAGAGGCAGTTGCCGATGAGAGGCGGACAGTATGAGGGCCTTAGACGTCGTCTCATTTGGCGTGTTCGATAGTCTGCGGTCGTGGACATCGTGGAGCGTCTGGTGCCGGATGAGTTGTGGGAGTTGTTCGCGCGGGTGGTGCCACCGGCCCCGACACGGCCTCAAGGTGGTGGCCGACGGCGGTATGGAGATCGCGAGGTGCTGGCCGCGATTGTGTTCGTGGCCACGTCAGGGTGCACGTGGAAGCAGTTGCCGCCATCCTTCGGCCCGTCGGGGCCGACCGCGCACCGCCGGTTCAGCGAATGGAGCCGGGCCCGGGTCTGGGCCAAGCTGCACCGCCTGGTGCTGGACGAACTCGGCGCGCGGGGACCTGGACTGGTCGAGGTGCGCGATCGACTCGGTGAACATGCGGGCCCTGAAAGGGGGGACCTGACAGGTCCGAATCCTGTCGATCGGGGGAAGAAAGGCTCGAAGATCCACCTGATCACCGAGCGGACTGGTCTGCCCCTCTCCGTCGGCATATCGGGCGCCAACCTCCACGACAGCCAGGCCCTGCAGCCCCTGGTCCGCGGGATCCCGCCGATCCGCTCCCGCCGCGGCCCACGCCGACGCAAGCCCGCCAAGCTGCACGCCGACAAGGGCTACGACTACGACCACCTGCGTCGATGGCTGCGCAAGCGCGGTATCACGCACCGCATCGCACGCAAGGGCATCGAGTCTTCCACACGGCTGGGCCGTCACCGCTGGACGATCGAGCGCACCATGGCCTGGCTCGCCGGCTGCCGTCGGCTCCACCGCCGCTACGAACGCAAAGCCGAACACTTCCTGGCCTTCACCGCTATCGCCTGCACCCTCATTTGCTACCGCCGACTCGCCAAATGAGACGACGTCTTAGCGCGGCGTGCCGCCGGCTCGAAGAGCGTGTGGGGATCATGGGCGGTGGTCGTCCTGTTGGCCGTCTCGGGCTGTTCCACGACCCCAGACCGTGCCGTCAGCGACAAGCAGCTGCGCAAGCTCGGCCAGAGCGGCCAAGCGGTGCAGGGCCGGGAGCGGGTGGAGCGACGGCTTCGGGGCGTGGCGCAGGCGTACGCCGACCGAACACCGCTGTCGCCCGGCTTGGTCGTGGTGCACGACGTGTGCGTGCCGGGGTCAGGACCGGGCTGGTTCTTCCAGCAGAAGACCGACGACTGCAAGGTCGTCTGCTCAATGAACATCACTGCCTACTATGGCACCGACGCCAGACGGGGCCTCCCCCTGAGTGGTGGACACGCTGATACTGGATCTGCTTGATCCGGAGGAAGCGAGAAGACCGCCGATGGCGATGAAGGACTACTCGGACGAGTTCAAGGCCGATGCCGTGGCCCTGTACGAGTCCACACCCGGGGCAACGTACAAGAGCATCGCCGCCGATCTGGGCGTCAACCGGGCCACCCTGCGGGAGTGGGTGCTGCGGGACCGCGAACGCCGCGGCGTCACCGCCACGGCTGAAAAGCCGACCGTCCAGGCGGGGGCGGCGGTGCCGTCCGACGCTCCGGACGAGCGGATTCGGCAGTTGGAGGCGAGGGTGGCAGAGCTCGAGGCGAGCGAGCGGAAGCTGGCGACCGAGCGGGACATCCTCCGCAAGGCGGCCAAGTATTTCGCCGGGGAGACGAACTGGTGATGAGCCGCTTCCAGTTCGTTGACGACCACCGGGACACCTACGAGGTGAAGCGGCTCTGCCAGGTCCTGGGGGTGAACCGGTCCAGCTACTACAAGTGGCTCGCCAGCGCCGAGGCCCGGGCCGCCCGGCAGCACAAGGACCGGGTCCTGGCCGAGGAGATCCGCGCGGTCCACGGCGAGTCCGGCGGCGCCTATGGCTCCCCGCGAGTGACCGCCGAGCTCCGCGGGAAAGGGCGGCGGGTCAACGAGAAACGGGTCGCCCGGATCATGCGGACGTTCTCCATCACCGGCATCCGTCTGCGCAGACGCGTGCGCACCACCGTCCCGGACCCGGCAGCCCATCCGGTTCCGGACCTGTTCCAGCGGGACTTCACCGCCACCGAGCCGGGGCGGAAGTACATGGGCGACATCACGTATCTCCCGCTCGCAAGCGGGGAGTTCCTCTATCTCGCGACCGTGCTGGACTGCTTCAGCCGCAAGGTCGTCGGCTGGTCCATCGCCGACCACATGCGCACCGACATGGTCGCCGACGCACTGCGGATGGCAGCCTCGACCCGCGGCGGCCTGGAGGGCGCCGTGTTCCACTCCGACCAATTGAACTCGCCCAGTACGGATCCCGGGCCTTCGCCAGCCTCTGTGACCAGTTCGGGGTCACCCGGTCGATGGGCGCAGTCGGCACCAGTGCCGACAACGCGGCCTGCGAAAGCTTCCACGCGTCCCTGAAACGCGAGACCCTTCAGGGCGCCCACGACTACGGCGACCCCGGCACCTGCCGCAGGACCGTCTTCGCCTGGCTGACCCGCTACAACACCCGCCGTCGACACTCCGCCAACGGCCACCTCAGCCCCAACGAATACGAACGCCGACACCACACCGCTAAACTCACGCTCGCCGCGTGATCAATAACCGCGTGCCCACCTTCATGGGGGAAGGCCCCACCATCCTCACAGTGGGAGTAGTCGGCGCGGCTGTCGCCGACCCGGTGGCATTCGGCGAGAGTGCCGTCGAGCAGGACGAAGTCGGGTTCGTGGTCGCGCAGCGTCTTGAGCAGGTCAGGTGCACGTGCGGCGAGCAGGCCGATGACCGCGCTGGTGTAGGCGTGGGCGGTGGACTCGCTGATCCCGAACCCGGCGGCGATCTTCGCCAGAGTGGTGTGTTCACGCAGGTACACCAGTGCCACCATCGCGCGCTGGGACGGGCGGAGCTTGCAGCGCCGGTCGCCCTCACGGGTGACGATCAGCATGGTGACCCACTCCACGAGTGCATGCGGCAGGTCGAGTGCGGCAGGATGGATGACCAACGAGGCCCCCGAGCAACGTGATTGAGACGTCAGACATCTCGATCAACAGCCCGGGGGCCTCACTCGTTGCGCTTCACGGCCCATCACCCGATCGGTGGCCAACTCGAAGAAGCTCACTGGTCATCACATCGGTGCGTCTTCCTTGGCCAGGAGTTACACCGAACGTCTTACAGTTTCAGTTCAGACACGCACTACAACGGTGCGCGCCGCGCGATCGTACTTGCTCTGGTGGTAGGTTCCCCGGTCTTTAGCCATCTGAATCAACAGAATCGCGCCGACCAAAAGATTTAACACAGGGATTGACAAGAAGGCCGCCCGGTCGAATTCCCGAAGAAACGTGTCCTTCCAGGACGGCGCAAGCGTTCCGTCCGACCACAGCCGGACCACGCGGAGCCCAAAGACGCGCTTACCGACAGTGGTACCCCACCAGTGCACCAAGGGCAGATAGTAGAGCACCGCGCCGGCCACCAGGCTAAAGGGCGCGATGATCAGTATCGCCCCGTCGTCGTTCACCGAACCCGCCAGGGTGACGAGGACAAGGTATGCCACCCCGAACGCGAGCAGGGTGTCTACCAGACGTGCCGCGATTCTGCGTCCGTGCGAGGCCAGCACCAGAACCGGGTTCCCGCGTACGTGGGCCACAGCATCCACGTCAGCGACGTACTCGACCAGCGCCCCCTCAGGCCGCGTGCCCCGTAGCGGATCCATGCTGGCCAGATGGTCCCTGTACCAGGCTGCCCCCATCGCCCTAGCAACCATGGTTGGGACTGCTTCCACTCCATATCGGTTCACAACTGCAACGACATTCAAGTGATTACCCCGTGTAGTTGAGTCAATCAAATCCCTCCGAAACGGTCACTCGATGTCGCTATCAGATCTCTTTATCAGATCTCTTTCACGAGAGTACATGACACCCGAACCAGCCCAACGCGAGAACCATATGATTGGGCCTACAGAGTATAGGCCCAGCACCTATCCGTCGTCGGACTCCTGGTCGCACTGCACTTCCTCGCCCCACGCGGCGTCCCCAAGCCTGAGCGTTACTGACTGCCGTCTTTTGAATTTTACTCAATCATCACACAGCCGGGCAAGTACATCCGCAGCGAGCTCTGCTGAAGCGTAGTCGAGACCTACTAACCTCGAAGTTTCGTGACGGGCCGCCGACGGAGTCGGTGGCTCGTTTTCGTGCCGTGAGTTGGGGGTGGGCAGGCCGAGGGCCCGAGTGTCGTCTCGGGGCGGCGCCGGGTTCCACTGCTCCGGGGAGTGAAGGGCTGTCGTAGGGATGCGTGAATCCGCTGGTCAGCCGGGGTTCGGCAGGAGTGCGAGCCGTTCGAGGGCGGCGGTGATGTGGCCGGTCCAGGGCCAGTGCCGGGCCAGGCGGAGGATCCGCTGGCGGCCGGTGGTGACGAGTTGTCCGGCCGCGGTGAACAGGCGGAGCCGCAGGCGGCGGGGGTCCCAGAGCCTGGCCTTGCCGGTGAGTGCGAGCATGGGCATCCAGGCCAGCAGGTCGAGGGCGATCTGGACGATCTCGAGCCAGACCTTGTTCTGGGCTGTGGTGTGCAGGGGCAGGTTGCGCAGGCCGGTGGCCCGGGCGGCCCGGATCCGGTCCTCGGCCCGGGCCCGCAGCCGGTGGCGGAGCTCGAGTTCGGCGATCGGCCGGCCGGCGGTGTTGGTGGCGAAGCACGTGATCCGCATGCCGTCCGCGTCCGTGATCCTCAACTGGGCTCCGGGGTGGGGTCGTTCCTTTCGGACGATCAGTCGCATGCCCCCGGCCAGCCGTCCAGCAGCTTGCCGGTGAGCTCGGCGACCCAGGCCCCGTCACGGACCTCACCATTGGTCTCGACGGCCGCCGTCCAGGCCGGGGCGGGGACCTTCAGCACGTGTTCGTGGATCGCCTCGGTGACCGTCATGCCGACCGAGTAGGACAGCCATCGTCCTCGCCTGGCGAGCCAGGACACGAAGTCGTGGGTGCCGCCGGCGGAGTCCGTGCGGATCAGCGTCTGCCGCCCTCGCCGGTAGCGCTTGGGCAGCTGGGCCAGGGCGAGCTGGGCGGTGGTGATGTGGTCGGCTGCTGTGTTCGAGCCCGCGTTCCCCGGCCTGAGGAGGGCCGCGACCGGCTCGCCGGTTCCGCCCGGGCCGTGGTCGACGAAGGCTGTCAGCGGATGGTGGCCGTAGGTCTTCTTCCAGGTCGCGGCCGCGTCCTCCTTGTCGGAGTGCGCGATCACGAGGACGCCGTCAAGATCGACGACGACCTGACCATTGGTGTCCGGGGCATTCTCACCGGCCAACGACCAGACACGGTCACGGACTTCGGAGCGTGCGGACCGGATCGCCTGCAAAGCTTTCTCGCCGGAGGCGGCGAGGGTGTCGATCAGGCGGGAGACGGTCGGGTCGGAGGCAACCGGACCGAAGACGGCCGGCTCGGCCCGCAGCATGGCGACATCCGCGAGGCAGTCCCCGCCCAGTGCGACCGCCAGGGCGACATCCAGGAGGACCTTACCGGGATCGTGGACGGCCCGCGGCTTGCGCCACGGCGCCAGAGCTGCCGATATGACCTGGTCAAGACCGGACTTGCGGGCCGTTTCGACGAGCAGGACCGTCCCGGCCTGGGAGACGACCTGGCGGCCGTCGTCCTGGACGCGGACACGGGGATAGGACCCGATAGAGTGCTTCACCTGGGAAGTGCCTCCGGCGGTGGCAGGAACAAGGACCTCGACAATCCTCATTCTTGCTGGTCAGAGGCACTTTCTGCTTTCCTGACCGCCTGCCGGACAGCCCGCTTCATGAAAGCGCGAGGCTAACGAGCTCGTGCATGGTTGGCGGTGAGACGTCGAGGACTTCGGTGGGGGCCCGGGGTTCACATCTGCTGGGCCGATGTCAGGTCCGCTATTTGCTGGTGGGACAGCAGGCCGGCGATGGCTCGGACCGTGTCGCTCATGTGCTCGCGGCGCCCGAGGTGGCGGGCCAGTGCCCGCCAGTTCTTCAGGTGTGCAATGCCGTGCTCGACCCGGATACGGCGTGAGGAATGCGCCTTGCGCTGGCGCTCGTACATCTCCTCGTACCAGTCCGGGGCGTTCTTCTTGAACTTGCGGTGCGGTGGTGTCACTACACGTCCGCCGGTCTGCGCGCCGAGCCCCTGGTAGCCGGCATCGGCGAGGATCTTGACCGCAGGCCCACCGGCCAGGAGCCCCACCAGCCCCAACTGGCGCGCATGGGTGATGTCCGCGCAACTCCCGGGCTTGGTCGGGCTGCACCACAGCACGCGTCCTTCGCCGTCCGTGACCACCATGGACTTGACGGCGTTCTGCTTGTTCTTCCCGGAGATGAACTTGTCCCGGTCCTTTCGCCCTTGGGCCGGCCGCCGGACCCGGATCTCGGTGCCGTCGATGATGCCGGTCTTTCCGGTCGCGCCGAGATGGTCGACGACTTCGGCCAGAGTCCGCAGCCGTACGTCGGGGCTGATGGTGCACCCTCGCTCGGCGAGCAGGGGCCGCACCTCGTTGATGGCCCGGGTGATGGTCGAGCGGTCCACGCCAAACCAGCAGGCCAGCACGTCGTGGGTGGTTCCGTGACGGAGATGGACGAGAGTGGCCAGCAGTCGGTCGACGAACACCAGCCGGTGCTTCGCGCCGGCGCCCATGGCCCGCTTCCGCTGCCGGGAGGCAAGCCTGGTCTGGTGGCGTTGATGCCACAACGGGCCGACTTCGGCGACGAGTTCAGCGATCACATCGGCCGTCAGGCCCGTGATCCTCCGGTTGCTGATGACCAGTGCACGAGTCGAGTTCCCCACCACACAACCATGATCAACGATCAAGAGCTCGACGTCTCACCGCCAACCATGCACGAGCTCGTAAGGGAGCGCGGGCCGCCCGGGAAGTGGCTGCCGACCTCGACTGAGCGACCAACAGCATCCCTTCAGCCTGCGCGGGCTGCGTCTTCTGCCCGCCCGGTACGACGGCCGCCGTGGACGTCCTCGCCGGTGTACCGCACCGGCGACGAAGTCCGGTGGCGGGCCGATGGCGCACTGAAATTCGTCGGCTGCCCATCACCACCGTGATGGCCGTCGTCATCGCCGACGCTTACGGGTTCGGCGCGATCGATGTCGTCCGCGCGGCGTTCAACGCCGGGGCGACCTGGCTCGGCGTATGCACCACGGGAACGATCCCTGTGGCCTCACCGCGTGATCGATAAGTGGGAAGGGATTTTCCCGTCCCTTGTTGATCTTTTGGATCTATCTGCGTTTGCCGTTGAACTCTTGAGTGTTTTGTTACTCATTGTTGGTGATTACATTATTCACTCTATCTATTTTCTTTGCCTCTCTGATGTCCCCTATGGGATGGCTTCGTCCTAATGGTCCTTCCGTTGATCGATTGACGGGAGGTGATCGCCCGGGCTTTGATCACCCGGCTGTGAGGGATCTGTAAACGCGAGGTGGGGGTCATGGGGCGGGGCGGAGTGCGTCGTATCGTCGGCGCGGGTGTGAGCAGCAGACGGGTTCCAGGGCGAACGGCCTGGCTTATGGCATTGGTACTTCTCGTGCCCGTGATGGGTGCCGCGCACGCCCAGGCGGTTGCCGCCGCAGTCTCGCAAGCGGCGCCGGTTAAAGCCGATGCCGGGGACCTGTCGCCCGAGGCAGTCGCATCGCGCAAAGCCGCAGACTCCGGTTCGCCCGTGGAGATAGGTGCGGAGACGACTCCCACGCAACTGGTTACGGCTAAGCCGGACGGCACGTTCACCGTTGAGGTCGATCCGGTGCCGGTACGGGTGGAGAAGGCGTCCGGATGGGTTCCGGTCGACACCGATCTGGAGGCGACCTCGTCCGGCGCCATCGTGCCGAAAGCCGCCGCGGCGGACGTCTCGTTCTCCGGAGGCGGCTCACGCGACGCCCTCGCCACGATCACGCGGGGCGGAAAGACGTACAGCGTCGGTTCGCCGTGGGTGCTGCCGGTGCCGAAGCTGTCGGGTTCTACCGCAACGTATCTGGATGTCATGCCCGGGACAGATTTGGTGGTGCAGGCAACGCCGGACGGCTTCAGTGAGAACCTGGTGGTCAAGTCCCGCGACGCGGCTCGAAACGAGAAGCTTTCGAGCATCGCGTTTCCGGTCTCTACCGACGGTGTTTCCGCGTACGACACGCATGCTGGCGGCGCCGCGTTGGTGGACGGTCAGGGGCGCCCTGTGTTCACTACGGGGACCGCGCTGATGTACGACTCGTCGGCGGTCGCCGCGTCCCCGCGGCCTGCTGGGTCGGCCACTGCCTCGAAGGCTTCGTACACCGCGAGGGCCGCTTCGTCCGGCCAGGCTGCGACGTCGGGGAGCGGCGAGTTGGACGGCCCGGCGCCGGGAGCCAGGTCGCAGGTCATGGATGTGACGGTTTCTGACGAGGCGCTGACGCTGAAGCCCGACCGCTCCTTCCTTGATGACCCGGACACTACGTATCCCGTGGTGTTGGACCCGCAGACGACCAGCGCCTCGCTCTCGGGCTGGACGACGGTGTGGTCGAGTTCCCCCTCCACGTCCTTCTGGAAGACTTCACACGCACTGGGTGTGGGCTACGACGCCTGGGTGGACAACAAGAAGGCACGTTCGCTCTACCAGTTCGACACCCACACTCTGGGCGGCAAGAAAATCCTCTCGGCGACCTTCACGGCGTTGGAGGTGTGGTCGGCGAACTGTACGGCCAAGGCGGTGCAGTTGTGGCGCACCGGGTCGATCTCGTCGTCGACGAAGTGGTCGGCGCAGCCATCGTGGTCTGCCCAGGTGGACTCCGTCAGTGCCGCCAAGGGTTACTCGTCCGCGTGCCCCGGCGGAAACGTCTCCTTCGACGCGACCAGCGCCGTCAGTTACACGGCCGCTCATTCCTCGGCAACCACTACGCTCGGTCTGCGGACTGCCGATGAGGGTGATGAGATCGCCTGGAAGCAGTTCGCCTCCCCTTCGGACACCAAGCCCACCCTGTCGGTGACCTTCGTTTCCAAGCCGTCCACGCCGACCGCGGTAAAGCTGTCGAGCCCGAGCGTTGCGTGCGCGACGAGCCTCGGCACCGCCGCCGTGATCCGGGATGCGACCCCGACGCTGGCAGGGGCGCCGAAATCGGCGGATGGTTCGCAGTCGACACTGCGCCCGAATTTCGAGGTCTACCGCTATGACGCGAAGGTCGGCGACCCCCTGGTCGGCTCAGGCAGTCCGTCGGCATTCACGACGTCGGGCACGGTCGGCACGTGGACGACCGCGGCGCTCACCAGCGGCCAGACCTACTGGTTCCGAGCCCGCAGTCAGTACAAATACTCCTTCGGCGGCACGACCGGCTACATGTATTCGGCCTGGAGCGCAGCATGCTGGTTCAGGGTCGACACCTCCGCTCCCGTCCAGCCGGACGTGGACTCCGCGACGTATCCGGAGTGTGCGAGTCCGGACACTCCGGATGTGTGCACGGCCTACGGCGGTGTGGGCGCGCCTGCGTCCTTCACGCTCAAGGCCAATGGCGCAACCGACGTGATCAAGTACACGTACCAGCTCAATGACAACCCGGTGCGGACCAAAACCTTCACAGCCGCGACGGCCGGCTACGCCACCTCCCTCGCCCCCGACGTCCGGGGAGTGAACACCCTCACCGTGCAGACCTGGGACCCTGCGGGCAATGCCTCGAGCAGCTACACCTACACGTTCAAGGTCGCGGCCGGGGCGGGACCGCTCTCCCAGTGGTCCATGGACGAAGGCACCGGTGTCACGGCGGCGGACGCGATCGGCGGCAAGACCGCGACCTTGGCCGGGTCGGCCGCCTGGTCCGACCACGCCCGGCTCGGCAAATCGGTGCAGGCCAACGGCACCACGTCGTACGCGGCCACCACCTCCCCGGTGCTGGACACCACCAAGAGCTTCACCGTGTCCGCCTGGGCCCGCCTGAGCAGCCTCTCCCACAACTCCGTGGCCCTGGCACAGGCCGGCGTCAGCGGGTCAGCGTTCGCCCTGTACTACTCGACCTCATACAACGCCTGGGTTTTCAACCGGTACACCACCGACGTCGTGGCCCCGACCATCGTCCGCTCAGATTCGACCACCCTTCCGGAGGCCGGTGTCTGGACGCACCTGATGGGTGTGTACGACGCACAGGAACAGACCATCCAGCTCTTCGTCAACGGCATCCCCCAAGGCGCTCCCGTCGCCTACACCACCGCCTGGCAGGGCACCGGCGGCCTCCAGATCGCCCGGGGCCAGTACGGCGGCCATTTCTCCAACTACTTCCCCGGACAGGTCGACGAGGTGACCGTCTGGAACCGGATCCTCTCCGAGGAGGAGATCGCCGACCTCCAGGCCACGACCGACGCGAGCACCGGCCGGGCCCGGCCGGCCCTGGCAGCCGAGTGGGGCATGGAGGAGACCTCGGGAACCACCGCCGCCGACTCCTCCGGATACGGCCACACGGCCACCGTCGCGGCCGACGGCACCTGGAGCACCGACACCGACGGCGGAAAGGGCAACGTACTCTCCCTGGCCGGGACGTCGACCGCCAACGCCACCGCGACCGGCCCCATCATCGATTCGCAGGGCGACTTCACCGTGGCGGCCTGGGCCAAGCTCGACGCTTCGGCGCTGTCCGACACATCCGTGGCCCATCACATGAGGATCGCTACCCAGTCGGGAGGCGTCCGCGACTCCTGGGGCCTTTGGTATGACCAGGCCGCAGGTTCCACCCAGGGCATGTGGGTGTTCGGCCGCACCACAGCCGACACCACCAGCGGCGCCGTCGTCACCGTGCCCGCAAACATCGCCTCGGCCCAACTGATCGACCCGGGCGACTGGACCCTGCTCACCGGCGTCTACGACGGCGCCCACCACCAGCTGTTCCTCTACGTCAACGGCGTCCGGCAGGGCGCCCAGGGCGACACCGACACCGACGACGACACCGGTGACGGCATCGTCTTCACCCAGCCCTGGCAGGCCACCGGCACCTTCAACATCGGCCGCGGACGGATCAGCACGGGTGCCTACAGCGACTACGCGCGTGGCCTCGTGGACGACGTACGGGTGTGGACGGGCGTCATGTCCGACACCGCAATCGACCAGATGTACGTCAACGAAGTGCCCATCCCTCTGTAAGACCGTCCGCCGGCACGGCGCACGCGACAGATCACCAGCGGACTTTTTTACACGTCACACGATGGGGAGTGCAGTCATGGGTGGGCTACGGCGGACACGGCTGTGGGTCGTCGCTGTCACAGCGAGCGCCCTGGTGGCCGCGGGGTTGGGCACTGCACCGGCCGTGTGGGCGACCGAGCGGCACGGGCATAACACGGTGGACACGCCCGACGTCAAGAACGGCACGGCCGAGACGTTCAAGGCCAGAGCGTTCGCGAAGAAGGACGCGACGCAGGCAGCCGCCGCCCGTACGGCCGCGGCAGTGACGAAGCCGGCCGTCTGGCCCGTCGCGTCCGCCGCCACCCTGCCCGTGACGGGCGAGGCAGCACTGGCAAGTGCCACTTCAGTCGGCAAACTGCCGGTCAAGGTGAGTGCCCCTGCCAAGGGCGTCGCCCCGGCCAAGGTAGCGATCAAGGTGGCCTCGCGCAGCACTGTGGCCGCCCTCGGCATCAACGGCCCCGTGCTGTCCGTGGCCCGCGCCGACGGTCGCAAGGGCACTGCCCAGACCCGACTCACCCTGGACTACTCCGGCTTCGCGAACGCTTACGGCGGCGACTACGCCTCCCGCCTCACCCTCGTCCGCCTCCCCGCCTGCGCGCTCACCACCCCGGCCCTGAATAGGTGCCGCACTACGACACCGGTCGCCACCACGAACGACCTCCCACACCACACCCTGACCACAACCGCCCCGGTCAGTTCTTCCTCGATCACGGCTTTCGCCGCGACTGCCGCGGCCGCCAGCTCCGGCGCCGGTTCCTACCAGGCGACCTCCCTCAACCCTTCCGCCTCTTGGAACGCCGGCGGCTCCAGCGGTGACTTCACCTGGTCGTACCCGCTGTCCGTGCCGCCTTCCAACGGCGGTCCCGCTCCCAACCTGGCGATCACCTACGACTCGCAGAGCGTCGACGGCCGGCTGCCGTCCACCAACAACCAGCCGTCCTGGGCCGGTGAGGGCTTCGACCTCTCCACCTCCTACATCGAACGCTCCTACGACTCCTGCGACGACGACGGCCAGAACGGCAAGAACGACGAGTGCTGGGCCAATGACAACGCCACCCTCGTCCTCGGCGGCAAGTCCAGCCCCCTGATCAAGGACAAGACCAGCGGCACCTGGCACCCCAAGACCGACGACGGCGAGCGCGTCGTCCGCTCCACCGGTGCCACAAACGGCGACGACGACGGCGAGTACTGGACCGTCACCACCCAGGACGGCACCGAGTACGTCTTCGGCAGGAACCGACTGCCGGGCTGGACCACCGGGGCCGCCGTCACCAACTCCACCTACACCGCGCCGGTCTTCGGCGACGACTCCGGCGAGCCCGGCTACGACCAGGGCACCGCCTTCTCCGGCAGAGCCCTCACCCAGGCCTGGCGCTGGAACCTCGACTACGTAGTCGACCCACACGGCAACGCGATGTCGTACTGGTACACCAAAGAGACCAACTACTACGCCAAGAACGGCACCACCACCGCCAACGGCACGGCCTACGACCGCGGCGGCTACCTTACGCGCATCGACTACGGCATCACCGCCTCTACCGTCTTCGGCACCGCGCCGGAGAAGGTCACCTTCACCACCGCCGAACGCTGCCTGGTCACCAGCACCGAAGCCTGCTCCTCGCTCACCTCCAGCACGGCCTCGCACTGGCCTGACGTGCCCTTCGACGAGATCTGCGCCTCCGGCAAGGTCTGCGACGCGAGCGGGCCGACGTTCTTCTCCCGCAAGCGCCTCACCGGCGTCACGACCAGCATCTGGGACGCTGGCCTGGCGACCCCGGCCTACCGGGACGTCGACTCCTGGGCGCTCGCGCACTCCTTCCCCGACCCTGGAGACGGGACCTCCGCAGGGTTGTGGCTGAAGTCCATCACCCGCACGGGCAAGGACGGCGCGACTACGGCCATGCCACCGGTCACCTTCCAGGGCATCCAGCTCTTCAACCGGGTCGACACCACGCACGACAACATCGCCGCTCTCGTTAAATGGCGTGTCCGCACCATCACTTCGGAGACCGGCTCCGTCCTCACCGTCAACTACTCCGACCCGCAGTGCGTCGCGGGAACGACCATGCCGAGCAGCCCCGACTCGGACACCCTGCGCTGTTTCCCGACCTACTGGCAGCCGCCCTACACCACCGACCCTCAACTGGACTGGTTCCACAAGTACGTCATCACCCAGGTCACCGAGTCCGACCCGACCGGCGGGGCACCGCTGAAGGAGACCGACTACACCTACAACGGCACGCCGGCTTGGCACTACGACAGCGACAACGTCACTTCCCCCGCCAAGCGGAAGACGTGGTCGGTCTGGCGCGGCTACGGCAGCGTCACCTCGACGTCCGGTGACGCACAGTCCACGCGCACGAAGGCCGTCTCGACGTACTTCCGAGGAATGGACGGCGACAAGCAGTCCGACGGGACCACGCGCACCGCAAAGGTCACCGACTCCACGGGCACGGCAGTGACGGACGCCGGTCCGCTCGCCGGCACCGTCCGCGAGTCAATCGCCTACAACGGCAGCATCGAGGTGTCGGGCACGATCACCGACCCCTGGATCCACCAGACCGGCACCGACGGCACCCGCGCCTCCGCCTACACCCGCGCCCAGACCGTCCACACCCGCACCGACCTGTCCTCCGGCGGCACCCGCGACACCACCGTCAGCACGACTTACGACGACACGACGGGCGCGGCGCTTACCGTCGACGACTCGGGCGACGCCGCTGTCACCGGTGACGAGCAGTGCACCCGCACCACCTTCGCCGACAATACGAATGCCTGGCTGCGGGCCTTCCCCGTACGGGTCGAGACGGTCGACGTGGCCTGCCGCGCCACGACCAACCGCCCGGACGACGTCGTCTCCGACGTCCGCACCCTCTACGACAGCCAAGCTTTCGGCGCCGCGCCGACGATCGGCGACGAGACCGCCACCCAGCGGCTGTCCTCCTACAGCGGCGGCAGCCCGGTCTACCAGACGGTCTCCACCAGCCACTACGACAGCCAGGGCCGCGTCGACTCGGTCAAGGACACCAACTCGGCGACCGTCAGCACCACCAAATACACCCCCGCCACCGGCGGTCCGCTCACCAGCACGCTCACCTCCGATGCCAAGACGTACGGGACGACCACGAACTTCGACCCCGCCCGCGGCGTCGCCACGTCCGTCGTCGACCCCAACGGCAAGCGCACCGAATACGCCTACGACGGCCTCGGCCGCGTCACCGGACTGTGGCTGGCCAACCGGTCCAAAGCCTCGAACCAGTCCGCGAGCCTCGTCTACAGCTACTCCGTCTCCAACACCGCCGCCTCGGTGGTCACCACCGGCAAGCTCAACAACGACGGCACGACCTACGACACCACCCACGCCCTGTACGACGCACTCCTGCGCCCCCGCCAGACGCAGACCCCCGCACCGGGCGGCGGCCGCGTCATCGCGGAAACCAAGTACGACAGCCGCGGCCTAGCAGTAGAAGCCGACGCCGACTACACGGACACGTCCAACCCCTCCGGCACCCTCGCCACCATCACCTCCGCCGTCCCCGCCCAGACCCTCACCACCTACGACGGCGCAGGCCGTCCCACAGCAGCCGACTTCTACGCCAACGGCGCCAAGCGGTGGACAACCTCCACGTCGTACGGCGGCGACCGCACGACGGTCATCCCGCCCAACGGCGGCATCGCGACAACGACCCTGACCGACACCCTCGGCCGTACGACCGAGACCCGGCAGTACGACAACGGCAGCCCGTCCGGTACGTACACGTCGATCAAGTACGCCTACGACGCGAAGAGCCGCCTGAAGTCGGTCGTCGACGACGACGGCAACACCTGGTCCTACGGCTACGACCTGATGGGCCGCAAGGCCACCTCCACGGACCCGGACGCCGGCACGACGACCACCGCCTACAACGAACTCGACCAGGTCGCCTCCACCACGACCGCAGTGGGCACCGCCGAAGCGAAGACCCTCAGCTACTCCTACGACGTCCTCGGTCGCCAGACCGACATGTACGACGGCACCACCAAGGACGCCGCCCACGAACTCGCCAAGTGGACGTACGACTCGCTCGCCAAGGGCCAGCCCACGTCGTCGATCCGCTACGTCGGCGGCAGCTCGGGCAAGGCGTACATCAGCCAGGTCGGCGCGTACGACTCCCTGTACCGGCCGACCCTGACGCGGGTCACGATCCCCTCGGTCACCGGCGAGGAGGCCCTGGCGGGCTCGTACACGTCGACGATCGGCTACAACCTCGACGGCACCGTCCAGGTGACCTCCGACCCGGCGGCCGGCGGACTGCCCTCCGAGTCCCTGACTTACGGCTACAACGACCTGAGCATGCCGACGACGCTCAAGGGCGCGACGGGATATGTCCAGGACACCAGCTATACCAAGCTGAGCGACATCGGCCAGGTGACGCTGGGGGTGTCCTCATCCGACACTGCCAAGTGGCTCCAGATCACCAACACTTACGAGGACGGCACCCACCGCCTCAAGCGTGAACTCGTCACGGACGACGCCCAGACGGCCCCCGTTCAGGACACCGCCTACACCTATGACGACTACGGCAACCCCACCGAGGTCGCCATGCACGCCGACGCCACCGACGACGTCCAGTGCTACCGCTACGACGGCCATGACCGCCTCACCGAGGCCTGGACCGCCACCGACGGCTGTTCCGCCGACCCGTCCACGGCCGTCCTCGGCGGACCGGCCCCCTACTGGCAGAGCTTCGCCTACGACGACCTCGGCAACCGCAAAACACAGGTCAACCACGCCACGACGGCAGGCGGTAACGACAGGACCACATCCTTCGCCTACCCGACGCCGGGCACCAGCCAGGCACACACTCTAAGCTCGTCGACAACGGTCACCGCAGACACGACCACCACGAACTCCTACACCTATGACGCGTCCGGCAACACCCACACCCGCACGCTCAACGGCAAGACCCAGACGCTCGACTGGGACGACGAAGGCCATCTCGCCAAGGTCACCAATACGGACGGCACCTCGGCCTCTTACCTGTACGACGCGGGCGGCAACCGGCTGCTGTCCCGGGACGCCTCGGGCACCACGCTCTACCTGGGCGACACGGAGGTCCGCCTCGCCAAGGGCACGACGACGACCACGGGCACTAGGTACTACAGCTGGGCCGGGCAGACGATCGCGGTCCGCAGCAGCACGGGCAGCCTGCAGTGGAAGGTGACGGATGCCCACGACACCGCGGAGACTGCGGTCGACGCCACCACACAGGCGATCACCCGCCGTCGCCTGGACCCGTTCGGCGATACACGCGGCATCCAGCCGACGGCGGCCGCCTGGCTCGGCGACAAGGGCTTTGTAGCCGGCGTCGAGGACACCACCAGCGGCCTGACACACCTGGGAGCCCGGGAGTACGACCCGACGATCGGCCGGTTCGTCTCCGACGACCCGATCTTGGAACTCACGGACGCCCAGCAGATCGACGGCTACACCTACGCCGCTGACAACCCGGTCAGAGGCAGCGACCCCTCCGGCCTCCAGATGCCGGTTGACCAGGGCTGCACCAGCTGCGCGCAGCCTGCTCAGGCGTCTGCGCTGGTCGACACCGGTTCCCTCAACGACAGCGGGACCCATCACAGCGGCGGTGGCGGTGGGGGCTCCCACTACATTGGCAACGGCTCGCACCACAGTTGCGGCTGGTCCCTGTCCTGCCACGTCTCCAATGTCGCTCACAAGGCATACCGCGCCGTCCAACAGCATCCGGTGATCGCAGCCGTGGTAGCCACAGCCGTTGTGGTGGGCGTGGTCGCCTGTGTCGCCGCGACAGCGGGCGGATGCGCGGCCGTTTTGGTGGCGGGCGCCGAAGGTTTCACAGCTGGTGCTGAGGCGGGCAGCCTCGGAGGAGCCCTGGTGGGCGCATCCGTGGGAGTAGCGGCTGAAGGCGGTGCCGTCATTGCCGGGTCGATGGGCCTTGCGGGGGCCGGCGCAGCAGCAGTCGCGAAGGGCACCGAGACTGCCTCGGCCGCCAAGGCGGCGACCCGATCGGGGGCCAAGGCGGCGGACACAGCTGCGGAGGGAACTGCCGCCAGCGGCGCGGCCAAGGGAAGCCAGCGCGCGGAGTCGGCGGCACCTCGAAGCGGCGCGGCCAAGTGCGACCACAGTTTCCTGCCCGCGACCAAGGTCCTCATGGCGGACGGCCACGAGACGCAGATCAAGGACATCAAACAGGGCGACAAGGTCCTTGCCACCGACCCTGAGACCGGCAAGAGTCAGCCCCGCACCGTCGCGAAACTAATCACCACCAAGCACGACAAGGACTTCGCCACCATCACGATCCGCGACCCCGACGGCGGCAAGCTGTCGAAGATCGTGGCTACGGTGACCCACCCATTCTGGGCGGAGTCCGAGGCGGCTTGGGTCGATGCGGGTCACCTCAAGGCCGGAATGACGCTGCACGAGGCCTCGGGTGCGGTAGCTGTGATAACTGCCGTCAAGATCTGGCACCGTCCACACCTGACCCACGATCTGACGGTCACCGTCACGCACACGTACTATGTGCTGGCGGGCGAGACGCCGGTCCTGGTCCACAATTGTGGTGGCGATGGTGAATATTACTATCGAGGAGTCGGCGACGGGCATCCGAAGCATGCTGATGCACTTGAAGGTCGAGCTGTGCCGATCGGTGGTCCGTCCACTCCAGCGAGCCATGTAGGCGGCAACAATACGGACAGTCCGTACACTTCCTGGAGCCACAGCGAGGGGAGAGCTCAGGAAGAGGTTGACGATTGGGGGCCGGGCTCAGTAGTGATGCGAATCCGTCGCTCCGACGTGGATCCGAGTAGAGATATTCAGGTTCATGATACGGACATCGACTCCGGGTTCTTCGAGGAGGAACATCTACTCGAAGGAGTCGTTGAAGCGGCTGAGATCAGGATAGGAAACGGGTCATGGTTCAATCCGCGATCACGATAGGAGCGCACGTGGAGCGAGGTGAGCTGATTAAAGCGTTTGCTGTCGAATCCACTGTCAACTCGCAGGCCAAGAGCGCCCTTGCCGCTGGGGCGTCGTTCGAAATATGGCCAGGGAGGATGCCCGCCGCGAGGCTGCATCACACCTACGCGAGACGGTTGCGGAGATTGCAGAAACTCGAGCGCCCATCATTGGGGTTCGAGGAGGCGGTGGCTAACCTCGAGGAAATCGGTAATCAAGAACTTCTGGTCGGGTTTATTGATGACCGCGAAAGAGGAGAGTATCGCTTTATAGTGTTCCTGAGTGCTGATCTTACGCGGGTGATCGCATGTATCGGCTTGATAGTTCCCTTGCCAGAGGTACTTGATCCTGATGTAACGAATAAGTAGAGACGTGCATCAGTGTTCGGCATCCCTGAAGGGATGGGCAGGAGAAGTCGACGGTGCGCTGCGGGCTTCCGCTCTGCACGGAGTGCCGCAGCGGCCTCACCGAAATGTTTTCGGTGAGGTGCTGGGGTGTCTGACGGCAACGTCAGCGGACGACGGCTGCGGTACGTGGGCCGTCGGGGGTCCTGGCTCAGGGCGTGGCCCAGGGTGTCCATCGGCTCCGTCCTCGGCCCGCTCAGCGTCCTCACCATGGCCGCCGCCCCCAGAGCTAACCCCGAGCAGGGACCTGGCCCCCGACGAATGGGCGCCTGCCAGCGCTGCGGGCCCCCTCGGCCGCCCTGTAAACGGGAGGCCGGTTGTCGGACCCCCTCCGTACCCTTGGCTGAGGTACCTGAGAAGCCGTTGTCTTTCCGAGCTTGAGGACTGCATTTCCGCTGGTCAAGCATAGGTGCGGCGGTTCCGTTGCAGTGGTGACCTGTTGTGTCGTCGCTCCAGTGGAGGTCAGGAATGCCGTCGGTCGTGGGACTGCTGGAACAGCGCGAGTGCGCCGCTCGCCGTCGTGTGGACGAACTGCGGGAGGAGGCCGACCGGATCCAGGCCGAGTTGTCCGTGGCCGAGCACGATTGGAACGAGTGGGTCATCGCTCGCTTGCGTGTCCGCGAGGCACTGGCCCCAGGCGAAGGTGACGTCGCCGGTCCTGATGTCGCTGTGGACCTGCCGAATGGCGGTGAACAGCCGTTGCCCGCCGGGGCTTTGGAACCGGCGAAGTCGAAGTCGATGGTGCCGATGTGGCGTGCGGGGCTGACCTGGTCGGCGCTGTCGGTGGACTACCAACGCATCCTGCGAGTCCTTGCCGACCGCGACCGACTTGGTCAAGGTCCATTTTGCTGACCGACTGCTGCCTCACCGGCACCGGCCCGGCTTTCGACCCACCGACCCCACCTTGAAAACCTCAGTAGGCGGGCATCTCAGGTGACGGACATCTGCGGCGCGCTGCGAGCAGCCGTCGAGGACGGCACGCGCAACGATGACGCCGGCCTGGCGGCCGCCGCCCGGCCGGACTCCCGCGAAGGCCGGCCGGCCGGAACATGGCCCCGGTGGCAGGTGGTAGACGAGCAGAGAGCGGCGCAGACGCGGGTGTGCGGCCACCGGGCCGCTGAACCACCGCACTACGCAAGCCGTCGAGCCACCGAGCCACCGAAACGGAGCACTCCATGCGGGAAGCCACTCAGACCGAGGTACGACGTGCCTTCGACAGCGGACTGCCGGGGCTGCGGCCCCCGCGATCCGTCATCGTCGTCGGAGCCGGACTCGCCGGACTGGCCGTCGGCCACGAACTCGCCGCGAGGGACTGCGAGGTGACCGTCCTGGAGGCGTCCGACCGGCCCGGCGGGCGCGCGTACACCTTAAGGGAGCCGTTCGCCGACGGCCTGTACGCCGAGGCCGGCGCGATGACGCTCACCCCGCACTGCCACTACGCCATGCACTACCTGCGCGAACTCGGCGTCGAGACGGAGACCGCCGACCTCGTCGACACCACGTTCTCCTACTTCGCGCGCGGCCGTTTCTTCACCCCCGACCCGGAGTCGGTCGCCGAGGCCGGGCTGGGCCTGCACCCGCACGAGAAGGATCTCGGCGTCGGCGGGATGATCGAGCGGTACGTCTCGGCGGTCGCCGACAGTCTCCAGCCCGACCTGAGCGCCCCCGATTGGGCGGTCACCCAGCGACTCGCCCCCTACGACCACCTGTCCGTGCACGAGGTCCTCACCGAACGGGGCGCCTCCCAGGCGGCCATCGACCTCATGGAACCCCTCTTCCTGGAGATGCGCGGCGGCGACCTGAAGGCGGCGTCCGCGCTGTCCTGGTTGCGCCACGAGGCGAGTCCGCACTCGCTCGGCAACGCCGATCCCCGCTGGGCGAAGGTCAAGCACGGCACCGACCGCTTCCCGCAGGCGTTCGCCGAGCGTCTCAAGAGCCGTATCCACTACCGCCGTCCGGTGGTCCGCGTCGAACAGGACGCGGAGCGGGCCCGGGTCACCGTCCTCGCCCACGGTCGCATGCAGACCCTGGAGGCCGAACGAGTCGTCGTCACGGTCCCGTTCAGCGCGATCCGGCACATCGACTTCACCGACGCGGGCCTGACCGACGCCAAGCACGACGTGATGCGCCGGGTGAAATACTCGTCCGTCGTTCGCGTCTACCTCCAGATGCGCCGCCAGTTCTGGCCGCAGCGCAACGCCAGCTTCTCCACCGACCTGCCCATACGGTGGATACGCGACGCCACCCCCCGACTCCCGGGCCCGCGCAAGATCCTGGAGTGTCTGATGACGGGGTGGCGGGCGCGGGCGGTGTCGGTCATGACCGAGGAGGAGCGCCTGGACTTCGTGCTCGACGAGGTCGAACGGATGCTCCCGGGCGCCCGCGAGCACTACGAGACCAGCACGTCCGTCTGCTGGGACCAACGCCCGTACGCGGAAGGTGCGTACATCCTTCCCGAGCGCGGGCACAGTGCCCTGATGCCGGTGATCCGCAGGCCCGAGGGGCGGATCCACTTCGCCGGTGACCACGCCGGGTTCGAGCCCAACGGCGGCTCGATGACCTTCGCCCTGGAGTCCGCGGCCCGCACCCTCGTGGAACTCGGCGCGGCCGCCGACGCGTCCTGAGCCCGCGCCGACGGGGCCGGGAGACGACGGCACCGGACCACGACGGGCCGGGGGAGTCAGCCGAGGAGTCGGCGCAGTACCTCCGTCCCGTCGGTCGTCAGCACCGACTCCGGATGGAACTGCACGCCCCGCACGGCCTGTTCGCCGAGCGCGACCACCTCGTGCCCGGCTGGACCGGACACGATCGCGTGGGCGTTGCGGAACGCGGCGGTGACCGGCCTGCCGAAGACCTCGACCTCCCGCGCCAGTCCTGTGCCGCCGGTCCTGGGCACGACCCGGGCCTTCGGCAGGGCGGCCAGCGCCAGCAACTGGAAGCCGAGTCCCACCCCGGCCACCGGGGGCCCGCCGGGCAGCCGTTCCCGTACCAGGGACGCGGCCGTCCGGCGCAGCGCCGCCATCCGTACGCACCCGGGGTCGTCCGGGCGGCCCGGCCCGGACGCAAGCAGTACGGGCCCCGCGTGCCGGACCAGGGTGTCGGCGGCGCCGGGGGCGTCGTAGCGGACCACCACGGCGGGGCCGTGCACGGCGGTGACCAGGTGCAGCAGGGCCGCCAGTTCGGCGACCGGGTCGCCGCCCGGGTCCAGCACCAGCACCGGGGCGGCGCCCGCTGGCGGGGCGACGGTGCCCTCCGTCCAGAACGACGACAGCGCCGCGTGGCGCCGGTCCAGCGCGTCCCGTACGGCCGCGTCGAGGACGGGCACGCCGGGGGCGCGGGGCCCGGGCGCCTGCCCGGCGGCGGGCGGTGGCGCGGCGAGGGCGGTCAGCACGGTCCGCGCCTTGGTGCGGGTCTCGGCCGCCTCCGCCTCCGGTGAGGACCGGCCGCCCACGGTCGCCCCCACCGACAGCCGCGCTTCACCCCGGTGGTCCACGACCAGGGTCCGGATCACCGCCGCCGAGTCCAACTCCTCCGCCCCCGCCGCGTCGCGGCCGATCAGCGCGAGGACGCCGCCGTAGTAGCCGCGCCCCGTCGTCTCGTGGCGGCGGATCGCCCGGCAGGCGTCGGCGTACGGGCTGCCCACGACGGTCGACGCGAACAGGGCGCGCGAGAGGGTCTCCCGGGCCCCGGCTGCCGCGGGCCCGCTGATGCGGCACTGCGTGTGCAGCAGATGCGCCATCCGGCGCAGGAACGGCCCTTCCACCCGCACTCCCGGCCCGGACAGCCCGCAGAGCACCGCCAGTTCGGCGTCCACCGTGGTCGCCAGTTCCTCCGACTCCTTGCGGTCGGCGAGGAAGGCGAGCAGGTCCCCGGCGTCCGGTCCCGCCGGCGGACGCCGGTATGTGCCGCACAGCGGGTGCATCACCACCCGGCCGCCCCCGACCCCCACGTGCCCCTGCGGCGTGGCACCCACCAGGGTGAGCGGCCGCGCGGCCCCGGTGTGCACGACGAAGGTCCAGTACGCGCCCGACTCGGCGGTCAGCAACCGCCGGAACAGGTCCACTGCCACCGCGGGCCGGAAGTCCGGCAGCCGCGCGGTCCAGTCGCGGCGCAGCAGGACGTTCAGCCCGCCGCGGGCCGCGTCCGAGGCGACGAACCCTCGCACCAGGTCCTCGTACTGGGTGTCGGTCGTCGTGAACCCCGCGTCCCGCCACTCCAGCGGCCCCGCACCGGGAAGGCGAGGGTCGGTGAAGGCCTCCGCCGGCAGGACGTGGTGCTCGCGCACCCGCAGGGCCCGCGCCGGCGTGCCGTCGTCATGGCAGGGCAGGCCGTGTTCGGCCAGGCGCCGGAAGGGCAGCAGAGCCAGGAGGCCCGGGCCCGGCGCGGCACCGGGCGGACCGGCCCCGTCCAGCGGCCCGACGGTCTCCGCGTTCTCCAACTCCAATGACTCCCACGACTTACCGGTGTACACGTCCCCGAACAGCAGCTCCACCGGTGCTGGTCCGGTCGCGCCGGGCCGCTGTCTGCACAGCAGCGCGAAGGGCGGCACGTCCGTCCCGTACAGCCGCTCCAGCACCTTCGCGTCCGTCGTCGGCCTCATCGACCGCGCCCCCTTCCGGTCGGCCGCGCGGCGGCGGACCGCCCGAGGCGATTGGTTTCCCTGCGGACAATACTTTCGGTCTCACGGGCAACACGTAGTCCGTTGGAGGGGCCACTTGCCGTCCCCCGCGCGCGCCACCCCGTCACTCGACCGAGTCCCCGTGAGGTGTCATGCGAATCGCGATCATCGGAGCCGGGCCCGGCGGCCTCTACACGGCCGCGCTCGTCAAACGGCTGCGCCCCGGAAGCGAGATCGACGTCTGGGAGGTGAACGCCCCCGACGTGACCTTCGGCTTCGGCGTGGTCTTCTCCGAGGGGGCGCTCGGCGGCATCGAGGCGGCCGACCCCCCGCTGTTCGCCGCGCTCGGCGCCGAGTGCGCCCACTGGTCGAGGATCGACGTCCACCACCGGGGCCGCACCTCGCGCAACGGCGGTTACCGCTTCTCGGCGATCGGCCGCCGCGCCCTGCTCGCCCTGCTGCGCGCCCGCTGCGCCGACCTCGGCGTCACCCTCCGCCACGGCACCCGCGCCCCCGACGCGGACGAGTTGGCCCGCACGTACGACCTGGTGGTGGCCGCCGACGGCGTCAACTCCGCATCCCGCGAAACCCGTCGGGAGGAATTCGGCACCGAGACCGCCCGGCGCGGCTCGCGCTATCTGTGGCTCGGCACGGAGCGAGCCTTCACCGCCCTGACCTTCGCCGTCGCCGAGACCGACCACGGCACCCTGCACGCGCACGCCTACCCCTACGCCCCCGGCCTCAGCACCTTCATCGCCGAGGTCGACGACCGGGTGTGGGAGGCGGCCGGCTTCACCGAGGGCGACGCCGGTGAGCCGGACGCCTCCGGCAGGAGCGACACGGACCGGCTCGCGGACCTCTTCGCCGACGTCCTGGACGGCCACGACCTGCGCACCAACCGGTCGCGCTGGGGCCGATTCGTCTCCGTCCGCAACCGGCGCTGGAGCCACGGCCGCATCGCCCTCCTCGGCGACAGCGCGCACACCACGCACTTCTCCGTCGGCTCGGGCACCCGGCTCGCCATGGAGGACGCCCTCGCGCTCGCCCTGGCCCTGGACGAGCACGGGTCGGTGCCGGAGGCGCTCGCCGCCTACGAGGCCGAACGTCTGCCGGAGGTCGCGGCCATGCAGCGCACCGCGCGCACCAGCCAGGAGTGGTTCGAGGAACTGGACCGGTACGCCGACCTCCAACCGGACGCGTTCAACGCCCATCTGATCACCCGCAGCGGCCGCCTCACCCGCGACGACCTCGCGTCCTGGTCCCCGGACCGCGTCGAGCGGGTCCGGGAGCGCTTCGCGCGCGCCGACCGCGGCCCGCGCGGGGCCGCCGTCCGCTGAACCGGCGCTCCCGGACATGCGGGCCGCCCCGGTGGCTCCGGGGCGGCCCGCGGCGGTGACGGGGCGGGTCACGAAGGTGAGGCACGCCGCTCGGTCACCGACCGGCCGCCCACGAACCAGCGCTCCGGCTTCGTCTCCTCCACGATCACCCGGACGGCCTCCACCGGGGTGCCGAGGGTCTCGTGCGCCGCCGCGGTGAGCGCCTCACCTAGGGCGGCCACCTCCTGCGGCGAGCGGCCCTCCAGCAGGGTGACGCGGATGAGGGGCATCTCCGACTCCTTCGGTCGCGTGACCGGGACAGCGCCCCGGGACGCGTCCCGACGGTGTGCCGGGGCCGTGTCCCGGGGTTGTGCCCTCGGGCTGTGTCGTGGGCTGCGGAACCGTGTCTCAGGACGAGCTGTGCTCATGGGCGGTGCGCAGGTCCGCCGCGAGACTGCGGCCGGTGTGCGAGTCCTTCGCCCGGGCCAGCTCGGCGGGGGTGCCCTCGAACACCACCCGGCCGCCCTGGCTGCCCGCCTCCGGGCCGAGGTCGACGACCCAGTCGGCGTGCTTGACGACGTCGAGGTCGTGCTCGATCACCAGCACCGTGTTGCCGGCGTCCACGAGGCGGTCGAACAGGTCCAGCAGCCGGCGCGTGTCGCTCATGTGCAGACCGGTGGTCGGCTCGTCGAAGACGTAGACGGTGCCGGTCTCCTTCAGGCGGTGCGCCAGCTTGAGCCGCTGCCGCTCGCCGCCGGAAAGCGTGGACAGGGGCTGGCCCAGGGTGAGGTAGCCCAGCCCGACCTCGGTGAGGAGGGCCAGCTTGCGGCGTACGGGCGCGTCGTCGAAGAAGTCCGACGCCTCCTCGGCGGTCATGGCCAGGACGTCGACGACCGTCCGGCCGCCCACGGTGTGCCGCAGCGCCTCGTCGTTGAACCGGCGGCCGTCGCACGCCTCGCACACCGTGGTGACCGGGTCCATGAAGGCCAGGTCGGTCTCGATGACGCCCTTGCCGCCGCACTGCGGGCAGGCGCCCTCGGAGTTGAAGCTGAACAGTCCCGGCTTTTCGCCCGAGGCGCGCGCGAACCGCTGCCGCAAACTGTCCATGATGTCGGTGTACGTCGCCGGGTTGGACCGCGCGGAGATCCCCACCGAGGACTGGTCGATGACGACGGCGTCGGGGTGCTGGGCGGTGAACACCTTCGACACGAGGGTGCTCTTGCCGGAGCCGGCGACGCCCGTCACCGCGGTGAGCACCCCGGTGGGGAAGCCGACCGTGACGTCTTGCAGGTTGTGCAGCTTCGCCCTCCGCACGGTCAGTTCGCCGGTGGGGGAGCGGACCTCCTCCTTGAGCCCGGTCACGCTCCGCAGTTGCTTGCCGGTCACCGTGGCGGAGCGGCGCAGCGCCGCCGGGGTGCCCTCGAAGGTCACCTCGCCGCCGTCGCGGCCGGCCCCGGGGCCCATGTCGACCACGTGGTCGGCGATCGCGATGACGTCGCGGTCGTGCTCGACGACCAGCACGGTGTTCCCCTTGTCGCGCAGGGCGAGCAGGATGTCGTTCATCCGTCGCACGTCCCGCGGGTGCAGGCCGACGCTGGGCTCGTCGAAGATGTACGTCAGTCCGGTCAGGCTGCTGCCCAGGTGGCGCACCATCTTGAGCCGCTGGGCCTCGCCGCCGGACAGCGTCCTGGTCTGCCGTTCGAGGCTCAGATATCCGAGCCCGACCGCCTGGATGCGCTCCAGCGCGGCCCGCGCACCCGCCACCACCGGCTTGACGGCGGGCGCGTCGATGCGGGCCAGCCGCTCGATCAGGTCGGTGATCTCCATGGCCGAGAAGTCCGCGATGTTGTCGCCGTCGATGCGGGAGGCGAGGGCGGCCTCGTTGAGCCGTCCGCCGTTGCAGACGGGGCAGGGGCCCTGGGTCACCACCCGCTCGATCTCCGCGCGCTCCTTGCTCTTGGCGTTGTCGAGGCCGGGGGTGATGTACCGGCGGGTGAAGCGCTCGACGACGCCCTCGTACTCGTTCTTGTACACGCCGTTGCGGCCCGTCCGGTCGACGGTGAACCCCTTGCCGTGCAGCAGCAGTTCGCGGTCCTCGGCGGAGAAGTCGCGTAACCGCTTGTCGGGGTCGAAGAGCCCGGACTCGCCGTACAGCTGCCACTGGAAGGTGCCGACCGCGAAGGACGGGAAGCGGATGGCCCCCTCGTTGAGGCTCTTGTCCTCGTCGAGCAGCTTGTCGAGCTCCAGACGGACCGTCGTGCCGAGGCCCTGGCACTCCTCGCACATGCCGCGCGGGTCGTTCGGCGAGTACATGTGCGAGGGGCCCGCGCCGGGCGTGCCCGCGCGGGAGAACAGCACCCGCAGCATGGGCAGGATCTCGGTCATCGTGCCGACCGTGGAGCGGGCGTTGCCACCGACCTGCCGCTGGTCGACGACGATCGCCGTGGAGAGGTTCTCCATCGCCCCCGCGTCCGGCCGTTCGTACTTGGGCATCCGGTGACGGACGAAGGCCGGCAGGGTCTCGTTGAGCTGGCGCTGCGACTCGATCGCCAGCGTGTCGAAGACCACGGAGGACTTCCCCGACCCGGAGACCCCGGTGAAGACGGTCAGCTTCCCCTTGGGGATGCGCAGGTCGACGCCCTTGAGATTGTTCTGCCGGGCCTCGCCCAGCACGATGAAGTCCCCACGGTGGTTCTTCCGGTGAGCGGCCATGTCAGCACCTTCCGTGCTAGGAGGGGTGGTTTCCTGGAGGAAACCATGTCCTGTCCTCCTCTCCTACCCCGCGACCGCGTACGCCTGCGCGCCGCGTGGACTCGCCGCACCGAGAACCAGCCCGTCGGCGGTCAGCCCGGTGGCGCACACCTTGCTGAGCGAGTAGTCGGGCACCAGGTCCACCTGGTGACCGCGCCGCCGGAGCGCCTCGACCTCCGCCGCGGGCCAACCGCCCTCCAGGACGACGGTGCCCGGCCGGAACCGGCGCGGGGCGAAGGAGGTGGGCACGTGGTCGGTGTGGAAGGTGCGCGCCTCGATCGCCGCCTGCGGACCCAGCCCGTGCTCGGTGTGGTGCAGGAAGAAGCTGAGCGTCCACTGGTCCTGCTGGTCGCCGCCCGGCGTCCCGAACGCCAGGTACGGCCGGCCGTCCCGCAGGACCAAGGTCGGGCTCAGCGTGGTCCGCGGACGTTTGCCGGGCGCCACCGTGTTGGGGTGGCCGGGGGTGAGGGTCGCCATCTGTCCCCGGGTACCCAGTGGGAAGCCCAGCCCCGGCACCACCGGGGAACTCTTCAGCCAGCCGCCGCTGGGCGTCGCCACCACCATGTTGCCCGCGGCGTCGGTGACGCTCACGCAGCAGGTGTCGCCGGTCGCCGCGGTCAGCTTCATGATCGCCGGGATGCCCTGCTCCAGCTCGCCCAGCCAGGCCGGGTCGGCGGGCGCGGCGCTCTCGTCGTGCAGCGGCGGCAGCAGCGGCTCGCGCCCGCCGGGCCGTCCCGGCCGCAGCTCGTGGGAGGCTTCCGCGCCGAGCAGCGCCCGCCGCGTGGCGGTGTAGGCCGGGTCCAGCAGGGCGCCGACGGGGACGTCGGCGTGGTCCGGGTCGCCGTACCAGGCCTCGCGGTCGGCGAAGGCGAGCTTGGCGGCCTCGACCACCGTGTGGACGTACTCCGAGCTCTCCGGGCCGGTCGCGGCGAGGTCGGCGTCGGCCAGCAGGGCGAGCTGCTGGAGGAAGACGGGGCCCTGCGACCAGGGGCCCGCCTTGTGCACGGTGAGGTCCCGGTGGGTGAGGCTCACAGGACGCTCCACACGCGGTCGCCACGCCCCGAGGTCCGCGCCGGTGAGCAGGCCGCTGTTGCGGCGGCCCGTGGAGTCCATCTCCTCGGCCTTGGTGACATAGGTGTCGACGGCCTCCGCGACGAAGCCGGTGTAGAACGCCTCCGTCGCCGCGTCGATCTGTCCCTCGCGGTCCCGGCCGGACGCCTTCGCCTCGGCGACCAGCCGCCGGTAGGTGCGCGCGAGCGCCGGGTTGGTGACCCGCTCCCCGGCGCGCGGGGCGACCCCGCCCCGCAGGTAGGTGCGGCCCGACTCCGTCCAGGTGTCGCGGAACAGCTCCGTGAGCGCGCCGATCATGGCGGCGCACTTGGGCAGCACCGGGTAGCCGTGCTCGGCATAGCCGATGGCGGGTTCCAGCACGTCCTCCAGGGGCAGCGTGCCGTACTCCTTGAGCAGGCGGAGCCAGGCGCCGAAGGCGCCGGGGACGACGGCGGGCAGCAGTCCGGAACCGGGGACGACGGCCAGACCCCGTTCGGTGAAGGCCTCCGGCGTCGCCGCGGCCGGCATCGGGCCCTGCCCGCAGACGACGTCGACCGAGCCGGTCCCCGAGCGGTGGGCGAGGATCGGGACGTCGCCGCCCGGCCCGTTGAGATGCGGTTCCACCACCTGGATGACGAAGGCGGCGGCGGTCGCGGCGTCGAAGGCGTTGCCGCCGCGGTCCAGCATGGACATGCCCGTCTGGGAGGCCAGCCAGTGGGTGGAGGCGACGGCACCGCGGGTGCCGTGCAGTTCCGGTCGGAAGAGCACCTGGGAAGATCCTTTCTGGTCGTACGGTCGGACCGCGGGACGGAGCGGGGGTCAGGGGCGTCCGGGGGGTGTCATCCGGCCGGAGGCGGTGACGGTGACCCGGCCGTGGACCGTGGCGGCGCTGGCCCGGCCCTCTGTGAGGTCGACGGTGCAGGAGAGGGTGGCCGGGCGGCCGAGGCCCTCGCCCTGACGGACCTGGTAGGCGTGGCGGCCGTCGGCGCCGGGGAGCGCCTTCTCCTCGGCGAGCCAGGCGCCGAGCCCCAGCGCGGCGGAGGCGCAGGCCGGGTCCTCGGGCATGCCGTAACCGGGGGCGAACACGCGGACGCGGGCGGTGCGGCCGGCCTGGTCCCAGGCGACGAGCACCGCGTCCGGGCAGTCCGCCCAGACCGGGTCGGTCAGGTCGGCCGCGGCGCGCGTGAGGGCCTTCGCGCCCACCGGCAGGACGTGGAACGCCGGTCCGAAGCCGGTCAGACGTGGAGTGCCCGTCAGATCGGTGTCCGTCAGGCCGCACGCCGTGAGCAGCGGGCCGGGGTCCCATTCGGGCCGCAGCAGCGGCTCGCCCGCGACGGACAGGGTGGAGCCGTCGGCCCCGGCGGTCACGGCGAGTTGCCTGCCGCCGCACTCCTGCACCGCCTTCCCGGCCGCGAGCCGCCCGGCGCGCACGAGCGCGCTCGCGGTGCCCACCGCGCTGTGCCCGCCGTACGGCGACTCCCCGTCCGGGGTCATCACCCGCACTCCGTACGTCGACCCCGGCAGGGCCGGCGGCACCACGAACGCCGTCTCCGTCAGGGCGGTCTCGCGGGCGACGGCCAGCATGTCCGCCGTGGAGAGCGCCGCCGCGTCGGGGACGACGCCGAGGGCGCAGCCGCCGTACGGGGTGTCCGTGAACATGTCGACGATCTCGTACGCGATCAACGTCGCTCTCCTTCGCCACCGGGGGCGCCGCCCGGCCGGGGTGACACGGGCCCGGTCCGCGCAGCCGCCTCCCGTCCGGGGAGCAGCACCTCCTGCGCGACGGCCTCCAGCAAAAGCGGGTCGCCCTCGTACGGGAACGACGCGCGCGGCCAGTGCACGACCAGGTCGGTGACGCCCAGCTCGCCGAAGCGGCCCACCGCGTCCCGGTACGACTCGACGGATTCGAGCACCCCGCCGACCAGGGCGCCGGTCAGCAGCAGCCGGTCCAGCGTGGCCGGGTCACGGCCGGTCGCCTCGCACGCGGCGTCGAGCTCGTCCAGCTGCCGGGCGATGTCGGGCAGCGCCTTCTCGTAGGGCAGGGCGTCGAAGCGCCCGGGCGGACCGGCCGTCACCCAGGTGTCCGCCCGCCGCGCTGCGAGCCGCATCCCGCGCGGCCCGGTCGCGGCGACGGCGAACGGCACGCGCGGCCGTGTCAGGCAGCCGGGGTTCACCGGCACGCCGTCGAAGGCGTAGTGCTCGCCCGCGTACGAGGCGCTCCGCTCGGTGAGCAGGAGGTCCAGCGCCTCGACGAACTCGGCGAACCGGTCGGCGCGCTCGCGCGGGGTCCGCTCGGTGGGGTCCACCACCCGGTCGTCCAGGCCGCCCGCCCCCGCGCCCAGTCCGCAGACGAATCGGCCTCCGGCGACGTCCTCCAGCGACATCACCTCCTTGGCCAGCGTCACCGGATGGCGGTAGGTGGGCGTGGCGACCATCGTGCCCAGCGTGATCCGCGAGGTGACGGCCGCGGCGGCGGCCAGGGTGGGGACACAGGCGAACCAGGGCTCGTCCCGCAGCCACCGCCACATCAGCTGGTCGTAGGTCCAGGCGTGGTCGAAGCCCAGCCGCTCGGCCAGGACCCACTGCTCGCGCGCCCGCGACCAGCGCCGCTCGGGCAGGATCACCACTCCGTGCCGCACGCGTACTCCTCCTTCGTCGTACCGGATGCCGTGGTGCTCCGTCGTGCCGGACGTTGTCCGGCCTCGTCGTGCCGGACGCCGTCCCGTCAGGGGGCGCTGTGGTGCAGCACCCGTGGCCTGAGCTGCCCGGCGGCGGCGTCGATCCTGCCCAGGACCGACGCGAAGCCTTCCTCGTAGCCCTGGCGTACCTCGTCGCCGCGCAGTTCCTCGGGGAAGGCGACGTCCTCCTGCGGACCGAGGCCGGGATAGAGGCCGTTGGTCGCCACGTCCTGCGTGATGGCCCGCAGCCGGCTCCGCAACTGGCCGACCAGCTCCGTCGCGTCGACCGGGGCCCGCAAGGTCAGGAAGTAGTGGTCGTAGATGAGTGCCTGAGTCTCGGGGCGGGTCGGTGCGACCTCCGCGGCCGACTCCTGGAGCAGCGAACGGCCGCCCGGCACCAGCTTGGCCGCCACCCCCGCGTGCACCCTGTGGTACATCTGCACCGCCTTCTTCAGCCGCTCGGCCTCCGGCGTCCCCTCCCACTCGGTCTTCTTCCCCCGCAGCAGCGAGCGCACGGGCATGAAGTCCGGTGCCCAGGTGCCGCTGAAGCTGCGGTGCTGGAGGTACATGCTCGGCCGGATCACCGTCCCGTAGACGTCGGCGGGGCAGGAACTGGTGTACAGCAGCATCGCGGTGTAGGCGTCGGTGAGGTCCGTCATCGCCCGCAGGGACGGCGCGGGGTCGGAACGGGAGCGGGCCTGGTGCAGGGCGTGCGCCGTCAACTGCCAGATGGCGAAGGTGGCTTGGTGTCCCGTGATCCAGCGGAACCAGAACAGCTGGTGGGAGATCTCCTCGGCGGCGAGCGCCGGCCCCGTGCGCGGGCACGGCGCGGCGCTCCGCACGCGGGAGGTGTCGGCGGGAAGCACGTCCGAGATCGCGGTCTCCGTTCCCGGGGTCGGCGGCTCGGGCAGCGTCAGCGGTTCCAGGCCGTAGGGGAAGTCCCCGAAGTCCCAGCCGTCGGGCACCGGCAGTTCGGTCACGGTGCGGGGGGCGCGCATGCTCATCGGTCTCCTCCTGGCGGCACGTAGGTGAACTCGAACTCCAGGCCGTTGACGTCCAGGACGTAGCAGCTCTGGACTCCGTCGTCGTCGATGACGATGTCGGTGGGCTTCTCGTCACCGGCGAACGTGAAGCGGCCGGACTCGTACAGCCGGAACCAGCGCTCGCGCCAGGCCCGCAGCTCCTCGGGGGAGCCGGTGGCGAGGCAGACGTGCTGGAACTGGCGGGTGTTGGCGCCGGGGACGGCGCCGTCGTGCCCGGTGCGCTCGAAGAGGTGGAAGCGCAGTCCGGCCACCATCACCTCGGTCAGCCGGGTGATGCCGGGCAGGCGGCTCAGCGTCAGGTCGGAGAAGGTGTCCAGCGTCCAGTTGGTCCGGCAGCCGAAGAACTCCTCGTACCAGGCGGCGCAGTTGTCGAGGTCGTCCGTCTGCACGCCCACGTGGTGCAGCTCCGGTACGAGGTGGAGATCGAAGGCGGGATCAGGGCCGGGGTCGGGGTTGGGCGGTCGCTCTGTCGTGGTCCCGGTTCGCTGCAAGATTCTGCGCTCCTCTCATTGAAGTCGTGCCAGGGGCGATCGAGGGGTGGACTGATGGGGGGAGACGAAAGGCGTTGCTTTCTCGTTCAGGCGGGCGAATTCCCGAAAATCCGCTCCACTAACCGACGGGGATAAGTGGACGACATGAATCCGCCGTTTTTCTGGAATTCCTCCCTTCGGGGTGCCGAATTCCGTCCTCGCGGGGAACACTGGGGTCATGACACAGCATCAGTGGAGCGCGGTGGACGGCTACTTCGACACGGTTCTCGGTGACGAGGACCCCGCACTGGCCGCCGCCGCCCAGGCACACATCGGATTCGACCTCCCCGATATCGGGGTCTCCCGCTCCCAGGGAAAGCTGCTGCACCTGCTGGCCCTCGTCCAGCGCGCCGAGCGCATTCTGGAGATAGGCACCTTCGGCGGGTACAGCTCCATCTGGCTCGCCCGCGCCCTGCCGCCCGGCGGACGGCTGGTCACCATCGAGTGGGAGCGTTCGTTCGCCGAGACCGCCGCCGGCCATCTGGCGCGGGCCGGTGTCGCCGACCGCGTCGACCAGCGGGTGGGGCGGGCGCTCGACATCCTGCCCGACCTCGCGAAGACCGGGGAGCAGCCGTTCGACCTGGTCTTCATCGACGCCAACAAGCCCGACACCCCGGAGTACTTCGACTGGGCCCTGGAACTGTCCCGGCCCGGCGGCGTCATCGTCGTCGACAACGTGGTGCTCGGCGGCGCCGTCGCCGACGCGGACGACCCCGACGGCGGGGTCCGCGGGATGCGGCGCTTCCACGAGAAGGTCGCCGCGGAGCCCAGGGTCAGCGCCACCACGATCCAGACGGTGGGCGCCAAGGGCTACGACGGCTTCACCCTGGCCGTGATCCTGCCCGACCCGGACGACCGGCCCGAGGCGCCCGGCCCGCGCTGACGCCCGGCGGGAGGGCGGCCCTCCGGGGGCGGCGGCGGACCGGACACCGGCCGTACGCCGCCCCCGTCGTCGTGCCGGCCCGCCGCTCATGCCTGGTCGGGCCCGATGAGGTCCGGCGCCGTCCAGCCGTCCAGGTCGTACTCGGACATGCACTCCTCGGCGAAGCCCCGGTAGCCGTCGACCAGGCCGGAGGCGGTCTGCGCCATCAGCAGTTCGATACGGACGTTCTCGTGGTTGCCCGAGTAGTTGCGCTCGTACAGTTCGTGCCGGCCGCCGAACTCCGTGCCCACGGAGTCCCAGATCAGCTTCATCAGCTTGACCCGCTCCACCGAGTCGTATCCGTTCGACCCGCGCATGTAGCGGTCGAGATGCGGCCGCAGTTCGGGGTTCTGGAAATCCTTGGCGTGGGAATTCAAGTAGATGAGGCCGCTGCTGAGGTCCTGGAGGATGATCTCGCGGACCCGCGGATAGCCGATCGTCATGAACCAGCGGTATGCCATGCCGTAATCCAGGTTCGGCAGCAGTCCGCCGTCGTGCCATGCGTTCGGATTGTGCGCCATCGCGTCGCTCAGACCCCAGAACATGTTCCGCCAGGCGAGCACCTCGCCCACCCTGGTCTGAATGCCCCGGAAATCCTTCGTGCCGGTCACGTCCAGCCCCTTGAGGAGCAGGCCGGCGAGGAAGTCCAGCTTCACTGCGAGCCGGGTCACGCCGTGAAAGGTGAGCCGGTGGGTGAACCCGGACGTGTTCAGGAAGGTCCCGGCCTTCGCGGTGTCGCCGTAGATGAAGACGTTCTCCCAGGGGATCTTCACCTTGTCCAGGATGAAGACGGTGTCGTTCTCGTCGAGGCGGCTCGACAGCGGATAGTCGAAGGGGCTGCCCATGCGGTTCGCGGCCAGCTCGTACGACTGGCGGCAGATCAGCTTCACCCCCGGCGCGTCCATCGGCAGCGTCGCGACGAGCGCGAACTCCTTCTTCTTCACCGGCAGTCCGTAGTGCGCAACGAAGTTGAAGTGGGTCAGCGCCGACCCCGTCGCCACCACCTTCGCGCCGCTGACCACCAGGCCGTCGTCGCACTCCTTCTCGACGTGCACGAACACGTCGCCGACCTCGTCCGGCGCCCGGTTGCGGTCCACGGGCGGGTTGATCACCGCGTGGTTCCAGAACAGCACCCGCTCCTGTGCCTCCGCGTACCAGCGGCGGGCGTTGTCCGCGAACTCCCCGTAGTAGTCCGGGTCCGCTCCCAGCGTGACGAGGAAGCTCGCCTTGTAGTCGGGGCTGCGGCCCATCCAGCCGTACGTCATCCGGGCCCAGCGGGCGATCGCGTCCCGGTCGCCGACCAGGTCCTCCACACTGCGCGGCACCCGGTAGAACTTGTGCGTGTAGCCGTCGCTGCCGGTGTCGGTCGGCGTGGTCAGCGTGTCGTGGTGCTCCGGGTCGTGCAGCGCGTCGTACAGCCGCGCCGTCATCCGCGCCGTGTTGCGGAACGCCGGGTGCTTGGTGACGTCGTCGACCCGCTCCCCGTACGCCCAGATCTCCCGGCCGTCGCGGATGCTCTCCAGGTACTCGTCACCGGTCATCGGACGGGTGGTGCGGCGCGGCGCCGCATCACCGGTGGCGCCCGCGGCGCCGGTGGTCCCAGTGTCGGGGGTGTCCGCCGCGCCCGTGCTGTGCCTCGTGTCCGTCATGTACGTCAGTCCCCTGTCCTGTCTGTCATGTCGGGCTCTTCGGGTACCGGGAGGTGCGTCACCGGGTCCATGCCGTCCAGGCACAGCGACCAGGCGACGGCGGAGTCGTCCGGCGCCAGCTCCGGGAAGGCGCCGCCGTGGAACAGCAGCGGCCGTCCCGGACGGCTCTCGAACTCCTCGACGCTCCCGATGTGCAGCGTGTGGTCGCCGCCGTCGTGGATCTGCCAGGGCCGGCAGACCAGATGAGCCACCGTGCCCGCCAGCCGCGGGTGCGGCCCGTCCTCGTCCACCCACGGCACCGGCTCCGCCATGGGACGACCGGCGAAGTGCATCGCCAGGTCGCGCTGCGAGGCGTCGAGGATGTTCACGACGTAGTCGCCGTCCTCCCGCAGCAGCGCGCCCGCCCGGCTGCGCCGGTCCAGCGCCACCAGGGCCAGCGGCGGGTCCAGCGAGACCGAGGTGAACGCGTTGACCGTGGTGCCGTGCACGAGGTCGCCGCGGCGGCAGGTGATCACCGTGACCCCCGTCGCGAACTGGCCCATGCAACTGCGCAGGGCGCGCGGGTCGATCGGACGGGGCGCGGTGTCCACGCCCCCTCGCTCAGGCATGCTCATGGGTCCCCCTGGACTCCCGGAGCCGGGTGCCCTGGACACCGGCCCCGTCGCTGTCGTGGACGCCCGGCCGGGGTGCCGCGTGCGGCGCCAGGGCGCCGGTCAGCAGGTCGGCCAGGATGCCGGGGCCGTCCTCGGTCAGGAACGACTCCGCGTGGAACTGGATGGTGGACAGGGCCGGGCCGCGCAGCGCGATGACCTGGTCGCCGACGCGCTGCACCTGCACCGGCCCGCCGCCCAGTGGGGGGTGCAGCCGGTCGCCGTCGGCCCGCGCGGCGTAGCTGTTGTAGAAGCCGGCCCGGCGCGGCCTGCCCCACAGCGGGACCCTCAGCCGTCTGCCCTGCGCCGGGTCGGGCAGCCGGGCCACCCGCAGCCCCAGCAGCGTGCACACCACCTGGTGTCCCAGGCAGACCGCCGCCAACGGCAGCCTGGCCGTCAGCCGTTCGCGGGCCGTGGCCCGCAGCACCCGCACCCGGGCATCGGCCGTGTCCCGCGGATCGCCGGGCCCCGGTCCGAGCAGGACCACGCCCGGCGCCCCGGCGACCCCGCCCGCCGTCCGGTGCCAGGGCACCACCCGCACCGAGCAGCCCAGCGACCGCAGCTGGTAGGCGAGCATCGACGTGAACCCGTCCTCAGCGTCGACGATCGTGACGTCGGCGCCCGCCACGGCCCGGGCGGCGCTGACGTCGCCGGTCCCGCGCAGCCAGAACGCCGCCAGCCCGTCGTTGCGGGCGGCCAGCGCGCCGCGCACCGGACCGGCCTCGGCCAGCCCCGCGGCGGACGCCGGCACCGGCGCCTTCGCCGGCCGCCGACCGGACAGCGCGTCCAGCAGGCCCGACAGCTTGGCGGTGGTCTCCGCCGTCTCGTGCGCCGGCACCGACTCCCGTACGACGGTGGCGCCCGCCGTCAGCCGTACGGTGCCGTCCACGCCGAGGTCCGCCGTGCGCAGCATCAGCGCCGCGTCCAGCCGCCGCTGCCCGCCCTCGCGGCCCAGCAGGGCGATGACCCCGCTGTAGTAGCCCCGGCCGCGCGGCTCGTAACGCTCGATCACCCGGCAGGCGTTCTCCACCGGGCTGCCCGTCACGGTCGGCGCGGGCATCGTGGTGCGGAGGATCTCGGTGAGCGGGCGGTCCGAGCGGCCGGAGAGGTAGTACTCGGTGTGCGCGAGCCGGGACATCCACTTCAGGGACGGCCCGCTGACCCGGACCTCGTCACCGCACAGCGCCGCCATCATCTTCAGTTCCTCGTCGACGACCATGTACAGCTCGTCGGTCTCCTTGGGGTCGCGCAGGAAGCGCAGCAGCCCCGGCAGGTCGGCGCCGGTCCGCGGGTAGCGGTAGGTCCCGCTGATCGGGTTCATCTCGACCAGGTCGCCCCGCACCCGCACCTGCTGCTCCGGGGTCGAGCCGATCAGGTACCGGTCGCCGGTGAAGATCAGGAACGTCCAGTAGGCGCCGGTCTCGGCCGTCATCAGCCCCCGCAGCACCGCGAGGGCGGCCGTGCGGTCGAAGGCGCGGATGCGGCCGTGCAGGCTGCGGGCCAGCACGAAGTTGGAGCCCTCGCCCCGGTGGATCTCGCGGTGGACGATGGCGTCCACGGCCGCCGCGTAGCCGTCGTCGTCGATGTCGAAGCGGGTGTCCTCCACCCGCGGCGCCCGGTCCGGCAGGCAGGCCAGCAGCCGGTCGAGGGGGACCCACCGGTGCTCGCGCACCTCCATGGCGAGCAGCGGCTCGCCGTCGTCGGGGTGCGCGAAGCCGCGCTCCCGGATCTGCCGGTAGGGGGCGAGGACGAGGGTGTCCGGGGCGTCCGCGCCGCCGTCCGTGGGCCGCTTCGCCCCGCCGGGCCGGTCCAGGCCGAGGGCGTCCAGGTCGTCCTCGCGCCGTACCGGGCCGCTGAGGATCTCCACCGGTGCCGCGCGGCCGGAGCCGGAGCGGTGCAGCACCGCGAAGGGCTGGCCCGGCGGCGGCAGCAGCGCGTCGTGGGCCTGCGCCGGAGCGGCGGCGGTGGCGGGCGGCGCGGTCATACGGCCGCCCCCACGGGCAGCCGCCAGTGCGCGACGGCGGCGACGGCCTGGACGAGGCTGAGCCGGGGGTCGCACAGGCTGCGGTAGCCCGGCCCGCGGACGGGGACGCGACCCGCGCCCTCGCACTCGCAGATGTCGTCGGGGGAGGCCTCCAGGTGCAGCCCCGCGCACCGCTCCCCGTTCTCCGCCAGGACGTCCACGCACTGCCGGATCTCGGACATGATCGTGTCGAGGCGTCGCGTCTTCAGCCCGTCGGGCGTCTTCACGGTGTTGCCGTGCATCGGGTCGCACATCCACAGCACCGGATGCCCGGCCTGCCGCACCGCCCGTACCAGCGGGGCCAGTGCGGCGACCCGGTCCGCGCCGAACCGGGCGATGAGGGTGAGCCGGCCCGGGGTCCGGTGCGGGTCGAGCGCCGCGCACAGGTCCAGCACCTCGTCGACGGTCGCCTCGGGCCCGACTTTGCACGCCACCGGGTTGTCCAGTTCGGTCATCAGACGCACGTGTGCGAAGTCGGCCTGACGGGTGCGCTCGCCGATCCAGGGCCAGTGCGTGGACGCCAGATAGCTGCCGCCGTCCGCGTGCCGCCGCACCTGGGGGAGTTCGTAATCGAGCAGGAGCGCCTCGTGGCTGGTCCACACCCGGTCCTCGGGAGCGGCGCCCTCGCCGCGGCCCAGCCGGTCGAGCGCGGTGACGGCGCAGCGGGCGGCCTCCAGTCCGGTGATGACGCGGGACGGGTCGGGTGTGCGGGCCTCCTCGCAGGCGTCCGGCGCGTTGACGACCGGACCCCGGAACACCGGGAGCCGTCCGCCGGGCACGGTCTCCCAGTCGTCGGAGCGGGGCTTGGCGAACTGACCGGCCATCCGCCCGACGCGCACGACGGGCAGACCGGAGCCGGTGCGCATGACGTCGCCGAGGACGTCGAGCATCTCCACCTTGCGTTCGACGTCGCAGGGTGCGCACTCGGTGGTCAACTCCACGCAGTCGCCGGCCTGGATGAGGCAGAACTCGCCCTCGGCGGCCCGCGCGAGGAGCCCGCGCAGCTCGCGGACGCTCGCGTACGACACCAGCGGCGACTCGCGGGCCAGCCGGTCGTGCACGGGGGCCAGGCGGGAGGGCTCGGGCCATTGAGGCTGCTGGCGGGCGGGGAGAGCGGCCACCATCGAGGCGATCAACGGGTCGTGTCCGGCGCCCGGAAAGGGGTATCGAGACATGCTGTCGGCCTTCGTTATGAGCGGCCAGGGGAGTGACCGCCTGCGGATGTCTGGGTGGGGGGAGCCGCTGAACGGCCGGTCTACGCGCCCTGCCGCGCAAGGGCCCGGTCGTCCAGCTCACCGGCCGCTTCGAACCAGCGGATCATGCGGGCGAGGGACCGGCGGTCGATGTCGGGCCAGCGCAGCCCGAGACGGTCGAGGAGCCGGGTCGTCCGCTCGTTGCCGTAGGTGTTCTCGCCGAGTTCGAGCGCGCCCTCCCGGAACAGCGGGACGGCCGCGGCGAGGGCGTTGCCCCCGGGCCGGCGGGCCGACTCCTCCAGGCGCGTCAGCCACTCCTCGGCGGGCACCGTGTCCAGCGGGTGCCCGCAGTCGCGGACGGCGGCGTGCACGGGGGTGAAGTCGGAACCGCGCGGGTGGAACAGGTGGTAGGTGGCGCCGTCGGCGGACGGCTCGCGGGAGAGGGCGGCGACGGCCCGGCCGACGAAGTCCACCGGCAGCAGGTCGGTGGTGAGTTCCTCGGCGGGCGGGGCCGAGCCGAGTTCGATGAAGCTCTTGATCTGCCGCCACAGGAAGTCGTCGGCCTGGCAGGCGCCGGTGACGCTGTCGCCGGAGATCCGGCCGATGCGGTAGACGGTCACCGGCATCCCGCGCTCCCGCGCCAGGCGGGCGATGCCCTCGGCGACCCACTTGCTCTGCGTGTAGCCGATGCCGAGGCCCTCACACCTGTCGGGCACCGCTTCCTCGGTGATCGTCCCGCCCTCTCGGCCGGGGGCGAACACGGCGACGGTCGACATGTGGTGCACGTGCTTGAGCCGTCCCGTGGCGGCGAACTCCAGTACGGAGCGCAGGCCGTCGACGTTGGCCGGCTTCACCGAGGCGTACGGCAGCACGAAGTTGATGTGCGCTGCCGCGTGGTGGACCGCCTCGACCGATCCGGCCAGCTCGTCGTGGTCCGCGTCGGACAGGCCCATCCGGGGCCGGGCCAGGTCGCCGGGGACGGCGCGCACCCGTTCCCAGTCGATGCCACCGGTGATGCCGTACCGGTCGGCCGTGGCGTGCAGCCGGGCCAGGGCGGCGTCCGCGTCCTCGGCGCGCACCAGACAGGTGACGGTGTGCCCGGGGACGGTCGTCAGCTCCCGCAGCAGCCAGCAGCCGAGGAAGCCGGTCGCGCCGGTCAGCAGGAACCGGGTCGCGGCGTCCGGCGGGACCGGTGTCCGGTCGCCGGGGTGGACGGTGTCCGGCAGGGTCACGTCGGCGCGCAGGTCGGCCGTGGGCTCCGTGAAGGCGGTGGTGTCGCCCGCCCGCCGCTCGTCGATCCGCGCGGCCATCCCGGCGACCGTCGGGTTGTCGAACAGGGTCCGCAGCGGGATGTCGACCTCGAACGACGTCCGCAGCCGGTAGACGAGTTCGGTGGCGATGATGCTGTTGCCGCCGAGGGTGAAGAAGTCGCCGTCCCGTCCGGGGACACCACCGCCCAGGATGTCCGCCCAGACCTCGGCGATCGCGCGCTCGGTCCCGGTCCGCGGCGGTTGTGCCGCCTTGGCGCCCTGGTCGGCGCCCCGGTCGCGCACCTCTGCGGCCAGCCGCCCGGCCAGCCCGCCCCGGTCGATCTTCCCGCTGGGCGTGGTCGGCAGCCGGTCCAGCCGGACCAGGTGCGCGGGCACCAGGTACTCCGGCAGCCGCTCGGCCAGCGCGGCCCGCAGCCCTACGGTGTCCTCGGCGCCGTCGCCCGTGACGGCCGCCACCAGCCGCCGGTCGCCCGGCCCGAACTCGACCGCGACCACCGCCGAGTCGCGCACCCCGTCGAGGGCGTCGAGGGCGGCCTCGACCTCGCTGGGCTCCACGCGGTAGCCCCGAATCTTGATCTGGTCGTCGGCGCGGCCCAGGTACTCCAGGTCGCCGCGTGCGTTCCACCGGACGAGGTCGCCCGTACGGTAGATCACCTCGCCCTCGCCGCCGTACGGGTCGGGCAGGAAGCGCCGTGCCGTCTCCTCGGGCCGGCCCCGGTAGCCCGGCGACAGGTACGGGCCGCCGATGTACAGCTCGCCCGTGACGCCCGGCGGGAGGAGTTCGCGGTCCGGACCGAGGACGCGCAGCCGCATCCCGTCGACCGCCCGCCCGATCGGCGGGGCCTCGGGCCAGTCGGCGGGGTCGCCCGACAGCTCGTGCCAGGTGGCGAGGTGGGTCTCGGACGGGCCGTACATGTTGAGCAGCCGGGCGCGGGGGTGCCGGGCGAAGAACTCCCGGATCTGCGGGGAGACGACCAGCGCCTCGCCGACCGAGGTCACCTCGCGCAGCGCGTCGCAGCACAGGTCCTCCGCGACGGCGAGCGCCGCGAACCGCTGGAGCGCGATGTACGGCAGGTACAGGCGGGTGACGTCGTGCTCGGCGACGAACGCGGCCAGCCGGTGCAGGTCCTTGTGGAGTTCACCGGGGATCAGGGCGAGCGTCCCGCCGACGCAGAGCGTCCCCAGGATCTCCATGACGGAGACGTCGAAGGAGAGTGTCATGTACTGGAGGGTGGTGCCCGTCGCCCCGCAGGGACTGATCCGGTGCTGGGCGGCGACCAGGTTGCCGACGGTGCGGTCCCGGATGACGACGCCCTTGGGGGCGCCGGTCGACCCCGAGGTGTGGATGACGTAGATCTCGTCGTCGGGCGTCCGGGTCGGGCCGAGCGGCGCGGGGTCGGCGGCGGCGATCCGGTCCGCCTCCCGGTCGATCTCCAACAGCCGTGTGTCAGGCGGAAGTCGGTCGGCCGTGGCGCTGTCGGTGAGGACGAGGAGGGCCTCGGTGTCGTCCAGGACGTACGCCACCCGCTCCGGCGGGTGCGACGGGTCCAGCGGCACGTAGGACGCCCCTGACTTCACGACGGCGAGCAGTCCCGCGACCATCTCGACCGAGCGGGGCAGGGCGATCGCCACCCGGCGGCCCGCCGCCGCCCCCTCCTCGCGCAGGACCCGCGCGAGCCGTCCGGCCCGCTCGTCCAGTTCGCGGTACGTCCACCTGCGGGCGCCGTCCGTCACGGCCACGGCGTCCGGGGTCGCCGCCGCCTGCCGCTCGAACAGCTCGGCCACCGGCACCGGAGGCGCCGAGCGGTCCACACGGTCGTCGTGGGCCAGCACCTCCCGCTCCTCGTCGGCGGCAAGCAGACCGAGATCGCGGACCGGGGTGTCCGGCGCCGCCTCGGCGAACCGGGTCAGCAGCCGGCCCAGCCGTTCGCCCATGCTCCGCGCCGTCGCCTCGTCGAAGAGGTGCGCGTCGTACTCCAGGCTGCCGAGCAGCCCGTCCGCCTCCCGGGCGAACACCACCGACAGGTCGTACTTCGCGCCGTGCGCCATGTCACGCCGGATGGTCAATGGCGTTGCTCCGTAGGTGACTTGGGCGGAGCCGGGATCGGTCAGGACGAGCATCGTCTGCACGACCGGCGTGTGAGCGCCGGTGCGGTCGGGCCGCAGCCGCTCCACGACCTTGTCGAAGGGGGCCCACTTCAGCCGCAGCGCGCCGGCCACCTCCTCGCGCGCCCGCCCCAGCACCTCGCGCACGGTCATCGCGCCCGTCACGTCCTGGCGCAGCACGACCATGTTGACGAAGTAGCCGACGAGGTCCTTGGTCTGCGGGTCGTCCCGCAGGGAGACGGGCGAGCCGATCAGCACCCGCTCCTGGCGGCTCAGCTTGGCGAGAAACGTGCCGTACACCGCCAGGAGCGCCATGAACAGCGTGACGCCCTCGCGCTCCGCGAGCCGTTCCAGCTTCTCGGTCACCCCGGCCGGGACGCGTAACGGGACGGTGCCGCCCCGGTGTTCCTGTGCGGCGGGCCGGGGCCGGTCGGAGGGCAGGGCCAGCACGGGCAGGTCTCCGGCGAGCCGGTCGGCCCACTCGTCGAGCAGCCGGGTGGACCGCTCGGGCGTGAGGTGCCTGCGGTGCCACTCCGCGAAGTCGGCGTACTGAGGGCGTCCCGGCACGGCCTCCACCGGCAGGCCCCGCCCGGTGCGGTCGTAGGCGTCGAGGAGTTCGCGCAGGAAGATCCCGGCCGAGGCGGCATCGGAGGCGATGTGGTGGATGTTGCAGACGATCGCGCTCTCCGCACCCGGACCGAGCGCACACAACACCGAGAGCACGGGCCCGTGCTCCAGGTCGAGGCGGGTGTTGGCCACCCGCCGGGCGAGCGCGTCGAGTTCCTTGTCGTCACCGTAGTGCTCGACGCCGTAGTGGAAGGCCGTGTCGTCGTCGGAGACGATTTGGAGGAGCCGGGCGTCGCGCAACGCGTACGTGGTGCGCAGGACTTCCTGGCGCCGCAGCACCCCGGCGACGGCCCGGCGCAGCCGTTCCCCGTCGAGCCGGAACGGCAGCCGCGTCAGGAACGGGCCGTTGTAGGCCTGCGGGGTCGGCAGGTACTGGTCGATGAGCCAGATGCCGCTCTGGCCGAACGAGGCCTGCGTCGTGGCGCCGTCGCGTGGCGCGGACCCGGCCGTCAGCTCCTGTCCGCCGGAGCCGGAGCGGCCCCGCGCGAGCCGCTCGGCCACGGCCGCCGCGCTCTGCGCGCCCAGCCGTTCCCCGACCGGCGGGTCGACGGCGAACACCGCCCGCAGCACCGCGCCCAGCTGCTCCAGCAGCGCGGGGTCGTCGCAGTGGTCGGAGAAGGCCTCGTCGGGCCTGAGACCGGGGGAACCGAGGGTTCTCCTGGCCAGGTCCAGAACAGCCGATGTCAAAGGGTTGTTCACGGTCCGCCCCCTCCGGAGACGTCGGGCGACCGGCGCGGCGCGCGTGCCGGGCGCTGTCGGGTCTCCGTCAGCCGTGCGACGACGAGGTGGTGGCCGCCTGGTCGCGGGACTCCTCGATGAAGCGCGCCAGCTGCTCGACCGTGCCGTGCCGGAAGACCGACTCGGTGGTGATCTCGAGCCCGAATATCTTCTGGAGACGGGAGGCCAGCTGCACGAAGTGGAGGGAATTACCGCCGTGTCCCAGGAAAGAGTCGGTGGTCGAGAAGTCGTCCATTCCGGAGATCTCGATCCAGGACTGGAGGACGACAGCTTCGAGGGGGTTCTGCATGGTCTTCTCGCCTTTCTCGGATTTCTCGTTCCTGTTGTTCCGGATTTTCTGGTTCTTCCGGGATTCCACGGTGAGCGCGGTGCGGTCGATCTTCCCGTTCACGTTCGTCGGCATTTTCTCCAGGTGCCGGAACACGGAGGGGACCATGTGCGAGGGCAGGTCCGCGGAGAGCCGCCGGACCAGGTCCGCGGGGTCGGCCGGGCAGCCGTCGCCGGTGGTGTAGAAGGCGACGAGTCGCTTCTCGTGGGTGTCCTCGTCCTCGAAGGCCTTGACGGCGGCGTCCGCGACCCCGTCGAGGGCGCGCACGGCCAGCGTCACGGCGCTGGTCTCCACCCGGAACCCGCGGATCTTCACCATGCTGTCGGAGCGCCCCACCAGCACGATGTCGCCGTTGTTGTTCCGCCGCGCGAGGTCGCCGGTGCGGTAGAGCAGTCCGTCGCCGTCCGGGTCCCGGGTGAACTTCTCGGCGGTCAGCTCCGGCTGGTCGGCGTAGCCGAGGGCGACGCCGGTGCCGCCCACGCAGAGTTCGCCCACCTCGCCGGCGTCGCAGGGGCGCATCGACGGGTCGTAGACCTCCAGGGTGACCGTCGGCAGCGGGCGGCCGATCGGGACGACGCCCGCCCCGTCCACGTCGTCGGGCGAGGTCAGCGGGTGCAGAGCGGTGATGGAGGAGTTCTCCGTGCACCCGTAGCCGTTGTAGACGACCGCGTCGGTGCGGGCGAGGGCGCGGCGCAAGTGGTCAGGGGAAGGGAAGTCGCCGCTGAGCAGCACGATCCGCACCGAGCGCAGGCACTCCGGCTCCTGGTCGACCAGGGCGTTGAACAGGCCGCAGGGGAGGCTGAGCACGGTCGCGCCGCGCTCCTCGACGGCCTCGCGCAGCACCGGCAGCGAGGGGAGTCCCGGGGGCATCGGCAGCAGGGTGGCGCCGTGCAGGAACGCGAGCCAGATCTCGATGGTCGAGGCGGCGAACGAGAACGCGGCCGACTGGGTCAGGCCGTCCGGGGGGCCGATGTCGAGGGGGCCGCTGTGGGGGCCGAGCCGGGCCAGTCCGCGGTGCGCGATCCGTACGCCCTTGGGCCGGCCGGTGGAGCCGGAGGTGTACATGAGGAACGCGGTGTCCTCCGGGCCGGTGCCGGGATCGGGGTCGCCGTCGGGGAGTCCCTCGCTGCCTCGGACCAGGTCGTCCCGGGAGAGCGCGCCCGCGCGGGCCTCGGGGGGCAGGTCGTCGGGGTCGTCGCAGATCACCGGCGACGGGCGGGCCTCGCGGAGGATGCGGGCGAGGTACTGCGTGGGATGGGCGGGGTCGAGCGGGACCACGCAGCCTCCGGCCTTGAGGACCGCGAGGCAGACCGCGTAGAGGTCGGGAGAGCGGTGCATGTGCACTCCGACGCGGTCGCCTCTGCCGACGCCGCGACCCTGGAGGTGCCGGGCCATGCGGTTGGCCCGCCGGTTGAGCCGGTCGTACGTGAAGCGTTCCGCGCCGTCCGCGAGGGCGACGGCCCCGCCGTGCAGGCGGACCGTCCGTGCGAAGAGGGTCGTCAGGACGAGAGGGGAGTCCTGGGTCGGTGGACTTCCCGCCCGTAATGCGGCTTCCAGCTTTTCCGTCGACTCTTCCGTCGATAATGACGGGGAATTGCTTTCCATGATCGCTGATCTCCTCGGGGGTTCGTCCGGAGGAAGGGCTCCCGGGGCTCCCCTGCGCGTACCGCGCATGTCGTGGAGAACCTGAGTTGGGCTCGTGCATGGTCAGCGGTTAAAGGTGAAAATATGGTTTCCGTCTGGAAATCGATGCTAATCACGGTTTCGCATCGATGTCAAACGTGTGTGCTGATCCGCAGGTTGTGCGGGTATCCCCGTGCGTTACGCGCACACACCGGCCGATGGAATGGGGCATGAGGCTCTGCCCCGCCTCCGTGTCGGTCCGGCATGTCCGGCGCGCCGCCCGTTCGGTGCGGTCGACCGGTACGCGTTCGCGACCGGCCCTCGCACTCCCGTACCCCGGCTTCGCGGGCTCACGCCCCCGATGGTGTCCTCAGGGAAATCATTTTTCGGCCGACGGCGGCCCCGGCGCGACACTCCTTGATAAAGTGGAACCCCCCCACCGGTCACCCCCGTACCGGAAGCACTCATGACTCCACGAGACGGCTCGACCCCCACCCATTATGCGGAACCGACGGTTCTACAGGCAGCCCTGACCCACCTTCAGTGCCTGCTGGTCGCCCGCCGTTCCCGCGTCAACCCCGAGGGCGTCAACTGGCACCAGTACGACGTCCTCGAACTCCTGCGGGCGCGCGGCTCCATGCGGCCCTCCGAGCTGAGCGACGTGCTGGAGGTCTCCCGGCAGACCACGTCGAAGGCCCTGCGCGTCCTCAAGGACCTGAACCTGGTGGCGCAGGTGCCCGCCGGAGAGGACCGCCGCGAACTGAGCACCTCCCTCACCCCCGAGGGTCATCTGTTCCTCGCCCGGATCGCCCGCGGCCACCACGACGTCGGACGGCTCGCCGCCTCGGTCCTGACCGAGGGCGAGAGCGCCCTGTTCGCGGAACTCTGCGAGAAGGTCGCCGCGGCCATGGAGTCCGACCAGGTGCGGTGAGACCGCCGCCGGGTGTCCTGCCGGCGGCCGCCTCGTTTCGCCGGGCATGAACGATCACACCCCCCACGTCTGTCCGCCCCCCGTGCTCGTCCTCGGCGCCCGCGGCACCACCGGCCGCCGCGTCGCCGCCCGCCTGCGCGACGCCCACCATCCGGTCCGGGCCGCCTCCCGCGGCTCCGCCGTCCCCTTCGACTGGCACGACGACACCACCTGGGAGCCGGCGCTCACCGGCGTCGAACGCGTCTACCTCATGCTGCCGCACGCATTGCCGCTGGCACCGGACTTCGTCCACCGCGCGCTCGCGACGGGCGTACGCCGACTGGTCCTGCTGTCCAGCCGCGCCATCGAGGAGATGGGTGACGGGCGGCTGATGGCCGCCGAGCGCCTGGTCCGCGACTCCGGGGCGGACTGGACGATCGTCCGGGCCGATTGGTTCGACCAGAACTTCGACGAAGGCATCTTCCGCAAGGCCGTCCTCGACGGCACGCTCGCCCTGCCGCTCGGGGAGTGCCGCCAGACGTTCGTCGACGCGGACGACATCGCCGCCGTCGTCGTCGCCGCCCTCACCGAGGACGGCCACTGCGGCCGCACCTACGAGGTGACCGGCCCCGAGGCGCTCTCCTTCACCGACGCGCTGACACTGATCGGGCGCGCCGCCGGCCTCTCAGTCGACTTCCACGGTGACAAGGACACCTACCGCGCCACCGGACTCGCCGAGGGCCGCCCCGCCGAGGACGTCGAGCGCGAGATCAGCGCCTTCACCGCCCTGACCGCCCTCGGCGACGCCCACCCCACGGACACCGTCCACCGCCTCACCGGCCGTCCCCCGAAACGCTTCGCCACCTACGCCGAGGAGACCGCGGCGACGGGGGCGTGGTCGGGCAAGGGATGAGGCGCAAGGGTGCGGGTCACCGGCACCGCTCGGATGGCCCCGCCGCCACCATCGTCGATATCGGCGGTCCCGACGCGGACGGGCTCGCCAGATACCTGCTCAGCCTGGCTACCCCGCTGCGGGTTCTGTCGCCGGACGAAGTGCGGGAGGCACTGCTGCGCCGTGCCCGGGACTTGTTCGCGGACAACGGGAGCGGCCGCCCCTGGCTGCTGGCGAGCGGCGACACCGGCAAGGAGACTTCGTCGTGATTGACACTTTTCAAGCAGTTGGGCTTCCAGGTCCGCGATGCGTCTCTCGGCGAACCGCAGGATGGAACGGACGCCTTCGAGCCGCTCCTGGCTGTGGCTGGGATTGCGGCCCTTGTCTCAACCTCGCGCAGGGCCGAGGCCAGGAGAGTGTCGTCGTCTGCTTCGACGTGTCCGCCCGGGGTGAGCAGCAGTCCTCCGCTCGCTTTGTGCCGGATGTGCAGGACTCGCCGACGCCGGTCGATCACTACGGCGCTGCACGTGATGTGGGCAGGAGGGGTAGTGCGGGTCGGCTCGTCACCGCGTCCAGAGCCGTCAGCAGGCTGGCCAGGGCGTCTCGTTCGCAGGGGGGTCTGCCTTACGAGCTCGTGCATGGTTGGCGGTGAGACGTCGAGCTCTTGATCGTTGATCATGGTTGTGTGGTGGGGAACTCGACTCGTGCACTGGTCATCAGCAACCGGAGGATCACGGGCCTGACGGCCGATGTGATCGCTGAACTCGTCGCCGAAGTCGGCCCGTTGTGGCATCAACGCCACCAGACCAGGCTTGCCTCCCGGCAGCGGAAGCGGGCCATGGGCGCCGGCGCGAAGCACCGGCTGGTGTTCGTCGACCGACTGCTGGCCACTCTCGTCCATCTCCGTCACGGAACCACCCACGACGTGCTGGCCTGCTGGTTTGGCGTGGACCGCTCGACCATCACCCGGGCCATCAACGAGGTGCGGCCCCTGCTCGCCGAGCGAGGGTGCACCATCAGCCCCGACGTACGGCTGCGGACTCTGGCCGAAGTCGTCGACCATCTCGGCGCGACCGGAAAGACCGGCATCATCGACGGCACCGAGATCCGGGTCCGGCGGCCGGCCCAAGGGCGAAAGGACCGGGACAAGTTCATCTCCGGGAAGAACAAGCAGAACGCCGTCAAGTCCATGGTGGTCACGGACGGCGAAGGACGCGTGCTGTGGTGCAGCCCGACCAAGCCCGGGAGTTGCGCGGACATCACCCATGCGCGCCAGTTGGGGCTGGTGGGGCTCCTGGCCGGTGGGCCTGCGGTCAAGATCCTCGCCGATGCCGGCTACCAGGGGCTCGGCGCGCAGACCGGCGGACGTGTAGTGACACCACCGCACCGCAAGTTCAAGAAGAACGCCCCGGACTGGTACGAGGAGATGTACGAGCGCCAGCGCAAGGCGCATTCCTCACGCCGTATCCGGGTCGAGCACGGCATTGCACACCTGAAGAACTGGCGGGCACTGGCCCGCCACCTCGGGCGCCGCGAGCACATGAGCGACACGGTCCGAGCCATCGCCGGCCTGCTGTCCCACCAGCAAATAGCGGACCTGACATCGGCCCAGCAGATGTGAACCCCGGGCCCCCACCGAAGTCCTCGACGTCTCACCGCCAACCATGCACGAGCTCGTAAGACTTGTCCCGTAACTGCTGGTCACCGGTGAGATGATCTTGGTGTGGCTGGTGTGATCACGGCGTCGGAGCCGTCCTGGATATCCCCGTTCACGGGGCTGAGCCCGCGTCAGTTCGGCAAGGTTCTCACCGCGTTGCTACGCGAGGGCGCGGACCCGGTCCGCAAGGGCCGGCCCTGGAGCCTGCCGCTGGAGGACCGTGTCCTGCTGGTCGCCGCGTACTGGCGAACCAACCTGACACTGCGCCAACTCGCGCCGCTGTTCGGGGTGTCGAAGTCTGCGGCGGACCGCATCGTCAACCACCTCGGGCCGGCGCTGGCACTGCAGCAACGCAAGCGGTTCCGGAAGGACACGGTGTTGATCGTGGACGGAACCCTGGTGCCCACCCGGGACCACAGCATCGCCGAGCAGTCGAAGAACTACCGGTATTCGACCAATCACCAGGTCGTCATCGACGCTGATACCCGGCTCGTGGTCGCCGTCGGACGGCCGCTGCCCGGCAACCGCAACGACTGCAAGCGTGGGAACTGTCTGGCGTCAAGGACGCCGTCGGCAAGACCACCGTGATCGCGGACGGGCGGCTACCGGGGCACCGGTCTTGTCATCCCGCACCGCCGCGAGCGGGGCCAGACCGAACTCCCAGCCTGGAAAGAAGAACACAACACCTCCCACCGCAGGGTCCGCGCACGCGTCGAGCACCCCTTCGCCCGCATGAAGACCTGGAAGATCCTCCGCGACTGTCGCCTGAAAGGCGACGGCGTCCACCACGCCATGCTCGGTATCGCCCGACTGCACAACCTCACTCTGGCCGGATGACGGAGAAACGAGCAGGTCACCCACCACGTCAGAGATCATTTACGGGACAAGCCTTACGAGCTCGTGCATGGTTGGCGGTGAGACGTCGAGCTCTTGATCGTTGATCATGGTTGTGTGGTGGGGAACTCGACTCGTGCACTGGTCATCAGCAACCGGAGGATCACGGGCCTGACGGCCGATGTGATCGCTGAACTCGTCGCCGAAGTCGGCCCGTTGTGGCATCAACGCCACCAGACCAGGCTTGCCTCCCGGCAGCGGAAGCGGGCCATGGGCGCCGGCGCGAAGCACCGGCTGGTGTTCGTCGACCGACTGCTGGCCACTCTCGTCCATCTCCGTCACGGAACCACCCACGACGTGCTGGCCTGCTGGTTTGGCGTGGACCGCTCGACCATCACCCGGGCCATCAACGAGGTGCGGCCCCTGCTCGCCGAGCGAGGGTGCACCATCAGCCCCGACGTACGGCTGCGGACTCTGGCCGAAGTCGTCGACCATCTCGGCGCGACCGGAAAGACCGGCATCATCGACGGCACCGAGATCCGGGTCCGGCGGCCGGCCCAAGGGCGAAAGGACCGGGACAAGTTCATCTCCGGGAAGAACAAGCAGAACGCCGTCAAGTCCATGGTGGTCACGGACGGCGAAGGACGCGTGCTGTGGTGCAGCCCGACCAAGCCCGGGAGTTGCGCGGACATCACCCATGCGCGCCAGTTGGGGCTGGTGGGGCTCCTGGCCGGTGGGCCTGCGGTCAAGATCCTCGCCGATGCCGGCTACCAGGGGCTCGGCGCGCAGACCGGCGGACGTGTAGTGACACCACCGCACCGCAAGTTCAAGAAGAACGCCCCGGACTGGTACGAGGAGATGTACGAGCGCCAGCGCAAGGCGCATTCCTCACGCCGTATCCGGGTCGAGCACGGCATTGCACACCTGAAGAACTGGCGGGCACTGGCCCGCCACCTCGGGCGCCGCGAGCACATGAGCGACACGGTCCGAGCCATCGCCGGCCTGCTGTCCCACCAGCAAATAGCGGACCTGACATCGGCCCAGCAGATGTGAACCCCGGGCCCCCACCGAAGTCCTCGACGTCTCACCGCCAACCATGCACGAGCTCGTAAGGGCTGTCCCGCAAAGATCTTGACTCCGAGTACCGAGCAGCCTGAAGAGCCGGTGAGGTGCTCAGCCGGTGGTTCGTGAGGTGTCCAGGGACCGGGCGAAGTCGGCGAGGGGCCTTGACCCGGAATCTTGGACACGGGCTATGCGGCTTGGGCCAGGGTAGTTGATGTTGTGTCGAGTGCTGTCTCGTAGGCGATGGGACTGCGTTGTCCGAGGCGGGAATGACGGCGTCGGGTGTTGTAGCGGTTGAGCCAGCGGAACGCGTCGAGACGGGCCTCGCGTTCGCTGGACCAGTGCTTTCGGCCCTGAAGCGTCTCGCGTTTGAACGTCGCGTTGAAGGACTCGGCGAGCGCGTTGTCCGCCGAGCTGCCGATCGCGCTCATGGACTGGCGGACGCCGGCCTGGCGGCAGGCGTCGGCGAAGGCCCGGTTGGTGTACTGGGCTCCGTGGTCGGTGTGCAGGACCGCCCCGGCAAGGCTGCCGCGGGTCCGTTCGGCGGCGGCCAGGGCGCCGGTGACGAGGTCGGTGCGCATGTGGTCCGCGATCGACCAGCCTGCCAGGCGGCGTGAGGCGAGGTCGATGACGGTGGCCAAATACAGGAACTTCCCGCCGTCCAGCGGGAGATAGGTGATGTCGCCGACGTACTTCGTGTTCGGCTCGCTTGCCGTGAAGTCGCGGCCGATGAGGTCCGGGGCCTTCGCCGCGGCCGGGTCCGCAACAGTGGTGCGGTGTCTGCGGCGCAAGCGCATGCCCGCCAGACCGGCACCCCGCATCACCCGCGCGATCCGCTTGTGGTTGACGCGCTCGCCCGCCTCGCGGAGCTCGGCCGTGATTCTGGGGACGCCATAGGTGCCGTCCGAATCGCGGTGCACGGCCCGTATCCGGGCGGCGAGGCGGGCGTCGGCCGCCTGCCGGGCGGCCCGGTCCGCGGCCGTCGCCCGCCAGTAGTAGAAGCTGGAGCGGGCGATGCCCAGGATGGTGCACAGCCGCTTCACGCCGTAACGGCGCTGATGGTCAGCGACGAACTGGAAGCGGTTCACCAGCGCGTCTCCCCGGCGAAATACTTCGCCGCCTTCCGCAGGATCTCGCGCTCTTCCTCCAGCTCACGGACCTTCTTCCGCAGAGCGGCGTTCTCCGCCTCCAACAGCGTCGGCGGCTCGGTCGGCACCTCCGCCCGGCGCCCCCGGGGCCGGCTCGCACCGGCTGCCCGGACCCAGTTGCGCAGGGTCTCGGGATTGATCCCCAGATCGGCGGCGACCTGCCTGATCGTCGCCTCGGGCCGCGACTGGTACAGCGCGACCGCGTCCGCCTTGAACTGCGGCGGATAGTTCTTCATGACCACGAGATGTCCGTTCTCAGATCCTCAGGATCCAGTGTCTCGTGTGTCCAGAATCAAGGGGCAAGGCCCCTCCCGGACTGGAAAGAGGAACACAACAAGTCCCACAAGCAGGTCCGGGCCCGCGTCGAGCACGTCTTCGCCCGCATGAAGACCTGGAAGATCCTCCGCGACTGCCGCCTCAAAGGCGACGGCATCCACCACGCCATGCTCGGCATCGCCCGGATGCACAACCTCGCCGTCGCCGGATAGGTAAGCGTGCCGCACGCGGCCCGCTTGCCCGAGGCGACTTCAAGATCATTGCGGGACAGCCCTTACGAGCTCGTGCATGGTTGGCGGTGAGACGTCGAGCTCTTGATCGTTGATCATGGTTGTGTGGTGGGGAACTCGACTCGTGCACTGGTCATCAGCAACCGGAGGATCACGGGCCTGACGGCCGATGTGATCGCTGAACTCGTCGCCGAAGTCGGCCCGTTGTGGCATCAACGCCACCAGACCAGGCTTGCCTCCCGGCAGCGGAAGCGGGCCATGGGCGCCGGCGCGAAGCACCGGCTGGTGTTCGTCGACCGACTGCTGGCCACTCTCGTCCATCTCCGTCACGGAACCACCCACGACGTGCTGGCCTGCTGGTTTGGCGTGGACCGCTCGACCATCACCCGGGCCATCAACGAGGTGCGGCCCCTGCTCGCCGAGCGAGGGTGCACCATCAGCCCCGACGTACGGCTGCGGACTCTGGCCGAAGTCGTCGACCATCTCGGCGCGACCGGAAAGACCGGCATCATCGACGGCACCGAGATCCGGGTCCGGCGGCCGGCCCAAGGGCGAAAGGACCGGGACAAGTTCATCTCCGGGAAGAACAAGCAGAACGCCGTCAAGTCCATGGTGGTCACGGACGGCGAAGGACGCGTGCTGTGGTGCAGCCCGACCAAGCCCGGGAGTTGCGCGGACATCACCCATGCGCGCCAGTTGGGGCTGGTGGGGCTCCTGGCCGGTGGGCCTGCGGTCAAGATCCTCGCCGATGCCGGCTACCAGGGGCTCGGCGCGCAGACCGGCGGACGTGTAGTGACACCACCGCACCGCAAGTTCAAGAAGAACGCCCCGGACTGGTACGAGGAGATGTACGAGCGCCAGCGCAAGGCGCATTCCTCACGCCGTATCCGGGTCGAGCACGGCATTGCACACCTGAAGAACTGGCGGGCACTGGCCCGCCACCTCGGGCGCCGCGAGCACATGAGCGACACGGTCCGAGCCATCGCCGGCCTGCTGTCCCACCAGCAAATAGCGGACCTGACATCGGCCCAGCAGATGTGAACCCCGGGCCCCCACCGAAGTCCTCGACGTCTCACCGCCAACCATGCACGAGCTCGTTAGGGTGAGTTCTCCGGTTGCGGGTGGGCTGACTTCACCGCGTTCAGGTTGCGACGGCGTCTCGTAGCTCGCGTACGGCGCCTTCGCGTTGATGTTGGGCGGGGGTCGAGCGGTACAGGTCCAGGGCGCGGCGGTGGACGAGTCCGGCGCGGTAGGCGTCGGGGAGGCCGTCCCCGGACGGCGACGAGCGGCGGCAGGCCTCGTCGGTACGGCCGTCGTGGTGGACGCATGCGGCCGCGTCGACGGTCAGCCGGGAGCGGGTCATGGTGGAGGTCGGCGCGGACAGCTCCCTTGCCCGGTTCTCGCGTGCCCGGCGGGTGTCTCCGAGTGAGGTGAGCGCATGGGACAGGTGGACGTGGTGCTTTTGCTCGCCGTGGGTCAGCCAGGTGTCGGCCCGCGCGCCGGCGTCGAGCCGTTCCATGTACGCGTCGGCAGGTGCGAGTGCCTCGTGGGCCACCCGGTCGCTGCAGCTCCTGCTGTGCCGGATCGACGACTCGAGGGAACCGCCCCGGCCCGAGTCGCTCGTCCCGGTCGACCTGGTGATCCGCGCGAGCGGCGGCGCGGCACCCGGCCGTTGAACCCGGCCCTTCACGTGGGCACCGCGACTCCCTCGTTCAGGGCCTCGCCGATGAGGGCGATGCCCTCGTCGATCTCGTGGGCGGCGCCCGCCGCGTAACCGAGGACCAGACCGGGTGCTCCGGGGCAGATCCGGTGCCAGGACAGCGGGTGCGCCTTGACGCCCCGGGCGAGCGCGGCCGCGGCGAGGTCGGTGTCGCGGATGCCGGTCCCCGTCTCGCCGAAGGTGACCATGAGGTGCAAGCCTGCGGCGGCCCCGTGTACGCGGGCGCCGGGCAGATGTGTCTCGACGGCCCGCAGCATGGCGTCCCGGCGTCTGCGGTGGCGCAGCCGGACATGGCGCAGATGCCGTTCCAACTCCCCGGAGTCCATCAGCCGTGCGAGGACCAGCTGGGTGAGGATGCCGTTGCCGAGGTCGGCGTAGCGCTTGGCCGTCACGACGGCGTCCAGCCGGTCCGGCGGGACGAGCAGCCAGCCCACCCGGAGCGCGGGCGCGAGCAGTTTGGAGACACTGCCCGCGTAGCAGACGCCGTCCGACATCAGCGAGCGCAGGGCCGGCACCGGCGGCCGGTCGTAGCGGTGCTCGGCGTCGTAGTCGTCCTCGATCACCACCCCGCCCTCGGCCGCCCAGTTCAGCAGCTCGCGCCGGCGTTCCCCGTCGAGGACGACGCCGGTGGGGAACTGGTGGGCCGGGGTCGACAGCACCGCCTTGGCACCGCTGGCGCGCAGCGCGCCGACGTCGAGGCCGCCCGCGTCCACAGGGACGGGGACGACGGTGTGGCCGCCGTACTCCAACTGCTGGCGGGCGCCCAGGGATCCGGGGTCCTCGACGGCGACACGGCGGATGCCGTCGGCCCGCAGGAGCTGCCCGAGCAGGACGAAGGCCTGTGCCACACCGGCGACGATCATGACCTCCTCCGGGTCGGCGCGGATGCCGCGGTTGCGTGCCAGCCAGCCGACGACGGCCCGCCGCAGGGCGGGGGCGCCCTGGGGATCGCCGTAACCGAAGTCGGCCGGGGTGACGTCCGCGAGGACGGCTCGCTCGGCGCGCAGCCAGGCGGTGCGGGGGAAGGCGGCGAGGTCGGGCAGGCCCGGGGAGAGGTCGATGCGGCACGGGAGGGCGCGCAGGGCGTCGACGACTCCCTCGCGGACCGCCGATCCGAAGAGCGGGTGACCGGGTTCGGACGCGGCTCGGGTGGGGGCGCCGGGTGCACGGCCGGGAAGGCCGTAGCGGCGCTCGGCCGGTGCCGAGCCGGAGAGGTTGTGGGGGTCGCCGGGGTGTGCGGGACCGTTCGCGGTGTGGATGCGGCCCCGGGGCTCGGCGGGTGCCGCCACGACGACCGTGCCGAGCCGGCCGCGGCCGGCGATCTGGCCCGACTCGGCGAGCCGTCGGTAGGCCTCGGTGACCACGCCTCTGGTGACGCGCAGCTCGTCGGCGAGGACGCGGCTGGCGGGCAGCCGGGTGCCGACGGGCAGCCTGCCGTCGGCGATGGCGGACCGCAGGCTGTCGGCGAGCCAGGCGGTACGGCCGCCGGGCGGCGCCTGACCGATGTCCAGTTGGAGGAAGTCCGAGCCGATGCCCGGCTGCGGCTCTTTGGACCCCTCGGACGGCGGGGTTGTGGACCTGCCCATGACGTCCATTGTGCGGGCAGGGTGGACAGCATGAACACCCCCTCCCCCTCGTTCGCCCGGCTCGTCCCCGGCATGGTCGGGATGACACTCGTCGGCAGCAGCGTCACCGTCTCGCACACCCTCGTGAGCGCCCCGCTGTTCAGCACCCAGGCCGTCCGATATGTGGCCGCGACCGCGATCCTCGTGGTCATGGCCCGGCTCGCCGGCACCCGTCTGGTGTGGCCGCGCGGACGGGAGTGGCTGTGGCTGGTGGGTCTCGCCGTCACCGGACTGGTGCTGTTCAACGTGGCCGTGGTCCGTGGCGTCGCACATGCGGAGCCCGCGGTGATCGCCGTCGCGGTGGCGTGCGTCCCCCTGCTGCTCGGGGTGATCGGCCCCCTGCTGGAGCGGCGCAGGCCCAGCCGGCAGGTCCTGCTGGCGGCGCCCGTGGTGATGGCGGGCGCGGTGCTGGTGGAGGGGACGGGCCGCACCGACGCGGTCGGCGTGGCCTGGGCGGCGCTGGCCCTGAGCTGCGAGGCGGCGTTCACCCTGCTGGCGGTGCCGGTGCTGGGCCGGCACACCCCGTGGGGCGTGTCCGTGCACGCGACCTGGCTGGGCGGAGTGCTGCTGGCCGTCCTCGGCATAACGCGGGAAGGGCCTTCGGCCGTGCGGGAGCTGACCGGGGTCCAGTGGGCCGCCGTCGGCTTTCTGGCGCTGCTGGTGACGGCGGTCGCGTTCGTCCTGTGGTACTCGACGGTCCGTTCCGTCGGGGCCGGACGGGCCGGGCTGCTCACCGGCATCGCACCCCTGGCGGCCGCGGTCGTCGGCACCGTCTCGGGAACGGGTGTGCCGGGGCCGTCGGTCTGGCTGGGCATCGCCGTGGTGATCGCCGGCCTGGTGGTCGGCCTGCGGCAACGCGCGCTGCCCGCCGCGGAGAGGATCCCCGTCGGTCCCGGGCGCACCCCGGCATCCGGAGGCAGGAGCCAGCGGACCGCTGCCTCCCGGTAACCGGATCACTCGTCGTTCACCCAGCGCATGAGCCGCTGCAACGCGTAGAAGCCGGGGTAAAAGCCGTCGTGGGAGAGCCCCGGTGGCATACCGCCCGCTTCACGGCGAAGCCCAGTCGCGTCGCACCGCGCTTGCCGGACACGAGCACCTGCTGGTCCCTCGACAGCGTCCGGTCGTCGACAGGCAACCGGGGCTGCTGATCCTCGACGAGCCCACCTCCCAGATGGCCCCCCGCGGCGAGCACCAGTTCTTCGAGCAGATCAAGACCATCGCCACCGACCGCATCACGATCATGGTCACCCACCGCCCGGAGAACACCAAGATCGCTGATCACGTCATCGTGAAGGAGCACGGCCGAATCACCGAGCAGGGCCGGTACGGCGATCAACGCCGGCGGAACCTTCCTCGAACTCCTGGAACTCTCCCCAGGACCACGCACCTATGACGTCCCGTCACGCCCGTCCTCTATCACTGACGTTCGAGCCGCCCCTGACCCCGTGCCCGGCTCAACACGTGCTCGAGCCGGTTCCGCGTGACACACCCGTCCCCTCAGCGCCGAGGTTCTGATGCCGCCCTCCCTCCCTCACATGCGTACCGTGATCACCGCCTACCTAACGAGCTCGTGCATGGTTGGCGGTGAGACGTCGAGGACTTCGGTGGGGGCCCGGGGTTCACATCTGCTGGGCCGATGTCAGGTCCGCTATTTGCTGGTGGGACAGCAGGCCGGCGATGGCTCGGACCGTGTCGCTCATGTGCTCGCGGCGCCCGAGGTGGCGGGCCAGTGCCCGCCAGTTCTTCAGGTGTGCAATGCCGTGCTCGACCCGGATACGGCGTGAGGAATGCGCCTTGCGCTGGCGCTCGTACATCTCCTCGTACCAGTCCGGGGCGTTCTTCTTGAACTTGCGGTGCGGTGGTGTCACTACACGTCCGCCGGTCTGCGCGCCGAGCCCCTGGTAGCCGGCATCGGCGAGGATCTTGACCGCAGGCCCACCGGCCAGGAGCCCCACCAGCCCCAACTGGCGCGCATGGGTGATGTCCGCGCAACTCCCGGGCTTGGTCGGGCTGCACCACAGCACGCGTCCTTCGCCGTCCGTGACCACCATGGACTTGACGGCGTTCTGCTTGTTCTTCCCGGAGATGAACTTGTCCCGGTCCTTTCGCCCTTGGGCCGGCCGCCGGACCCGGATCTCGGTGCCGTCGATGATGCCGGTCTTTCCGGTCGCGCCGAGATGGTCGACGACTTCGGCCAGAGTCCGCAGCCGTACGTCGGGGCTGATGGTGCACCCTCGCTCGGCGAGCAGGGGCCGCACCTCGTTGATGGCCCGGGTGATGGTCGAGCGGTCCACGCCAAACCAGCAGGCCAGCACGTCGTGGGTGGTTCCGTGACGGAGATGGACGAGAGTGGCCAGCAGTCGGTCGACGAACACCAGCCGGTGCTTCGCGCCGGCGCCCATGGCCCGCTTCCGCTGCCGGGAGGCAAGCCTGGTCTGGTGGCGTTGATGCCACAACGGGCCGACTTCGGCGACGAGTTCAGCGATCACATCGGCCGTCAGGCCCGTGATCCTCCGGTTGCTGATGACCAGTGCACGAGTCGAGTTCCCCACCACACAACCATGATCAACGATCAAGAGCTCGACGTCTCACCGCCAACCATGCACGAGCTCGTTAGCGAAGGTGGTCGCAGACCTCTCGCACTGCTGGTCACCCCCGGCCAGTGGGGCGACGCACCACAGATGATCCCCGTACTCGAACGCGTCCGCGTGGCTCGCAACGGCGAAGGACGCCCGCGCACCCGACCGGTACACCTGAGTGCGGATAAGGCGTACTACTCCCGCAGGAACCGCCGCTACCTGCGCAGACGCCACATCAAGCACACCGTTCCCGAGCCGAAGGACCAGAGAGCCAACCGTCAGCCCCGAGGGAGCCGCGGCGGCCGGCCTGCCGGGTTCGACAAGGAAAAGTACAAGCGCCGCAACGAAGTCGAGCGGACGATCAACCGCCTGAAGAGCTTCCGCGCCGTCGCCACCCGCTACGACAAGCGAGCCTACGTCTTTCACGGCACCGTCACCGTGGCTGCGATCCGCCTATGGCTCCGGTCGTGATCTGCCGGAGTCCTTCAGACGCCTGAGGGATCGGTGTGATCCTGGCTTGGGCGAAGCGTCAGCAGCTGGCCATGCCATGGTGTCGCTCCGCTCCGATTGCAAGACTCCGGAACGCGACTAACGCCCGGTCCGAAGATGCTCACATTGTTGCTGGACATGGTGCTGGCTGACCATGCTGGGGACCAGGCAATCTCCGTCCGGCTCCGTTGCCGTCTGCGCGGGGTGCTCAAGATCCGCCGGACTCGCCTTAGCGCGCGTGAGTGCTCCCGGCCGCCGGCGCGACGCTGCGGGAGCGGTGGGCGGCCATCGCCCCCGAGCTCGCCGGGCACGTCGCCGCCGTGTCGTACGATGCCGACTCCGGCTGGCTCACCGGCGGATACAGCGGATGTGCTGCAATGGGTGAGTGAAGTTTGAGCATGACAACATGGTCGGTGTCCGCCTGGCTGTGTCGCTGGTGAATCTCGAGGCTGCTGGTTCGTGGCGGGCTGAGGCGTTGGAGCAGGTGCTTGAGCGTCACGCGATTCGGCGTGCTCGTGTGACTGGTTCGGCTTGCGAGGAGATCAGAGGTGCGAGGCCGTGAGGCCCTGGCCCATGGGCAGCACGGTCGCAGCCGGCTCCTCACGGGCGAGCCTGAGGAGCCGGTCGCGGTCGGCGGTGGAGTTCTGCCCGCTCAGTCGGATCGGGGCCTTCAGGTCTATCAGCAGGGGACGGGGGGCGGTATTGGCGTCGACCCGGATGACCACCACGCTGAGTCCGGAGCCGTCGCCGAAAGGGACAGGGATGAAGGTCGGCTCCCAGGGAGGGGCGAACTTCTCACGACAGCCGCTGGCGACCCTGTCGATCAAGTCTTGGGCGTCAACGCCGACGACGCGGTCAGTGCCCGGCTCGACCTTGTCGCTGACGCCGACAAGGATCATGCCGCTGTTCTTCAACATCCGGGCTAGCTTCGCCGAGTTCGAGGTCGATCTCCTGCGCATGCGCACCCGTGAAGGCATGGCGGTGGCGCGGGCCAAGGGCAAGCTCAAGGGGAAGCAGCCCAAGCTCACCGCCCGCCAGCAAAGCCACCTGGTCCAGCAGCACCAGTCCGGCGAGTACACCATCGCCGACCTCGCCGAGCTCTTCTCCGTCAGCCGCGCCACGGTCTACCGCGTTCTTGAACGCCACCAGAACGCAGCCACGCGGTCGACCTCCGGTGGGCAGTGACGTGCTGCCCTACGTCTATCAGGTCACCAAGTACGACCCCGCCGATCGCGACCACCACGGCCGCTACGCCGGCACTGAGGACACGACCAGCGACCACGGGCCGGTCGAAGCCGCCTACCTGCAGGCCGTCGCCGCCTTCGCCGAGGACAGCTGCGTCGACCAGCTGGCCATCCGCGAGCCGGAGCTCGCAGGCTTCGTCCACTTCGGCCTGGAGCCACCGGTCGACGGCGACGGCCTGGCCGGCCTCTTCCCCGCCGGCCCCGCCGGGTTCCACGACGGGGCACTGGTGCCGATCGGTGTCGGCCTGGAGCTTGTCCGAGCGATGCTCCGCGACAACGGGGCCTGGTGCCGCCTGGAAGTCGAGGGGGAGTTCACGGTGCACGTCGGCTGGGACCAGTACCTCTACCTCGGCAGCAGCCGGCCCTGCGAAGCCGCGCTGACCCGCACCCGAGCTCTCGGCCTGTTCCCGCAACGCCTGGACGCATCGCCGTACGACTTCGCCCCCGACGACCCCGCATACGTGCAGCGCCCGGCCGACGCCGACTTCTGGGCCCGCCTTGGCTGGACCGTCAGCGCCCACCGCGCCACGTTCCTGGAGGAGACCTTCGCCTTCAACGCCTCCCGGTGGCACCGCCTGAGCCGCGACAACATCGCGACCGTGCGCTCCCAGCTGACTCCACGCGCACAGTTGGCCGTCTGGCCGGACCTGCTCACCGACGTCGACACGGCCGTGGCCGCCCTGCCCGACGAAGGGCTGGTGAAGATCATCTGGGAGAAGGAAGACGGGCAGATCACCAGCACGGTCGCGGACGAGACCCAGTTCGAGGACGTGCCCTCCCAGCTTGCCGGCGCGCGTGGAGCCGGCGTCGTATCCATGTACGCCGGTGAAGATCTCCCGCTGTTCACCGCCGTGCTGCCTGACAGCGACGGGGTACTCCGCGCGCGTTGGCAGACCGAGCCGACACCCAGCGACCGGGACTGGGCGTTCCTGAAGACCCTGCGCCGCGGCCAGGTCGTCACCGGCACGGTGACGTCCATCGCCAGTTTCGGCGTCACCTTCGTGGACATCGGCGGCTTCACCGCGATGATCAATATTCCGGAACTGTCCTGGCGTCCGATCAACTACCCGTCCGACGTCGTCAGCGTCGGCCAGGAGGTCATAGCTGAGGTACTCGACGTCGACATGGTCCGGCAGCGAGTGCCGCTGTCGCTTCGAGCAGTGCAGGAAGACCCATGGCCGCAGGTAGCGCAGAGGATCGGCCAGGTGGTCACAGGGCCCGTCACCAAGATCGTGCCGTTCGGTGTCTTCGTCCGCATCGAAGACCGAGAGGACGGCTTTGAGGGGCTCGTCCACACCGACGAGCTGGATCAAACGCCGCAGGACGTTATCGAAATCGGCGACACCCTCACCGTGAAGATCATGGATGTCGATCTCGTACGGCGCCGCATTGCCCTGTCGCAGAGGCAGGCCGACCGGTGACGACGTGGATGCAGTGCTTCTGGGACGAGGAAGCCATCTGGTTCTACTTCGAGGTCGACGCCAGCGGCTGGGTGACCCGACAGGTCGAACTCCAGGGTTCCGAACTGACCCCGACCGCGGCTGCGTCCCTGGACGAATGGCAGCGTGCCCAGCAGGCAGGGGGTCTGGCCGAGTACGAAAAAACGTTCGGGGCTACTGCTGAGCTCCCTGTCTCACAGTGGGAGGGACACGAACCCGATCAACTGACCGCGCAAGAATTCGAGGCGGTCTGGGATGCCGCCCGTCGTGCGATCACAGCCCGCTAACCCGGTTGACCAGAGGCGGAACGCTGAGACCCTGACAGCAGCACGTCAGATCGACTACTGAGATTCTTCAGCGTTGCCGCTCCAGGGTGAGGACGGCTTTGGCGATTGACGTCATGCGGTTCGGCTGCAGCGGGCTCTGCGGAAGATCCGCCAGGACTTCAGGCGGGCGTCGCCTCGTTCGACCGGTGCCCGTGCCGCGGCCAGGGCCCGGTTGACGGTCTTCTCGGTGGGGGTGAGTTCCTGCAGGGGTCTGCGCTTGATGGCCGTGGTCAGCCAGGGGCCACCGCCCTGGTAGGCAAGATCCGCCAGGATGGGAACGCCCTGGCGCTCGCGGATCCGGTTGATCCGGTGGGTGCGGGCGGCGGTCAGGTCATGGGTGCGGCCCGGCAGGGCGGGCGAGAGCCACAGCAGCCGGCCGCCGGGGTCGGTGACCACCTGCACGTTCACACCGTGGCGCCGGTGTTTGTGGGAGTAGTCGGCCCGGCCGTCGCCGACCCGGTCGCGCTCGCCGAGGGTGCCGTCGAGCAGGACGAAGTCGGGTTCGTGCTCGCGCAGCGTCTTCAACAGGCCCGGTGCACGTGCGGCGAGCAGGCCGACGACCGCGCTGGTGTAGGCGTGGGCGGTGGACTCGCTGATCCCGAATCCAGCGGCGATCTTCGCCAGAGTGGTGTGTTCGCGCAGGTACACCAGTGCCACCATCGCGCGCTGGGACGGGCGGAGCTTGCAGCGTCGGTCGCCCTCACGGGTGACGATGAGCATGGTGACCCACTCCACGAGTGCATGCGGCAGGTCGAGTGCGGCAGGATAGATGACCAATGAGGCCCCTGAGCAGCGTGGTTGAGACGTCAGACATCTCGATCAACAGCCCGGGGGCCTCGCGCGTTGCGCTTCACGGCCCATCACCCGATCGGTGGCCAACTCGAAGAGCCTCATAGAGATCCGGCCGCCGGCGTCAATGCTTCTCACAGAATTCACGAGCCGGAGAAGTCACGAGCCGGAAGAAGGCCTGGTACGGCAACGGTGCTTGTTCTGCCAGCCTCGCTGGCTTTGTGCGCCCATGGCCCGGAGGCGCCTACCGGGTTCTGGCAGCCACAGCGCCCTGACGGCGGGTGCTGCACTACGTCAGCTGCTTGTTTCCCGTGGCCACACAGGGCGGCGGTATTCGTGCCAGCGCATAAAGGGATCGGTGGCCCGCTCACCCCACCTGCACGACGGCTTCCGGTTTTGCAGAGTGCGCCCGGAGCTCACCCCTGCTTGCTCGGGACGTCCTTCTCCGCGGTGAGCCGCCGGGCGGGCAGATGGCGGGTGAAGCCGAAGCCGCACAGCGTGATGCCGCCCGCCGCGAGGATCGCGGCCTTCAGCCCGTTGAGCTGCGCGGCGGCGTACGCATCGACGAGATGCTGGGCCTGGTCGGGGGGCACCTGCGCCTGTTTCAATGCGGTGGACACCTGGTCGGTCGGCACGAACTGCACTCCGGCCTCGAGCGCCACGCCGACCTGCTGACGTACCGCCTGGGAGATCCGCGGGTCCGCCTCGATCTGCTTGTTCAACGCTCCGGCGAGGGCGGCAATCAAAATGGCGCCGATCAGGGCCGTGCCCAGAGCCGAGCCGAACTGCTGGGCCGTGTTCTGCAGGCCGCCCGCCTCGCTGCGTGCCTTCTCGCCCACGCTGGACTGAACGACGTTGCCCAGTTGTGACGCCAGCAGACCCATGCCGAGCCCGAGCAGGGCCATGGCAACAGCGAAGGAGAGGTCGTCGATCACCGGCTTGACGGTGGCCAGCAGCCAGACGACGGCCCCGAGCATGACGAGCAGACCGCAGCGCACCACCGTCCGGGGCGAGGCGACGCGGGCCAGCGCGGAGCCGCTCATGGCGGCGACCAGCATGGTCGCCGAGACGGGAAGCAGCCGCAGACCGGTCTGGAAGGCACTGAACTCCTGGACCACCTGGAGGTAGAGCGGGATGACGAAGAACAGGCCGAGCAGGACCGTGCTCTGGATCAGCAGCATGAACAGCCCGGCCCGCAACGTTGGCACCCGGAACAGTTCCAGGCGGACCAGCGGGTCCGCGCCGCGCGACTCCCGACGCCGCTCCCAGCTGACGAACAGGCTGAGCACCACGCCTCCCGCCGCCACGACGAACAGCGTGGCGGAGAACCCGAATACGGTAAACGGCGACTCCTTCGGCCGCAGCCAGCCCCAGGAACTGCTCTGCAGGATGCCGAGCACGATCCCCGCCAGACCCACCGCGCACAGCACCGCGCCGACGACGTCGAGCCGCACCCGCCGGGCGGCCTCCGGTGGGACCTCGATCCAGCGCAGCAGCGCGAGGATGACGACGACCACGACCACCTCACCCACGAAGACCAGCCGCCAGGTGAGATAGGTGGTCACCCATCCGCCCAGGAGCGGCCCGACGGCGATGCCGACGCCCGAGAGCCCGCCGATGACCCCGTAGGCCAGCGCGCGATCCCGGCCTCGGTAGGATCCCGCGACCAGCGCCGCCAAGGCGGGCAGGACGATCGCGGCGCCCAGGCCTTCGATGACCGACCAGCCCAGCGCCAGCACCCACAGCACCGGCGCAGCAGCTGTGATCGCCGAGCCGACCCCGTAGACCACGAGCCCGAGACCGAAGGCGCGGCGGCGGCCGAGCAGGTCGCCGAGCTTGCCCCCGGTGATCATGAACGCCGCCATCACCAGCGCGTACAGGGCGATCACTGTCTGGATCGCGGTGACGGTGGTGTGGAAGTCCTCCACCAGCCGGCTGATGGACACGTTCATCACGGCGGTATCGAGGACCATCAAGAACTGGGCCGTGCCCAGCACGGCCAGCGCCTTCCACTTTCCCATTGCCTCGGGCTCCCTAGCGTCCGCCTGCCGGACCGGTCGACACCTCGCCTCCATTTCCGCACGGGGGTGAACGTCGCGCATCGCGGCGGTGCCGGAAGAACTCGGCAAGCACAACCGGCCGGCCAACCGGCGCGGCCCGACCGCGGGGAAAGGCGCGCTCCGGAGTGATCTGCTGGCCCGGTGGCCGGGATCAGCAGCCTCGCCGGAGCCGTGTTCGACACCGCTCGCCGGGAACGGGGCGAGGAAGCGGCCTTCGGCTGTCACGGCCAGAATCTGAGCAACGAGTCTTCGTCTCCCACGCCGCTCGGTCCGGTGCTGGTGGCATGAGGAGGGCTGATCTGGAGCGTGTGTGGTCCTGGTTGGGCGACAACCACGGATGGCATCTCACGTCAGCCGCGTACAACAACTGAGAGGCCTGGTCGTATGAATGACGACAACGTGTGCCGGCCGGACCCATCAGTCGTCGGTCAGCAACCGCAGCAGGTAGGTGCATGCGTCCTCTTCGCGTGTGTGCTGGGCGGTGACTTCTCAGGTGCCTCGCTCGTAGGCGCCGGTCTCCCACATGCCTGCAAGGGCAGGTGACCGGCGCAGATACATGAAGTCGGTGGGCAGGGGGGAGGGCTGGTGGACCTCCTCGATGTAGTAGTGGCCGTCCCGCACGCCCCGGGCGCGCAGGACGGTGCGCAGACATCTGCGGTCCACCGGCCGGCCGGGTTCAGCCGGCGGAAGGGGCGAGGTAGCCGTGGTCCAGCAGCCACTTCACGTTCAGTCGCTCACCCGTGCCGGGGTCGAGGAGGGCCGGGTCGAGCTTGATCTGCTGGCCGCCGCCGGGCTGTTCGAACCAGGGGGCGATGCGGCCCTGCCAGACGAGGAAGGGCTGCTTCACGGCGTAGCGGTGGTAGTCGCAGGGGTACTTCGGGTCGCGGGTGTTGAGGTTCTGCGGCGGCAGGGCCCGCTTGGCGTAGGAGTCGCCGGCAGGGGCCAGGTACGAGCCGTACTCGGAGCCGAAGCGGTCCAGGCTTTCACCGGGCTCGAGGACCTCGACGTGCTTGTCGGCCTGGCCGGAGTTGGTCTCGGCGAACCCGTCGTTCGGCGGGTACTTCCACCCGCCCGGTCCCTGCGGGCTGTCGTCCTTCCAGTACTTGCCCAGGAAAGCCCGCGGGGACAGTTCACCCATGCGTTGATAGTGCTTCAGCAACGGCCCGACCGGTGCTTCCCACGAGCGGGGCAGGATTTGCGGTCCCAGCCGCGCATCTCCCTGGTACTCGCCGGTACACGGGGCGGGCAGGGATGTGGCCGGTACCGCGCGGGGGCCGACGTCCTCGGCGGCGGTGGCCGCGGTTGGCGCCAGAGCGGCAGCCGCAGTCAGTGCCAGCGCGGACAAAGTGCTGCGAGTGCGGTGGTTCACGTGTCGTACTCCGGTGGCTCGGTCGAAGACGAAGCCGACCCAGGCGGGCATGCCTGGAGCAGGCGGGTCCGCCAGGAGGCGGGACGAGTGGCCCGGCCGGGGCCAAGGGCGGCGAAACGTGAGGTCGCCGTGATCCGATCTCAGGATGCAGACGGGCCGGACCGGCCGAGACGGAGATCAACGAACGAGTGACCGGCAGGACACCCGTTCCCTCGCGCCGCTGCTGCGCAGCCGACGAGACAAGACACCGATGCCCGGATAACAGGAGAATCGTGGACCGCAAAGGCACCCACGCCGATGTTCACTCGTTCGAAGCGATCAATCCGCTCCACGGTTCGTGGCATCCCGACCTGGCTCAGTGTCGCCTGTGCGACGTTCGTACCCGGCGTCCCCAGAGCCCGTCGGGTCCCGCGTCCTCCAACAGCCCCATACAGCGCTGTATGCATGCACCTACGCTGAAGCGTGGCCGGGCGAAGGGTGCCACCCTGCACGGTCAGCTGGGACTTGTCCGACGTCCAGTTCTTCGTTTCGACGTACACGGCGCCAGCGGCCGTGAAGACCAGGTGGTCCGGGTTGGCGCGCTCCCTGGCCGCCCGATCGTGAAGCACCACCGCGTGGCCCCGGCGGACGAGCGGGGCCAGCAGCTTGGCCGTCCGCGCCTCTACGGCGGCACCCACCGCCCAGCTGTTGTGGGCCCGCCGGTATAGGCGCCGGACGCCGAGCCCGACGACGAGCGCGGCCACCAGGCCGAGTTGCCAGTTCCCCACGGTGCCCACGGCCCAGCCGACCACCGCGGCGGCCGCCGCCAGGAGCGGCAGAACCACCTTGGCCCACCGATGCTGTGCCGCCCGCTCCGCCGCCCACGCGGCCTCTCCCATCCGGACCGCGCTCGCGCCCGCGCCGCCCCGGTGGTGTCCGGTCTGATCGCCGCGCACGACGAGGGCGACCGGCTCACCGAGCAGGAACTGATCTCGACGGCCGTGCTGCTGCTGAACGCGGGGCACGAGGCGACCGTCAACGCCACGGTCAACGGCTGGCCCACGGCGGCCTCGGCGGCCAGGCCCCCTACGAACGCCTCAAGCAGAAGACCACGACCCAGGCGTAATCGTTGATCGTCAGTTGCACACCAGACCGGCATCGAGTCTTCCGGGGCGAGCGGAAGTTCTTACGAGAAGCTGACGCAGAGACCAAACACGTTCAACTCATCCGCCCCACAGGCGACTCTTGCTCTGCACGTCACCGGCCGGTGGTGGCGGCGAGGTACGAGGAGTCAGACGTGAGCAGGCACAACAGGCGCAGGTCGAAAACGCAGGTCCGGATGACCATCGCCGGGGCCGGGATCCTCGCCTCGGCGGCGGTCGCGACCACGGTGGCCATCGCCTCGGCGGACGAAGTCCCCCGCGCAGGCGAAAGCGCGACAACGAAGAGTGCCAAGGCGGGAGCCGACCACGCTGTCTTCGTGCAGGGCAACGAGCTCGCCGGAAACACCATCCATGTCTTCAAGCGCGACGAGGACGGAAAGCTGACGGCCTCGAACACCTACGCGACCGGCGGGCAGGGCGGCGACCAGGTCGACGCACCCACCGACTCCCTCGCCTCCCAGGGCTCACTCGTCTACGACCGCAGCTCGCATCTGCTGCTGGCAGTCAACGCGGGCAGCGGCACCGTGACCTCGTTCAGGGTTGAGGGACAGAAGCTGACGGACCGGCATGTGGTGCGCTCGGGCGGAGACTTCCCCTCGTCGATCGCGGTGTCCGGCAACCTCGCCTACGTCATGAACGCGGGAGGTGCAGGCAGTGTCCAGGGCTTCAAGATCACCGCTAACGGACTCAAGCCGCTGGGCGGTTCATATCGCTCCCTGGGGCTGAAGAACGACAAGGTGCCGTTGTTCAGCAGCTCGCCCGGCCAGGTTGTTTTCACTCCGGGCGGCCGTGAACTGGTCGTCACCACGAAGTCGGCCAACACAATCGAGGTGTTCCCGATACGACCCGACGGACGCCCCGCGCATCGCGCGAAGATCAACGACTCGGCCGGCGGCGTGCCGTTCGCGGTCACCTTCGATACGGCGGGCCGTATGCTGGTGGCAGAGGCCGAGAAGTCGACGGTCAGTACCTACAAGGTGCGCGCTGACGGCAGCCTCAAGGTCGTCCAGAGGCCCCTGACCAACGGCCAGAACACGCTGTGCTGGCTCGAGCGTGCCGGGGACTTCTTCTACGGCGGCAACACCGGCAACTCAACCGTCACCGGCTACCGTACCGACCGGCACGGCAGGCTCGCGCTCACCAACGACGTCGGCATCGCTACCCCGCCGTCAGCCATGTCCCAGGGAGTCATCGACCTGGCGGTGACACAGGACGAGAAGTTCCTGTACGTACAGAACGGCACCTCCGGCACCGTCGACGGTTTCCGCGTCGGTAAGAACGGCTCCCTCACCAAGGTCACCACGGCCACCGGTCTGCCCGCCTTCGCCGACTCCGGCATGGAGGGCATAGCCGCGGTGTAATGAAGCTGGCACCGGGTTCCGGCACCCTGGAGACTCCTCTCTGGGTGCGCCGAACCTGTTCGAGTGTAGAAGGAGTTCTGCGACGACGGGTGCCCGTCATGGAGCCCACCCCGGACGGAGCACAGGCACGCGACCACTCAAATGCCGGACGTTGTGCTCTGCCACTCGGGGCTCCGGCCGACAGGCACGCCCGGTCACCGCTCCTCGTTCACCATCCGCGCCGTCGCGCTGACGCCAGGCAGAGCGGTGAACACGCAGTCCCAGCGTGCGCCCAGCTCCCGCAGCGCGTCGGCGCACGGATTGCCGTCGGTCGCCGCAGTGACAAGGTCGACCGGGACAACGGTCACGGACGCCTGGAGTACGACGGTGTCGCCATCAGGACCGGCGGGCACCCGGCCCAGGTCAAGTTCGTGGTAATCGTTCAGTACACGCGTAAGACAACGGTCCAGAAGTACGATGCCGGTCGGGGACAGAAGATCGGCGTCATCAATGCCTTCTGCCGCAACCAGCCCCACAACAAGTGTCCCGCATGGATGAACCAGTGATCGACTCTGAAGACCGTGAGCAGCAAGCGGCCGTCAGCCGTCTGCTGCTGTACTACCTCAACAGCCCCCTGGCCGAGGGGTGCCGGCTTCACGGAGTTCTGCCCGCCCCCGGCGCCGTCCGTGTTGCCGTCCATGCCGGAGACAACGAGGACGGCACCACCTTCCTCTACGAGATCCCCCACGACACCGTTGCCCCGTACTACATCCCCGGCCTCCTGCGCACGGTGCTGACGGGCACTCAGCTCTACGGGACGAGCGACATCAGCGAAACCATGGGCATGACACTCATCCGCCTCCACCCCGAGGAAATCACCCCGGACCCCGAAGACGAGTACGGCCAGACCCTCACCGTCGTACGCGCCCTGTCCGACCCAGGCGACGAGGACAACCCCTTCCTGGTCGGGTTCCTGATGCTGGAGCACAGCCTGCTGCGCCTGTACGTGCAGCGTCCCGACCGCCCAGGCATCGTCGGTGTCGACGTTCGCCTGACCGACACGACCACCGCCCTGATCGCCTCCCTTCCGAGCCTCATCGGGGAAGCCCAGCACCACAGGCCGTCCTCGGACGACCCACACTGCGATCTCCTCGTGGACCTGACCAACTGGTAGAGCACCTGGCGTCCCGGTCGAACTGCCTTGCGCCGGCCGCAGCGGCCGATCCCGCCTTCTGAAGCTCCGATCGCGACCACCGGCCACTCCTGGACACGACCTCTGCCAGGCGGCGGCACCGTAGTGCGAACAGGCACCGGCACCAACTACAAATTCCAGATCAGCGACCCGCACGGCACCAGCGGCCTCTACCTGGACTCCACCGCGCAAACCCCCACATGGCGCCAGTTCACCCCCTACGGCGGCACCCGCGGCACCGCGGTCACCTGGATCGACAACCGAGGCTTCCTCAACGCACCCGACAACGCGAACACCGGCCTCACTCAACTCGGCGCCCGCCAATACGACCCCACCCTCGGCCGCTTCACCAGCCTCGACCCCCTTTTCGAAACCACTGACGACCAACAACTCGCCGGCTACGCTTACGCCGCAGGCAATCCGATCACGAACAGTGACCCCTCCGGGCTCTGCGCAGGACCTGACTGCCCGACACGTAATTGCCCGTCATGCATAAATGCCACACCGGGAAACAGGGCCAGCGTCAACGCCGCGATGCGTGACCACGCCAACTCGGGTAGCACCCCCAGTAACAGTAAGGCCGGCACACACCAGGGCTGGGTAGCTTCAACAACCCCGTCGTCAAACAACGCGCGAAGGCTGGGGAGTTCCTACTATCAGTTCAGCAGTAACAAGCTCACAGCCACGGGGGGCGGTTACTGGGCACCGCAAACGAATGTCTTCGGTAAACCGGAAACTGTTTGCTACGGCCGCCTCGCCTGTAATCGTGCATATTCCTATTACCTTGACCACCCGGATGATGTAGCCGGAGCAAAGGAGATTGCTGCCACCTACTGCGTCATAAATGAGGAAGAATGCAAGAAGGATGCCCGGGTTTGGGAACGCGCCCTAGGGGTTGCTGACGATTTCGTCATGGCTCTGGCCGCTGGCGAAGGCATTAGGTTCGGAGAGGGGAGCACCGGCTCCCGAGGGTCCGGCTCCCGAGGCCGTCCATGCAGTTTCTCACCAGACACGCCGGTATCATGGAGGGTGGCAAGACAGAGCCCATCGGTGAGATTGAGGTCGGCGACAAGGTCGAAGCAGCCGATCAAAAGACAGGCAAGCACGTAGGCGCCCGCACGGTCCAACACGTGTTGCTCAACCGCGACTACGACTTGCTCGATCTGACCTTTCGCGGCGAGGATGGCAAAACCGCCACTCTCCACACAACCGCCAACCATCCCTTCTGGAACGACTCCACTCACGCATGGGTCCCCGCCGGTGACCTCCACCGCGGCGACACTCTCAACACGGCCACCGGCCACCACGCTTACGTCATCTCCGCGCGGCCCACACCGGGATCCGCCAACCGTTGGAACCTCACAGTCGGCGACCTCCACACGTACTATGTGCTGGTAGGTGCGGCCCCCGTTCTCGTTCACAACAGCTGCCCGCTGAATCTCGAGGCGGTTGACGACTACCTGCATGATCAGATACAGACTGTTGTAGATGCTTTCGATAAGACCGGTAAGCCTCCGGCTGGCGTTATGCAAGGCGGTATCGACGTGGACAACGTCGGCGTATATCGGGGGCACAACATCCCCGGTGGCGGAAGTGATAAGCCTCTCGGTTACTGGACCGAGATGGACGTCTGGCCGACTGAGGCTGGCGCAAGGCGGGGCGGCATGGGGCGCATCGTCATCGGACAGAGGGGTGAAGCCTGATACACGCCCCACTACAAGTCCGGCTCGTGGACACCTATTAGGGAAGAGTGCAACTGTGGGCGGTATGGAAGATAACGGCGCGAGAGGAAAGTGGGCGCTGCTGAGGTCGGCTCCCGCCGATACGGACGACCCCTATGTGGTCGCGGCACGTCGAAGGCTGGCCCGGTGGGAAGACCTCGGAGCGGCGAGCCTCAATATAGGACAGCGTCCATTCCTGATTAAGGAAGAAGAATATAGGCGAATTAGAGGTGAGTTTGGCGGCGCCGGTGTCGACCTTCTGGAGGTTGACGCGACAAATGTTGTCACGGAGCATAAATTCCTCGTGTTGCTCGGCAAGATTTATAAGTTTCCAGAATACTACGGCGAAAATTGGGACGCGTTTCTTGATTGCTATGCGGACGTGGTTGAGGCTGATGAGACTCCCCTTATTCTCGCTATTTTTGGTCTCTCGAACTTTTGTGAGTCGAACTTTCGGGAGTTTCTTCGCTCGCTCTATGAGTTGGAATCGATCACTGAATCGATTTCCCTCTTCAGGTCAGTAATCCCGAGAAGAGTAATCAATGTCTACCCGGGGAACTGGTCCTTGTAGCCCGCCGTGGGAAATGCAGGTTCGAGATAACCATTGAGCTTCTTCAGCGTTGCCGCTCCAGGGTGAGGACCAGGGCTTCGACGCCCCAGCACGTCCACGGCCAGTCCCCGCTTGCGGCCCGAGACCTTCTTGTTGGCGTCCAGTCCCGTCGTGGTCTTCGGGACACCCGCGGCCGCGCGGACGGACTGGGTGTCGATGATCACGAGGGACGGGTCCTCTAATCGCCGGGCTCTCTCCCGTACCTGGCAGCGCAGGAGTTCCTGAATCCGCTGGTCGAGCCCGTCCTGGCGCCACAGGCCGAAGTAGTAGAACACCGCCGACCAGGACGGCAGGTCATGGGGCAGATAACGCCACTGGCAGCCCGTCCGGTTCTGATAGAAGATCACGTTCACGACCTCCCGCAGATCACAGGATCCAGGATCTCCGGTCGCTGACCGTGCCACCCGGTCCTGTTTCCAGGCCGTGATCATCGGCTCGATCGAGCGATCACGAACCGAGAAAGATCGGACTTAACGTCCACTAAGAACTCCTAACCTCGAAGTTTCGTGACGGGCCGCCGACGGAGTCGGTGGCCCGTTTTCGTGCCGTGAGTTGGGGGTGGGCAGGCCGAGGGCCCGAGTGTCGTCTCGGGGCGGCGCCGGGTTCCACTGCTCCGGGGAGTGAAGGGCTGTCGTAGGGATGGGTGAATCCGCTGGTCAGCCGGGGTTCGGCAGGAGTGCGAGCCGTTCGAGGGCGGCGGTGATGTGGCCGGTCCAGGGCCAGTGCCGGGCCAGGCGGAGGATCCGCTGGCGGCCGGTGGTGACGAGTTGTCCGGCCGCGGTGAACAGGCGGAGCCGCAGGCGGCGGGGCTCCCAGAGCCTGGCCTTGCCGGTGAGTGCGAGCATGGGCATCCAGGCCAGCAGGTCGAGGGCGATCTGGACGATCTCGAGCCAGACCTTGTTCTGGGCTGTGGTGTGCAGGGGCAGGTTGCGCAGGCCGGTGGCCCGGGCGGCCCGGATCCGGTCCTCGGCCCGGGCCCGCAGCCGGTGGCGGAGCTCGAGTTCGGCGATCGGCCGGCCGGCGGTGTTGGTGGCGAAGCACGTGATCCGCATGCCGTCCGCGTCCGTGATCCTCAACTGGGCTCCGGGGTGGGGTCGTTCCTTTCGGACGATCAGTCGCATGCCCTCCGGCCAGCCGTCCAGCAGCTTGCCGGTGAGCTCGGCGACCCAGGCCCCGTCACGGACCTCACCATTGGTCTCGACGGCCGCCGTCCAGGCCGGGGCGGGGACCTTCAGCACGTGTTCGTGGATCGCCTCGGTGACCGTCATGCCGACCGAGTAGGACAGCCATCGTCCTCGCCTGGCGAGCCAGGACACGAAGTCGTGGGTGCCGCCGGCGGAGTCCGTGCGGATCAGCGTCTGCCGCCCTCGCCGGTAGCGCTTGGGCAGCTGGGCCAGGGCGAGCTGGGCGGTGGTGATGTGGTCGGCTGCTGTGTTCGAGCCCGCGTTCCCCGGCCTGAGGAGGGCCGCGACCGGCTCGCCGGTTCCGCCCGGGCCGTGGTCGACGAAGGCTGTCAGCGGATGGTGGCCGTAGGTCTTCTTCCAGGTCGCGGCCGCGTCCTCCTTGTCGGAGTGCGCGATCACGAGGACGCCGTCAAGATCGACGACGACCTGACCATTGGTGTCCGGGGCATTCTCACCGGCCAACGACCAGACACGGTCACGGACTTCGGAGCGTGCGGACCGGATCGCCTGCAAAGCTTTCTCGCCGGAGGCGGCGAGGGTGTCGATCAGGCGGGAGACGGTCGGGTCGGAGGCAACCGGACCGAAGACGGCCGGCTCGGCCCGCAGCATGGCGACATCCGCGAGGCAGTCCCCGCCCAGTGCGACCGCCAGGGCGACATCCAGGAGGACCTTACCGGGATCGTGGACGGCCCGCGGCTTGCGCCACGGCGCCAGAGCTGCCGATATGACCTGGTCAAGACCGGACTTGCGGGCCGTTTCGACGAGCAGGACCGTCCCGGCCTGGGAGACGACCTGGCGGCCGTCGTCCTGGACGCGGACACGGGGATAGGACCCGATAGAGTGCTTCACCTGGGAAGTGCCTCCGGCGGTGGCAGGAACAAGGACCTCGACAATCCTCATTCTTGCTGGTCAGAGGCACTTTCTGCTTTCCTGACCGCCTGCCGGACAGCCCGCTTCATGAAAGCGCGAGGCTAACATAGGCGTTGGACGTGGCGGTGGGTGATCAGGCAGACGGCGAGGCCGAGGAAGGCTTCGTGGATGTCGTCGCGTCGCTCCCATCGGATGCGGAGTCGGCGGAAGCCGTGGAGCCAGGCGATGGTGTGTTCGACGACCCAGCGGACGGTGCCCAGGCCGGTGCCGTGCGGTTGTCCCCGTTCGGCGATCGCCGGCCGGATGCCGCGCTCGCGCAGGAGGCGCCGGTATTTGTCGTGGTCGTAGCCGCGGTCGGCAAAGAGCATGTCGGGCCGTCGGCGCGGCCTGCCGACAGCCCCGGCGACAGCCGGCACCTTGTCGAGCAGGGGCAGGAGCTGAGTGACGTCGTTGCGGTTCCCGCCGGTCAGGGACACCGCGAGCGGGATGCCCCTGTCCGTCGGTGAGGACGTGGTGCTTGCTGCCCGGCCGTGCGCGGTCGACCGGGCTGGGACCGCTTTTGGGCCCCGGCGGGCGGCCCGGACGTGGGAGGAGTCGATCACCGCCCTAGACCAGTCCAGCGGCATTCAGGTAGCCGTCACCGTCTCGCTGTTCACCGGGCAGCCAGACGACGGCGATGCACACGGTGCCGAGACGGTGCGAAGTGTCTCGGCCCGGTCGACGCCGACGCCATGCACCGCGTGGACCAGGCGCTGCGGGCCGTCCAGGTCCTGTAGCTTCACCAGCCGAAAAAGGGGCAGGCGCCCTCAGTCCGCGGTGATCCACGGCGGCCGCGGGGTCGGCGGCGAGCAGATGCCGACCTGGGCTAGGACTCCCCGGCCCTGCTGGAGACGACCGGCTGGCTGGAGTGCGAGTTCGGGGTGGCCATCGCGGGGGGCGAGTGCGCCGACGCCAGGACCCCGGCCCAGTTGACCTATCTGGTCAACTGCCTGCTGGCCGGGGCCGCCTGACCACGCGGCGGCGACCGAGGTGGCGTGGTCGTCAGCCGCGCTTCCCCGCCCCGTCGACGATCTCGGTGGCGACGCGGGTCTCCATGGCGATCACCGTGCCCTTCGCGATGAACGGCCCCCCGGAGGCCTTGCCGCCCGCGTAGTAGCCGAGCCCGGCCACCCACCGGACGCCCCGGTAGGCGTACGTCTCCGGGTCGAGCAGGACCTGGATGCCGTTGCGCTGGAAGGAGTAGTCACGGAAGTTGCCGTCGACGCCGATCGCGAGGACGGTCCGGCCCGCCCCGTCGGTCACCTTCACCGGCTCGGTCACTCCGTCCAGGCCCATGATGATCCGGTGGATCGTGCGCGCCTTGTCCGGCGGGAGGTCGGCGGATCCGGAGAGGACCTCCAGGATCTCGTCGAAGTCGCGCTGGGCCTGGGTCAGCCGCCACGCGCTGCTCGACCGGCTGGGCACGGACTTCTTCAGGATTGTCCGCAGGGCGGCGTCGGGGTCGTCGGGGAGCGTCGCCACGAGGGCGTCCATTTCCTGCGGCGCGAGCATCTCCCAGGCGTGATGACCGAGGGCGGCGTCGGGTCTGTTCCCTCTCCAGCCCGGTCCCGCCCACGCGTTGCCGTCGTACCGGACCCACCGGTCCGACAACTGGGACTTCGTCGGCGTGGCGCTGCAGGCCCGCCCGGCGTGGGGAGACAGATCAAGCACCCCGATCTCGCTGTACTCGCCGCCGCTCTTCGTGTAGGCGCACTGCCATCCGTCCATCCGGACGTGCTGGTACACCCACTGGTTCGGCCGGGGTGCGGGTTTCGCCGGCGCCGAGTGGTCCGCTCGCAGCGTCACCGTGGACAGCGACGCCGCGGCCACCACCGCGGCGACCGCGCCCAGGGCCTTGAGCCGCCAGCCGTAACGGTCGCGGCGCGGCCCGGCAATCTCAGCCAGCAGGCGCTGCCGGGCCGGGGCGAGCCGGGCGTGGTCGGGTACGGGAGCGTCGGCCCGCAGGCCGCGGACAGTCGTCATCTCATCCATGGCCGATCATCTCCGTGGCGTCGTGTACGAGGGTGGGGTCGGCTCCCCCGAGGGTGTGACGGACCTTCCTGCGGGCCCGGTTGAGGCGTGAGCGCACCGTGCCCACCGGGATGGACAGGGCCTCGGCGACCTCCTGGTAGCCGAGGTCGGCCCAGGCGACCAGCAGCAGGACGTCCCGGTCGCCCCGCGACAGCCCGGCCAGCGCACCGGCCAGCAGCCCGTGGGCGGCGTGGGCGGTGACCCGGCTGTCACTGCGGTCGGTCCAGGACGCGGCCACCGGGTCGAGTCCGGTGCGGGCGAGCGCGCGCAGCGCCCGGACCTCGGCACGGCGCTGCTTCCCGATGAGGTTGGCGGCGATGCCGTACAGCCAGGGGCGGGCGTCGCGACGCGCCAGGTCGTAGCGCCTGCGCGTGCGGAACGCGCTCAGGAAGGTGTCGGCGGTGATGTCCTCGGCCGCCTCCTCGCCCAGCCGACGGGCCGCGTACCGGTGGATCACGGCCGCGTGCCGCTGGTAGAGCTCGCCGAAGAGCTCGGGGCGGTCCAGGGAGTCGGCGATGACGCGGGCGTCGTCGCCGGATCTGGCGGGTGGACTGTTCACACGGTCTCCGTGTCTGTCGACGGGCTGTCACCTCATCGGTCGATGGGCGACACCCCTCATTACCCGCAGCCCCCGAAAGGGTTCACGGCCGGACTCAGTCGGAGGGCGCGGCGGGCTCCGGCTCCGCCGCCGCTGTTGCCGCCGCCTGCGCCGTCTCCTTGCCGGCCGCGCCCGGAATCAGAAGATCGAGGAGCAGTCGCGCAACTTTCTCCGGACCGGCGCAGCGGGTCCGATCATGGACAGGTGATCAGGCGACGACGACCACACCTCCCGTCGCGCAGCCCGGTCGTAAGCGAAGTCCCGCCCTGGCGACGGGACATATCGTGCACCGCTCTCCTCGACGACGGACGATGCCCGCCACATGACCGGCAGGCGCAAGTTGATCAGTGCGTACACTCCGTGCCATTCGACACTTCATGATGGGGATCTGCATGTGGCCGAACCGAGATCGTTCCTCCTTGGCCCTGGCAGCAGCCGGCGCCCTGTTTCTTCTCGTCGGAGGCTGTTCTTCAGGGCCGGACGATACGGAACCCCGGTCGGGGACGTCTTCCGATCGTTCGAGGACACCGTCTGCGGGCGCGCGCCCACTCGGCGCTGCCGAGTTGGCGGCCGCGCTGCCAGTGGAGGGGGCTCTGCCGGGTTACAGGGTCACCGGCACGCCCAAGTCGAGCGCCGCCGCCGGACCAGGCGTCTCACGTGTGAAGCCTGAAGCGTGCCTACCGCTCTGGAATGCACATGCCGGCACTCCCACCACGTCCGCCGCCAGCGCCTGGGTCCCTATATCGTCTTCCGGTTTCGCCCCGCCGACCGAGACCCTCACGTTCTCCAGCTTCCGCCCAGAAGGCGCGGAGGCTTACCTGGCTTCCTTGAACAAGGCTCTGACGGCCTGCCCGTCGTCGGCCTTCATGGGCTCGGACGGCACGCCCGCGACTGCGGACATCGAACGCGTGGCGAGTCAGGACGCGCTGGGCGACACCTCGGTGAGTTTCCGGATGCACTGGACGGTCGACCTCGACGGGTTCACGTCCGATACGTATTCCTTGATCACAACCGTCCGGGCAGGCGAGGCGACCGTTACCGCCGTGGCGGACGCCGACATCGGCAGCCAGCTCCCGGCGTCGAAAAAGCGCACGTTCATGCCGCAGGCGGACCCCGCCATGATGAAGTCACAAGCCGACATCCTCATTGCGTTGCAGAGTCGCTGAACGACCGTCGCATCCAGGACGAGGCGGCACCGGCGGCGGAGCTCCTTCTCGAGCGCGGCCGTGTCGATCCAGGCGCCGGGCGTCGACCGGAACTTGATCGGCTCTGGCAGATAGATCACGCTGAGTGGGCGACCGTCGGCCTCCCACTGCCGGATCACGGCCTCGGCGCGCTCACGGAGCACGTCGTCCTTCGACTTGAGGGCGGGCCCGAAGGTGATCGGGCCCTTGGGCGCGGTGACTGCCAGAACGGCGAAGTCGATGCCGGCGGTGATGAGCCTCCCGAACGCCTCGTTGGTGGCGGCCGCCAGGCGGGCCTCCTCCCGGCGCGTCAGCGGTACGCCCGAGCGCCGGGTGTCGAGCGGCACCACGTCGACGGAAAACGGCTCGAGCGGGCCACTGGGCTCCGACACGGTCCAGCCGAGGGGCGCCCTCCAGCTGGCGCCGTTCATCATCTGGAGTGCACAAGGCTTCCGCCGCTGTGGACGGCGTGGATCACGTCGTGGCATGGGGGAATCCACAGGTAGCTCGGGCGGAAGGGGACCCATGCCGGTCCGAGGGAGAGTCGAGATCGGAGACGGTCGGAGAGGACCAGGCCGGACAGAGTGCCGCCGACGAGTTCCTGCGACCAGCCGGTCGTCAGTTGACCTACGGCATGGTCCGCGCGCACATCGCCACGTTGCGTGGCGCTCCGTCCGAGGCGCCGCCCCGGCCGCCTACGGTGCGGCAGGTGACCGGCTGGCTCACCCGGCACCCCAGCGCGCTGAGCGAGGACGACCGCGCTGGCATGAAGGACGTCCTGGCCCGCTGCCCCGAACTGGACAAGGCCGCCGGGCATGTCCACGACTTCGGCGAGATACTCACCGACCGCCTCGGCTCCACGCTCCCTGCCTGGATCGACGCAGTCGAGGCCAACAGTTACCCGGCCTCACTGGCTTCGCGCTCCACCTGCTCCGGGATCTCGACGCTGTGACAGCCGGGCTCAGCCTGGACTGGAGCTCCGGCAGCATCGAGGGCGCCGTGAACCGCATCAAGAAGATCAAGCGGCAACTCTACGGCCGAGCCGGATTCGAGCTGCTCCGCAAGATGATCTTGCTCCAGTAGCTTCTCGCCACGGTGTTGCTTGGCCGGCACGGAGTCAGAGTTCGGTCGTCCAGATCCCGACAGGGTGCTCACTCGGTGGCAGCCACAACTGAGGCTGTGACCCCCGATGCCTCACCTCAGCCAGTTCGTCCCAGTGAAATCGGTTATCCGCGTCAGGCCACGCAACTTGCAGCACAGGGAAAGGAGGCCGCCGGTAGAACCCGATGGCCTGTCCGAAGAAAGTCCGGTACCAGCGCAGATCAACCCGCATGAGCGCGACTTGGTGACCGTCGACAACGTCAGGATGTCTCTGGCCGTCAGCCAGTACAGCGCCTGCGGCGGACTTCTCTCCGAGCCTGTTGAGAATGCGGTGCATGACGTGGATATCGAGTCCGAACATGGCCGGTTCAGGTGCGCTGTGAGTGTGCGCGAGGCCGATCGTGTAGGCGAATCCAGGACCGATGTCGTCCTCGGGAACCATCACGACGTGCCATCCGTGCCGCTGCACGTTCTCGCTGATCGTCAGATCCATGCAGTCCGCTTCGTCTCGGTCACCGTAGTCATGGCAGAGGACGCAGCGGCACTGGAACGGATCAGCAGTCATACGCGGAGGCTACGAGGTGAGTGCTCGAGCCGGACAGCCGGGCTCGTGATCACCCTTTCAATCGAACGACACTGTCACCCTCTGCGACCGGTCCCCAAGATCTGTGCCAGAACCCGTAACTCACTAACAAAGCCAGGGCTCCATGCGGCACGAACTGCGGCAGGAAGGACACGGCGAACACGCCGGCCTTCGGATTGGCGAAGTTGGTGACGAGGCCCTGCCAGTACGCCCGCCGAAGCGACACCGCGGCTGTTTCCGCTGGTCCCTGATCCGGTTGTCCAGCTCGCCTCGACTGCCACAAGGCACGCGCTCCCATCCACAGCAACACCGCGGCGCCGACGATCCGGATGACGTCGTAGGTGACCTGCGAGGCCAGCAGTAGGGCGGAGAGACCGAAGGCCGCGGCCAGGCCCCACAGCAGCACCCCGCACTCGTTACCCAGGACCGTGGCCATGCCGGTCCTCCGGCCGTTCACCACCGCTCGGCGCAGGATCACGACCGTGCTTGGCCCTGGGACCATGGCGACCAGGAAGGCCGCACCGACGAACGCAACGACGGAAGTCATCATCGAGGCAGCATCGACAAGCGTGTTGATGCGCCGCAAGGCTCTTGTCGGCCCAGCTGCGGACGTGTTCCGCAGATCCCCCGTCGAGGCGAAGACCACCGTCGGGTTCACGCCGCGGAGAAGGCGCGGAATCGGGTGGACACGGCTCGGTACGGTGGCCGATGATCTCCGGCATGATCCGGGCCGCCACTGTGGACGACATCGCGGAGATCCGCGCGATGATCCGCGAACTCGCTGAGTACGAACGGGCTGCCGAGCAGGCCCAAGCAACCCAGGAGCAGCTCCGCGACGCGCTGTTCGGAGAACACCCCGCTGCTTCCGCACTGATCGCTGAGGACGATGAGACGGGGCGGGCCGTGGGCTATGCCCTGTGGTTCCCCCGCTTCTCGACCTGGACCGGCACGCGCGGCATGCACCTGGAGGACCTCTACGTGCGGTCGCACGCCCGAGGTGGAGGACATGGCAAGGCTCTGCTCGCCTCATTGGCCGCGATCTGTCAACAGAACGGCTACGAGCGCTTCGAGTGGTGGGTCCTGGCCTGGAACGAACCGACGATCGACTTCTACAAGTCGCTCGGCGTGGAGCTGCTGAACGAGTGGACGGTATGTCGGCTGAGCGGTGAACCACTGAAGGAACTCGCTGCCCAGGCCCCGGCAGTCCTCAACCAGAGCCCGGCCCTGTAGGACGGAGGGTCATGCAACCTCCTGTCGCAGCAGTGATCGAAGCCCACCGGACACTGGAAAGGCTCGTGGCCGGACTGAGCGACCAGCAGGTCACCGAGGCATCCGCCCTTCCGGGTTGGTCACGCAGCCACGTCCTCGCGCATCTCACCGACAACGCGAGAATGTTCGGCCGTCTCGCGGAACATGCCCTGCGCGGTGAACTTGTAGCGGGCTACGACGGCTATGGCGCAGGTCCACGACCCAGCCGCACGCCCCCGGACGGTCAGCCTTAGCGACCGCCTCACGGCCTTGCCGCACATACCGCTCGTACACCGCGTCAGATCCCTGTACCGCGGGGAGTGACACGTAGGCCAGGTGACCCCCCAGCGAGCGAGCCTCCGGCCCTCGGAAGGAGGAGTCGGGCGGAGCTTCGATCCTCTTTGCCACCTGGTTGGGTTCGACGAAGGAACTGTGCCCGTGGCCGACTGTCCGAAGGGCGGAGCGGATCGCGTCGTAGGTGTCTGATGGCTTCTGCGCGGCCCGGGCCTGCGAGAACGCCTGGCGGCGTACCTCTGTCCACTCGACCTGATGGCGCAGGAGCGCATTCTTCTCCATGATGTCCAACACCTTCGACAGGTAGGACCGGGCAGCGGCCGACATGGCTGGCCCTTCTGCCCCCTGCGAAAGGCCCGTGCATCCCGTCCCCGCGACGAGAACGCTCACCAGCCCAGCGCAGGCAGTCCCACGCAGCAACCGTCGCCGTCTCATCCATACCCCCAACTCTGCAATCAGGAGCAACCCTTGACTGCCGAGCAACTCGCTTTGGTAGCGGGTGAGTTCAGAAACAGGCACTGATCAATATGGTGACGCGCGGCCTCTCCGGGGACAGTCGGATCGGCGAGTTCGCTCTCGTGCCCGACATCGAGCTGGAGGTCACGGTCGGCAGGCGGCAGTAACTGGCGCTGCACACCGGCCACATCGCAGGCCTCACCAAGTTCCTGCGGGAATCCATCGGCACCCTCGGCATCAGCACTCCCGGCGCCCGCACACCCGTGGCTGGCCAGTGCTTTCATTGCGAGGGGACTGGGCATGCCCGCCCGCTGTGGGAGCGGTCGCGGACAGTCCCCATCGACCTCTGGTAGTTCCCGTACAGGGTGCTCGCGGTGGTGCTGGGTGGGATCGCCCAGCACACCGTCCAGGGTGCGGCGGCGGATCAGGCCGGTGCGGTGATCGCCGGGCAGTCCGGTCAGGGTGGGACGCGCCCGGCGCCCGGGTCGCCCCGTTGTCCGGACAGGACCAGGACGTTGGTGCGGGTTGGCCGATACGGCGCTGTTGATCATCTGCCGCTCACGATTCCCAGAGGAGCGATGCAGACCAGCCACCCTCTGAAGTCGCCGACCGTGCCGCGGACAATCCCGCGCTTCCGCTTGCGCGAAAGGATCCGCCGCATCGCGAACGCCGGCCTCTGACGACGGCGCGGCCACACACGCGCGCTGGCGGCAGTGACCTGAGCGCCCCGGCGCCCGTTGCCCTGCTGGGACCGCTCAACGCGGACGAGTGATCCCGTGGCTTGGGGGTGGGGACGTTGCACGATGACAGGGCCGTAGCGGTGCTGCGGGAGGTGGCCGACCGGCAGGAGACAGCCGGCCATGGCTGGGCCTTGGATGGGGACCTGCGCCCGGTCAAGCAGCGCGTGTTCAACCTCGCCGGGCGGGGACTGGTGGAGCTGGCGGGCCGCGAGGACCGTGCGGAGTTGTCGGCGTGGGAGGGCCGTCCCGTGCGATGGGCGGCGCGTCCGACCCCGTGCGGTCATGCCCTTCTCGTCTACAGCCGTCTACGTCCCCAGCCCGCCCCGGACGACCCCGGGCCGGGGCTGCGACGGGTGGAGCTGATCCCGGCGCAGATGACCGCGCTGCGTCTGTTCGTCGCCCTCGCCGACCAATTGCGGGTGCCGCCTGCGTCCGGGCTGGCGGAGCGGGTGCGCGGGGCCCGGCGCGAGCAGGGCACGAACCGGCATGTGTTGTACCTGTCGCCAGAGCAGATGGAGTCGGTCGCCTACGGGTTCTGGCTGCACAGCATGTCCGGCTCGGCTCTCGAGGCCAACCGCTTCGCCCGCGACTACGACGTCGCCCATGACCCTGCTCCTGCCACGGAGACGCCCGCCCTCCTGGCCGTCCACGACACCGTCGACGACACCACCGCCTACCGGGCGGAACTGTCGGCCCGCGTCGATGAGCCGGTCCTGTCTGACGACCCGGTCCTCCAGCGCGACCTCCAGCTACCCGACTCTTGGTGGGAGGACCTCGCCGGGACGCTGGAGAAGGTGGCGGCCGTCGACACCGACCGCGTCGCCGTACGGCAGCAGTACATGGACCGGGCGATCCCCGAGTTCGTGGGCATCCCGGCCCCGGCCGTGACCCGCTGGACCGCCGCCCACTCCGACCTGCACTGGGTAAACCTCACCGCGGCGCCGCTGCGGCTTCTGGACTGGGAGGGATGGGGGCGCGCTCCGGAGGGATTCGACGCCGCCACGCTCTACGCCTACTCGCTGCTCCAGGAGGACGTCGCCGCCCGGGTCCACGACGCCTTCCCCGTCCTGGGCAGTCCGGTCGGCCTTGCAGCCGAAGCGACCGTGTGCGCGCAGTTGCTGCAGACCGTGGCTCGCGGCGACAACCTCAACCTCGAAGACCAGCTCCGGCACTGGTCCGAGGAACTCCGCCGCCGCTGACCGAGCCCCTTGGCCCTGATGATGGCCAGGCGGATCAGCGCGTGGTCAGCCGCCGCTGGTGGCCTTCGCCCGCTACAGCCGTGACGGCAGCTTCGCGGTGCTCGGTGCCAACCTGCGCTTCACCATGGTGATGGCCGCCGGCTCGATCGCCGGTGCCGTGCTGGGCGGGCTGCTTCTGGGTATGTTCTCAGACTTGGTGCTCATCCCGGCGCTTGCCGCGATCCTGCTCGTCTCCGCGGCCAAGCTCGCCCGCCACGAATGACCAGGCGCATGCTCACGAGCTTGCATCCGGTACCCAGGTACAGGTTTACCGTCGGTGATGTCCCCGCCCAGGGGACGCGATGACGGGAGTGAGCGCGATGAACGACCTGGCGTGGGTGCCGCAGTCCTGCACGCTGCCCCCCGAGGAGCGGCCCCTGCGGGTCGCGGAGTGGGACGCGCTGTTCTCCGAGCGGCTGACCTCCATGTCGAGGCCCCAGCCGCTCAGTCTGCGCCTTGACCTGGCCGGCGGAGAAGGTGTGGAAGAGCGGGTGCGGGACCTGGTGGAACGCGAGAGCGGCTGCTGCTCGTTCTTCACCTTCACCACCACCCCCGGCCAGGACCTGCTCCGTCTGGACATCTCGGTGGACCAGGCGCACGAGGCGGTCCTGGACGCCCTGGCCGCACAGACGGCCGCTGCCCGGGAGCAGCGGTGAGCACGGGTCTGCGCAGCGGGCAGGTCGCGGAGGCGGCCGGGGTGAACATCCAGACGCTGCGCTACTACGAGCGGCGCGGCCTGCTGGCCGAACCGGAACGCAGCAACGGCGGCCACCGCCTCTACGGCGAGGACGCGGTCACCGCGCTGAGAGTGATCAAGGCCGCCCAGCGGCTCGGGTTCACGCTGGAGGAGGTCGCGGAACTCCTGGAGGCCGGCCGCCACCGCCACGGACGACCCGTGGCAGGGCTCCAGGACCGCGCCGCGGCCAAGCTCGCCGAGGTCGACGCGAAGGTCGCGGACCTGACCACCATCCGCACCGCCCTGGCCGCAGCCGTCGACGCGGGCTGCGACGACCTGACCGTCTGCGCGTCCAGCGCCTGCTGCCCCATCCCCTTCACCGACCTCGCCGAGGAGAACCGCCATGCCGGACCCTGCTGCTGACCCCCGCACCGGGCGCGCCTCGAAAGCACTCGCGGGCCTGGCCGCTCTGGCCTGCGTGGCATGCTGCGCGCTGCCCGTCCTCATCACCGCCGGGGTCGTCGGTGCCGGCGCCGGGGCGGTGGTGGGCTGGCTGCCCGCCCTCGCCGTCGTCCTGGCCGTGCTCGCCGCCGGAACCTGGTGGCTCGGACAGCGTCGCCGCTCCTGCTCCTGCGCGCCGAAGGCCTCAGGCGAGAGCGGATGCGGCTGCCAGGCGTCCACCGACCCGCTGAAGATCAGCGGCACGGGCCGTCGGTAGGCTCACCGATCATGACTGTCGCTCGTTCCGTTGCCGGCGGTGTTCGTCGTGCTGCTGGCCGGAGGCTATGTGCCGCTGGCGGGCCGCGCGCGGCGGCGCAATGCGCAGGCCGGGTGGAGCCGGTGGCGGACCGGATGGTTCCTGGCCGGGTGCGCGCTGCTGGCGGCCGGCCTGCTGCCCCCGATCGCATCGTGGGCGCACGGCGACTTCCAAGGCCACATGCTCCAGCACCTGCTGATCGGCATGTACGCGCCGCTGGGGCTCGTACTGGGGGCGCCCGTCACTCTGCTGCTGCGCAACCTGCCCGCCGAACAAGGGCGGCGTCTGACCGGCCTGGTGCAGAGTCGGCCGGTGCACGTCCTGGCGAACCCGGTCACCGCGCTGCTGCTCAGCGTCGGCACGCTGGGGCTGCTGTACTTCACGCCGCTGTACAACACGATGTCGGCGAACATGGGGCTGCACTGGCTGCTGCATGCCCACTTCCTGCTCGCGGGGTGCCTGTTCGCCTACGTCATCGCCGGACCCGACCCGGCCCCGGCCCGGCCCCGTGTTCCGGTGCGGCTGGTGGTGCTGGGCGTGGCGATCGCCGCGCACGCGGTGATCTCCCAGCTCATGTACGGCGGCTTCGGCATCAACATCCACGCCCCCGTCGACCAGGTCCAGGGCGGCGCCCAGATCATGTACTACGGCGGCGACATCGCCGAACTGCTCCTGGCCGTCGCCCTGGTCGCGACATGGCGCCCGCAGCCCGCCACCCGACGGGCCAGGCGTCCGCGTCGCGGAGCGGAAACGGCCCGGACCGCGGTGCTCTGACGGCCCCGGCCCGGGCGGCTTGAGGGCGTCGGGCGCGCCGGGCAGGCGAGGGTGAGGTCAGCGGGGTGGGGCCAGGCGCCGGCGGAAGGCGGTGCCGGTGAGCGGCATCCTCATCAGCGGGCCGATCAGGCAGAAGTCGAACACGCCAGCCGCCAGCGGCAGCAGCCCGGCGGCGGCCAAAATCCACCAGGCGCCTCCGGCCGTGGCGCCGATCGCGATCATAGCGATGCCCGCCGCGGCGCGTACGGCCCGGCCGGTGGTGCCTGCGAGGAAAGCGGCGACGTTCATGGGTGGCTCCTTGTGAGGATGCTGCACGTTGCCAGGGCCTCCGGTGTCCGGGAGCGGCCGCAGCGAGTGTTCGACGTGGCAGGTGGCCTGGCGCCGCGTGGACCGAGAACTATGCGGGCGGTCCGGTGAGCGCGGACAGGGCGGCGTCGAGGCGGCGGGTGGCTTCCTCGGCTACGGGCTTGAGGGCGTCCTGGCCGGTCAGGGTGACCATGGTGCCGGGGTCGAGGGCCTGGACGGCGATGCGGTCGCCGTCGGTGCGGACGACGACGTTGCAGGGCAGGAGCAGACCGATGGAGCGGTCCGCCTGGATCGCCTGATGGGCCAGGGGCGGGTTGCAGGCGCCGAGGATCAGGTAGTCCTCCATCTCGTGGCCCAACTTCTCCTTCAGCGTGGCCTGCACGTCGATCTCGGTGAGGATCCCGAAGCCCTGCCCGGCCAGTGCTTCGCGTACGGCGCTCACGGTCTCCTCGAAGTCGCCGTCCACGTGCACGGTGCGGCTGTAGGCCATGGCCGTTCTCCTTCTTGTCGTCCGGTGCGCTGATGCGTCCGATGTCCGGCGGGTACCGGATCGGGGCAGCCCCTGACCTGGAATATACCCCCGGGGGTACTGGTGTTACGGTGGAAACAGATACCCCCCCGGGTAATTTCCATTCGTGAGGAGTACCGGCGTGTTCTTCGTTGACACCATCGAGCTGGAAGGTCTCGGCAACCGCAGCTGGCCGGCGGCGAGAGCACGGCGGTGGCGGTGGACCCGCCGCGCGACATCGACCAGGTCCTGGCGGCAGCCGCCCGGCGCGGTGTACGGATCTCCCACGTCGTGGAGACCCACATCCACAACGACTACGTCACCGGCGGACTCGAACTCGCCCGGATCACCGGCGCCCGCTACCTCGTACCGGCCGACGCGCACGTCACCTTCGACCGCGTCCCCGTCGCCGACGGCGACCGTGTGGACATCGACCCCGGCAGCGGGGTGACGCTGACCGCGATCGCGACGCCGGGCCACACCCCGCACCACACCTCCTACGCGCTGCGCGAGGCGGGACGTGCGGTGGTCGTCTTCACCGGCGGGTCGCTGCTGATCGGCAGCGTGGGACGGCCGGACCTGGTCGAGCCGCGGCTGACCGAACAACTGGCCCGCGCCCAGCACGCCTCCGCCCACCGCCTGGCCTCCGACCTTCCCGACGAGACGGCGGTGCTGCCCACGCACGGCTTCGGCAGCTTCTGCTCCTCGGCCCAGTCCGAGGGCGAGGAGACCACCATCGGCAAGGAGAAGAGCGCGAACACCGCGCTGACCGTCGATGTGGACACCTTCGTCGCGGACCTGCTGGCCGGCCTGGAGGACGTGCCCGCCTACTACACGCACATGGGACCTGCCAACGCCGCCGGTTCCGCACCGCTCGACCTGACCCCGCCCGCCCTCGCGGACGCCGAGGAGATCGCCGCCCGCCTCGCGGCCGGCGAGTGGGTCGTCGACCTGCGCAACCGTGTCGCGTTCGCCGAGGGGCACGTGGCCGGGTCGTTCAACTTCGAGGCCGACGGCAAGCTCGCCACCTACCTCGCCTGGATGATCCCCTGGGGCAAGCCGGTCACCCTGCTCGCCGACACGGCCGAGCAGCTCGCCGACGCCCAGCGCGAACTGGTGCGGGTGGGCATCGACCGCCCGGCCGCCGCCGCCACCGGCACCCCCGCCGACTGGCTGCCCACAGGACAGGCCCCGGCCTCCTTCCCCCGCTCCACCTTCGCCGGACTCGCCGCACACGGCACCGCTGATCTGGTGGTGCTGGACGTGCGCCGGAACTCCGAGCGGGCGAACGGCTGGATCACCGGATCGGTGCACATTCCCATCCACGAGCTCCACGGCCGCCTCGCGGAGGTACCGCCGGGGACGGTGTGGGTGCACTGCGCCGGCGGCATGCGGGCCGCGATCGCCGCGTCCCTGCTGGACGCCACCGGCCGCGACGTCGTCGCCGTCGACGACGGCTTCGACGCCGCCACCGACGCCGGCCTGCCCCTGACCACCGGCTGACAGACAGCCCCGCTCACCGCACGAGATCCCACAAGGAGCAGGAGAACCCTGATGTTCCTCTTCCGCCGCAGCCAGCCCCGCGTCAGCGTGGACCAAGCACGCGACCGCACCAGCGGCGACATGCCGGACGCGATTCTGCTCGACGTCCGCGAGAAGCCGGAATGGAACGCGGGCCACGCCCCCGGCGCCGTCCACGCACCCCTGTCGAAACTCGTGGCCGGCGCCGACCTGCCGACCGAAGCCTCCGGCCGGTCGCTGGTGGTGATCTGCCGCAGCGGGCACCGCTCCCAGCAGGCCGCGAAACTCCTCACCCAGCGCGGAGCGCAGGCCGTCGACGTCAAGGGCGGCATGAACGCGTGGGCCGCCGCCGGACACCCCGTCCTCGACGAACGCGGGAACCACGGCCAGATAGCGTGACCGCACTCGTTCTCGCCCTCATCGCCGGGGCCGTCGTCGGCCTCGCCCTCGGAGCACTCGGCGGCGGCGGCAGCGTCCTGGCCGTGCCCGCCCTGATCTACCTGCTCGGCTTCTCCCCGTCCGCGGCCACCACCGCCAGTCTGATCATCGTGGCCGCCACCTCCGCCACCGCCCTGTACGCCCACGCCCGCGACGGCCACGTCGCCTGGAAAGTCGGATCGCTCTTCGCGGCCGCCGGCATCATCCCCGCCTACCTCGCGGGAGCCGCCGCCGGACGTGTGCCGGAAGCCGTGCTGACCGTCGCGTTCGCGGCGATCGCGGCACTGGCGGCCGTGCGGATGTTTCGTCCGTCCGCCTCCCGACCGCCGGAGCGGATACGGCTCGGCAAGGCGGCCGGGGCAGGCGCCGGGCTCGGCGCGGTGACCGGCTTCCTCGGCGTCGGCGGAGGCTTCCTCGCCGTGCCCGCCCTGGTGGGCGTCCTCGGCCTGACCATGCGGCGGGCGGTCGGCACCAGCCTGCTCGTCATCACCGTCAACTCACTCGCCGCCCTGACCGCCCGCACCGGGACCGGCGGCGGCCTGGACTGGGCGCTGATCGGGCCGTTCACGGGGGCGGCGATCCTCGGCGCCTGGGACGGCAAACGCCTCAGCACCAAGGTCTCCGGCAACAGCCTTCAAAAGGTCTTCGCCGGGCTGCTCCTCGCGGTGGCCGTGTTCATGCTGATCGACGTGATCGCATGAGCACCCCGGCCACCGCGTCCGTCAGGCCAGGGACAGGAACAGCTTCTCCAGCCTCGCCCGCATCTGATCGCGGTCACCGGCCTCCTGGCCGCCCTCGGCCATGCAGTGCTGCAACCCGGTCGCGATGATCGCGAACCCGGCCCGGTCCAGCGCACGGGAGACCGCCGCAAGCTGCGTGATCACATCCTCGCAGTCCCGGCCCTCTTCGATCATCTTGATGATCCCCGCGATCTGGCCCTGAGCCCGCCGCAGCCGATTGAGGACCGACTTCAGCTCGTCGGCCGCCATCTCAAGCTCCACCATCCACCTCCATAAATACCCCTAGGGGTATCATACGGGATCGGGCCACCGACTCCCGGAACAGCACGGAAGGAACCACCCCGCACATGAGCACCCCCACCGCCCTCATCCCTGCCCAGGCCGCCGCCCGCCTCGACGACTACACGGTCATCGACGTGCGCACCCCCGGCGAATACGCCTCCGGGCACCTGCCCGGCGCCCACAACATTCCCCTCGACCACCTCCACACCGCCCTGCCCGCCCTCAAGGCGGCAGCAGCCCGCGGGACCCTCCTCATGGTCTGCGCCTCCGGCAACCGCTCCACTACCGCCTGCACCGAACTCGCCGCAGCCGACATCCCCGCCACCACCCTCACCGGCGGCACCACCGCTTGGGCCGGCGAGGGCCACACCCTCCACCGCCCCGACAACGTCACAACCGTCTGGCCCATGGAACGCCAGGTCCGCCTCGCCGCCGGATCCCTCGTCGTCCTCGGTCTCTCCGTCGGCACCCGCTGGCGCCCCGCCCGCTGGCTGTCCGCCGCCATCGGAGGCGGCCTGGTCTTCTCCGCCGCCACCAACACCTGCGGCATGGCCGCCGCCCTCGCCAGGCTCCCCCACAACCAGCCCCGCACCACCGACCTTGACGCCACCCTCCGAGCGCTGCAGAACTGACGGGTGGCTCGGCGGGTCTGTAAAAAGAACGGTGTAACTCCCGATCAAGGAAGTAGCACCTGATGACAGACGTGTCCGTCTCGGCTGAGGCCGTGGAGGCTGTCCAGCCGGTCGAGTTGCAGCCGGACGCGCTGGACGATCAGTTGATCGGGCAGCTGGTCGACCGGGCCCGCGCGAGCGGGCTGCAGCTCACCGGCGCCGGTGGGCTGCTCCAGCAGCTGACGAAGAAGCTCCTGGAGTCCGCGCTCGAAGGCGAGATGACGGACCACCTCGGCTATGAGAAGCACGACCCGGCTGGGGCCGGCAGCGGGAACTCGCGCAACGGCGTCCGGTCGAAGACCGTGCTGACCGAGGTCGGCCCAGTTCAGATCGACGTGCCTCGTGACCGCGAGGGCTCGTTCGAGCCGCAGCTGGTTCGCAAGCGGCAGCGGCGCCTGGCCGGGGTCGACGAGATGGTTCTCTCGCTGTCGGCCCGCGGTCTGACGCGTGGTGAGATCTCCGCGCACCTGGCCGAGGTCTACGGCGCGGACGTGTCCAGGCAGACGATCTCCACCATCACCGACCAGGTCATCGAGGGTATGTCCGAGTGGCAGAACCGGCCGCTCGATCCGGTCTATCCGGTGGTGTTCATCGACTGCGTGCACGTGAAGCTCCGCGACGGTCAGGTCGCGAACCGGCCGATCTACGTGGCACTGGCGGTCACGGTCGAGGGCACGAGGGAGATCCTCGGGCTGTGGGCCGGCGACGGCGGCGAGGGCGCCAAGTACTGGCTGCACGTCCTCACCGAGATCAAGAACCGGGGCGTCGCAGACGTGTGCATGGTGGTCTGCGACGGACTCAAGGGACTGCCGGACGCGATCGAGGCGGTCTGGCCGCAGGCCGTCACGCAGACCTGCGTGGTTCACCTGATCCGGGCCTCGTTCCGGTATGCGGCCCGGCAGGACTGGGACAAGGTCGCCAAGGCCCTCAAGCCCGTCTACACGGCACCGACCGAGGAAGCCGCGCTGGAGCGGTTCGTCGAGTTCACGGAGGCGTGGGGCAGGAAGTATCCGGCGATCGTGCGGCTCTGGGAGAACGCCTGGGCGGAGTTCGTGCCGTTCCTGAGCTTCGACGTCGAGGTCCGCCGGGTCATCTGCACCACGAACGCGATTGAGTCGGTCAACGCGCGGATCCGCAAGGCGGTCCGCTCGCGCGGGCACTTCCCGAACGAGCAGGCCGCGCTGAAGTGCGTCTACATGGCGATCATGTCCCTCGATCCGACCGGCGCCGGCCGCAAGCGCTGGATGACCCGCTGGAAGGCGGCGCTCAACGCCTTCGAGATCGCCTTCGACGGCCGACTCTCCGCCGGCCGCCGCTAACTCAACCCAACCGAGTTACACCGTTCATTGGACAGACCCCCAGGTGTGGCGGTGGTTGCATGCGGCCCGGACGGGCGGCTTGGCCGGGAGTGTGCCGCGGGATCGTTTCACGGTGACGCCGCGGATGCGTGAGTTGTTGGCGTTGTGCGGTGGGAACGTGGCCGCGTGCACCGTGAGCTGGTTGCTGAGGCCGAAAGGGACGGACGGGCTGGGACGGTGCCGTCTCCCGCGACGTTGCAGCGTGCGGTGGCGCGGGATTTGTCTGCGGGGGAGCGGGTGGGTCTGAAGGAGCGGTGAGGCGGCACGTCGCCGCTATGACGTGTATGGCAAGCGTCCGCCTACGCACCGCAATGCGTGCTGGGAGGGGGATCACAAGCGAGTTCCGGTGCGGATGGAGGTCGAGGGCTGGGTGACGTGGTTCATCGATGTCGCGACGAAGGTGGTCGTGGGGGTGGCCGTCACTCCGCATGATCCGGTACCTCCGCCCGTCGAATTTCGGCGCTCGCATATCAGGACTTCCGTCCTGTGGCTGGGCAATTAACGGCCGCGCACTCTCGAATTCTTCCGGTAGTTTTTCGCCGGGGTTGGTGGTGCAGCCAGGCCCCAAAAGCTACACAGCCAGCCAGCGTGATGCACCATTCCAGTAGTGGGTTCGCTCGCCCAGGGTGATGCGGTGGCGGATTCTGCGCCACCTGGAGGGTTAAGCGTGTATGCTGACGGAGCATTGGTGAACGTGAGCGGCCGGTTTCGAGGGTGGGGGAGGTGTTCGGGTGGAGCGCAGCGGAACCCGTCACTGCGGTGGGACCAGCACCCCGTCAGGCCGACGGCCCGTCATCTTCGTTGCACGGATGACGGCTGGGATTCCCAAACCCTACACAGGCCCGCGCGCGATGCACCTCCCCTACTGCCGGCGCAGGTGCCCGCGCTTGCGCGGGTGCCCACAATTCGCGCTTGCGCGAATTGCCTCGCCTTTTAAATTCCGCTTGCGGAATTTCATTCCGGCGCTTGCGCCGGAATCAGATTGCGCTTGCGCAATTCGCTCTTTAGGCCTCGGCTTGCCGAGG